>CAVYLT010000052.1:0-23671 GCA_963769335.1 Nitrospirota bacterium | reverse complement strand
CACGTCCGAGGTTTTAAATGCCTGCAGGCTTGCCGCAAGCCCGAGGCCTTTGTGCGCCTCGCCGTTCGCGCCCATGAATACGCCGAATTTGTCCTCCGACGTGGATACACGGTCCTCGACGCGGGCCGCCCACGACCACTTTTCTTCGCGGTACCCCGCGCCGAGGGTGACCGCGGTGAAGTCCTCAGATGCGCCGACGGCCGGGGGGACGTTGTTGTTGAAAACGTACGGGGCTGTGCTGCCGTCCGTGCTCACGGTCGTGTTGCGGAGCGTCGTGCTGCGGTCCAGCCCTGCATCGACGCTCCACTTCTTCGTGACTTGCCAGGACTGTTTCAACCCCGTTGTGGAAAAAAGCCTAACCCCGTTCTCTGTCGTCTGCTGTTCCATCGTGGACCCGATCTGGCCGCCTGTCCACGGCGCGGCCTTGATCCCGATGCGGGAAGTCGCTGTATCGATTCCCGACCCCTGGGTCCATGCCTGGTCCGCAAAAAAAGTGGAAGTGTCGCTCAGTTTATAGTCCGCGCCGACAGTCGTTTGTGTCGGGTAGTCGACGTTGTTGTTGTCCGATCCCAGAGACTGATCGCGGCTGATGCGCAGCGCGAGCCGGTCGGTGAGCTGGTATTTCGCGCTTGCGAAGAGCTGGTCGGACCGGTAGCTTTGCCCCTGAGCGAGCATGTCTTCGGCGCTCCTGACCCCTGCCAGAAGATCGTACTTGCCTGCCGAGTATTGACTGTGAAGTTCAGCCAGGTCCCGCACCGCGCCGGTGGCAAGAACGTTCTGCTGAAACACTTCCCCGCCAAAGCTCCAGGGCTTGTCGATCTTGTAATTCAGATTAGCGCCGACCTTCCTCGTGCCCGTCTCGCTGTTGTTCTGCTGCCCGAGGCCGAAGCCGTTCGACTGTTCGCGCACGTATGCCTTTCCGTCCATCTTGTCGGAACGGTGGGACAGTTCCGTCAGGTAAGCGGACCCATCGGCAGGAATTCCGCTTTCGTTGTTCTTTGACGTTGCGATTTCCGCCTTGACCTGCGTGTGGTCGTCCACCTTCACCGTGGTGTCGACGCCCGTGAGGGCTCCTACACCGCCGTTCTCTTCCTCATGGATTTGCGTGGCGCCGAGTTCGACCCTGTTGTTCAATACGCGCACGGCGCCCCGGCCGCCGTAGGTGTAGGAGTTTTCGGAACCGCCGAATGTTTCGTACCGTACGACGATAAAAATCGGGTTAAAATTCTCATCGGTATTGAATACCGGGGACTTGAAAAAGATGGTGCCCGTATCGTAGTCAATGGAGTAATCGAGGAACCGGGAGAGCGGCTGGGAAGACAGGATCACTTCGCTCCGGTATCGGTCCCGCGTTTCGATCACCACGGTTTCCGAGTTCAGCACGATGCTTCTTCCGCGACAGATGGTACAACCCTGACGTGCCGTCGCCCCGGAGTTCGTCCTTGACAAAGGCCTGGTCGTTCCGGCTCGCGAACAGCGTGTAATCGAAGTGGTCTGACTTCATTTCCGACTTGACGCCGGTCAGTTGGCGGCTGTACCGGGACAATTCCGTCATGGTGAGACCCGTATCGTAGTCTCCGAAGAGAGCGTAGAACTGGTCGCGCTCCAACTTGACGTAAATGGGCTCTGAACTCGCCGCGTCGTTCCCTTGCATGGTGGCGTCGCCGTACAGCGTATAATATTTGTTCGGATCGATGGTTTGATAGAGGCCGTTCTGGCCGGCTGTACCGCGCTTGGCGCTGTCATAGGCCATGGTGAGCAGCCACTCGCCCTTGATCCTGCCTTTTGCATAGAAGGCCAGCCGGTTGTCTTCGAAATACTTGTCATCGCCGCCGCCTGAGGTGAAAGTCTCCATGTTGCCTTTCACCACGTTGTAGCCGACGGTGCCTTCGCCAAGGCCGACCAGGACCCAGTCGCGGTTCTCAGGCTTGAGCCATGTGCGCAGTTCCTCACTTCGATCGCCCGCAAGTTGCACGCGAAGGACCGCTTCCCCGGTCTGCGCTGTCGGCGCCAGCTCGATCATGGCCACGCCGTCGTCGCCGACCTGGTATCGGGAACGATCGGAATTCGGGGCCACGAGCGGCGATTTTTGCAGTTCATCGGCTCGCTGCTTGGAGACATAGGGCGGGTTGACCATATAGTCGCCGAGAAGCCCTTCCTGGACCGGCTGTCCGTCCTTGTCCAAAAGCCGAACCGCGAGAACGACCGGGTTCTTGCCGTCGGCAATGATCCGTGAGCGTTCGGGCAACAGCACGGCCTTTACCGGCGGTCCGGAGTAGTGAACGGTCCGCCGCAGCCGTCCCGCCTCGTTGCCTGAGGCGTCATGGAACACGAGTTCCAGATGGTTGTCGCCTTCGTTCAGATGAATACTGCTCCAGAAACTGACCGCAACGGTATTGTCCGATTTTTTAATCATGCCGTCATAAAAGCGGCCGTCCACCTCGGTCCCGTTCAGGAAGAGCTGCGGCTTCAGGCCGGGGGCGTTTTTGACCGCGATTTTTATGCTTGCAATCGACGGGTGATGCCCTTCGGGGGGCCAGAGCCACTCCAGGCCCGGATCGGCCTTTGCAACCCACGCCGCATCATAGTCAGGCATCTTCTTGTCGTCACTGACGGTATGCGTCGGCGCCGACAGCGGATTCTCTGTCCAGGCCTCGCCCTTGGGCAGACCGGTAACGGACACGGTCTTCAGGCCGCTCGTTTCCTTGTCGTTGCGGATGTAGGTCCAGTTGGAAACCTCGCGCGTGTCGACCCTGAACTCCACGCGGCGGTTCTGCTGCCGGCCCTCCGCAGTCTTGTTGGTCGCAACCGGTTCGTCAGGCCCCTTTCCGACGATCGTGATCTGGTCCGGGGAGAGCCGGAGGGACTCGGCAATGACCCTGGCCACAGTCCTGGCCCGGCCTCGCGAAAGCGCATAATTATCCGGGAACTCCTTGCTGGCCCCGGGCCGAATGGCCTTGGAATCGGTATGACCGGTAACGGTGATATGTTCGATCTTTCTTGATTTCAATTGTTCGATAATATTTTCTATTTCCTTCCGGTCGCTTTTTGACAGGTCCGCCTTCAGCGTAGCGAACTTGGGGTGGAACACGGCATCGGGGTCGCTCGTTTGACGCTTCAGCATATAGCGGACGAGGTTCGTGTCCGCCACGGGCGTCTTCACTCCTTTTGCCGTCGGAGTGTCGAAAACAAGGAAGGCCTTCGTGGGCAGATTTCCTTCGGCGCCTTGGGCCGGCGCTGTCGAAAGGAACACGACGGACCCCTCCCACCCGGCGGGCAGCTCTCCCAGACGATAAGTCAGGATGCCGTCGCCGAGGTCAGGATCGGGTACCCGGCCGTCATTTACACAACTGCTTCCCGCCCCGTAGGTTACGCCGTCCGGCATCATAACGATCAGCCGGAGATTCCGCACAGGGACCGCTCCGACATGGAGGTTGACCACGTTGGCGACGTTATATTGGCCGTGCGCATCAGGGAGACAGCAATTCTCGTGTACAAAGGGCACCATGACCGCATAATCGTTATAGCCGTTCACGTCCGGCCTCGCGGTCCCGGCCTGGGCCGTGACCGGGGAATTATTCAACGTCAGTTCCCCGAAACAATGACCGCCGAAGGTCCAGGTCTGGTCCGTAGCCAGCGAAGCCCCCGGCCCGGCGTCAGCATGGTCAATCGACCCGGTCTGGGTCGTGACCAGGGAAGTCCGCAGGTCAAGTCCGACCTCGCCGGTCTGCTTCTCCTTCGGAGGCCGGGGCGAAATATGAAAGTCCGCCCTCCACAAGGACCCGCCCTGCAGGTCAACGAACTGCGAAAATGGCGTGCCCGCAAAGCGCGTGTTTTCCTCGCACTGCGCAGGCTCGAAGTTCTCGGGCACCGTGACCGTATCGAGCTGCACCACGTGCGAGCCCGCGCTGACGGCCGCGAAATGGTACATCCCGTCCTTATCGGTCACGACATAGGTGCCGTCCTCGAGGAAGATGCGGACCCCCGGGACGCCGCGCCCCTTATTGCCGCAGCCTTCCAGAACGCGGCCGACGATCGTCGTCTTGCTGCCGAACAGGTCCTCGGTCACCTGGACCGTAGCCATCGCCGTATTCGAAACAGCGCCCGCTGACCCGTTGGCAACCGCGGTATTGACGGCCTTACCCAGGTTCGCGCCCGCTCCGACTTCCGCCACATAGGTAATGTCCGCCGCCGCAGCAGCTGCGAGGTCGCCGACCGCAAAGGTCACGCTCCGGCCGTCCCCGGAAATGACCGGCTCGGCAAGGGGACCTTTGTTCAAGCGCACAGATCCTTTCCGGTAACGGAAGCCCGCGGGAAGCCGGTCGGTAATGGTCACCCCGGGCACGGGAGCCACATTGTCGATGTTCTCCACGTGCAGCGTGTAGGGAACAAAATCTCCGACCGCAGCCGTGTCCTTCAAAGTGGACTTGATCAGATAAAGCCGGGAACCGAAGGGATCGATCGGGATATCGATACGGATCGCCGGCCCGGCGTTCACGATGAACTCCTCGCTGCGCGAGCCGGGAACCGCGATAGCAAAGGGAGCGCCCGGCAGGGCCTGCAGCGCTGCCGTCGCAACGGTGGAGGGCGCCTTATACAGCGCGGGCGGCTGGACCTCGATATGATAGCGGCCCGGACTGATGAACGGGAAACGGTACCCGCCCGGTGACAGAGCATAGACCTTGCCGAAGCTGTCCTGTGCAATCCCGCCGGTAGTGAGTTTGGACGGGAAGAGGCTTACGCCGTCGTCGCCGTATACCGTGGCCGGGGCGCCCGTGGAATCATCGATCAGCGTGACGACCGCGCCGTTCACCGGCTGGCCGGTCGAGCTGCTGAACACGATGCCGTAAGGATCGACCAGCGCGGCCGCGATGTGGGAGTCCGTCGGATCCGTGGGGTCCACGTAGGACGCTGTGACGTGCGAGTCGTTTACGAGGTTAAAAAGTCCGTTGTCATCGATTCTCTGGTCCGGGCTGGATTGTATGACTCCCGTAAACACGCCGGTGTTGGGCCCGGTCTCGGTCAGCTTCAACACTTCCGTGTCCCCGGTCTTGTCGTCATGGAGCGTCACTACGAGCGTTTCCGCGACAGCGGGATCGTTGTTCTGGTCCCCGTCCGTCACGCGGACAAAGACCGGCTCACCGGTGTGATACTCCGTCACGGGAATAAGCGGCAACGGCTTTGACAGATCGAGGACCTTTGTCGAGCCCGCCGGACTGATCGCGCCAAGGGCGGTAAACGGCCCCCCAAGGCTTCCGCTGGGGCTGTAGGATGTCGGGGGGACCATGACGGGTTGCGCGCCCGGCGAGTCAGGAGCGTATTGCAGAAATTCGATCGTCGCCGTGGTCCGCTTGATTGTGGTCGTCACTGACGCGGTGTTGGACAGTGCGGTAACCGGGGTCCCGGAAAAATCGCTGGTATAGGTTAATTTTGCGCTGTTGCTGATAATGGTGCCGGAGGGCGTGAGAGACCATCCGGTTGATGAAGACAAAAGAATGAATAGGAATGAGAGCAGAAAAATAATTACAGGAGAAAAAACAGGGACCGCTCCAACGCGCGCGCGTACCTCCGTCGTGCCTTCACCCGAAGGGGTAAAAGCCGCGGCGATTCGTGCGATATTCGCGGTGGAGCAGTCCCTCATGAATTTCCAATCATTCACCACCCCCTGATTTGGGGCAGGAAGTTCTTGTTTCCTCTTACTGGACAGTCGCCCGATACAAGATCGTAGCGGTTGCGCCCGAGCTCAAATCGCCGACCGTAATCGTCAGTGTCTGGCCGGACCAGGATCCGATACAATTCCACGTAGTGCCGTCTAAGGTCTCAACAGCCGCATTCGTGCAGGTTTTGTTGCCGCCGTTCGCACTGCTCCACCCTGCTGTTACGGGCTGTATCGCTGTGGATGGCGACAATGTATCGGAAAGCGACACGCTCTGCGCCGTCGCAGTGCCTGCCGAGTTTTTGACCACCACCGTGTACTCGATGGTCGCGCCCGGAATCGCCTTTGCGTTCGGATACGGCGTACCCAACCCGTCATCAACGACAATGGACGACTTGTTCACCGAGACTGTCGAAGCATTCACGGTAAAGAACGCAAGGGCGGAATGCTTGCCGTCGTACTGGCTGTCGGCCGGGCTTGTGGCGGAGCCGGCAGCGTCCGCGAACACAGTCTCCACCGTATTGATGCCGTTCGCTCCGCCTGAGGCGGCTATCGCCGTACCAGCTGTCCCCAACGTTGACCCTGTCGGTTCAAACGCCTGCGCAACAAGGGAAATACCTGCTGTCTTGAGATCGGTTGCGGTAACCGGCGTTGTCGCGGTGACCAGCACTGTGACCGATGCGCCTGATGCAATGTCACCGAAGGTCGTCGAGTCGGTATATCCTGTATCACCCGCAGTATACGTGCCGCTGTTGTCAGTATCCTTCCAGATAGATACGGAGGTCGGCGTATATTGGGCCGTGCCGCTGACCTGGGTCGTCAGGCCAAAACGTATGGCCGTATTGCTGTTGTTCGTGACGAGATACACCAGTGCCGGCGTGGTCGCTGACGGGCCGGTGGTAATGTCGCTTTTCTTTGTTACGAGCAGATCGATCTTCCGGTCGACCACGAAGCTGGTGGACCCGGTCGCCTCGGGCTGGGGGACGCCCAGGACATTAAAGTTCACGTGCGCCGTGTTCGTGATGGTATCACCCGCAGTCGTTGCAGCCTGCGCATACTGCGGAATTGCCACGGCAAGCACTGCGAAGAGCAGGACTGCCGCCAACTTAAACAAACTTTTCTTATTCATTGTTTTCTCCTTTTTTCGTTATTTTCGTTGTTTATATTCACATCTGCCCTGTTAAATGCCGGTTCACCTCCTATGGATCGTTTTCATATTTCACCTCCGCTCGAACTGCCTTGTTGATTCCAGTTCTTTTTTCCATGATCAAATCCTCCTATAAGAACGGTAGCTGTCTACTTTATTCTGGCCTTGAACGACACGCTCCCCTTTCCTCCTGCCGGAAGGGGCTTTATGAGCGTCCACCTTATGTTCGTGTAGTCCTTGCCCCGGGCCGGACGCGACAGGCCCTGGCCGTTGGTGATCATCAGTTTCTCCGGCGCATTGTAAGTCTTCCCGTTGTCCGTCGAGAACTCGATGCGGGTATTGTTCCCTTGTGCGCTGTTGTCAACGTAGGACACATGTTCGTCAATGGGATTGGTGATCACGACGCCGGTGGCGGGGTGCTTGCCGGTGTTGGTATAGCGCGTAGTGAAAACCACCGTATCGCCCGGTCCCTTCGTCGTTTTGCCGACGTCGACCAGCTTAACGATCTTTTGACCCTTTGCGTTTGTCGCCGCGACTTCAACCTGCGCTATGGACTTGAGGACGATGGTCCCTTTCTGCTGCGCCCATGCGCCCGCCGGCAACAACAGCGCCAGCACCAAAACTGCCTGTAAAATCTTTTGCATTGTAATATCCTCCCTTTTTATTTGATCTTTACGTCAAACGTTATAGTTTGTGCCGGTAATGCGCTCGTCAGGTCACCCAGCTTCACGGTCACGGTGTTCGGCGTCGTGCCCCCCACGTCCCCTGCATCGGAGTCGACAGCGTCGGTAAGAACCGAGCCGTTCAGCTTGAGCGTGTTCGCGATATACGTCGTGTTCATCGGCAGCGGGTCGCTGAACACCACGTTTGCAGCCGTACCGCTCCCCGTTGTCGTCGCCACGATCGTATACCGCAGGGTCGCGCCCGGGATGGGGAGGCTCCCGCCCCATTGATCGATGGTCGTCACGGTCTTGTTCAGACTCACCTTCACCGCCGCGGCTGTCACCACAAAGGCGCCGGTTGCCGAATGTTTGCCGTCCCGAACCCCGTCGCCGGCCGCGCTACCCGCAACATCCAGGAACACCGTGTCCACACCGGAAGTATTGGCCCCCGTGGTCTGCGCGGAAACATTCAACGTGCCCGCGTCTACCGCCGTCGCAACAAGATCGTACAGCGCTGTTTGGCCGATCTCGAGGCTGGCGGGCGTGTCGGCAACTATCAAAACGGTGATTGATGCACCCGATGCGAGGTCCCCGAATGTGCCGGCATCCGTGTACAGGGTGTCGCCTGCGTCCCAGGAGCCGCTGCTGTTCTTGTCCTGGTAGATGCGGACATTGTTCATGGTCCATGTGTTTGTCGGCTTGGACACAGCCGAAAGGGCGAAGCGCATGGATGTATTACTCGTATTCGAGACAAGGAACGACAGCGCCACGTTGGTGGAAGTCGGCGCCGTGTTCACGTCTGACTTTCTGGTAACAAGCACATCGATCCCCCGGTCGACCGTAAAAGACGCAGATGCGGATACGGTCGCGTGGCCTGTAGAACTGACCGATGCCGTGTTATTGATGACCGTGCCCGCTGGCGTGCCGGCTGCCAGGGCAGTGCCCGCGGCCAGAAGACAGGTCGCAAGGAATACGATGATTCCCCAGCGAGTCGTTTGATTTATTTTTTCTTTGTCCCACATAATGGTATTCGGTCAGCCCTCGTCCTTCACAAGCCGGGACAATGACTGAAGCGTCTTAGTTAATCCTCATCTTGAGCTGCACAATAAAGTTTGCACCGCCCCCGTTCAGGGTCCCGCTCGGCGCGATGCGCACCCCTGTGACAAGCGGGTCGTATCCGTTGGTCGTAGGGGGGTATACGTAAGGCGGACCTCCGCCGGGCTGGTACGAATAGGACACCGCGCTCCCATAGGTCCATGGAGTCGTCAAGCCGCAGCCGCTGCACGAAAAAGTCAGGGCGCTGCCGGCGGTATCGACATACATGGTCATATTCGCCGGCACAACGTCGGTAATAACGATCGAGTCCGCATCCGCCACGCCGCTGCCGTTGTTGATCACCTGGATCGTGTACTGGACCTCCGCGCCGGGGATCGCCTTCGCGGACGCCGACACGCCGTTAACGGGATCGGAGATGACCGTCGATGATTTCACGACCATGATGCTCGGCAGCAGCACCACGTGGAACGTCCCGGTCCCGAGGTCCGAGACCGTGCCTTCGGAGCCTTCATTCGCGGTTATGTTCACCGTCCAGTACCCCGTGGGGCCCGTGGCAGGCACGGTATAGGCATACTCGTAGGTATTCGTGCCCGTAGTGGAGGTAACAATGTTCGTCAGCGTTGCCGCGCTCACGATGGTATTATTGTTCGGGTCCTTGATCGTGATCGTCGCGGAGGAGATGTCAAAGGCGCCGAAGGGATCGCTCACTGCGGGCCGCACGTAGACCGTCTGGCCGCCGGTGTAATATCCCGATGCCGGGGTCGTCACAGCGGGGTAAGCCGCATTGTAGGCGTTGACGCTATCCACGTGGATAACGCTCGCCGACGGCAGGTTGACATAGGATCGATTTCCGCCACTCACCGGATACACCGTTAGAGCGTTATTGATGCCGGTGTTTGTAATAGTGAGTGTCCATTTATTGCCCTGAGCGCAGGTCTGCGGCGGCGTGTATGGCAGGTTGAACGTTTGAGGATAAACCGTTCCTCCCACAGCAAAGGTTAGGCGCTTTGTCTGCGTAAGGCTGATCGCGCCACAGGTAAGATCGACCCTTACGTTTCCGGTCCTTGCGTTTGTACAGGACATATAAAGGTTTATTGCAACATTATTGGAAGCGGGGTTGAGCGTCATGGGCAACTGCATGGCAATATCCTGCGTCCAGGTCTGCGCTGAAGTACGGGCAGTGATAGTGATATTGCTGGTATTGCCTGAGATCAATCGTGAAATCGGTCCAGGCGCTCCTCCACCGGCTCCGTAGAGATACAGGGGCTTGTTGCCAGTGACGGGTATCGACGACTGGGACACCGTGATCGTCGAGGCGCAAGGAGAAGCGCCGACGCCTGCGGGATTCGTGATTGTGGAGCAATTATCTATCAACGTGCCCACCGCGGTCCCGCCCGCTATTGTTGTGGATACGACAATGGCCGCTGTCCCGCTGGCCGCAACCGAAGCGTTCGAAACCGTGAGCACTTGTCCCGTGATAGTACATGTTGCGCCCGAAGGGCAGCTCGTTACCGCCAAACCCGTCAAGGTCGCGGGAAAGGTATCCGTCACCGTAACGCCGGAGGCCGCAACACCGGCTGTTTCGATAAGCGTGATTGTATACGGGATTACATCGCCGGGGTTCTGGTCTCCGCCGTTCGGGTCCGTCCACGTCTTCGTGGACGTCGAGAGATCCGAGGCCTGCACCGTGGTAGTGTCTGTCACATTGTAGGTTTGCACAACCGGCCCGACGGAGTTAGTGAAAGTGAAGGTCGCGCGCGTCGTAACAACGTCGGTTGCTCCGTTCGCTGCGCCGGCGGGAATCGTTTCCTGGAGCAGGATGCAGATGTTTGTCCCGGCCGAGGCCGTTAGAGCGCCGCTGATCAGCGTATCAGTGCCCGCGTCATACGTCCCGTTGCAGTTCGTGTCCTGATAAAAGGCCTTCGTCCACGTCTGCGTCTGGCTGTTCACCGCGAAGGTGACGCTGCCGCCGCTTCCGGGCGTAAAGGTGTGGGCATAATAGACCGGTGCGAGAGCGGAGCCGCTCTTAGACTGGGGCGTCGGGGTAAAGGTGTTGTCCGGTACGTCGCCGAACAAGACGCCGCTGTAGTCGGTATATTGCGTATAAGTGAAGGAAATGTACTCCCCTCCGATGGTATATGTTCCCCCCGTAGTCCCGTGATTGAAACTCACGGATACATAACCCGCAGAGTTCGTCTCGTAAATCCGCAGGGTCGTACTGCCCGTGTTCGTAAAAAGCATGAAGTCCCCGCCAGTGCCCGTTGTCGTCGTGTCATACGTTGTTCCTCCTGTGTTGTTCGTCAGGCGGACGGTAACACCCGCGATGCCCGTTTCGGCCGCGTTCAGGATGCCGTCGTTGGCGTTCCCAATCGCGCCGTTCAACCCGTTATCGTTGATCACCTTGCCGGTGATGCGGCTGCCGTTATACACGCCGAAGTTCTGTCCGGACACATTGGAATTGCCGACAACGATATTGGCAAGCGTGTAGTTGGCGGGGCTCGTGTATATCCACTGGGTGCTGAAGTACGCCGGCGTCGGGTCGGTCAACGTTGTATTGGTGCTCAGGATGATCGTATAGGTGTCGTAGGAGGGCACGTTGGCAAAGGTAAAGGTCCCGGCGGACGCCACGGTCGTATACGACAGCGCCGTAGTCAGGTCGCTCGACCTGAACAATTTCGCATAGAGGTTGTTATTGATGCCGGCCGGCGCGTTTTCACCGGCGTCCCGGACTCCGTTGTGGTTTGCGTCGTTGTAGACCATGCCGGACAGGGTGACGGGAGCGGCGGTCACCGACACGGTCGCTGAGGCGCTGTTGTCGGCGGGGTTGTAATCCGTGATTCCCGCGGGTACGGTCAACGACGCTGTGTTGGAGATCAGGGTCCCTGCCGCGGTTGCCGGGCTCACCGTACCGCTGACGGTATACGTCGCGGAGCCGTTGAAAGGCAGCGTAGCCGTGGTGTTGATGTTGCCCGACCCCGATGCCGCGCCGCAGGTCCCGCTGTTCGAACCCGTGCAGGTCCAGGATACGCCCGTCAACTCACTCGGAAAGGTATCGACGATCGGAACGTTGGTGGCGGTTATGTTGTTCGGCCCGTAGTTGCGCACCGTTATGGTGTATCCGATCGGTCCGCCGGCTGTTGCCGTGGAGGACGAGGCCAGTTTGCTGATGCCCAGGTTAATGTCCGACTGGAGCGGGTCGACAACCAGGTTTCTGATCTCGTGGTAGTTCGTAGAGCCGCCGGTGCTTGCGGCATACCCGATTTTTACCGAAGCAGGCACCGGCCGTCCGACCATGAGGTTGGTCACGACCGGGGTCAGCGGCTGGTTGTATCCAAACTGGAGATAAGTATCGACGCGAAGGTAGTTGGGGGCCGCAACCGGCGTCAGGTAGATAATGACCTTTCGATACTGCGATCCGGTCTGGATCGGACGATAGCCCTGATTGTTGAAGGCAAGCGACTGGGCCAGGCTTCCCGACCCGCCGAGCCAGTAGTAAGCGCCGGAGGGATGATTGTACGGTCCGCGCACGCCGACTTCATTCACCTGCGCTCCCGGCCCTCCGATTCGCCCCTCTGTCGGATTGGAATAGTTTCCGAACTCATCGATGCCGACGCCGATGTACCCGCCGCTGAGACCGGGATCAAGGGGGGCCACCGTCTTCTGAGCATATCCCAGCGAGCCTCCGGAAGCGCCGACGGAGAACGTCGAGGAATTATAAGAGCCATCAAAGAGGTAAATGCTGTAGCCGTCCGCACCGGTCCCTCCCCAGGTAGCGTAATCGAACTGGATCACTGCTCCCTGTGAAATGTCGAACGGCGTATCGAGGAAAGCGAAGCCGGCTTCATCGTTGCCGGGGTCCGTAAGCCGCAGCCAGCCGCTCCCGACGGGATCAACTCCGGTGCTCGCAGTCAGGAACGCTGTACCGCCGATCACCCAGCCGGGCGCGGTCGCGTCGGTCATGGGCTCGTTAACAATCGAGGCCCACGCGTTGTCCGCATGGCTCCATCCCAGAACCATAAGAAGTACCAATAGCATCCTGAAGCAGGAGCGCCGTATTGCTGCTATATGTGGGGATGTCAGCATCATTTCCATCTCTCTCGCGTCTTTTTGCAACTCTTTTTGGTACTTTGAGTTCTTAAGGTCAAAGTAGTTAAAAAAAATTGCTTTTCATATATAAGATCAGTTTTCGCACTCAACGCATAGTTGTCCTTACTTTAGTACTAGCCGATTATACAAATAATAATTTTTTATGTCAAGAACAATTTTCATAGTTAGAATAATATATAAGTGTTGTTTTATCATATATTTATATGACATCATGCTTCAAAAAGTTGCAATTTAATCACCGTGCGTCACAAATTATTTATTAGCACCCACGGTACCAGGACATCATTTAGATGGTGTCAAGAAGTTTATAAGGAGTGCAGCACGCTTTATCCTGAAAAGGGCATTTTGGACGCAGACTTCGTCGTGAACTCAGTCGAACGATAAGCTCGGATAAACGCTGATAAAGAAAGAAAAAATCTTTTGATGCTAAAAAAGACTCACCGTTGTGGTGAAGCCACTTTCCGCCTGGATGCTTTGTTTTATCTGCGAATATCCGCGTTCATCTGCGTACAACTGCTTCTTCAGGTTGAATGTTGCGGCAACTGGATGAAGAGTAAGGCTGATGCGGGGTGCGGGTGAAGGCGTGGGGAAATACACGGGCTGTCGGCGTAAAAAAAGGCTGCCGGATATTTTCCAGCAGCCTTTGCGAAAGAGACATTTGTGCGCACTGCGCGGGATCGTTCTGTTCTCCGATCAGGGCCTGTGCGTTCGGGGTTTAAAAGTCCGCACCGCGCCTGTGGGATGAGAAACAGGCGCAGCGCCACGGGGCGCGTTCGTCCCGCGTTGCGGCTGGGCTGAATGCGTTTTCGGGCGACCTGCATGACTTGCCTGTGCGCCGCGCTGCTCAGGCTTGGGCTGCGTCCTGCGGCGCTGCGGCTCCCGCGGCGGACGGGCAAACTCGGCATCGCGCGCCGGCGCTGCTTTTGCATAATCGAAACCCTTGAGCGTACGGCGTTCGATCTTGTCGCCGAGGACGCGCTCGATGCTCCTGACCAGGGGTTCGTCTTCGCGGGTAACGAACGTGAATGCGTCTCCGGTCTTGGCTGCGCGGCCGGTCCGGCCGATGCGGTGCGTATAGGCGTCGGTGGTGTCCGGGATGTCGTAGTTGATGACGTGGGAAATCGAGGACACGTCGATGCCCCGGGCCGCAATGTCCGTTGCAACGAGGATCTGATAGGAGCCGTCGCGGAACCCGTCGAGAGCGGCCTGGCGCTTGTTCTGCGACAGGTTGCCCTGGAGCGACGCGGCCTTGTACCCCGCCTTCTCAAGCTGTTGCCCCACGCGCTTGGCGCGGTGCTTCGTGCGCGTGAAAATAAGGATCGATTCCGTGTCCGTATGTTTCAGCAGCTCCATAAGGAGTCCGGTCTTCAGGTGCTGTTCAACAGGGTACAGCGCATGCGCCACGGTGTTTGCCGGGGCGGTATGGCCCACCTGGACCGTGACCGGGTCATGGAGCACTTCATGGGCAAGTTTCCTGATATCATCGGCCATGGTTGCGGAGAACATGAGCGTCTGCCGTTTCACGGGCAGCTGCTTGATGATTCTCCGGATGTCGGGCAGAAAGCCCATATCGAACATCCGGTCCGCCTCATCGAGCACGAGCACTTCCAGGTTGGCGAAGTTGATCGTCTTTTGATTCATATGGTCGAGCAACCGGCCGGGGCAGGCGACGACGATGTCCACTCCTGCGCGCAGCTTCGTGATCTGCGGGTTGGCGCTCACGCCGCCGTAGATCGTCATGCTCTTCAAGTGGGTCTTGCGGCCCAAATCGTTGATCGCACCGTGGATCTGCTCCGCCAGCTCGCGCGTGGGCGCGAGGATCAGCGCGCGGACCTTGTTGCGCGTGCCCGGGAGCAGCCGCTCCAGGATCGGCAGTACGAATGCCGCGGTCTTGCCCGTCCCGGTCTGGGCGAGGCCCATGACGTCGCGGCCCTCCATGACGGGAGGAATGGCCTGCTTTTGGATCGGTGTCGGTATCTGGTAGCCGAGCGCCTCGACGCCGGCCGCTATCTGCGGATGAAGCTTGAACGAACTAAAATTCACTAAGAACCCTTCTTTCTGTGCGACATCAGGTAAAGAACGCCGCCTCCCCTGTCGCTGGGAAAACAAACGCATAAACAAAAAAGCTATCAGGATTATCCCCAATAGCCCTTGGTCTATAAAAAATCAGGATGCTTCCGTATTCTCGCGGGGCCGGTTTCAACCCATCAACCGTCAGGTTGTTTGTCAGCCGCCGCATTTACATTTGTACAATACCACTAATGAAGGCTTCCTGTCAAAGATATTCCGGGGAATCATCCCGTGAATCATTTGACAGCTACACGCTCCTCCTGTAAACTGGGCGCCTGTTCAGACATTCATCGTCGCGCAAACCAGTTTATCTCTTTTTTCGATATCGAGGACTCGATGGACACTCTCTTTACGAAACGGAATACCGTTATTGCCGTAACTCTGCTGATCCTGTGGAAGATGTATGTCTCCGCAACGCTTCAACTCCATCCCGATGAGGCATACTATTGGATGTGGTCGCGGCACCTGGATTACGGATACTTCGATCACTCGCCCCTCATCGCCTACGCGATACGGCTCACAACTCTTTATTCCCAGCAGGAACTCTGGGTGCGGTTTACAGGCATCCTGGGAACAGTGATAACCAGCGTCGTGGCATGGTCGCTCTCCCTGCAGATGTTTCACGACAAAAGAATCGCTTCCGCAAGCGTCTTGACGTTGAATGTGCTGCCGCTCACGCTCGCCGGCTCGATCATCATCACTCCTGATATCCCTGCGTTTCTTTTTTGGGGCCTTGCCATCTATCTCTCCTGGCAGATCTTCGCAACGCAAAAAGTCGGCTACTGGTACCTCCTGGGCGTTGCATTCGGATTATCCCTTTTGTCGAAATACACCGGCGTGCTCCTCGCTCCCTGTTTGCTCCTCTTTATGCTTGCTACCGACGAACGGCGATGGCTCAAAACGATTCATCCCTACGCTTCCTTCCTGCTCGGGTTCGCTTTTTTCCTGCCCGTGCTGTATTGGAACAGCAAGCATGATTGGATCTCATTTACCTATCAACTGGGCCATGGTCTCGGAGGAGCAAAGTATTCTCTGGGAAAGGTCCTGACCTATGCGGGAGGGCAGATGCTGGTTGCGAGCCCGTTTATCTGGCTGTTTGGAATGTACGCGTCGATCCTGTTCTTGCTCCGCAGGAGCAAGCAAACTCTCTTCTTAAGCCTCACCTCGTTGCCGATCATATTCTTTTTCGCCTATTCCTCGCTGAAACACACCGCCGAGGCCAATTGGCCCGCCTGCGCTTATTTTTCCTTCAGCATACTGGTGAGCTACTATCTTTTCGCCGGAAGGAAAATAAAAAAATACCTCTGGAGCTTTGCCGTTCTTTTCAGCCTCGTCTTCTCTTTGACCGCAATGCTCCATACCCGGTTCGGCATTCTCCCTCTTGAAAAGATATCCGAAGACGCGGCTCAAGCGGACGCAACCCAGTTTTTCTACGGGTGGAGGGAACTCGGCCAAGAACTGGAAAAAGATCCGTCAATAAAATTTGCGATCGCGGGATCGCACCAGGTGGGGGCGGAGATAAGCTACTATACAAAAGAACGGATATTCGCGTATGTTGACTATAATGCCAAGATGAGCCAATTCAACCTGTGGCCGTTCCCCGACGAGTTGCGGGATAAAAAAGGCGTTATCGTATACGTGGAGGGAAACACGCCCCTTCCCGTCTCTGACTACTTCGTGTCAACGGGGACCGCCTCTCAACTTACGGTGCGAAGGGACGGTGCTGTGGTGCGGACCTACAACATCGTACACGGAACAGGGTACAAGTACCCGCCGTCGCCGATGCTGTCGCAGTAAGCGTCTGATGCTGCCTTATCTTAAGTCCGTCACCCTGAACGGAGTGAAGGGTCTTGGAACGGTCGGAAAATACGAGATTCTTCGCGGAGTTTATCCTGAACTACGCGAAGGATCCGGGATGACAACTCCGGTAAAGAGATCTGTGACGCACTGCACCAGCGTAAGGATCTCTTAACCATCTGTTCTACCGCCCTACCCTGATCTTTCCCGGATCTCCCGACGAAACTTTTCCGATCACGGCCCTCGTCTCGACGCCCCGCGCGGCAAGCCCTGACAAGAGCGAATCAAGTTTGTCCGCTGCAACCGCGATCAAAAGCCCTCCTGATGTTTGCGCATCGGCAAGGATGAGTTTCTCTTCCTCGGTGATCCCCTCGGCCCATCTTACCTTGTCACTCACGTAGCTCAGGTTCGTTCGCGAGCCGCCGGGAACGCTGAACTTTGCCAGGGCCTGCACGCCCTCGATAACCGGGATGTGCGACAGCGAGAGCTCCGCGCTCACACAGCTTGTGTGCAGCATTTCATGCAAATGGCCGAGCAGACCGAACCCGGTTATGTCCGTAGCCCCTTTGACCCCGGCCTCGACCATGGCGTCTGACGCGGCTTTGTTCAGCGTTTTCATGTGACCCGTCGCCGTTGCGATCATGGTCTCCGAAGCCCCGCCTCGTTTGATGGCCGTGGAGATGATGCCGATGCCGAGCGGCTTGGTCAGGACGAGCATATCGCCGGCCCGGGCGCCGCTCTTGAGTATGATTTTCCCCGGATGCACGATGCCCGTGACGGCCATGCCGTATTTCGGTTCCTTATCGTCGATGGAGTGGCCGCCGATAATGACCACGCCGGCTTCCTGCGCCTTTTCCGCTCCGCCGCGCATAATATCGCCGAGCAGTTCCAAAGGTCCATCCTTCGGGAACGCCACGAGATTCAAGGCCGTCAGCGGCTTTGCCCCCATGGCATAGATGTCGGAAAGCGCATTCGTCGCGGCGATCGCTCCGAAATCGCGGGCGTCATCGACGATGGGCGTGAAAAAATCCACGGTCTGAACAATCGCGATCTCGTCGCTCAGCTGATAAACCCCGGCGTCGTCCTCCAGTCCCACAAGAACGCGCGGGTCCGTAACCTTCGGCAGGGTCTTCAGGATCTGGTCCAAAACCTTTGGACCCAGTTTGCAGGCTCAGCCGGCGCCGTGGCTGAGCGACGTCAGTTTGAGTTGCCCCGTGTTTTCCTTGTTTTCTGCCATACCGACCACCTCCGTTGCCTGCGCTTCTGTTTAACAATACCTTGAGTTCCCTGGCCAGTCAAATTGCAAATACCTATCATGAATGAATTGAAACATCGGGATACTCTATACTATATACCATTTTCACGTCCTCATTGATGGCTCCTGCCAACACTCGATTGGAATGATTCTTGACTTCTCTTTCCACCCTGCTATATTTATACAAATTGAGCATTCCCCGCATTTATGCTGCAATGCATCCTGGTAATATTCCGAACAAGACAGCATTAAAATAAATTTTCGAGGGGACAGAAAAATATGCCATCGATAAAAAAATATTTTCCCCTGCTGGCCGGCGCAGTGCTCATCACCTTCGCGGCAGCAGGGTGCAGCAGCGCCAACAACCAGTCCCTGCTCAACCCCGATACCGGAAAACATGCGAGCAACTGGTACACGGCTCACCGCGCCGCATTTCTCGCTGATCAATCACTCTGTGTCGAGTGCCACGGGATAGACCTCCACGGCGGCATGTCCGGGGTTAGTTGTTTTTCAGCAGCCTTCAACGGATTGACCTGCCATGCAAATGGGCCGTCAGGCCACCCCGCGGGCTGGTCCGACCCGACTTCACACGGCGCAGCTGCCAAGGCCGCCCCGGATCCTGCATCCACGTCGGGGTTCAGCACCTGCCAGACCTGCCATGGCGCGGATTTTACCGGCGGGTTCACGAACACAAGGTGTTCCTCCTGTCACGGCGGAAGCGCTCCGCACCCCACGTCGTGGATAACAGGCACCTACACCCACGAGAACACCAACCCCGCTAATGCCGCGGTCTGCGCACTCTGTCATACAAACGGCGCCAACTCACCCATAGCTCCGCCGTCGCCGCCGGCAGCCGCAGGGACAGCCCCCGGCTGTTTCAACAGCACGCTCTGCCACGCTCAAGTGGGACATCCGGCGGGATGGTCCGATCCAGGGCAGCACGGCACAGCTGCGAAAGCCGCGCCGAATGCCGCAACCATGTCGGGCTTCAGCACCTGCCAGACATGCCATGGCACAACGTTCCAGGGAGGAAGTGCGGGTGTCGCCTGTGCATCCTGTCACGGCGGGAGCGCGCCGCACCCGACAGCGTGGCTGCCCGATAACACGTACAAGCACAATACGACGAACCAGGCGAATGCTCCGGTGTGCGTGCTGTGCCATGCAAACGGCGCGAACTCGCCCATTTCGCCGCCATCGCCGCCGGCGCCCGCAGGAACAACACCCGGCTGCTTCAATGGTTCCCTCTGCCATTACAACCCGGATTAGATCGCTGAGAAACCTGCAACTTAAAAAAATACAAAGCCCCGATCTCGTTGAGAACGGGGCTTTTTTATGACTGCAGGGGATAAGGAATCTCTCGCAATAAAGATCTCTAAGCTTCGAAGTAAGATCAAAAAAGAAAAGCAAATCCTTCCTGATTTTATCTCCGCTTCGCCTCTGCGTCACCGCGTCTCCCCGTCGATTCAACCTCATTGCTGGACACCTTCCTGAAACTGGGATATACTCGTTCCAGAGAAATAATGCCGACGAATTTCCCGGAATCAAGGAGTGCTCATGGAGTTTTTCAAACCCTTTCTCGTAACGCTCATCCCCCTCATGGTTGCACTCGATGCACCGGGGACCTTGCCGCTGTACGTGGGCATGACCGAAGGGGTGACAAAGCAGGAACGGAAGAAGATCGTCCGCCAGTCCATTGTCACCGCCTTTCTGGTGACCATCGGTTTTATCCTGCTCGGGCAGGCGATATTCAACGCCCTCGGCATCCTTGTCGAGGACTTCATGATCGCCGGGGGCGGGATCCTGTTGATCATCGCCGTTACCGACGTTGTTCGGGCAGGCGAACGAAAAATGGAGCGGAGCCCGGAATTCGGCGTGGTGCCGCTCGGAACCCCCCTCATTGCCGGGCCCGGCACGCTCACGACGGCCCTCGTCCTGGTTGGCGTCAATGGCTACATTCCCGTCATTCTCTCCCTCATCGTAAACCTGTTCTTTGCCTGGATTATTTTTTCCCAGTCGGAGAGGATCATCAAACTCATCGGCATCAGCGGTTCCCGGGCCTTTGCCAAAGTCGCGTCATTGATCCTGGCTGCCTTTGCGGTTAAAATGATGAGAAGCGGCATCTTCAAGTTCATACAGGGATGACTGAAGGCAGACGGGGAGACTCGGAAGCGACGCGGAGACAAGGATTGACGAGCCAGGCAAGCGAATCAAGATTTACAACCAGGAGGTAAAGATTTCCTCCGCGTCCTCTGCCTGCACCCGGCTTTTACGAGTGCTGCGGCGCGAGTGCCGGGTGCGCCTCCGCAAGAAAATTGGTTTTCGTTTTATACTCTAAGAAAGGACGTATCATGCAGGAAATATCGGACGACAAAATTTTGAAAGGTCGCCGCAACCGCCGCGTCCACATGGCGAACGAACGGACCTTTCTCGCCTGGATCAGGACGAGCATCGCCGTCATGGCCTTCGGGTTCGTCGTGGAAAAATTCTCGCTCTTTGTAAAACAGATGGCCTATTACCTCGGGAAAGGGGCTACTCCCCCGCCGCCCGGTTATTCCGCAAAAATAGGGATCATTCTTGTCGGACTCGGCGTTATGATGGGCGTGCTTGCGTTTATGCGTTATAAAAAAGTGGAGAAACAGATCGAGGATGACACCTACCAGCCGTCAGCTATTCTGAGTGTTATGCTTTTCTTGTCCGTGCTTGCTATCGGCGTTTTTCTCGTAATGTATCTTGTTCACAGCATGTAGCCAGCGCACGATCATCGAATATACCCTTCAATCATCAGGTCATCGCCCGCCATGCGCGACGTCATGTTGCGGAGTCTGATTGACTGAGTGAGTCTGGTCGGAGAAACGCCTCCGATGGAACAGAGCGAGTCTTTGCCGGTCATGAGCATCGGCGCGATAAACATCACGACCTTGTCAACAATCCCCGATTTGATCGCCGAAGCATGCACTTCGGCCCCGCCTTCGATCAATACGGACGTAATGCCGAAACCACCGAGCATTTTCATGAGATTCTTGAGGTCCACGTGGCCCTTACTCCCCTTGGCGAGAAGTACTTCCACCCCAACGTCCAGAAGTTTAACGAGTTTGTCTTTCGGCATGGTGTCGAGCGTGGCAATATAGGTTTTTGCCGACGATTTCTGGGTAATGATCTTTGCTTTCAGCGGAGTCCGGAGTTTCGTGTCGACGACAATGCGGATGGGATCGCGGCCTCTGGGAATCCTTGTTGTAAGAGAAGGATTGTCCTTAAGCACCGTATTAATGCCGACAAGGATGGCATCATTGGTATCACGCAAGCGATGTCCTTCTTCCCGGGCCTTCTCTCCTGTTATCCATTTCGATTCGCCGGAAGCCGTAGCGATCTTGCCGTCAAGGGTCTGAGCGATCTTGAGCGTCACAAAGGGCACGCCCGTGGTGATGTATTTAATGAATGCTTCGTTCAGCTTTTTTGCTTCTGCTTCGAGCACGCCGGTCGTCACTTCAAGACCGGACTTCCGCATTATTTTAATGCCGCCGCCGGAAACACGGGGGTTCGGATCGATCATGGCAACCACGACCCGTTTCACTCCGCTCTGCAGAACGAGCGGCGTGCAGGGAGGCGTTCGTTTATTCGTGTGCGAACACGGTTCAAGCGTCACGTACAGGGTGGCGCCCTTTGCGGCCCTGCCGGCCTGCTTGAGCGCGATTGCTTCCGCATGAGGCTCGCCTGCCTTCCGGTGATAGCCGCGGCTGATAACCCGGTCGTTCTTCACCACCACCGCTCCGACCATGGGGTTCGGGCTAGTTCGGCCTCTGGCTTTTTCAGCCAGTTGGAGGGCCATGCGCATGTATTTTTGATCGATTGACAGCATATCATTCCTTTACTGATAGAGTTCGGCGAATTCAGCCTACCCTCTCTCTGACAAGCCCCGACGCAACAGGCTTCGTTTAACGCGACTATGCGCTCGCGATGTCAATCGATGACGGACAGGTGATGAAAAGCTTGTCATTCTGGTTTAGAATCATCGCCATCAAACCTACGAGCTATAAATCGGCAGGCTGGAGGCCTGTCCTCTTCGCAATGCGAGCAAGCATACGTGGTCCTATTTCAGTACCATCATGAAAGGCGAAGACATAGTCAGGCCATCCAGGCCGTGAAAGAATGCGGTGGGAACCGGCAGTTTCTCGCTTAAGGGACCATCCAATATGAAGGAGAGCGGCAAGAACCGTGCGGGCTTTAGCGGAAGGCCATTGACTCATGCAGTGACCGCGAAAAGTTCCTCGAGTTCCGGGATGGCCTCGCCATGATCGATCCGATCCGCAATCACTCTTAGAGCCAGTGCTTCAACCTTGGCAATGGCATCTTCACGCGTTTTCCCATAAGCTAAGACGCCGGGGAGATCGGACACTTCGGCAATCCAGCGCCCATCTTCTTCTTTCTCGAGATTTATCTTCATATTAATCTCCTCTGAAGATAAATTTATCTGATTGCGCTGCTGTTTGCAAGCCTAAATTTACCCTATAAATTTACCCTGTTGATCAGCAGAGACTGAATGCAGACCGCCTTTGTCTTGGCGTGGTCATCCTCGGCAGGTAACGGACGAGCAAGTTCGTATCAATGACAATGCGTTTAAGATTTCCGGGCACGCGCCACCTTCTTGCCCCGGTATTCTTTTACCTTTTATACTGCTTCCCCACGTTCCAGCAGTCACCCGCAGGCTGGCCCAGGGACCAGTACTTCATGCTGCTCATATCAAAGAGAAGCGGCTTGACCTTTGAGAGATCGACTTTACCGCCAGTGAGTACGGCATCTTCTGCATAGGTGGCCACGATTTCCCCGATAAACACGTCGTGCGTCTTGAGTTCATAGATGTCATGGAGCCTGCATTCCATGGATGCCGGGCAATTCTGAATCAGGGGTGCGGTCTGTAATTCCCCGAAGAAGGTCTCGAACACCCCGGACTTATCCGTGGTGCTGCCGGTGACGAGTCCCACGTAATCGGCCTCAACGATCTGGCTTTGCGAGAGGATGTTGACGCTGAAGGTCTTGTTTTCGCGGATACCGATATTGCTATGATGCCTTTTGCCCATGCCGAGCGAAATGAGGTGAGGTGCTCCCGCATTCAGGATCCCGACGTGGGCGACATTCAGGAAGTTCACTTTCCCGTCCACCAGCGTTCCCACGATCGTTACCGGCATGGGATAGAGAACGTTCTGACTTCCGATCTTTCTCTTCATACTGTTCCTTTCAGGTTCGAAATCGTCATGGAACGGTAATTATTTATGCCATACTCTTCACTATTTCAGCTGAACTTTTCACGATAGCTATCTTCTCCAGATTTTTTAACGAACGTTCGTGCCCGTCCTTGTCCATTGAAGAGACGCAATCGGAAACAACCACGGGATAGAACCCCCTGTTCGAAGCATCGCGCGCTGACGACTCGATCCCTATTTCCGTGGCTATGCCGGTAAACAGCAGCGTTGTGATGCCCCTGTTCCTCATCATGTTCTCGAAATTGGTGCCGATAAAAATACTGGCCGCTGATTTATCCAGCAGGATATCGCCTTTCGCCGGCTTGACAGCGTCGGGGATCTCCCGCTCCTTTGAACCCGGGGCCATGAAATTAGGAAGCTTGTCGATTTCTTTTACATTATAGCGCCGCATCATATTATAGATGCCCCAGGATGACTGAAATTCTCTCGGCAGGGGAGTTATCAGGGTATATACAACAGGCATTTTCTTCCTTAAGGTCTCAATAAGCCCTTTCAGGTTTGCCAGGAACTCTTCCTTGTTGAAGATCCTGTCTACCAGGCCGTTTTGCACATCCCATACAACGAGGCAAGAATGGCCGGGGTCGGCTATTTCTGTAAGTGTTTCATATATGGTAATGTTGTTTGCTTTTATCATTGTATGCTCCTTTCAATTCAGATTAAAAA
>CAVYLT010000051.1:0-16659 GCA_963769335.1 Nitrospirota bacterium | reverse complement strand
GTGAACCGCGGAGGTTTTTGTAACCACGGATAAACACGGTTAAAAGACTGAGGACCTTATGGCTTCCGGGAAGGAACTTCTTCATAGAGAATTGACAAAGGAGATAATTGACTCGGCTTTTAAGGTACATAATGCCTTGGGATGCGGACTTCTTGAAAAAGTCTATGGAAATGCGCTTACGTGGGATTTGAGTTTGAAAAAAAAGAAAGTCGTTCCACAACAGGAATTCAGGGTTCGTTACCGCGACAAGGAAGTCGGCATATATTATGCTGATTTGGTCGTTGAGGACAAGGTCATCATAGAAGTCAAGTCTGTCGAGAAAATCGACGATATCCATCGCGCTCAGTTGCTTAATTACCTGAGAATATCAGGCCTGCGCGTTGGGTTGCTGGTAAACTTTGCAAGACCGAAATTAGCTTATGAAAGACTTGTTGTTTAAACCGTGTTCATCCGTGGTTACATCAGGAGTTATTCTTGAAACTGGAAGCAAGAGATAAAAAGATCCTCATCTTCGGCGGCGCGGCTGCCGCCCTCATCCTGCTCTACGCGCTGGTGCTGTCTCCGCTCACGTCGGACCTGGCCCGGAAACGGGAACTGATCCCGAGGAAGGAGAAAGATCTCGCTGAGATGAAGGTGCTCCAATCGGAGTACGCAGAGATCCAGAAGCGGCTCCAGGAGGCCCAGGCGGAAGCGGCCAGGCGCGGACCCGTGCTCACGGACATCGATAACATCACGAAACGGGCGAACCTGAGCAGCAAGATCGTGTCTCTGAAACCGCAAGCGGGCGTGGAGACCGCGGGCTTCAAGGAAAGCATCGTCGAGGTCAAGCTCGAGAACATCACGCTTTACGACATTGTGAACTACATTTATCTGCTGGAGAAGGACACCCTCCGGATCAGGAAGCTCCAGTTCAAACCCCGCTATGACAACCCCAAACTGCTGAACGCGACGATCCTCGTCTCGAGCGC
Source organism: Nitrospirota bacterium (assembly GCA_963769335.1). Lineage (GTDB taxonomy): Bacteria > Nitrospirota > UBA9217 > UBA9217 > UBA9217 > JAJYKN01. The sequence goes on along the minus strand of CAVYLT010000051.1, from coordinate 15,691 downwards.
GGGGTAAGACATGATCGATAAGAAAAAGCTCATCAGGCTCCTGTTGTTCGCCGGGTACTTCATCGCAGTCTTTTTCCTTTTCCTTTTCCTGCTCTTTCCCTTCGACAGGGTCAAGGCAAAACTGGAGTCGGACATCCGGCAACGCACCTCCCTGGAACTGACCATTGCGCACATCTCGCCGCGGTTTTTCAACATCTTTCACCTTTCCGATGTCGTCGTTGCCACCCAACAAGGCAAGGTTTTGTTCGAAAGCCCCTCGGTCAGCACGACAGTTTCTCTCTTCAGCCTGCTGCGCGGCAATCTTGGGTTGGGTCTCAAGGCAAATGCGTACGGCGGCGATTTGCGGGTGATGTTACAGCAGGGGGCCGGCCCTCAGCATGTCTCGGTCGACGCGAACGGGCTGGACGTGGGGTCCTATCAGCTGTTCAAGGATCTCGGCTTGAAGCTCTCGGGCAAGCTCGGTGGAAATTTCGATATGACCGGCGATACGGGCAAGGGAAGGATCTGGTTCAAGGGGCTGACCTCCCGGGAGCTGAAGATCAAGGGCTTTCCCATCCCGGACCTGGATTTCGATGAATGCTGGCTTGAAGCGGACCTGAAGGGCGACCGGTTGACGATCAAGAAGCTGGAAATGAACGGCAAGGAGCTCAAGATACAATGTCTCGGAGACCTGGTGCTTCGCGAGCGCGGCACGCTCAACCTTACGGTGAAGATCAAACCGTCGGAACGGCTGGCGCGGGAACAATCGATGATTTTTTCTCTTATCAAGAACAAGGACGCTGAGGGCTTTTACCAGTTCAGTCTCGGCGGCACCCTGTCGGACCCCCTGCCGAGGCTGTAGCGTCTCGGCAACTAACGTTTTTTCCCGTCAAAATTTAAATGCAGCTCCTGCATAGGCGCCCTGCCGCGTCACCGTCACCCAGTCAAGATTAGAACGGGCCTGGGTCCCATCGGCAAAATATGTTGTGTCTGTTCCATCCTGCGCATACAGGTAAAAGTAGCGATACCCTCCGAACAACTCCAGATTTTGCATGACGGCATACGTGAGCCCCAGCGACGCCTCGTATCCGTATCCCGACGTGGCCGTTTGAGTGAAGTTAGGGGACTGGGACCGGAACGCATCGGGACCGGTCGTGCGCAGGTTCCAGTAGCCGTCACCCTCATAACTTACGTAGGGATAGACGGAAAAACTACCGGTAAGAGAAAGACTCTGTGTCAGCCGGGGCTGATACAGCACACCTACCTTGAAAAGGTCCCAGGTAAAATCGTAGGTCGAATCAAAAACCGGAAATTGCGGGAAAGGACCGGGCGGTGGAAAAATCATGTTTTCAAAGTTGGTTGAAACGACTTGCACGGCGTTGGTCATGCGAAGACGGTCTGTGTAATGAAGGTAGCCCAGGACCATACCCCAGGGGCTGTTCTGATTGTTGGTGAAGCGTTTGTTGTTATAATAAAAATTGAGGCCCCACTGCCTTACGTCGCCGTTCAGGCTGTTTTGAGACTCGGAAAACTCGATGCCTTTTCCGGAATCAGCAATGAACCGATCCTCGTCCGTGCCGCGCCCTCCGCTGATCGATCCGGCGCCGTACATCACATCGAATGAAATGTCCTGGTCGATCCGGCTTCCTGTTGTGAAGATATACAGGGGGCTGTCGATTTTTTTGAAAGTCAGCTCCGATTCTATTTTGCCCGTAGTGCCCGCGGGAAAACCGGACGCGGAAAGCGTAGAGTATTGAAGCTGATAGGGGAACGATATTTGCCACTTCGCATCGGCCCGCGAAAGCCAGCCTTCAAGACCGAAGGCGGCGCTGCCTTCTTCCTGATCAGCGGAAAACGAGTCAGCTGCATGTACGTTGAGGGGTAACAGTAAAAACAGTAAACACAAAAAGACACGCACTGATTGACTAATCTTCACAAACCACCTCGCAGCCGAAAGCAGGATGACATAGACACCAGGAATGCCACAGCCAACATGCATGAATCATAACGGCAAGCATACCCTTTGTCAATCGCAAATTTCCTCTCCGTAAGACGCGCCGCTCTTTTCCCTCACTGTATAGTTTCCTATCACCTGCTCTTATCTTATTCATTCGTTTTTACGACAAGATCCAAAAACCTCAGTAAAAACGCATTTTCTGAAGTGGCACAGCTGTTGCTATAGATAAGACAAAACCTATTTACAGGAGGAACACAATGAGACAGATAGCAATCTACGGCAAGGGCGGGATCGGCAAGTCAACTACAACGCAGAACCTGGTCGCGGCGCTCGCCGAGGCCGGACACAAGTGTATGATCATCGGCTGCGACCCCAAGGCGGATTCGACACGCCTCATACTCAATCGCAAGATGCAGAATACGGTCATGGACATGGCGCGCGAAAAGGGTACGGTGGAGGACCTGGATTTGGAAGAAGTGCTGCTGACGGGGTTTAAGAACATCAAGTGCGCGGAGTCGGGCGGACCGGAACCGGGCGTGGGTTGCGCGGGCCGCGGCGTGATCACGGCCATCAACTTCCTGGAAGAAAACGGCGCCTACGGCGACGATACGGACTTCGTGTTCTACGACGTGCTCGGGGACGTGGTGTGCGGCGGTTTCGCCATGCCGATCCGGGAAGGCAAGGCCAAGGAGATCTACATCGTGACCTCCGGCGAAATGATGGCCATGTACGCGGCGAACAATATTTCACGCGGCATCCTGAAGTACGCACAGAGCGGCGGCGTGCGGCTCGGCGGACTCATCTGCAACAGCAGAAAGACGGACAAGGAATTCGAGCTTATCTCCGAGCTGGCCGCAAAGCTCGGCACCCAGATGATCCACTTTGTGCCCCGGGACAACGAGGTCCAGCGCGCAGAGCTCAGGCGCAAGACCGTAATCGATTATGCGCCGGACCATCCGCAGGCGGACGAGTACCGGGCGCTGGCAAAGAAGATCGCTGACAACAAGAACTTCGTGGTCCCCACGCCGATCACCATGGACGAGCTGGAGAAGCTCTTGATGGATTACGGGATCATGGAAAAGGAAGAAGCAGTAGCGTAGCAAACAACAGAGCACAGATGACAGAAAATAGAAGACAGACTAATGACAAGGGGCCTATCTGTCATCTGGCAGTCTGACATCTGACTTTTAGAAGGAGTTCCCATGAGCACTGACGTCAAAGATAAAGAAACCAAGGACGCAAAACCCGTGAGCGGGAAGATCAAAGATACCCAGAAGATGATCGAAGAGGTGTTGTCTGCCTACCCGGAGAAGTCGAAGAAGGAGCGGGCGAAGCATCTGGCTGCCAACGACCCTACGGGCCAGTGCAGCACCTGCCAGGTGAAGGCGAACGTCAAGTCCCGTCCCGGTGTCATGACCGTGCGCGGGTGCGCATACGCAGGAGCAAAAGGCGTGGTCTGGGGCCCGGTCAAGGACCAGATCACGATCAGCCACGGCCCCATCGGCTGCGGGCAGTACTCCTGGTGGTCGCGGCGGAACTACTATAACGGCCAGACCGGGATCGATGCCTTCGGCACCATGCACATTACCACGGACTTCCAGGAAAAGAACATCGTGTACGGCGGCGATAAGGGGCTCGATCTGGCGATCAAGGAGCTGCACGGCCTGTTTCCGCTCGGCCGCGGCATCGGCATTCTGTCCGAGTGCCCGGTGGGGCTTATCGGCGACGACATCGAAGCGGTCTCGAAGCGCGTGGCAAAGGAGATCAATATCCCGATCGTGCCGGTCCGGTGTGAAGGCTTCCGCGGCGTGTCCCAGTCCCTCGGTCACCACATCGCGAACGATACGATCAAGGATTATGCGCTCGGCAAGGGCACGCTCGAAAAGACGACTCCCTATGACGTGAACCTGATCGGCGACTACAACATCGGCGGCGACGCATGGGCCTCGCGTAAGATACTGGAAGAGATGGGCCTTCGCGTCATCGCCCAGTATACGGGAGACTCAACGATCAACGAGCTCGGCATCGCGACCAAGGCCAAGTTGAACCTGATCCACTGCTACCGGTCGATGAATTATATCTGCCGCCACATGGAAGAAGCTTACAATATTCCGTGGATGGAATTCAACTTTTTTGGACCGACCAAGACCTTTGACAGTATCAGGAAGATCGCGGCAAAGTTCGACGAGAAGATCCAGAAGAACGCGGAGGCGGTGATCGCCAAGTATAAGCCGCTTATGGAAAAGGTGATCGAGCATTACCGGCCCAAGCTTGAAGGCAAGAAGGTGATGCTCTACGTGGGGGGCTTGCGGCCGCGCCACACCATCGGCGCCTACGAGGACCTGGGCATGGAAGTGGTGGCATCGGGTTACGAGTTCGGCCACAGCGACGATTACAAGCGCACCTATCCCGAGATGAAGGAAGGCGCGGTGATCATGGACGACGCGACACTGTATGAACTTGAAGAGTTCACGCGCAGGCTGAAGCCGGACATGGTCGGTTCGGGCATCAAGGAGAAGTACTCCTATCACAAGCTCGGTGTGCCGTTCCGGCAGATGCACTCCTGGGACTACTCCGGCCCGTACCACGGGTTCGACGGGTTCCCGGTCTTTGCCCGGGACATGGACATGACGGTGAACAGCCCGACGTGGGATTTAATAAGGCGGAAAAAATAAAATCTGTCTCACGCGGAGACGCGGAGTGCGCAGAGAAATCAAAAAGATCTTAAGTTTTGTTTTAACTCCGCGTTCTCCGCGCCTCCGCGTGAAAATTGATGCTTTGCCTTTGGAGGTTTAGTCATGAAGATCAGAGATCATAGCGATCTGTTCAAACAGAAAGACTATCAGGAACAGTTCGAACGCAAGAAGGAGTTCGAGAACTGCTGGCCTGCGGAGAAGGTGAAAGAGGTCTCCGAGTGGACCAAGACCGAGGAGTATAAGGAGCTCAACTTCAAGCGGGAGAACATCAAGATCAATCCTGCCAAGGCCTGCCAGCCCCTGGGCGCCGTGTTCTGTGCTTCCGGGTTCGAAGGTTCCATGCCCTTTGTGCAGGGAGCGCAGGGATGCGTGGCGTACTTCCGGAGTCACCTCAGCCGCCACTTCAAGGAGCCCTTTGCGGCTATCTCCACGTCCATGACCGAGGACGCGGCCGTGTTCGGCGGCTTGAACAATATGCTGGAAGGCCTGGAGAACGCATACACCTTGTATAAGCCGAAGATGATCGCCGTCTCGACGACCTGCATGGCCGAGGTGATCGGCGACGACCTGAACGCCTACATCAAGACGGCGCGTGAAAAGGGCGTTGTGCCCCAGGACCTGCTCATCCCCTTTGCGAACACCCCGAGCTTCGTGGGTTCGCACATCGTGGGCTACGACAACATGCTGCGGGGGATCCTGAAAGCGCTCTGGGCGGGCAAGAAAGGCGAAGCGAACGGAAAGATCAACATCATTCCGGGTTTCGATACCTATACCGGGAACTACCACGAGATCAAACGGCTGATGAGCCTGATGGGCATTGAGGCAACGGTGCTCGCAGATGTGAGCGACACCTTCGATTCCCCGAACACGGGCGAGTACAAGCTCTACCCCGGCGGAACGCCGATTCCCGATGCCATGGACGGGGTGAACGCACTGGCCACGGTCGCGCTCCAGAAGTATTCGACCGTGAAGACCATGGATTACATCCAGAAGGAGTGGGGCCAGAAGACGCTCACGCTTTCTCCGATCGGCATCAGGAACACCGATGCGTTCTTTGCAGAGCTCTCCAAGCTCACGGGAAAACCTATCCCGGCGGAGGTGGAGGCGGAACGGGGCAGGGTCGTGGACGCCATGGTGGACTCCCATCCCTACGTTCACGGCAAGCGGTTCGCCCTTGTGGGCGATCCGGACATCCTGCTCGGGATGATGAGCCTCATCATGGAGATGGGCGGCGAGCCTGTTCACGTCGTATGTACGAACGGGGACAAGCATTTCGAGGCAGAGGCGAACGAGCTGCTGGCATCCTCACCGTTCGGCGCCAACGGGAAGGTCTATATTGGCAAGGACATGTGGCATCTTCGCTCGCTGTTATTCACCGATCCCGTGGACGTCCTGATCGGCAACTCCTATGCAAAGTTCCTGACGCAGGACACGGGAACGCCGCTGGTCCGCATCGGGTTCCCCCTCTTCGACCGGCATCATCTGCATCGCGCGGGGATCATCGGGTACCAGGGCGCATTGAATCTGGTGACCATGCTGGTGAATACGGTGCTTGACGAACTGGACAGGAAAACAGAGGGTTCGGCGAGCTTTGATGTGATTAGATGAGCAGAGGAGACAGAGTCAGAAGCCAAAGCTAGTAGAAACGCGAGCCAGCTTCAGTTCTGTCTTCTGACTTCTGTTCTCTGATATCCGGGGGCTAATACTATGCACGACATCGCTCTTATTGGCATATATTTTTTCTTCATCGCGCTCCTGTATTCGACAGTCGGGCACGCGGGAGCATCCGGGTATCTGGCAGCCATGGCGCTTCTTTCGTTCACGCCCGAGGTCATGAAGCCGACCGCGCTTGCTCTTAATATCATCGTTGCGCTCGTCACGACGATCCGGTTTGCCATGGCCGGTTATTTTTCCTGGCGTTTGTTCTGGCCGTTCGCTTTGGCATCGGTCCCCATGGCGTACCTCGGCGGCCGAATGCACATAGACACGACGATATACAAAATACTCGTAGGCATTGCATTAGTGTTCGCTGCGCTCCATCTCATCCTCCGGAGCAAAGCCGCAATCGATGATCCCGAACAGGCAACGTACCCTGGAATCGGCGCATCGCTGGCAGTAGGAGGGGGCCTCGGGTTCCTTTCCGGGCTCACGGGCGTGGGCGGAGGCATATTCTTGAGCCCGGTCCTGATCATTCTCCATTGGGCAAGCCTCCGGAGAACGGCAGCCGTGGCTGCGGCGTTTATTCTCCTGAACTCGATCTCCGGATTAACGGGATACCTTCAAAAAGGCGGCGCGTTCCCCGATCACCTCGCTTTCTGGTCCGTGGCCGTAGTTTCGGGCGGGTATATGGGCTCCACACTGGGGGCAACGAAGTTCAACAGTCCGGTCCTGCGGGCATTACTCGGTGTCATGCTCGCCATGGCAGGGGTGAAACTGGCTTTAATTTAAGTACAGAGTACAGAGTACGAAGTAAGAAGTAAGAAGTAAGAAAGTAAGAAAGTAAGAAGTTTAGACATAGTGGAGTGTCTTATGGTCAGCACAATCGACAGATTAACAACAAGCGGCTGTTCTACGGACGACAAACATAAAGTTTGCCGCGCCCGGGGCGGCGAGTCCTGCGCTTTTGACGGGGCCATGATCGTGCTTCAGCCGATCGCTGACACTGCGCACGTCGTGCACGGCCCGATCGCGTGCTGCGGCAATACCTGGGAAGGCCGGGGAACGCAATCATCAAAAGGCGTGCTCCATACCATGGGGTTTACCACGGACATGGGCGAGATCGACATCGTGTACGGTTCGGAGGAGAAGCTCCTCAATGCCATCAAAGGGACCAATGAAGCGATCAAACCCAAGGCGATCTTTGTCTACTCCACCTGCGTGAGCGGGCTCACGGGCGAAGACATCGACGCTGTCTGCAAGCGGGCCGAGAATGTTCTGGGTGTCCGCGTGATTCCCGTAAACGCACCGGGTTTTGTGGGTCCGAAAAACCTCGGGAACAGGATTGCCGGCGAAGTCCTGCTCGAACACGTGATCGGGAGCGGAGAATCTCCGGTCACGACCCATACGGACATAAACCTGATCGGAGAATACAATATTGCCGGCGATCTTTGGCTTGTGGAGCCGCTCCTCGCCAAGGCAGGCATCCGGGTCCTGTCCAGGATCACCGGCGATTCTACGTTCGAGGAGATCACCTGGGCGCACCAGGCAAAGCTGAACGTGGTGGTCTGCAGCCGCGCGCTGATCAACGTGGCCAGGGAAATGGAGCGGAAATACGGCATCCCGTATGTGGAAGTGTCGTTTTTCGGAAGCACGGAGACGGGTAAGGCGCTGAGGGCGATCGCAGGAAAGCTTCAGAAGCCAGGGGCCGGGAGTCAGGAGTCAGGAGACCATGGAATTTCGGAATCCGTCGAGAGGCTTATCAAGGGCGAAGAAAAAAAGCTCAAGGAAATGCTGAAACCATTCAGAAACCTGCGCAACAAAAAAGCCGTGCTGTACACCGGAGGGGTCAAGAGCTGGTCCTTCATCTCCGCGCTGCACGACCTCGGTATCGAGATCGTTGCCGTGGGTACGAAAAAAAGCACGATCGAGGATGAAGAAAAGATGAAGGAGCTCCTCGGTCCTGATGCGCCGCTCATCGAGGATGTGTCGCCGAAAAACCTGCTGAAGATAATGAAGGAGCGAAATGCCGATATTCTTGTTGCAGGCGGACGGAACCAGTACCTGGCGATCAAGGAAGGCTATCCCTTTGTCGATGTAAACCAGGAGCGGCACATTCCCTATGCCGGATATCCGGGGCTGGTGAACCTGGCGGAGCAGATCAGTAATAGTATTGCATTTTACGAAAGGGGCAAGGGTCAAGGGGCAAGGGGCAAGGAAATCGAAGAAGCGCCCCCGAAAAAAAAAGAAAACGTAAAACTTAAACATGATGTGCTCATCAATCCCCTCAAGCACTCCCCGTCCATCGGTGCGGCGATTGCGCTGCAGGGCATAGATCGGGCCTTGCCAATCATTCACGGGGCACAGGGCTGCACGTTCCTCGGCAAAGTGCTTCTGACCAAGCACTTCCGCGAGCCCATCGCGCTCGCGACAAGCAAGCTTTTTGTGGAAGACGTGGTTATGGGGAGCGAAGATAAGCTGATCAAGACCATAGAAGGGTTTGTTGAGAAGAACAACCCGGCGATCATCGGGGTACTCACTTCCGGGTTGTCGGAAGTTAAGGGGGATGATGTAAAGGCAGTAGTCAGGAGTCAGGAGACAGGAGGCAGGAGTAGATCGCTAAGTACGAGGATTATTCATGTAGCGACTCCGGACTATGACGGTGGGCTGGAGACCGGGTACGCAAGGGCAGTGGAAGCGGTAATAAAGATTGCGGATTGTGGATTGCAGATTGCGGAATCAAATTCAATCAACGTCATTGCCGGGTCGCATCTTACTCCGGGAGATGTTACAGAGCTTCGTGAAATCATGGAGGCGTTTGGCTTACGGCCGATCATCCTCCCGGACCTGTCTGCTCTTGACGGGAGCAGACAGGTTTTTTCACCTCTCGCAACAGGAGGGACGACTATGGACGACTTATCGGCCATGGCCGATGCAACGCTTACGATCGGCCTGGGAATGAGTATGGAGCCAGCGGTAAAACTGCTGCAACAGAAATTCGGCACCCCGTACCGGATGTTCGACAGCGTTGCCGGGCTAGCGGATTCGGATCAACTGATACAAACGCTCGCGGAAGTGAGCGGCAAGCCCGTACCTTCGAAGTACCAGCGGCAGCGCAAGGTCCTGAAGGACGCCATGCGGGACGCGCATTTCTTTTTTGGAGGCAAAAAGATCTGTATTGCCCTCGAGCCCGACCTTGCAATCCAGACGTCGAAGTGGCTTGATGAGATGGGCGCCACAATAGACCTGGTGGTAATCCCCACGCTTTCGGATGCAGCGGACCGGATCCGTGCGCAAGAAGTGAGGATAGGCGATTTCTATTCCATCGAGGGCGAGTATGACGTGCTTATCTCAAACTCCCATGGAGAGAGCACGGCAAAACGGCTCAAGGCGCCGCTTTACGAAATGGGGTTCCCGGTGTACAAGACATTCGGGTACACGTCAAAGATCACGATCGGTTACCGGGGAACGCTCACGATGATAAGTGAGATGGCGAATCTGTTGATGAAAAGACACACATGATCATCATTCCCGCGAAGGCGCCAGAATGGAAATAATTTCACGCGGAGGCGCGGAGGACGCGGAGTTTTTTTTAATTTTGATTCAAATCAGATTATGTCTTCTCCGCGATCTCCGCGTCTCCGCGTGAGACCATAATTGGTTCCGGCTTATCCGGGTTAGGAGGTAAGTATGAAAGTCGCATTCGCAACAACCGATGGAAAACAGGTGGACGAGCATTTCGGCAGGGCGGGAATGTTCGCGATTTACGAATTTAAAGAAAACCGGTTCAACCTGGTTGAACTACGGAAATTTTCCGATGGCATGGACACGGCGGTAACGGACACGAAAGACATGGGTCCCCTCCATGACGACGCTGTCCAGAGCAAAGTCGACCGTCTCGTTGACTGCAAGCTTGTTTATGTTACCGAGATCGGCGGCCCGTCAGCAGCGCGTCTCGTGAAAAAGGGCATTATGCCTATGAAAGTAAAAGAGTGCGTTTCGATCGAGAGCGCCCTTCACCAGCTCAGTCAGACGATCAGGCAGTCGCCGCCGCCGTGGCTTAGGAAGGCGATGAACCGTTCATAATTCAAGGTTCAGAGTTCAAGGTTCAAAGTTCGGAGTTCACCCTGCATTCGCGGTTCCACTCATAAACGCTGGATGCAGGCAGATTAAGGAATAAAAAACAAGAAGGAGAGAATAAACCATGAAAATGATCAGAGCATTTATCAGACCGGAAAAAGAGCAGGAGGTTGTTCTGGCGCTTGAGGGCGCGGGGTTTCCGTCGCTCACCAAGATGCCGGTATTCGGGCGCGGCAAACAGAAGGGCTTGACCGTTGGACCGGTGCATTACGACGAGCTGCCGAAGGTGCTTATCATGACGGTCGTGGATGACAAGGACCTAGACAAGGTAATGAAGGTGATCCAGGACAAGGCGCGGACCGGTTTCATCGGCGACGGGAAAATCTTCATCAGCCCTGTTGAAAGCGCATACACGGTCAGGACCGGGGAAGCGGGACTGTAAAGTATTAACCACAGATGAACACGGGTGCGGCTTTGCCGCACGCACAGATACGAATTCCGGGGTTAAAACCAAAGCGCTGCCGTTGACAGTGAGGCGAAGCCCCGTGTGAGCGAAGCTCCCGTGGTTTACAAGATTGAATCACTAGTAAGGGGAGATCATGATGAAAGAAATCACTGCAATCATACGCCGGGACAAACTCCCGGAAACAAAAAAAGCGCTCGATGACCTCGGCTATCCGTCGCTCACGATCCAGAGCGTGGAAGGGCGGGGACGGCAGCGAGGCGCCATGTGCGCTGAAATGGATTCAGAGATGCCGGACAGCTTCTGCACGGCAGTGAAGCTGAAGTCCACGCCGTCCGCATATGCGCTCGACCACACGTTGCCGAAGGTGGCGCTTTTTGTACCGAAACGGCAGCTTACGATCGTCGTCCCTGACGACGTCGTGACCACGGTGGTCAAGTCCATCATAAAAATCAACAAGACCGGCAAGGCCGGAGACGGCAAGATCTTTGTGTCGCCCATCGAGGGAGCGTTGCGGGTCAGGACCGGAGAGAAGAACGGCGAAGCCATTGCTTGAACTTTAAAACGACGCGGAGAGGGGGCGACGGGGAGACGCGGCGAAAAAGCAAAAAACCTCCCCCCCCCCTTCCCCGACTCGCCGATTCATTGTTTCGCTTCCCCGAAAGGAGAAACCATGTCACCCATTACCGGAACAACCCGGGGCGGCAAGCCCTGGACACCGAAGTTCGTCAATTCGATCGAGATCGACAAGTGCATCGGCTGCGGCCGCTGTTACAAGGTCTGCGGTTTCGACGTGCTGGAGCTTATCGAAAAACCCTTCGAGGGCGAAGACGAGTACGGCGACGACATGGGGAACAAGGTCATGTCCGTTGCCCGGCCCGAGAACTGCATCGGATGCGAAGCGTGCGCGCGCACCTGCACAAAGAAATGTCATGTGCATGTGACTGCGTAATTGTAACTGCGGGGCTGTCTCACAGGTCGCCACGAAGCAAAGCTTGTCAAAAATGAAGTTATCATTGGTCGTCCTTTGTGGCTTTGTGCCGACCTGTGAGAAAAGGGACCTGGGGTAAAATAGCGTGGATATTATTATCCGTCCCGCACAGCCGGGGGACATCCCTCGTATGAGCGAACTGCTTGCCGAGCTCTTCAGCATCGAATCCGACTTCTCGCCGAATATGGAAAAGCAGGCGCATGGCCTTGGTGCGCTGATTGCCGATCTGTCGGGAAGAACGCTTGTCCTCGTTGCCGTCAACGACGGGATGGTCATCGGCATGGCAACAGTCCAGACGCTTGTCTCGACAGCCGAAGGCGGCCGCGTCGGCTTTGTCGAAGATGTGATTGTGGACAAAAAACATCGCCGCACGGGCATCGGTACGCTCCTGCTCCAGGGAATCGTTGACTGGAGCCGGAAGGTGCAGCTTAAGCGGTTGCAACTTCTGGCTGACCTTGATAATCAACCTGCCCTGGATTTTTATTCCTCCCAAGGATGGATCTCCACTCGTCTCGGTTGTATGCGATTAATGCTTTAATCGTTGAACCTTGGATCAACGTCGTTATTTCTATTTCTCTCCCCGTTCGTCCTGAGCCTGTCGAAGGATGAACGGGGTGCCTAGACCTCACCCCTATCTAGAAACGTCCCATTCATTCAGCCCACGAATTCCACACTTTTAACTCTCTTGGCCCTTTGATGATTTCACCATAGTTAGAAATGACTGCAACAATGCAGGAACCTATCTATTTATGTGACAGCTCGGCTGAGTTTTGTTATAATGCCACTACCGTAAAAGAATAGCTGTCAAACATCAGGACGGGGCAGCGGGTGTTTAAACGACCTATAGCTGGTTGAGCAAAAATTCTCAATTCCCGCCCCGATAACACCGCAAATCCGTATTAGTGTTTTTGAGGTATTTTCATTTTACAAAATCAGAAGACTATCTTTTTGGGCTATAAAATCAATACCTGTCCGTTTCGATAATTACAGATTCAAAGGAGTGAAAATGTACCTTAATAAACTGATGGGTATAAGTTTGATAGCTTTATTGATCCTTTTCCAACAGAGTACCGTACTTGCTCTCGACTGCCCTAAAGCACCGGAACAGGTTCACAATGATTGGATAGTCGAAGTTAATGCAGCAATAGCGAAGATTGGACCCGTTAAGGGCGGAGAGCTTAAAACAAAAACGAGAAATGCCACTCAAGATTTACTAGCAAAGTTGCCCGATGCGGGGAAGATATATCTTGAACAGATGATGTATTCTGCATACTGTTCCGCGCTGCGTGACGATAAAACAATTAAAGAATCTGAAAAAGCCAAACTATTAAGGGAATACAATCGAGAAGTTCGGAAGGCAATGGAACCAGTTTCTGCCACCCGCCCAAAAGATGGGGGAAAGAAGTCTACTAAACGCGAGCATGAAATTGCTCTCAAGACGCCGAGATTCAGCGAAAAAGTTGAAGAAGTGATATTTTCCCTTGGCGAAAGAGGTATTAGTGTTGGCTACAGGATTTCTGATTTGGAAAAAACGCCAAAAGAACCTTTTATGCTTAATCATTTTAGTCCCGTAAAAGTTTATGTGAGAGGCGGCGAGCCTTATGCTGATGTTAAGATTTATGGAGGCAGTGGCTTGCCACCTATCGAAATTAAGAACAATCAATTGCTAAACAAGCCACCCGAGTGGGATTTTAATTCCAATGAACGAGCCCTCGAAATTGTTGATCAGAATTATCGGCCTATCTACCAATTCTTTTATAAAAGCCCATCTCACATTGTATTAAATGGCATATTCCCCTTTCCCGGCGGTCTTATTCTTGCAAATGAGAATGGTACTTTGATAAATCCATATTTGCCAGTGACTTTTTCTTTGAAAAGAATTTTCAAGTATCCCTCGTGGAAATACCCCGGCATATTGGATGAAAATTCTGCCCTATAATAAAAGGAATCTACCGATCTTAACCTGCCGGTACCACATCCACTCGTCTTGCGGCGAGTGACCGGCGTGTTGAACCTGTAGGAAAACCCCTTAAAAGGCACTTTTTAGCCCTTTTAGGAAGCGACATAATTTCACTGATGCCAATAAGAATGGCGATGAAAGTGATTCTAGGCCTGACTAGCGGGCTTTATCTCGCCCAACCATCATCAAGAGACATCGTGCACGATTAATTGCGTTAACCGAAGCCTGGTGCGTTGGCACTTTAAAAGGGACTTATTCTACAGACTCGTTACTGGCCGGAGACGTCCTGGTCGCTAAGTTTAATAGAAATGAGGATACTTGAATTTACTGCTGATCAATTTGCGGATACCCGTTGAAAAAGACGGGAGAGATGAATATCTAAAAGCAGCCTCGCAAAAACTGAACGTTTGCGAGACAGCCATACACATAGTCAAAATGCTGAGCAAGACGCTTGATGCGCGTAATCAAGAGCAGTTCTACTACGACATATCGCTCGTGGTTCATACCTCCGATAGCTTTGAGAACAAAGAAAACCTTCCTCTCTACATTGAAAAAATAGCGAAAGAACGGGAATCAAAGACCAGCGCGGACAGGCCGATTGTCATCGGCTTTGGGCCTGCCGGCATGTTCGCCGCTCTTGAGCTTATTGCCTATGGGCAGAAACCGATCATATTCGAACGGGGCAAAAAGCTGGAAGAGCGCTCCCTGGATGTTCAAAAATTCAGGAAAGAAAGAGTGCTCGACCCTGAATCGAATATTCAGTTCGGCGAAGGCGGCGCAGGTTCTTATTCCGACGGGAAGCTGTTTTCGCGGAAAATGAACACGGAATATATCAACAAGGTGCTGGATACGTTCATTAAATTCGGCGCGCCGGAAGAAATAGGGTATGTCAGCAAACCCCATCTGGGAACGGACGTGCTGTGCGGGATCGTCCGCAATATAAGGAACTATATCCTCGAGCAGGGCGGTGAGATACATTACAGCTCAAAAATGACGGATATGCTTCTGTCCAACAATGCAGTCGTCGGCGTCGTCATAAACGGAGAAAAGGAATATCTCTGTTCAAGCCTCTATCTGGCCGTGGGACATTCTGCGCGCGATACCTTTGAGATGCTTCATAATAAAGGCATTCGTCTTGAGCAGAAGCCGATCTCCGTCGGGGTGAGAGTGGAGCACCCCGTGGAGCTCATCAATCACATGCGCTATGGCGATAAATACAAGGACTTCTCCGGCATCGGCGCTGCAACGTATTCTCTGAATTACACTGATAGAAAAATAGGAAGGGGAGTGTATACCTTCTGCATGTGTCCGGGCGGCGAAGTGGTAAACGCTTCCTCCGAACACGGCATGCTGGTCGTAAACGGCATGAGCTACTCCCGCAGGGCATCGGAATTCTCGAATGCGGCCATCGTCGTAACCTGTCAAACCGGTGATTATTGCTCAGCCGATCCCCTGGCCGGGATCGAGTTCCAAAAGGATATCGAACAAAAGGCTTTTCATGCAGGAGGAGGGAAATGCGTGGTCCCTGCTCAGAATCTGCTGGATTTTTTGAGCAGGAAGGTCTCCGGCAGTTTAAATAGGAATTCCTGCGCCACGGGAACTGCAGCCGCGAATATGCATGAGATATTTCCCGCGTTTGTGAGCGATGCGCTCGTGGCCGCATTTGCGACCTGGAAAAAGACCTATCCGTCATTTGTTTCCTCTCATGCCATATTGATAGGTGCGGAAACAAGAACGTCGGCGCCCCTCAGGATCACGCGCAGTGAAAAATTTGAATCAGTGAACATCAGGAATCTTTACCCCATAGGAGAAGGCTCCGGCTATACCGGCGGGATAACGAGTTCCGCTGCTGATGCGATAAGGGCGGTGGAGGCTGTTATGTCATCCCTCTAACAGGGCCGGCAAACGC
>CAVYLT010000050.1:0-28279 GCA_963769335.1 Nitrospirota bacterium | reverse complement strand
GACCACGTGACGATTGAAACCTTTGTCAGGAAAATTGATCGATTCCAACGGTTCTTTCTGGAACCAGCGCTTTTTCAGAGTGTACAACCGGGCGGTTTGAGTTGAAATGATCGGGGTCATGATCATGGTCAGCACGGCGGTGGTCAGCACCAGGTTGTAAATTTCTTTGTCAATCGATCCAGTTTTCAGGCCTATCCGTGCAAGAACAAAAGAAAATTCACCGACTTGAAAAAGTCCCAGAGCCACGGCAATGGGGACGACGTTGCCGTAACGGAACAGCCAGGAAATCAAAGCAAAAATACAACTTTTGCCCAAGCTGACCAACAGTACCAGGAGGAGGATAACACCGAAGTTATGCAGGAGGAATTGGGGGTCGAGCAGCATGCCCACCGAGGCAAAAAAGAGCAGGCCGAAAACGTCGCGCAGTGGGATGATGTCGCTGAGCGCCTGGTGGCAGTAATCGGATTCGTTGAGCACCATACCAGCGATGAAGGCGCCGAAGGCAAAGGAAAGTCCGACCAGATACGTACCGTAACCGATGCCCAGGCCGATGGCGATGATCGCCAGGAGAAACAACTCGCGCGAGCCGAGTTTGGCAATGTGCCGCATCAGCCAAGGCAGCAACTTGTTGCCGAGAAGAAACATCCCCAGGAGGAAGAGAATGGCTTTGATCGCCGCATGTCCGAGCGACACCAGTCCGGCGGCCGGATCGTTCATCAGCGGCAGTATTATCAAGAGGGGGACCACCGCCAGATCTTGGACAATGAGCATGCCAATCATCACTTTGCTTGACAGGGTGCCGAGCCAACCCTGGTTCATCAGCGTTTTCAGGAGCACCATGGTACTGGACAGGGAGATCAGGGATCCAAACCAGATCGAAACCTTCCAGTCCCAACCCATCATCCGTCCGATGCCGACACCGAGGGCGATGGTCAGGCACATCTGGAGAGGTGTGCCGATTAAGGCAATAAATTTGACTGGTTTAAGATCCTTGTGCGAGAATTCCAGGCCCAGGGCAAAGAGCAGCAAACCGACGCCAATCTCTGCCAGCAGTTCAATGGAATGAATTTCTTTGATGGTCAGGCCGCCGGTGTGCGGGCCAAGGATAACGCCTGCGAGGATGTATCCAAGAATGAGCGGTTGCTGCAGCCGCTGCATCAGCAGGCCGCAGAAAAAGGCGGTGAGAACCAGGAGGATAATATCGGTGGCTATGCCCATGAATTCGCGCGGTGGCAATCTTAGTGGGAGTGAACATATATGCCTTGGAGCGGGCACAAGTGTTGGAAATATACCAGGGGTGGGGTAAACGGCCAACGAGAAAGCAGCATCTTCAGGGTGATGGGTTTCTGGAGAGCAAGTATGCCGATTATGACATTATGGCTGGGCAAAAGGTGTAACGGATGTTAAATTGGTTGACCATTTTTTAATAGAGTGTTCAGGATTATGTAATGAAAATTATTGACATGGATTGTTGGTCGCGTTATTGGCTGAACCAATTTAAATATGGAGGATGTAACCGTGCCGTCAGCCGAGTTCAGTCAAGAAAAGAAATATGCTTATACGGCGATTATTGAACGAATCCGCGAGATGATTCGCAATGGCGAACTGGCACCGGGTGATCGGTTGCCGCCGGAGCGCAAGCTTGCAGAATCCTTCGGGGTTTCACGCAACAGCCTGCGGCAGGCATTTCAGGCGCTGGCCGAGCGGCGGATTCTCGAAAGCAGGCAAGGGGACGGCACCTATCTCCTCGCCTCTCTTGACTCCGCCTTCCCTGGCGATGCCATCGTGGACGCAATCAGTGAGCAGAGTGGATTTCTTCACGACATTATAGAATTCCGGCGGATTATGGAACCGCAAATTGTCGCGCTGGCAGCGCAACGGATCATGCCCGAGAGCATCGACCGCCTGAAGATTCTGGTCTGCGATCAGCAGCGAGCCTTGTTAGCCGGCCGGGAAGACGACACATTTGATGTCCAATTCCATCAACTGCTTGCTGAAAGTACGGGTAATCGAGTGATCGGCCAGGTGATTGTCATTATTCAGTCGATTGTCAATGAGAGTCGTTCAGTTTGGCTGCAGAGCAGTGAACGCCGTCACGCTTCGGTTGAGGGGCACTTGCGCATCATCGACGCCCTGGAAGCGAGGGACTCGGATTCGGCCTGCGCGGCTATGAAAAGCCATATTGCCGAGATCGAAAACCATATTTTCGGCAAACAAAAGAGAGGATAACATAGACAAACCTTCGTCACGCCGAAGAAAAAAGCGTGTCACAAACAAAATCAAAACGGAGAAAATTATGTCGTTAGAAATTATGTTGATGTATTTGGCTGTGGGTTTGATTGCTGGGGTTCTTGCCGGTCTCCTGGGCGTGGGCGGTGGCGTGGTGATCGTGCCGATGCTGATTTTCTGCGACGTGACTGACCCGACGACGCCCCAGTTTCTCTGGAGCATCAGTAATACTACGAGATGGTCCGGGACCACCAAAACGACAACAACGGATTTCAGCAACATGGGGGAATCCTGGAGCGAACCCAAGATCGTTAAAGTCAAAGTCGGTTCCCACGACAAAATGGCCGTCTTTATCGGCGGCGGGTATGACAACTGTAATGAAGATGCGCGCTACGGCGCGACCCAGACGTTCAGCGGTTATTGCGTTGCTGCAGCTATGACGCCCGACGGAGGACTGGACAGCACCGGACATCCGATAACCAGCACGGGGTCGACAGCGGTGACGAGTTTTACCTCATCACAATACAAAGGGAGGGCAATTTACGCCGTGGAGTTGGCGACATTGAATTCCGGCGTGCCTGACTTGGGCAATGGAGGATCGAAGATATGGGGCTATACCATTGCTAATTCACCGCCGCTTGCGTATTCAATGATCAGCGAATTGACGGCGATAGATTCTAATTATGACGGTTATGTGGACCGGCTTTATGCAGGAGATTCAGGCGGCAATCTTTGGCGGTTTGATGTCAAGGACACGGACACGGATAATTGGACCGCTACGAAGATTTTCAGTTCTAATCCGGGTTATACAGGCGATCCCGGCGCGGGTGTTTCGCCGTCAGCCGACGGCACGACGGGCAGGAAAATTTTTTACAAACCCGCTGTTGCAATCGATAAAAACAATCTGATTCGGATTTTCTTCAGCACCGGGGACCGGGAGCATCCCTTGAATCAGGCCGTTATCGACCGTTTCTACGGATTGATCGATAAGGGGCAGACCACGGCGGTGACGGAGGCTAATTTACTGGATGTTTCAACAAATCTGATCCAAAACGGGACGCAGAATCAGGTTAACACTATGATCAACCTTCTTGCCCAGGCGTCAAGTCTTTCTGACAGCACTTATTACGGGTGGTACATGCGCATCTACGGAGCAGAACATAACGATGCGACCCTCTACCAAGGGGAGAAATCACTTGCACCACCGACGCTCATGAATGGCGTAATCTATTTTACGACCTATGCTCCGAGCACTGCAGTAACTGTTACTGATCCATGTCAAACCGGGAATCTCGGTAATGCGCGATTATACGCCCTGGATTACTATTCAGGCATGGCTGCTTTGAACCTGGATACAAGCAATGATGCATTAACTCCTCAGTGGGCTAATAATTCCAACGCTTTCGATAAAGGCGGAAAAGTGCTGCAGCGGACCGACCGGACGATTAATCTCGGCACCGGCATTCCCTCGGGCGTCCAACCCAACGGTCTTGTGGGATGCGGCGGCGGTCTTTGTAAGCAGACCCTGGCGCCGGGCGGTCAGGTGCTGCCGCTTTATTGGCGACAGAAATAGGAGACTGAAAAATTAGAGAACATGCACGTAACCTTCTGAGGGGATTGCGCATTCAACCCATGATAAGAAAAGTTAAGATGCTGAGTATTGTGCTCACGCTTCTGAGCTGTTTCGCCTGCACGAAGCAGGAGGCGACTCCAGTAACGGGCACTTCCCCTAAGCAGGCAACATCGACGGTAACGACCCTGCAAAAATCAACGGGCAGCCTTCCGGTAAAAATATTGCCTGAAGCGCCGACTGTTATGACGGATCTTCAGGTCGTATTTACCTGTCCAGGAAGCGTTGCTTATGAATGGCGCAGGAACAACGGGATCATTGTTGGGGAAACCACGGGTTGGCTCTTAAAAAATCAGTTCGTGAAAGGCGACGAGATCGCAGTAAACGTTAAATGCGACGGCGCGGAAGGTACAGCTACGGTTACGATTGGCAATAGCCCGCCGAGTGTGTTGTCCGTTCCCTTTAGTCCGGAAGCTGTCCATGCCGGCGTGGATATTACGGCCAAGCCGGTAGGATCCGATCCTGACGGCGATGACGTCGGGTTTAAATATAAATGGTCGGTGAACGGCAATGAAATAGCGGATGACTCTCCGATACTCACGGGAGACCATTTTAAACGCGGGGATAAAGTCGCACTCACGGTAATCCCTTATGACCGAGAAGGGACAGGTGCCCCATTTGCTTCCCAAAATATCGTAATTCCGAACGGGGCCCCAAGGATCCTTTCGAGCCCGCCCCATGATATTTCTGGTGGTACCTACACCTATCGCGTTGTGGCCGATGACCCGGATGGAGACCCAATCTCGTTCTCACTAGAATCGGCCCCGGACGGTATGACGATCGACAGTCGAACCGGAGAGATCAAATGGCCAATAACCGAAAAGTCATCAGGCGACCACGTCGTTGAAGTCGCTGCTCAGGACCCCGGGGGGATGAAAACCACACAAAAATATACGGTCACGATAACTTTTTCCGGGGGAGGCGCGAAATGAGGAGGATTACAGGGCAAACGATCAGGAACCCCCGTGGTTTCACGATAACGGAGTTGATAACAGCGCTGGTTATTCTTGCGATTTTGGCAGCATTTGCCTTGCCGGCATTCAATCAATGGCGGCAAAACCTTTCATTCAGGGAGGTAGCGCGAAATGTCATGTCAGAACTCCGGCAAGCGAAAAGCATGGCCATCGAAAAAAATATCGGACAGCAAGTCCAATTTGATTCTGTGACTCAAAGTTTTGGTTTTAATGATGTCGGAAGTGCAATAACAAACAAGACATACCTTAACCTTGGATCCGGCGTCACGATCACCCCTACCGCTAGTATAACGTTTACGCCTGCAGGAGTTGCAAGTACTGGTACAGGAACTGTCTTCATTGTCGATTCAACGGGTACGTCAAGGTTTTATGTGCAAGTTGATCAAACTGGCCGCATCTCCCTTCACCCGTAATATCCAGCTATAATTTGCTAAAACCAATATAGTCTGTATCCTGAAATTTTCTTGTTACCCCTCTGTGGTATTTATCGCTCATTCAAGGAGCGGTAAAAACATTTTACATCACAGGAGGGGCTCGAATGGACTACAAAGGCAGAACAGGTCGGAAAAGTGTTTCGTGTAATCGCGGCATCACATTCTTTGAATTGCTGGTTGTCATGGCACTTATTTCCATACTTTCGGCAATTGCCGCTCCCGTCTATAGCCAATGGTCCGGCAATATCGAATATCGTTCTGTAGCGCGACGTGTATTTCAAGTGTTGCGTGAAGCTCGCAGCAGAGCAATCGTCACCTGTTTGGAACATAGAGTCGAATTCGACCCAGAGAACAAACGATATAGAGTGACACAGGGAAACCGAAACTTTAACAGTGAGAGCTGGAACACGGTGATTTATGACTGGGAGCAATGTCCAAATAATGTCCGCTTGGAAGCAAACGTTCTTGCAATTCATTTAAATCCAAATGGGACCGCAAATGCCGGAACGATAAGTATTCTGGATGATGCGCATAAAACACGATACGAAATAAAGGTAGCCCGCACTGGCCGTATGCGAATCCCTATTTTTTAAATGCCCAGTCCTGAGAAAATAGATATCATTGAATGACGTCGAGTCTAGCGTAATTAAAAAGGGCGCCCTGCGGGCTGCCCTTTTTTTAATAAACAATAATCCTTTGCAGGTACGAATCCGGAAAGGTCTTTACTTCCCGCATATCGGCGTGATATTATATGTCATTATGCTTTCGAGTACTTCGTTTTATTTTCCCGTCAACACAATGCAGCGGCTGTTTGCTCTTACCCAAAAGACATCTTTTGCTTTAGTCCTCCTGTTCGCTCTTTCCGGCCCAGTCTTCGGAGCAGACATCAATTTTTCCCTGCAGCAAAAAAACGAGGGCAACCGGATAACCATTACCGTTCAGAATAATTCCGCGTCCGCTGCAACAATGACGGCCGTGGAAGTCGAGCTCGACAACCTGAAATATGCAGCCCCGGGTTTTCCTCGTTCGATCAGCCCGCATACGGAACAAAATGTCCCCTTTACCGTGGCCTTCCCGAAACTGCCCGGCTCGTATCCTTTGATCGTCACGCTCAGATATCTCAACGACGGGACGCAACTTTCCCTGAATCATGTCGGCTTATTTCATTTTCAGCAACAGGCGCCCCTTTCCGAATCGTGCGTTGCCGAAGACGCCGTCATAACGCAAGAAGGGGAGATCATCATACGATCGTCGAATCCCTCCATCTGGAAACCGGTGCTGCCCGATGAGGTGGCCCTCCTTTCCGAATCAGCCGGCCTTGACCGTAAAATCGTTCGCGTCAAAAACATGCTGAAAGGCTTTAACAACAATTATCCGTTCTATGCCGTTGCCGTCCAGGTTCGGCAGGGGATTCATTATGCCGCCGTCTGCTCGGGTGCCCTGCGGACGCGAACCGGGAGCCCTGCCGACGAACCGGGAAATGGAAAGATTTCTAAGTGGGTCCTGCTCACGGCAGCTGTTATTTTTCTCATAGCATTTATCGCGACCATAAATAGGGCGCAGGAGCAGGGAAGGCTGATTACTGCGGTTAACAAATATGCCAGCAGGCTGTTTCTGATCACGATCGGCTATCTCGTATTAAAGAGTATCGACGACCTGCTGAGTCAGGGCGGAGCTCTCTCTTCCCTAGCCGTCGGATACGATGTCTATAAAAGGAACAACTTCGGCTTTTTTTATCATTATTTCGTTGACGCCTACTGGATCGCAACCCTCGTGCTGGTTTTTCCTTTTCTTTATTACTTCGACGCACAGAGGACTGCCGACCAGGACAAATATTCAAATCTGGTCAAAAGCATGTTGTCGCTCGTCCGAGGACGTCCCTCCTGGAGCAAAGCCGCACAACTCGGCATGCTTACCGTGTTCGTGAAATTTTTTTATATTCCCCTTCTCGTTACCTGGGTAATCAATAATACGCTGTACCAGTTCCATCTCACGCATACGTTTCAGTGGGACCTTTCAACCATTAACGCCTATCTGGTGGCGCTGTTTATCTATATCGACACGGCGATTTACTGCTTCGGCTATCTTTTCGAATTCGCCTTTTTGAAAAACACGATTAAGACCGTTGAGCCGACCGTGCTGGGCTGGGTTGTCTGTCTCTGGTGTTATCCGCCCTTTAACAACTTTTCATTCAGAATATTCGACCACGAGTTCGTTCATTTAACGCACAGTTATCCTCCCTGGGTCAACGCCTTTATCCTTTGCCTGATCACGGTTTTGTGGGGAGTATTCGCGTGGGCCTCCCTGTCCCTGGGATGGAAGGCCTCCAACCTCACCAACAGAGGCATCGTGCGGCATGGTCCCTATCGTTTTGTCCGGCATCCCGCATATGCCGCGAAGCTCTTTCTCTGGTATCTGCAGGGGATATTCTTCGGCCAGTATTTTATCGGGATCATGTTCGGCTTTACCTTAATCTATATCTTGAGAGCGTGGACTGAGGAACGGCACCTCTCGCTCGACCCTGAGTACCGGGAATATCGGAAAATTGTCAAATGGAGATTCATTCCGGGTATTGTATAGGTTGCACGATGGCCACCTCCATTTAGGATAAAATATGGACCTGATGCTTGAAGGCTTTTCAAAAGCGTTTTCCCTTATTCTGCATCTCGATGCCGAGTTGTTCGGCATCATCTATTTGTCCCTGAAAATATCCTGCCTCGCCCTCTGTATCGCGGCCCTCGCGGGCATCCCGCTCGGCGCGGTCCTGGGATTAAAGCGGCTGCCGCTCAAAGGGGCGCTCATCAGCCTTTTGAACACTTTCATGGGGCTCCCCCCCGTGGTCGTCGGACTGTTTCTCTATCTCCTGCTTTCCCGCAGCGGCCCCTTCGGCCTCCTCGGTCTGCTCTATACTCCTGCAGCCATGGTGTGCGCCCAGACCATTCTTGCACTTCCGATCGTCGCATCGCTCACGCATTCGGCAATCATGGGCATCGACCCGATCATTCGTCAGGCGGCCATGACGCTCGGCGCATCGCCGCTGCAGGTCACCTGGACCGTGATTAAGGAAGCGCGGTACGGAATTCTGTCCGGCGTCGTTGCTGCGCTGGGAAGGGTCATGGCGGAAGTAGGGGCCATCCTGATCGTGGGCGGGAACATCGCCGGACTCACGCGGGTGATGACAACGGCCATTGCGCTTGAGACTGATAAAGGAAATTTCGAACTTGCGCTTGCCCTCGGCGTCATTCTCCTCGCGCTGTCGCTGATCATTAATTCATTGCTTCATATCATCCAGAGAAAGGGGCTGTTGCAAACCGAACGATGGGCCTGAACCTTACCGTTTCTCATGTTGTTAAACGATACCATGGCAGGGCAGCGCTTGATTTTTGTTCTGTTGCATTCACTTACGGCGCCGTATATGTGCTCATGGGCCCGAACGGAAGCGGGAAATCCACGCTCTTAAGGGCCTGTTCTCTTATCGAAGCCGTTGACGATGGAGAGATCCTGTATCGTAATGGTCATGATGAGCACGGCCTCCCGCATGATCTTTTACTCAGGCGCAGGATATCCCTGGTTTTGCCCAGGGTCGGCGTTTTCAATACGACGGCGTATAAGAATGTCGCCTACGGCCTTTCCGTGCGGGGTGTGGACAAGAAGGTCCTCGATGAACGGGTGCGTGAAGCTCTCGATGCTGTGGGGTTAAACCATAAGATGAACCAGAATGCCCTGACCCTTTCGAGCGGTGAGACACAGCGTCTCGGCATTGCCCGGGCCATGGCCATCAAACCGGAAATACTCTTTCTCGACGAGCCCACAGCCTCCATTGATGAGGAAAATACGCGTCTCATCGAGGACATCATCAAAAAATTGAAACGCTCGGGCACAACAACGGTCATCATGACGACCCATGACCGCGAACAGGCCATGCGCCTGGCAGACAGCATGGTTTCGATGCGAAGCGGGAAAATTTTGGGCCGGACCCAATAAATGTTCTCCCAGCTTACGGTTGCGAAATGCAGCTTCCCGGCAGTTTGATCTTATTCGAACTCGCTTATGTCTGAAAAAACAAATCCAATCATCATTCTTGCGTCAAACTCACCCAGGCGCCGCGAACTTCTGGGCCAGATCGGGCTTTCGTTTTCCACCGTCCCCTCGGATGTGGACGAACAAGCGCATGCCGGGGAGTCGCCGGAAAGCTACGCCCGGAGGGTCGCCCTTGACAAAGCGCGGGTTGTGGCTGCGCGTGAGGAGCGCGGCATAATCATCGCGGCTGATACGATCGTCGTACTGGGTGACTGCATTCTGGGGAAACCCGCAGACAGCAGGGATGCCGTGCGCATGCTGACGCTCTTGTCAGGCAAAGTGCACGTCGTTATAACCGGCCTCGCCGTTATTGATGCCGCCGGAGGAAAAACCGAGACCGGTACATCGCTGACCCGTGTCTGGTTCCGAACCCTGTCGCAGGAGGAAATACTGTCCTACGTCAAGAGCGGCGAGCCGCTCGATAAAGCCGGGGCATACGGCATACAGGGGAAAGGCGCTCTCCTGGTCAGGCAGATCGAAGGCTGCTATTTCAACGTCGTCGGTCTTCCGCTGTCACTCCTCGGGGAGCTGCTTCAGAAGTTTTACATCAGTCTTTTTTGATAAAAATGCCTCTTTTTAACTCACTGCCACCCCTTCAACAATTGCACCTTCAAGACAAAAAAATCGCGCACTCCTTGACATCGTCTGTTCCACCTTTTAAAATATAAGTATTAGAGAAGAAGGTGCAGAAAGTTTAGTACGGAGGTACGATAAGTGTCTACTATTCAAATAATGATTGCAGACAATGATCAAGCGCAAATGGACGCTGTTTCCGCAGCACTGACCAAGCTGGGCGGTTTCGAAATAATTTCTACTGTTACGGCACGGGAAACCGCCATCAAACAGTTGTCAAACGCACCAGACGTTATGCTTTTAAATCCGGAGGTCCTGAAAGGGCACACGCTTTCCCGGTTTGTCCGCTCAGTACAGGCAAAATCACCCCACACGAGAGTCATCTACCTGTTGGACAAGCCGTTGCCCGATGATGTCGTCATAGCGGATATGAAAATCGGTATCCGGGGGTATGTAAAAGTGACCGATTCTCCGGCGATCATGGCCAGGGCCATCCAATCGGTCCAGGGCGGAGAAATATGGGCTGAACGAAGAATCCTCGAAAAAGCCATAGCAAATCCCATGCTGTTGCCTGAAACGCTTCAGTCTCATATCCCCGGGCTTCCTCCGCTTACGAACAGGGAAATGGAGGTGCTCACTATGGTGCTTCAGGGGGCTTCCAACAGGGAAATAGCCGACAGGAGCAGCATCAGTGAGCGCACGGTAAAGACCCATCTCTACCGGGTTTACCGGAAGCTGAACGTCAAAAGCCGCACTAAAGCCATTGCATTGCTGTCACATTCATAAATTAAATGCAATTCCAGCAAATGCGACTTTAGGTTGATTGACAAGCTTTCAAAGGCTGGTAAGCTTGAATCAGCACTGCGCTGTTTATTACTTCCGGAAAGACGTGGCGGCAATGCAACGCGGCTCTTACTTCTTCCCCCCCAGGAAACACAGTTTCAGCCGCTTTGAGATTTTCACCACGATGCCCCGGTCTGAAGGGAGATGCTCGCGGCTTCTAAGACCAAGCATCCGATGAACAGCGCAGCTCTAAAGGCGTCTCGATGACACAGCCACGAGAGATTTTCTCCATGCCTGTCGAGACGCCATTTTATTGTCCCTCAGCGCCGGATTTCCTTTTGATTCTTGACGGGGCGAGTGAGTACCGGTATTATGAATTCATGTCCCTATCTTTGTTCGTCCTCTATATTGCTATTCTTTGTGTTCGATACTGGCTCACTTTGCTCAACCGTAAGTACCTCAAAGTGCATGGCCAGGAAGTACCGCCTGAGTTCCGGAACGTTATCGACCCCTCTCTCCTAAAAAAAATCACCACCTATACATTGGAGAACAGCAAACTGGGCATAATCGAGTCGGTAGTCTCCAATGTCATCCTGATTGCTTTTATCTTCGGCGGTTTGTTGGGGTACTATGATAGATGGGTAACTTCCCTGACCGGTTCATTTGTCGGCCGGGGAATCATCTTTACGCTGGCGATGTTGTATTTCGAAACAATAATAGGCCTCCCGTTCAGCTTATACCGGAACTTCAAAATCGAAAACCGCTACGGCTTCAATACCATGACCACGCGTCTCTGGGTCACTGACCTTATAAAGTCCACGGGTATAACGACGATCTTGAGCTCCGTTGTGGTATTCGTCGCACTTGTCATTATTCAAGCGAGCCCTCACTGGTGGTGGCTCTGGGTATGGCTTTTTCTCCTGGTCTTCGGCATTTTTGTCATGTACATTTCGCCGACCGTCATAGAACCGCTCTTTTTTAAATTTGAGCCGGTGAAGGCGGAAGGCCTGGAGGAGCGGATCCGGATGCTTATGGAGAAGGCCGGGCTCAGGGTCAGCCGTGTGTTTCAGGTTGATGCCTCGCGGAGAAGCCGCCATTCGAACGCCTACTTTACGGGTATCGGCCGGGTAAAGCGCATTGTACTTTTCGACACGCTTATCGAACAGATGTCACAGGAGGAAATACTGGCCGTCCTGGCCCATGAAGTCGGGCATTGGAAGAAACGGCATGTGCTGAAGAGCATCGTTTTGAGCGAGACCATGGCCTTCTGCGGATTATTCCTGGCATACCATCTCATTTTGTGGGACGGCCTTCCGGGCCTGATCCATCTGTCGCAGGCGTCTTTTTATGCCCGCATTGTCATCGTGGGTTTCATCGGTTCTCTGGTCATGTTCCCGGTGACGCCGTTATTCAGCTTTTTTTCGCGAAGAAATGAACGTGAGGCGGACCGCTTTGCCTCCGAATTGACCCATCATCCGGAGGATCTCGCCTCCTCACTCGTAAAACTCTCAAAGGAGAATCTGTCCAACCTTCATCCCCATCCGCTCTATGCAAAGATTTATTACTCCCATCCTCCTATCGTAGAGAGAATCAGAAATCTGAAGAAAGTAGACTATAGGTAACAGGCTGGAGAGAGGGAAGGAAGTCGAATAATTCCCTGCTTGCCGTCTGCCGTTTACTGTCCACTTTTCTCATTGACCGCTGTCGTCTTCTTGTGCTATTTTTACTCTATGAAGAAGCTTTCCGAAAAGGCTCGGCTCGAACAGAAAGTAAGGCGTCTGTCCACCCTCATCGAAGTGAACGGGCTGATCAGTTCATCCCTCAACCTTGACCAGATCCTCGAAAACGTCATGGCCATCTCAAAAAAGGTCATGAATGCCGATGCATCGAGCCTGATGCTGATCGACGAAAAAACGAACGAACTCGTCTACGAGGTTGCCCTTGGAAAAGTCGGTGAAAAACTAAAGCAACAATTCAGATTGAAGCTGGGGCAGGGGATCGCGGGAACGGTGGCGCAGGAGGGGCAGCCGCTTCTGTTGGAGGACGCCTATACCCATCCGAAGTTCCACCGCGCCCATGACGACGCAACGGGGTACCGGACGAAGTCGATGATTACGGTCCCGCTCAAGGTGGGAGACCGCATTACCGGCGTGGCGCAGGTGATCAACCGGCTCGATGACAGTCCTTTTGACACCGACGATCTGGAGCTGTTCATCGCGCTCTGCAGCCTTGCCGCCATTGCCATCGAAAACGCCAAGATGCACAAGAGTCTTATGGAGAAACAGCGACTCGTAAAGGACATGGAGTTCGCCCGGACGGTCCAGGAAAGCTTCCTTCCGCAGAAAGCGCCTGAAATCAGCAAATACAAGTTCAGCGCCCACTATACGCCGGCCCAGGAAGTGGGCGGGGATTTTTACGATTTTATTCTTTTCGACCGGGGCCGCACCGGGATCGTGATTGGCGACGTCTCGGGCAAGGGCGTTCCCGCGGCGCTCTATATGGCGAAACTCGGGAGCGATCTCCGGACCCTGGCTTTCACTGAAAAAGACCCGGCATCGACACTTGAGAAGTTGAACAATCTCCTTGCAGAGCGGAGCAGGCGCGGTATGTTTGCAACGCTCCTCTATATCGAGCTCGAATCCGGGAGCGGCAGCCTGGTGCTTTCGAACGCGGGCCACCTTCCGCCGCTGATCAAAAGGGCGGATGGTTCGGTCATAAAGTTGGCTGCGGCGGGCGGCTCGCCACTCGGCATTCTCGCGGGGATGAAGTTCGGACAGGATGCAGCGAATCTCGATCCCGGCGATACGGTGGTCCTGTATACCGACGGCATCATCGAAGCCATGAATGCCAGGGAAGAGCTCTACGGCTACGAACGGTTTGAAGCGCTTGTCAGAAGAAGCTCTTCTGATCCCGATTCTCTCAAGTCCGCCATTATCGACGATGTGAACCGGTTTACCGGTCTCAGCCCCCAGCATGACGACATGACGCTGGTCTGTTTCGGAGCGGTGAAATAACAGAATTGCAATGACAGATAACCCAGAGCAGACTGAAGATGTGGTGACGCTGGTTGTGCCGAGTCATCCGAAGTATTTATACGTCATTCGGAGTGCGATCTATCCTCTCGTCGTTGAAGCGGGCTTTTCCAAACAGGACGCGCGTAAGGTCGTGCTGGCAGTCGACGAGGCCTGTTCAAATGTCATTAAATACGCTTATGGGGGCGACCCTGCCCAGACCTACTCCTTGAATGTCACCGTAGGGCAGGGGAAACTCTCCATCGAGCTTAAAGATTACGGTAAAAAACCCGATATTGCGAAGATTACACCGAGAAGCCTGGATGAAGTACGGCCGGGCGGGCTCGGCACGCATTTCATAACTGCAGTGTTCGACACGGTCAAATACGATACCAGCCGCGAGGCGGGCACGGTGCTGACCCTGGTAAAAGAAAAGCGATAGGTTGCTCGTGAGGTTCGCATGAAAGTTGAGATTGCAACGGAAAAGATCGGCGCGGGCTTTCTGCTGAAGTTAAAGGGCGACGTGGATATGAACACGTCTCCGGACGTGAGAAATGCCCTGGCAGAAGTGTTCAAGCAGGGATCGTCCGGTATGAAGGCACTCCTCATTGACCTGTCGCAGGTAAGGTACATGGACAGTTCCGGAATCGCGACGCTCGTCGAAGGCATGCAGAACTGCATGAAAAAAGGGGCCCGGCTGAGGCTGTGCGAGCTGAGCCCGCCGGTGCGTGATGTTTTCGAACTCGCTCGGCTTGCGAGCGTGTTCGAAATTTTCCCGACGATCACCGAGGCGTCGGCTGGACTGTAAGGAATCGTAATGTTCGGAGTCCGGATCTGGGGGCTAAATCGTGGGAAGCAAGACGACGAAAAAAACAGTGCTCCGAATACAACACTCTGAACTCAGAACTGAGAGCCGGGGTAGGGTGTGAAAAATTTTGTCGGTTATCTCGGCAGGACATTTATCACGTTCCTCCAGGACCTTTCGAGCCTCTATTACCTGTTCCGGGAGACGGTCCTTCAATCCTTCATACTCCTTACAGACCGCAAGAAGCTTAAGCAGGCAAGGCTGCTCGCGCAGGTGGACGAGATCGGCACGCAGTCATTGCCGCTGGTCCTCGCCGTGGCCGCCCTGCTGGGCATTGCGATGACGGTGCTGATCTCCTTTCAACTCAAAGAGATCGGCGGGTACAGTTACATACCCGGTCTGGTCGCGGTGGCAATTTTTCGGGAAATGGGGCCGCTTATCACGGGGCTCATTGTCGCGGGCAGGGTGGGAGCGGCATTCACAGCCCGGATCGGGACCATGAAGGTCTCCGAAGAAATCCTGGCGCTCGAGACCATGGCAATCAACCCCGTGCGGTTCCTTGTGGTCCAGCGTTTTATCGGCCTGTTTTTTTCGCTTCCGGCACTGACCATGCTTGCCGGTTTTACCGCGGTGTTCGGCGGTTTTCTGTTCGGCTCAACGCGACTCGGCATCCGGCCCGACACGTACGTGCGCGAGACGCTCGAGGTGCTCACCTTCACCGACGTTTTTTCCGGCGTTGTGAAAGCAGCGGTTTTTGCCGTGGTCATAGTGATGATCGGCTGCTATCGGGGTCTCGTTGTCGAGGGGGGGGCCGAGGCGGTCGGCAAAGCGACGATGCTTTCCGTGGTTTCATCCACCCTTGCGATCATTGTACTCGACACGTTCATGACCGGCGCTTTTTACGGATAACGGCAAGATATGATCAGGGCGCATGATATTAAAAAGAGCTTCGGCAGCCGCACTGTCCTGAACGGAACGGAGTTCATCGCGGAACGGAAGAAGATCACGTATATTCTGGGCACGAGCGGCGGCGGGAAAAGCACACTGTTGAAAATATTGATCGGCGCGCTCAAGCCCGATGCCGGCCAGGTTGTCTTCGGAGACATGGACATCACGAAACTCACGGGGAGGGAACTGGACCCCTTCCGGAAAAAGATCGGCATGCTGTTCCAGCAAGGCGCGCTTCTGAACTCGCTCACCGTGGGAGAGAACATATCTCTCCCGATACGGGAGCATACGCCGCTGGACGACAATATCATAAAAATCATGGTAAAGATGAAACTGGAACTGGTGGGGCTCCGCGACTTTGAAGACCTTTATCCGGGACAGCTGTCCGGGGGGATGCAGAAACGCGTGGCCCTCGCCCGGGCGCTTGCACTTGACCCTGAAGTGGTTTTTTTCGATGAACCGACGTCAGGCCTCGATCCCATCGTTGCATCGGTGATTACGAAACTGATTGCAGACCTGAACCGGGTCCTTGGCATTACCTGCATTGTCGTGACCCATGCCGTTGAGGAAGCGATGAGGATTGCCGACAAGATCGTTCTTCTCTATATGGGCAAGGTCCTTGCCGAGGGAACGCCGGAGGAAATAAAGTCAAGCACCCACCCGCTGGTGCAGCAGTTCATAACCGGAAGTCCTGACGGGCCGATTTCGTTTCATGCATCGAGCAAGGACTTCAGGGAGGATTTGCTGGTGGAGTAGTACGAATGTGGATTTTAGATTTCGGGATGCGCATTGCGGATTGCGGAATAAACTACAATGAAACTTGAGGGCAATGTATGGAATACCGGCGCAATGAAATAAGGGCAGGCGTTTTTCTGCTGCTTTCGTTCGTGATCCTCGCGGTGATGATCTTTGCGGTGAGCGATATCCAAAGCCTTTTCAAAAAAAAGAAAGACGTCAGGGTATTGTTCCAGTTCAGCGACGGGATCGAAAAGAACGCGCCGGTCCGTCTTTCCGGCATCAAGATCGGAAAAGTTTCCGACATCCGGGTGGCGCCCGATAATGGGGGCAAGGTCGAGCTTACGCTGAGCGTGTTCAGCGATACGGTGATCAGACAGGATACGAAAGCCGCGATCAAGACGCTCGGTCTCGTTGGAGCGAAATACGTGGAATTGAGCGGCGGCTCGTCTCAATCCCCGGTGCTGGGGCCGGGCGAATACCTCACCGGAGAAGAATCGTTCAAGATGGAGGACCTGACCAAGATGGCGCTCGACGTGGCCATAAAGCTCAAGAATATCGCGAACAATCTTGAGGGGCTGCTCGGGGACCCGGCTTTTTCAAAGTCTCTCAAAACAACGATCGCGAACCTCCAGGACGTTTCGTCGAATATAAAGGTGATGACGTCGAGCAAGGAGGAAGTGGCCCAGGGGCTTAAAAACCTGCCGGAACTCCTGAAAAAACTCGACGAAAGCGCGAACAACCTCAAGGGCATAACGGCAAAGAGCGACACGATCATCGGAGAGAACAAAAAAAACATCGACGCTGCCATGGAAAGCTTCCGGGACATTGCGAAAAACATGAAAGAAATGACGGATGACGTTAAGATCCACCCGTGGAAACTGCTGAGAAAACCGTAGTGCGAATTCAGATTTTAGATTGCGGATTGCCGCATGGTGAATCCGTTAAGTAGATAAAACGTTATTAGGTCCTGACAATTCCGAAATCTGAAATTAAGTGAGGAGTATGAATGGCAATTCAGGCTATTAAGGGCGTAAAGGATATTCTGCCTGCAGATATCCCGTTGTGGCAGCATCTCGAGGCAACGGCGCGTAAGCTGTTTGAAGACTACGGTTTCTCGGAAATCCGCGTACCGGTTTTCGAATACACTGAGCTCTTTGCCCGGAGCATCGGGACGTCGACGGACATTGTCGAAAAGGAGATGTACACGTTCGAAGACCGGGACGGCAGGAAGATCACCTTGCGTCCCGAAGGCACCGCCGGAGTGGTGCGCGCGTTCGTCGAGCACAAGATGTACGCTGAAAGCCAGATCACCCGTCTCTATTATAGGGGGCCCATGTTCCGGCACGAGCGGCCTCAGAAGGGGCGATATCGCCAATTTTACCAGATCGGCGTGGAAGCGCTCGGGCTCGATCATCCCCACGTGGACATCGAAGTCCTGGCCATGCTTCACGCCCTCTTCGCACGGCTCGGGATAGGCGGCCTCACCCTCCAGATCAACTCTCTCGGGGACAGCGCTTGCAGGGGCGCATATCGTGACGCGCTCAGGTCCTATCTGAAGGACAAGCTGCCGAACCTGTGCGCGGACTGCCAGCGGCGGTACGAGACGAACCCTCTTCGCGTGCTCGATTGCAAGGCGGACGCGGATAAATTCAGCGATTCTCCGGTCATGCTCGATTACCTCTGCGGCCCCTGCAAAGACCATTTCCAGATTGTCGAAGCAGGGTTGAACAAGCTCTCCATTCCTTTCGAGGTGAACCCGCGGCTTGTCCGGGGGCTCGATTACTATACCCGGACCACTTTCGAACTGGTGATGGGCCACCTCGGGGCCCAGAACACCGTGGCCGCAGGCGGCAGGTACGACGGGCTGGTTCAGGAGATCGGCGGCCCGGCCACGCCGGGGATCGGCTTCGCTCTCGGCGTTGAACGGGCGATCTCGCTCATGGATCCCCACGTCGTCAAAAATCCGCGCCCCGCGCTTTTCATCGCGGCGTTAGGGGCCGAGGCGGTCGGCTTCGCTCTTCCCGTCATTCACGCCCTCAGGTCAGCCGGGATCCGCATTGATACGGATTATACGGGCAGCAGCCTCAAAAGCCAGATGAAGAAAGCCGACAAGTCCGGGGCCGGCCATACGGTGATCATCGGCGAGCAGGAAATGAAGAACAGGAAGGCGATACTCCGCAATATGAACACCAAGGAGCAGTCGGAGCTGTCGCTGGAAAGCCTTGTCGAAGACCTGATGAAAATTTCGGCTTCAGCATGAAGGTCGGCGTCATATCCGACACTCACGTGCCGGCGATCGTGCCGGCACTGCCTCCCGTAATCTATAAAATCTTCGAGGGGGTCGATCTCATTCTCCACGCCGGGGACATCGTGGAACTGTCCGTGCTCGACGACCTGAGGGGCATTGCACCCGTGGAAGCGGTCGCCGGCAACGTGGATGATGCTGAAGTGCGGGCGAGGCTTCCCTTCAAGAAAGTCCTTCCGCTCGGGAAGTTCTCCGTGGGGCTCATCCACGGGAAATACAAGCTCGACGTGCAGAAAGAGATGATCAGAAAAGAGTTCGCCCAGGTCGACCTGATCGTCTACGGCCATTCTCACCATCCCTTCTGGGGCGCGATAGACGGCGTTTACTTTCTGAATCCCGGCAGTCCCACGGACAAAAGGCATGCACCCTACAATTCAGTCGCACTCCTGGAAGTGGGAGATAAACTTCGGGCCGAGATAATCAGAATTTAGGACCCTTCTGCAGTCATTCACGGAAAGAAATCTTTTCAAGTTGCAAAGGCCACGGCTTTATGATAAATTCGGAACAACCATGGCTATTGAAAAAATAAAATTCGGCACTTCCGGATGGCGCGGCGTTATCGCCGATGATTTTATCGTCAGCCGAGTGCGGGTCGTGACGCAGGCGATCGCGGACCACATCGCGGCGCAGGGACTCAAGGACAAAGGCGTCATTGTCGGGTACGATACCCGCTTTATGTCCGAGCGGTTTGCCGGGGAGGCGGTGAAAGTCCTTGCCGCGAACGGCATACGTTCCTTTCTCTCCAACCGTGACGTGCCCACCCCCGCAGTGTCGTTCGAGATCATTCGCAAAAAAGCAGCAGGCGGCATCAACTTCACCGCCAGCCATAATCCGCCTCAGTACAATGGTCTCAAGTTTTCACCGTCCTGGGGAGGCCCGGCACTTCCTGAAGAGACCAAAGACATCGAGTCGCGGGCAAACGCCCTGCTCGATAAGAACACCGTGTTGACCATGCCCCTTGCCGAGGCGAAACAGAAGGGCATGGTTGAAGATGCCGATCTCCGCAAGGCCTACCTCGACGATCTGAAAAAAAAGATCGATTTTGAACCGATCAGGAAAGCGAAGCTCAAAATAGCCGTTGACCTCCTTTACGGCACCGGCCGGGATTATCTTGACAGCGCACTCAAAGATGCGGGTTGTGCCGTCACCGTGGTGCACGGCTATCGGGACGTTTTGTTCGGCGGCAATTCACCTGAGCCTTCGGAAGCGAACCTGGCAGAACTCGCGGCTGTCCTGAAAAAGGGGAAGTTCGATCTGGGCCTGGCAGTCGACGGTGATGCGGACCGTTTCGGGGTCATGGACCCCGACGGCACCTACATCAATCCCAACCAGATTCTTGCGCTGGTCCTGGACTATCTGTGCCGCACGCGGGGCTGGAAAGGCGGCGCGGCGCGCTCCATTGCAACCTCGCACCTGATCGATGCAGTCGCGAAAAAGCACGGCATTGATGTGTATGAAACGGGCGTGGGGTTCAAGTTCATCGGCGATCTGCTCGTTCAGGGAAAGATCATTTTCGGCGGCGAGGAAAGTGCCGGACTTACCATCAAAGACCATGTGCCGGAAAAAGACGGCATTCTCGCATGCCTCCTGGTCACGGAAATGGTCTCGAGCGAAAAAAAATCGATCAAGGAACTGCTGAAACGGCTGTATAAGGAAGTCGGTTCCATTCTGGACGACCGGATCAACATCCGCATCACGGAAGCAAACCGCAAGGCCGTTGAAGACCGGTTGAGCCAGCCTTTGAGCGAACTCGGGGGGCTCCGGGTAAAGGGCAAGAAAACAACAGCCGACGGGACCAAGTACATGCTCGAAGACGATAGCTGGGTGCTGATGCGCGCGTCCGGGACCGAGCCTGTGGTGCGGGTGTACGTAGAATCCACGTCAGAGGAAAAGATCAAGGGTCTGATCGACGCAGGCAGAAAATTCATTCTGGGGTAGTAGAAACATTTCAGATCGAAAATAGATTCAAAATCCAAAATCTGCAATCCTAAATCCGCAATCCGAAATCATACGAGGGGGAATTCATGAGCGAAATTATCGATGTCTTTGCGCGCGAGGTCCTAGATTCTCGGGGCAATCCCACGGTGGAAGCCGACGTCATCCTGGAAAGCGGCGTTTTAGGACGGGCCATCGTGCCGAGCGGCGCATCAACGGGTGAACGGGAAGCGCTCGAACTCCGGGACGGCGGTCCCCGCTACCTGGGAAAAGGCGTGCAAAAGGCCGTGACGAACGTTATTGAGGCCATCGGCCCGGTCATAACGGGGATGGATGCGACCGAACAGGCGGTGATCGACCGTACCATGATAGAACTGGACGGCACGGAGAACAAGGGCAAACTCGGCGCCAATGCCATGCTTGCCGTGTCGCTGGCCGTTGCCAAGGCTGCGGCCGAAGATGCGGGGCTGCCGCTCTATCATTACCTCGGCGGACCGAATGCCAAGGAACTGCCCGTGCCCATGATGAACGTGCTGAACGGCGGGGCCCATGCCGACAACAACGTGGACATCCAGGAATTCATGATCATTCCCGCAGGTGCGTCTTCCTGCTCCGAAGCCATACGCATGGGCGCCGAGGTCTTTCATAATCTCAAGTCCGTATTAAAAAAGAAGGGCTACAACACCGCTGTCGGCGACGAGGGCGGTTTTGCGCCGAGCCTCAAATCGAACGAAGAAGCGGTGCAGGTGATCCTCGAAGCCATCGAAAAGGCGGGGTACAAGCCCGGATCCGAAGTGTTCCTCGGCCTTGATGCGGCAGCCAGTGAATTTTATGAAAACGGGGTCTACGATCTGAAAGGCGAGGGCAAAAAGAAATCCTCTGAAGAACTGGTCGCCTTCTATGAGGAGTGGGTCAAACGGTATCCGATCATCACGATCGAGGACGGCATGTCGGAAAAGGACTGGAAAGGCTGGAAGCTCCTGACCGACCGTCTCGGCAAAAAGATACAGCTGGTGGGCGACGATATCTTCGTGACCAACACTTCAATCTTCAAAAAAGGGATCGCCGAGGGCATCGGAAATTCGATCCTGATCAAACTGAACCAGATCGGGACGCTGACCGAAACCCTCGATGCGATCGAGATGGCGAAACGCGCACAATACACGGCCGTTGTTTCGCACCGGTCAGGCGAGAGTGAAGACGCGACCATCGCCGACCTGGCGGTCGCGACAAATGCCGGACAGATCAAGACCGGTTCGCTCTCCCGGACCGATCGTATCGCCAAGTACAACCAGTTGATACGGATCGAAGAGGAGCTGGGCGATGCTGCCGTTTACCGCGGTCGGGAAGTGTTTTACAGTATAAGAAAATAGAGGTCTTAGAAAGCCGGAGGTCGATGACCTCCGGCTTTTTCTTTTAGGAAACGAAAACATCTAGTTTTCTTCCTGTAATCCACGCCGGCTGCA
The DNA here is from genome assembly GCA_963769335.1 of Nitrospirota bacterium. GTDB lineage: Bacteria > Nitrospirota > UBA9217 > UBA9217 > UBA9217 > JAJYKN01. Next base: position 6,368 of record CAVYLT010000050.1, on the reverse strand, counting down.
AAAACTAGAGCCTGTAGAATTCACCTACAATTCTGGCATTTCAAAAAATGGAAGCAATCATTAACTACAGCCTGAACTTGTCAGCAGTCGCGCCTCCTGGAAATTGTAGAGTACATGTCGATCTTTGCATATCTGATTTAAAGGTCGCCGCTGCATGATGGTCGCTTCGACGTCAGGGGAAAGTCAGCCTTCTTTGAGAACAAGATGATGGAATTTCAGAATTCAAGGGTAATAACCTCAATTTTCATTTCCCTTCATTAAATCCGTCGCGTTCATCTTCCTGTAATCTTTCTTTCTTATAATATTTCATAAGCTGAAATTAAATGAAGCTTATTTACGATATTACATGAAAGGAAGTGACCACTATGAAAAAGATGATGACAGTCACCAGTGGCATTGTCTTAACAGCCCTTATCGCCGTCGGAGGAGTTTCCGCACAGCAAACAAAGCAGGGAACGACAACAGCTGCCCATGACTTCAACGGGCAACAATACACTAAGGACGCCAAAATCAGTCTTGACTACGCCCGCCGCATTGTTCAAAAGGCCTGTGCCGGCGTCATTGTCGCCGAGGAACTGGAAAAGGAGAGCGGCGGCAGCGGCCTGCGGTATTCTTTTGATATCCGCAAGGACGGAATCACCCGCGAGGTGGGAGTGGACGCGGTGACAGGAGCTGTTCTGGAAAATTCGCTGGAAGGTGCCCATCCCGACTAACCGGAGAGCACTCATCAGGTGCGGTTGCAGGGCCGGTATTTTCTTAATACCGCAATAGGGCATACAACTGTGATATGCTATTTTATAATAAAGATAAGAACAGCCGTGATCAAAATGCTGGGAATGTGGCCTGGGAATATGAAAATCATCAGGGTCTCAACAGTGTGAATTCTCCCGGCAAGCAGAGAGACATTTTCGGCTTTCTCGTTCAGGCTACGAGAAAAAAGGGTGGTATCGCGACCTTGTCAAAGCGCCGTCTTTATCTGTGTTTGCTTTTTTCAGCGTTGACCGCGTGCGCCTCCTATCAGGCCAGGCCACTGAATACCAAGCCTACGTTGTTGAACGAAGTGCCCCATTTGGTTGTTCATGCCGGTCAGATGTCTTTGCCGGAACTGAATGCTCATCCCTTCAACCCTGATGACGGCCTTGATATGACGGAAGTCGCCATGCTGGCCGTAGTAAACAATCCCGATCTGAAGATTGTGCGGAATGAAGGACGTATCGCACAAGCCCAGTTGATGGCAGCGGGGGTCCTGCCCAATCCCCAACTGGCTGCGGGAGTGGACCATCCCACCAACGGCGGACCGGGCACCACGAATGCATTCAACCTGGGTTTAAGCTATGATATCAGCGCGCTCCTCACCCATAACGCAGCTGTCAATGCGGCGCGTGCAAACAGCCGTAAAATGGATATGACCGTCCTGTGGCAGGAATGGCAGGTAGTGCAGCAGGCGCGCCTGCTGTTCGTCAACAGCAGGGAACAGGAGAAGCTCATGCGGGAGTTGCAATCCTATCGTGATCTTATCAACACCCGATACCAGCGTGCGCGCCGGGCACTGCAAGAAGGCAACATGACGATCGATGCGGTGAGCGCCGACCTGACGGCGCTGCAGGACGCAAACGCGGGCATCAACGCTCTTGAGCGGCAGACCAGTAAAACACGGCACGAACTCAACGCATTGCTTGACCTGTCGCCTGAAGTCAGGCTCAATCTTGTGGGGAGCGTCGACGTTCCCGAACCGGATCAGGCTAAAATCGAAACCGCTGTCGCACAGTTGCCGGAACGCCGCCCGGATTTGGCGGCACTGCAAGCCGGCTACAAAAGCCAGGAGGAACTTTTTCGCGCGGCTGTCCTGGCGCAATTCCCCGCGCTCAACATCGGGCTGACCCGTGCCCGCGACACCAGCGGAATTTATACCTCAGGCATCGGCATTACAATAAGCTTGCCGATATTCGACCGCAACCAGGGGCCTATAGCTATAGAAAAGGCCACGCGAGAGCGTTTGTACGACGAATACCAGGCCCGCTTGAACGAAGCCTTCTCCCAGGTTAAAAATCTGCTCTCGCAATGGCGCTTGGTGAGCCGCCAATACCAGGAGGTGGAAAGCGTTCTCCCGGAGATGGAGAGTATTGCGGACCGCGCAAAAGCGGCCCTGGATGCCGGGAATCTGGACATCACCACCTACACCGATCTGCAGGCCGCCTTGCTGAAGAAGCGCATTGAAGCAATTACCCTTGAACAAACCATGCTCGAACAACGCGTTGCCTTGCAGACATTACTCGGCAGCGGCCTGCCCGGACAGATTGCGCCGGCCAACATTCAGCTGGATGAGCGAGGGAAATAACATGAGAAAGAGCTTTCTCTTGTGCGCGGTTTTGGCGATCATTTCAGGGGCCGCAGATTATGCGATATCAGCGGATACCGCAAGTGCGCTGGTCCGGACACAGCCCCTTGTTCAACAGGTGCTTGCTGAATCGATCTCCAGCTATGGGATCGTGAGCGTCGATCCTCTTAACACCGAGAGCATTAATTTACCCCGTGCAGGGCGGGTGACGCGGCTCCTGGTCGGACAGGGTGAAGTGGTAAAAAAAGGCACTCCCCTCCTGCAAATGGAAACCAGTCCTCAGGAAAGCGTCAATTATGAGCAGGCGCGGTCGGCCGTGGACCTGGCAAAAGGTGAACTGGCCAGAGTGCAAAACCTGCTGACACAGCAGCTTGCGACCAGGTCACAGCTTGCGAACGCTCAAAAGTCGCTGAGCGATGCGGAAGCCGCGTTGGCCGCCCAGGAAAAGCTGGGAACAGGGACCCCAAGCGAAATAATCCGGGCGCCGTTTCACGGCATTGTAAACGTGGTGCAGCTTTCCCAGGGAGATCGAATTCAGGCAGGCGCTCCGGCAATGCAGTTGTCGCGGATTGACCGCCTGCGCATTGTGCTGGGAATTGAACCTGAAGACGCCCGCAAGGTAAGGCGCGGCATGCCCGTAAAACTGGTGCCGGTATTCGACAATACGCGGAGCGCGGCAGGCGTGGTCACTACCGTGAATGGAATGATCAACCCACAGACAGGCCTTGTTGACCTTCTTGTCGTGCTGAAACCCGGACAGGCTTTCCGCTTGATGCCGGGAACACGGATACAGGGACTTATCACGCTGAGCAGCCGTCGAGGATTCGTTGTCCCGCGGCAGGCGGTTCTCTCCGATGCCAAGGGGCCGTATATTTTCGTAGTCAGAAGCGGACGCGCCCATCGCATCGATGTGCGGACCAAAGGGGAAAGCAGCGGCCTCGTCGGCATTTCCGGGTCATTCGAGAAGCAGGACCGGGTTGTCGTGCTGGGCAATTACGAGCTTCTGGAAGGAATGGGAGTGCGGGAGACTTCACGATGAGCTCCTTTTCATTCTGGATACAGGCGCACCGCCGCTCGATCCTCTTTTTTGTGCTGACTCTTGCCGCGGCAGGCGCTGTCATTGCATTCAAACTGCCGGTTGCCCTTTTCCCGAATGTCGATTTTCCCCGGGTCGTGGTTTCTCTGGATGCCGGAGACCGCGCCGCGGAGCTGATGGAACTGCAAGTGACGCGGCCGGTCGAACAAGCCGTCCGTTCGGTGCCCGGCGTTGTCTCGGTGCGCTCTACCAGCAGCCGCGGGAGCGCCGATATCTCAGTCGATTTCGATTGGGGCGCGGACATGGTTTCTTCCCAACTCCAGGTGGAGTCGGCGGTGGCCCGCGTTTTGCCTGAATTGCCGCAGGGCACCGTTTTTCGGGTCAAGCGCATGGACCCGACGGTGTTTCCCGTTCTGGCGTACAGCCTGACCTCCGATGCTCTTTCCCTGGTGCAACTTCGCGACATCGCACAATTCAAACTGGTCCCCCTTTTGTCCAGCGTCAACGGTACGTCACGGGTGCAGGTTATCGGGGGTGATCTGGAGGAGTATCGCGTCACGGTAGTACCGGCGCGGCTGCAGGCCTATGGGCTGACGTTAAACGATGTGGCGCAGACGCTCTCTGCGGCAAACGTGATCACCGCCGTGGGACGCATGGAAGACCATTATAAGCTGTATCTGGTCATGTCGGACACGCGGCTTTCCGGCATTGACCAGATCCGTCGGACCGTATTGCGTACGGGTCCGAACGGAATAGTCCGCCTGGAGGAGGTTGCAACCGTACAGCGCGATATCGTGCCCCAGTGGCTGCGCGTGACCGCGGACGGGCATGATGCCGTACTGGTCCAGGTATATCAGCAGCCCGGCGGCAATACCGTCCAGATTGCCCGGGACATCAAGGCAAAGCTTGCCGCCTATCAGCCCCGGCTGCCTGAAGGGGTCCGGATCAGCAACTGGTATGACCAGAGTGAATTGATCATTGCCTCCGCTGTCAGCGTACGCGACGCGATCATTATCGGGGTGCTCCTCGGCGCCGTGGTGTTGTTTCTGTTTCTGCGCAACCTGAAGATCACGCTTATCGCGATCGTCCTTGTTCCGACGGTCCTGGCGGCCACTATCGTCCTGCTGTATGCGTTCAAAATGAGTTTCAACATCATGACGCTGGGCGGCATGGCGGCCGCCATCGGCCTGATCATCGACGACGTCGTCGTGATGGTCGAGCACATCATGCGCCGCCTGCGCGGCAGCAAGGGACATCATGAGGGCCGCGTCATGGCGGCCGCGCGCGAGTTCGCCCGGCCGCTTGCGGGTTCCTCGTCGGCCACTATTATCATCTTCCTTCCGCTGGCGTTCCTGAGCGGGGTCACGGGAGCCTTCTTCAGGGCTCTCTCGCTCACCATGGCGGCAGCGCTGATCATCTCGTTTCTCATCACCTGGCTCGCTATCCCTATTCTCGCCGATCATCTGCTGGGGGAAAAAGAGGCGGAAGAGAACGAGGGCGGTCCCTTCAGAGACCGTTCTCATCGGGCATACGAGTGGATCATGAGGCGTGTGCTGCGCAGGCCCGTCTTGGTCCTTGCGGGGATTGTCCCGCTTCTTGTGGTGGGGTACATCGGTTACCGCCAGGTCGGTACAGGGTTCATGCCGTCGATGGACGAAGGCGGTTTCATCCTCGACTATGTCACTCCCCCCGGCACGGCCCTCACCGAAACCGACCGTCTGCTGCGCCAGGTGGAAGGAATCATCAAGGCGACCCCTGAGGTCCTTACCTATTCCCGCCGCACCGGCACGCAACTCGGCGGCGGCTTGACGGAAGTAAACCAGGGAGATTTCTTCATCCGCCTGAAGCCATTGCCGCGGCGTCCCATCGATGAAGTCATGGACGAGATCCGGAGCAAGGTCGAACATGAAGTACCGGGAATAAAGATCGAACTGGCCCAGCTCATGGAAGATCTGATCGGCGATCTGACCTCCGTGCCGCAGCCTATCGAGATAAAGCTGTACTCGGACGACCAATCACAACTTGCAACCATAAGCAGGAACGTAGCGGATGCTGTCAATGCGATACGCGGGGTGGTGGATGTACGCAGCGGAATCGTCCTTGCGGGGGATGCGCTGGATGTCCAGGTAGACCGCACAAAGGCCGCCTTGGAAGGAGTGGACCCTGATGCGGTTACCCGCATGCTGAATGACTACCTTACCGGGTCGGTAACCACCCAGGTCCAGGAAGGGGTCAAGATGGTCGGTGTCCGTGTCTGGATCGCGCCTGATTTGCGCGACACCGAAAAAGAAATCAAGGGTCTCGTGATGCGCGCACCCGACGGGCATATGTTTCCCCTGCGACGGGTGGCAAGCGTAAAAGCGGTACTTGGTCAGCCGGAAATAACCAGCGAAAACCTCAAGACGATGACAGCGGTAACAGGCCGCATCACCGGACGTGATCTTGGCTCGGTCATCCAGGACGTGCGCACAGCGCTGGCGCGTCCGGGTTTAATCCCGAAAGACGTCTACGTCGAGCTGGGAGGAATGTACGAGCAGCAGCAGATCGCGTTCCGCGGGCTTATTGCCGTGTTTATTGCGGCCCTGATGCTGGTTTTTCTCCTGCTGCTTTTTTTGTACGAACGCTTTCGAATCGTGCTGGCGATCATGGTGATCCCGCTCATTTCCCTGTCAGCGGTGTTCATCGGCCTGTGGGTGACCGGCATCGAGCTCAATATCTCAGCCATGATGGGCATGACCATGATTGTGGGAATCGTGACCGAGGTCGCCATATTTTATTTCTCGGAGTACAGCGAGCTCGCGCAAACCATGGACATGCTTCCCGCATTGATCGAGGCGGGAAAGAACCGCATGCGGCCCATCATCATGACTACGTTCGTGGCGATCCTGACTTTGCTGCCCCTGGCGTTGGCTTTGGGCCAGGGGGCCGCCATGCAACAGCCGCTTGCTGTCGCGATTATTGCCGGCTTGCTGGTCCAGATCCCGCTTGCGCTTA
>CAVYLT010000049.1:0-83226 GCA_963769335.1 Nitrospirota bacterium | reverse complement strand
ATGACCAATTGCCATTCTCTTCCGTATTCGGGCATCCAAACTGTGCGATATTCTTGAGCCATACGTTGTGCAATGGTGGTCTTTCCGGTGGATGGGGCGCCTAAAAAAACCACATTGACAATGAGATCGCGGTAGACAATCGGGTGAATGAAGTCTCTTAAATAGACAAGGGTTTTCTCTAATTCTGGTTCCAGAGATGGGGATGGTATTACGGGAAATATCTACAAGACGGTTGATCGCTCCCAACGCAACACTCATGTGCTTTCCGTAAAATTCGCTCGAATAAAAACTGTTGATTCCTGAAATCTTAAGATGGTGGATGACATAATTTTCTGGTTTCTGTTGTATCTCAGGGGTCTCCCCCAACTTCTGTCGGTCCATCGCAGGCTTCAACAGCCTTAGCCTAAGGATACAATTTCTTATCAAGTCGGCTCGTACCTTAAGAAAACGGAAGTTGTTTTCGGGGCATCGTAGATTATTGAAATGACCTCGTCCATTTCAGCAAGTGCCGTTTCAATGACAAGCTGATGACCTTTGTGTAACGGGGCGAATTTCCCCAAGGTAAGGCCGCGGTTTTTTCCATTGTCCAATTTTACCCTGCCATGTGCAACCCGCCGTTCCATTCAATTCGTTGTACATTTGATTCCAGCTTTAGAATAAATTTCTCGCCTTCCTCGCTGGAGAGCCTGAAGCCGCATTTTCGGTGACCTGCTTGACCACCTCGACGAAGTCCTGCTGGTGGCGGTCGACGACGACGTCGGCTCCGAGGGCGCGGGCGACCTCGGCCTTGGCGCCACTCCCTCACCGCCGCCGACGACGCCGATGACGGTCGCGCCGGCGGCCTTGCCGAGCTGCACGGCCGAGCTGCCGACCCCGCCGGCGGCGGCGTGCACCAGCAGGATGTCGCCGGACCTGATCTGCGTGCGACGGTGCAGGGCGAACCAGCTGGTCTGGTAGCCCACGAACAACGAGGCCGCCTGGGCGTCGTCGAGCGAGTCCGGCGCGGGGAAGGTCGTCGCGGCGTCCATCACCGCCATCTCCGCGAAGGCTCCGCCGGGCCCGGCGGCGCTCCGAGGACGCGGTCGCCCACCGCGATCCCCTCCACGCCGCTGCCGACCGCGACGACCTCGCCGCACAGCTCGACGCCCGGGGTGAACGGCAGCGCGGGGCGCACCTGGTAGTGGCCGCGGCACATCAGCACGTCCGGGAAGTTCGCCGCGGTCGCGAGCACGCGCACCGAGACCTGGTCCGGCCCGGGCGTCGGATCGGGCACGTCGGCGAGCGTCAGCACGTCCCGCGGCTCGCCGAGACGGGTGACCTGCCAGGCCTTCACCGGGCGACCTCGAACAGGCCGGCGGCGCCCATGCCGCCGCCGATGCACATCGAGACGACGGCGTACTGCCGGTCGCGGCGGCGGGCCTCGAGCAGCGCGTGCCCGACGGCGCGCGAGCCGGTCATGCCGTAGGGGTGGCCGATCGCGATGGCGCCGCCGTTGACGTTCAGGCGGTCGGGGTCGATGCCCAGCACGTCGCGGCAGTGGACGGCTTGGGCGGCGAAGGCCTCGTTCAGCTCCCAGACGCCGATGTCGTCGATCGTCAGGCCGTGAAGGGCCAGGAGCTTGGGGATCGCCGCGACGGGTCCGATGCCCATCTCGTCGGGTTCGCAACCGGTCCGGCCCGGTAATATTCCAGAGCCTGTTCAACAGATACATCGCCCCGGACGATGCGGATGTTCTCCTTTGACTCGGTTTCACCGGGCGCGAGACTCTGTATTTTCTGGTAGACTTCGATGCATTTGTCGAGCATGTTCTTTTCGAGATAGGATTCCGCAAGGAGAAACAACTCCCGGATGTTGTCCGCGCTCTCCCGTTGTTGCATGGCAAACTCATAGGCGCGCCGAATAGCCTCCGTCTTGTCGTCTTTCTTGTCGAGGACGTCGAAATGCCTTGCCCAGCGTTTGCCTTTCAGCACATTGTCCCGGGTGAATCGGAAAAGCCGCTCCGAAACCTCCCGTTTGTCGAGTTTACCGCTGACGACGATGATGTTCAGCGCAGGATGCGTTTCGAATAACTCAGGCAAGGCATCGATGCCCTCGTTCATCCGGTCGAATTCTATATCGAGCGTCATGAGGCTGAAAATCTGCGTCGTGAGGATTCTGAGCGCTTCTCTGACGCTGACTGCTTCATGGAACCGGAGGTCAGGTCCCGCATCTTTGAGCGCCTGCTGGATTTCAAGCTTGAGGAGTTCCCGGTCTTCGAAATCGTCATCGGCGATCAGCACCTTAAACATCTACCATCTCCTCGACATAAGGAAGATTTATGATTATCTCCGCTCCGATTCCCGGGGCCGTATATTCTTTCCCGACCCTGATTTTTCCGGCATGCAGGCCGATGACGTATTTCGCATAGTAGAGCCCCTGTCCCCAGCCCTCACCGGTGGTCCTTCCTTTGTAAAAACACTGGTCCGCCTGTTGCTCGTCCATGCCGACACCCTCATCCCGGAAAGTGATTGTCACATACTGCCGGCTGCCATCCTTGTCCATGGTGAAGGAAATACGGAGGTGCGCATGGGGCTGGTCCGGTTTCTTATACTTGATGGCGTTGTCCACCAGATTTTCGAACACCGAATTGAGAAGCGGCGGCGCGGCATAAATTACGGGTACGTCCGCACCCTCAAGAACCTGGATATCTGCAAGATCGGTATACTGGGCCGTCAAGCTGCCGAGTAAGGCTTTAATATCGATATTTTTGAATTCGATCAGGCCGGCTTCGCGTTTATCCGAAATTTTTTTGAAGATATCGATATCCGCGAAAAGCTTGTCCAGGTTGTCTTCAATGCGTTCCCGAGCATCCGCCGGCAAATCGGGGAGCAGGTCGATTCTCCGTTTCACCCTTCCGAGGTTGTTTTTGAACTCATGGCCGATGGTGGCCGAGATGTAGCGAATAAATTCATTGCGTCTTGCTATTTCCTGGTTTTTTAACAACAGCAGCATATTCTCCCGGGCCCGCCGCTGTTTTTGCTGGTAAATAACGGACAGATACATGGTGAGGGCGGAGAAGGAAATAATCATGACGACAAAGGCATAATGGGCCACGACATTGGACCGGTCGACCTGCGCCTGCATGAGGGAAAGACGCTGGTTCAGGTCAGCTTCCAAGGGCACCATCGCCTTCCACGGCATGAGTCGCAACTCAAGAGAATCAAAAGGAGGGAAAAAGCGGTCGGCGAAAACCATGGCAAGAAGGAGCCATATAGAAATCATGACAGCGGTGAGTGCGCAAAGCGCCAGCTTTTTAGACAAGCCTGAATCAGTAGCCTGGACCATGTCTTACTCTAGTACAGAATAAAGTTTATTGCAACAAAAACAGAGAGGAATAGTTGAACCGTCAGGCCGCGGCATCTGAGGTACTTTCAGGGTTATTGCAGGAGATGCTTTTAAATTTCCCCGGGGAAACTGCAGGCTGGGTGGGCTGATATTTAAGGTTCGATGGAAGGAGCGTGATGCCGCTCTGCGCGTATCGGCAGATGCTTCATGGCTACCGATCTACCGATGAAAGCTTCCTCCTTTGTCCGCCAATGCGAGGAGTGATGCAGGCGGGGAAAACCGTTCACCGTATCTCTTTGTGTATGCTTCGAGCTTTTGAACGATGTTTTTTGGACCGAGCTTGTCCGCGTATCTCAGCAGACCGCCGCGGAAGGGAGGGAATCCGATGCCGAAGATGAGTGCTGCGTCGAGCAAATCCGGTTTCTCGATGATTTTCTCCTCAAGACAGAGCGCCGCTTCTTTTACCATGAGCAGGAGGGCACGCTCTACGATCTCATCATGGCTGGTCTTCTCTTTGGGACCTGCCCCTGCTGATATTTTCCCATAGAGGGAAGCGTCCGGTCCCATGCGCTTTCTTCCCTTGTATTGGTAAAAGCCCTTGCCGTTCTTCTTTCCGTAGTATCCTTCCTTATATAAGGTCTCAAGCAGGGGGGACGGTTTAGCGCGCCCTCCCAGTCCTTGATAAAGGATGTCGGCAACTTTATGGGCCACGTCAATACCGATTTCGTCGAGCAGGATAAAGGCTCCCATGGGCATGCCGAATTGGAGGAGGGCATGGTCGATCTCCTCTATGGTATTTCCCTGCTCCAGCATCTTGGAGGCCTCATTCAAATAGGGCATCAGAATACGGTTTACGAGAAAACCGGGGCCGTCGTTCACAATGACCGGGAGCTTGCCGAGCTTTCTCGAGAGTGTGGCAATTGCAGAGACTGTTTCCTCCGAGGTTTTTTTACCGCGGATGATCTCAACAAGCGGCATTTTTTCCACCGGGTTGAAAAAGTGCATTCCCACCACCTGGTCCTGATGCTTTGATGCCGTCGCTATCTCGGTGATCGAAAGAGAGGAGGTATTCGAAGCAAAAATAACGGGCCTGCGCATTGTCTGCTCGAAATCGCGGAGCACTGCTTTCTTGATATCCCTGTTTTCGACGACGGCTTCTACGGCCATGTCCGTCGTGCTGAAACCAGCATACTCGGTCGTGCCGGTGATCCGGTCGAAACCATCGCGCGCCTGGACCGCGGTCAGCACTCCTTTTTTTTGCCTCTTGCGGAAAATATCCCAGGCCTCCTTGAGCCCAGCTGCGATCGCCTTGGTATTGATGTCTTTGAGTCTCACCCGGATGCCTTTTTCAGCGAAGAGCTGCGCGATGCCGCCGCCCATGATGCCTGCGCCGAGCACACTGGCTTGGGCAATCTTCGCCTGAGACGGATGGGCGTCTTTCTTGAGCAGTTCGTTCAGGTAAAAGACGGAAATGAGGTTCTTCGAAACCTCGGTCGGCGCGAGCCGTGCGAGGAGCTCTGCTTCATGGAGATAGCCCGCTTCCCGGTCGTGAGAAAGCCCGAACCGGACGGAGTCGAGGGCGGCGAGAGGGGCCGGGTAGTTGCCGCGCGTCTCCTTAAGAACCTGCTTTCCCGCCATGGTATAGACAAGAGGTCTCGTAATCGGGTTGCCTTCTACGAGTTTTATCACCGGAGATCGCTTTGCCCGGATGCCGGCGGGCCGTTGTTTCCCGATCGCTTTCGTAGCCGTAACAATGGCCCTGCTGACTAAAATTTCTTTAAAGGCGACTTCGTCCGCCAGGCCGATCTTCCGCGCTTTCCGGGCATAAACGGATTTTCCGGACAGGATCATATCAAGGGCGTTCGTAAGGCCGACCAGGCGCGGCAGCCGCTGGGTTCCGCCGAAGCCGGGAATGATGCCGAGTTTCACCTCGGGGAGGGCAAGTGCTGTTTTTTGATCGTTGCTGATCACTCGGTACGTGCAGGCGAGGGCCAGTTCCATACCGCCTCCCATGCAGGGACCGTGGATAGCGGCCACGGTGGGAAAGGGCAGGGCTTCAAGCTTGTTCATGACCGCCTGACCTCTCCGGGCCAGCCGCCCTCCTGTCACCGGGTCGGTGATGCTGCGTATTTCGGCAATATCAGCGCCGACGATGAAGTTCCCGTCCTTGCCACTTCGGAATACGAGCGCCTTGATCTCCTTCTTTGTTGCGAGATCGTCAAGGAGCTTGTCCAACTCCTCCATGACCAGTGTGGTAAGCTTGTTGATCTTCTCTCCCGGGAGGTCGAACGTAAGGATCGCAATGCCGTCTTTGTTTATTTCGTAGCTGAAGGATGACATGGGGAGCCTTTCATAATGAGAAAGCCAAGTTAATTATTTCCGTCACGGAGACCGCAGACGTAACGGCGAATGCGGAAAAGAGTCCTTTTGTGTCCGCCGAGTGCCTATGGGCCGTATTATTTTCTCTCAACGATCATCGCGGCGCCCTGTCCGCCGCCGATGCAAAGCGTGGCCAGTCCGATCGAGAGGCCGCGGCGTTCCATTTCCTTCAGGAGCGTAATAACGATTCTGAGGCCTGAGGATCCGACCGGGTGCCCGAGGGCGATCGCGCCGCCGTTCACGTTCATAATGTCGCGCCGGATTTCGCCGAAGGGCTCTTCGCCGGGAAGATATCTGTCAAAGAACACTTTCGAAACCGACGCCCTTTCGCAGGCATAGACCTGTGCGGCAAAGGCCTCATTGAATTCAATAAGTTCGACATCCGACATTTTCATTTTGGCAATCTTGAGCACCTTGTGGGTGGCGAACACGGGGCCGAGGCCCATGCGCGACGGGTCGAGTCCTGCAAAGGCCACCGCCCTGACATAGCCGAGGGGAAGGTACCCGAGCTCCTTCGCCTTTTCGGCGCTCATGATGAGCGCGGCAGCCGCGCCGTCGGTAATCGGCGACGAATTCCCGGCCGTGACCGTCCCGTATCTCCTGTCGAAGTAGGGCGGCAGTTTCTGAAGCGCCTCGAGGGTCTGGTTCTTGCGCGGCCCGAAGTCTTCTTCCACAGCTGCAAATTTCGGAGGCACATAGAACGGGACTATCTCATTCTTGAATTTACCGGCTTCATTCGCAGCGGTCCATCGCTGATGGCTCATGAGCGCGAACTCGTCCTGCTCACGGCGCGTGATGCCGAAATCCCGCACCAGCACTTCCGCGGTCTCTCCCATGATGAGGCCGGAGATGGGGTCGGTGAGGCCGTCGATCAAACCGGCGACGGGGACGAAATCCTTCGGCCGGAGAGAGAGGATGGCCTGAGCCTTCGCGCCGAGCGTTTTGGACCGTTGGACCTTCGTAATGACGTCGCGCAGTTTCTTCTTTATATAGAAGGAATAATTGGACATGGATTCCACGCCAGCCGCAAGTACGATCTCGCTCATGCCGGCGACGATCTGCGTGTAGGCACTCGCTACCGCCTGCATTCCCGAAGCGCAGTTCCGCTGTACGCTGTAGGACGGGATGCGCTGCGGGATGCCCGCACGAAGCGCGATGACCCGCGCGATGTTCGCCGCGTCGGCCGGCATACCCGCGTTGCCGATGATCGCTTCATCTATGCGTTCCACGTCGATTCCGGTCCGGGCGATGACCTCCTTGACGATGGCGGCTCCGAGGTCGACGGCATGAATGTCTTTGAATATGGTTCCGGATTTTGCGTAGGGTGTGCGATGACCGTTGATGATTACGACGTCTTTCATGATGACCTCACGTATCTCGTTTTACCGCAGGGGAAGCAGAAATCCAGTCCCGATTTCGAAATCGGTGTTATTTCGTAGTGAATCTTTATATTATTTCTATTGTTTTCCGCTGCGTCCGCTGCGGAGAAACAGCCCGTGCTCCTAATGTTTTGGTGCTTGAACTTCGTGTTTTTTCATTTCGCCGTCCCGCAACACGCGGCGGAGCACTTTCCCCACCAGGGTCTTCGGAAGCTGGTCGCGGAATTCGATTTCTTTCGGGACCTTGAACTTCGAAAGCTGCTCGCGGCAGTATCCGATGATTTCCTCCGCCGTAGCGGTCTGACCTTCTTTCAAAACAATGAAGGCCTTGATCTTTTCACCGAGATATTCCTCGTGGGGGAGGCCCACGACCACGGCTTCCTTCACTTTGGGATGCATGTACAGCACTTCTTCGACCTCGCGGGGGTAGACGTTTTCACCCACGGTCTTGATCATGTCTTTGATGCGGTCAACAATGGAGAAATATCCGTCTTCGTCCATTTTTGCGATATCGCCGGTATGAAGCCACCCGTTGCGAAGCGCCTGGGCTGTTTCCTCCGGTTTGTTCCAGTAGCCTTTCATGACCTGCGGCCCCCTGATCACGAGTTCTCCCGTTTCGCCTGTGGGTAAGACTTTTTCGCCTGTTTCGAGATCAACGATGCGCGCCTCAGTGTCCGGCCAGGGCAGGCCGATGCTCCCTATCTTCCGGTTGCCGAAGATGGGATTGGCGTGGGTCACCGGTGACGCCTCCGACAGTCCGTAGCCCTCCACGATCCGGGCCCCGGTCAGCCGTTCGAACTGCTCCTGCACCTCACGCATCAGCGGGCCCGCGCCGCTCAGCGCGGCCTGGAGCGAGGTGAGGTCATATTTTTTTATGCCGGGATAGTTGCTGATCGCAAGATACATCGCCTGGATACCGGGGAAAATCGTTGGCCGGTACTTATTGATGAGTGTAACGACCTCTTTCGTATGAAATTTGGGTACCAGGATCATTTCGGCGCCGATCAGTATACCCAGGTTCATTGCCGTGGTCATGCCGTAGACATGGAAGAAGGGAATAGCAGCAAGGACGATCTCTTTGCCTTCCTGCACATGGGAAAACCACGCCCTGGCCTGCGTCGCATTCACGACCAGATTCCGGTGGGTCAGGATCGCACCCTTAGGAACGCCCGTCGTACCCCCCGTGTATTGCAGCAGAGCCGTATCGGCGGGCGCCACGTCTACAGTAGTCGGCGTTGACGGCGTATGCAGCAGCATTTCTTTGAAATCAAAGAGCGGCGGTATGCGCTTGACACTGACCCATTGTTTTTCGAGCCGCGCTTTGAGCGGGTACAGAAAATTGAGCGGTACGGGGAGAAAGTCTTCGATCCCGCAGAGAACCACGTGTTTCACCTTCGTGCGCGGCAAGACGCGGGAAATCACGGGATAGAACATATCGACCGCAACAAGCGTCTCGGCCCCGCTGTCATTGAGCTGGACCTCGAGTTCGTGCTCATGATACAGGGGGTTCGTCGGTACGGCAACGGCGCCGGTCCGCAGCGTACCGTAGTAGGCGATCACCATCTGCGGGATGTTCGGCAGCATGAGCGCCACGCGGTCGCCTTTTCTAATGCCCAGATCGATAAGGGCATGGGCGAACCGGTAAGCAAAAACATCAAGTTCCCGGTAAGTGATTTTTTTTCCGTAAAACAAAAGCGCTGTCTGGTAAGGATATTTCTCTGCAGTTTGGGAAAGGACATTCCCCAGAGTGATTTCGGGATAGATAAGACTTTGCGCGACGCCGCTCTCGTAAAACTTCAGCCACGGGCGTTCGGCATATCTATTCGTTATGGCGGCTGCCATAGATGGAATCTCCCTCTTCAGTTCGATGGCGCGTTCGCTGCGGTTTTTCTGAAGTGGTGCATTTCAGACCGAATTCGTCCTTCATGATGTCTAGTATTATTATACCATTGCGGGGAACGCATGTCTGACTCAGTGACAGAACCGCCGAGAGAACGCCCGCTATTTTTTGTGAAAGACAGTCAGCGCTGTCTGGCTTTTGAGTGAACACGCCGATTTTTAAAAGGAGGGCGTTGTTGCTGAACCGCGGCTGCACGCTGCTTTTCTTCCGCAGTCCGCCTGATTTCCTTGACATACATCGTGTCCTCAGCCCATTGCACGGGGATCTTCTGGCCGATGTATTTTTCGATTTCTTCGAGGGAGAAGACATACTCTTCATCGGCGAGGCTGAGCGCTTTACCGGTCGCCCCGGCACGGCCGGTGCGGCCGATCCGGTGAACGTAGTCCTCGGCATCCTGAGGCAGGTCGTAGTTTATGACGTGAGTAACATTTTCCACGTGGATGCCCCGGCTGGCCACGTCCGTTGCCACGAGGATGGGGAGCTTTCCGTCCTTGAATTCCTCAAGGAGCCGGAGCCGTTTTTTTTGCACGATGTCTCCGGTGATCGCATCAGCCTTCCAGCCGTTCCGGTTCAGGCGCTCCACGACCATGTCGGCGGCGCGACGGGTGTTAACGAATATGAGCGTCCGGAGGGGCTGTTCCTTCTTGAGGAGGCCCAGAAGGAGAGGGATCTTTTCGTGCTTGCCCACATGATACAAGACCTGTTCGACCTGTTCGACGGTGACTTTTTCGGGCGTGATCGAAATTTTCTCCGGGAGGTTCATGTATTCGTAGGCGAGTTCCATCACGCGGTACGAAAGCGTTGCCGAGAAAAGCATGGACTGACGCTTGTCGTAGGGAGGCATTTTTTTTATGAGGTATCGCAGGTCGTCGATGAACCCCATGTCGAACATGCGGTCTGCCTCGTCGATGATCAGGTACCGGCTTTTCTTCAGGCTGTAAACATGCTGCTTGTAGTAGTCAATGAGCCTCCCCGGCGTACCGATGAGCACATCAACTCCCTTCTGAAGGACATCCATCTGTCTTTGGTAATCGATGCCGCCGTACACGGCGAGACAGCGAAAACCGGTAAATTTCCCGATTCGTTCCGCCTCGTGAAAAATTTGATCTGCAAGTTCCCGCGTCGGCGCGATGATAAGAGCCTGCGGGGAATTCCCGAGATCCACAGCAGGATTTCTTGCCATCCGGGTGAAGAGTGAAATAAGGAAGGCTGCGGTTTTGCCCGTTCCGGTTTGCGCCTGAGCGGCCACATCTTCTCCCCGAATCGCACGGGGGATTACGGCTTCCTGCACCGCTGTACATGTTGTAAAGCCGGTATGCTCTATACCCTGCTGTACTTCGTAGGGCAAATCCAACTCACTGAAGTTCATACATCTCCGTTCCCCGAGGAAGACAAATTGTCAACAGCCTGTTCAACGTAGTATACCATAAGTGACGAAGCAAACGAAAGTAAAATAGTGAAGGGACGTCAAAAGGACTTCATGGTGAGTTGCAGTGTTTGACTTTTTCATCCCACTTTCCCTTATGAAAAGGACGGCATCATAAAGAGAGGACCAAAGGGCTCTTCAATATGCGTGACGAAGTTCAAAATTTCCGGTGCGCAGGCGTGATGTGAATCGCCCGCTGTTTATGCGATCAATATCATCTGAGCACTGAGAGCGGGGAGGGCGCGCGGCCGTATCACGTTTTGCATCAGTGCCGAAGGCTTTGCGAACGGCTTCGGCAGCGAAACAATAAAAATGGTATTTTTAGGCTTAAAACAATTATATTCGGTACATTTTTTACAATGTGTGGATTCAGGTGTTGATAAATTGTCTAACATACGGAAAGATAATTTTTTTTATTTTGTTGTTGACAAATAATACACTCTTGTTGTATATTTGTCTACGAGGAGAACACAAACGTGCTGACAAAACTCTTCTCTTCCACAAGAGCGGAGCTTTTAGGCCTGTTCTTTAACAATCCGGATGATCGTTTCTACTTGAGAGAGATTGCCCGCCACATCGGCAAGGATGCGGCGGGAATCAAGCGGGAACTGGATAACCTGGTCAGGATCGGGCTCTTGGCAAAAGAGAAGCGGGGCGTTCAGAAATACTATTTCGCAAACAAGAACTCGCCGATCTTCTCCGAAATGAAGGGACTGATCTTCAAGACCACGGGCGTACAGGGCGCAATGAAGGCATCGCTCTCCCGTCTGAAAGGTGTTCAGACCGCATTCATTTACGGTTCCTACGCAAAGGGCGCCGAAAAGGAAGACAGTAACATCAATCTCATGGTAATCGGCCAGGCGAACATCACGGAGTTGAATGACACGGTGATGGGCTTGGAAGAAAAGTTAAAACGTGACATCGATTACCTGGTGTTCGACGAGCAGGAATATCGGAAACGCAAGGAATCGAAGGACCCCTTCATCCGGGAGCTCTTAAAAGGGAAAAAGATTTTCCTGGTAGGCAGGGAAGATGACATATGAATCGCTGAAAGAAATGGGCATCGTTGAGGAGCGGGCCGCCGAAATCACGGAGATTATCGCTCTCGTGACCAGGGCAGAACGAGATCTGACAACGAGCAGGGTTCTTGAGGACAAGGACGAAGAGTGGGCGTTTGCTGCTGCATACTTAGCCATGGTCCGCTCTGCGAGAGCGCTTATCTTATCCGAGGGGTTCCGCCCCAAAAGCGTTCGCGGGAGAGATGTTCAGAAAACGGTGGTTACCGCGGCGGGGGTTATTCTCGGCGATCGTTACAAAAGCCTGATCAATAAGTTCGATCGCATGAGGAGGAAGTATCAAAGCTTCATGGAAGAGGCAAGCCGAATCATCTCCCGGTATGAAGCGGGACAGGCCATAAAGGATGCAGAAGAATTCATAGGACTCGTAAACGGGAGAATCCGGGAAAAGTACTCGCAGATGTCACTGCTGAATGATGTGCCTCAGCTTGTTTCAAGATAAGGCCGCTTAAGGTCGAAACGCGGTATGCCGAAAGGGGGTGGAAAACTAATGGCAGCCAAGAAAAAAGCGAAGAAGAAGGCAACCAAGAAGAAAGCCACCAAAAAGAAGTAGTTTTTATCGCATGGTGTCCCTGCAGTGGGGCCCGCCGGGGGCATTGGAGCCCCCGGCGTATTTAGAAGACCGGCAGGCAATGCTCGAGCGAGAGCGTATTATCATACATTTCTGTTCATCTGAATATTCCATTAAGGAAAGGTGGTGAGGTATTCATGGCGACGAAGAAAAAGGCCCCGGCCAAAAAGGCGAAAAAGACCACAAAAAAGAAATAACCAGTGTGAGACGATGACATTCGACAATATTGCCATCTGCAACTTTACCACGAAGCCGGTCTTCGTGGTTTTGTTTTTAGAAATCCTTTTCCCGAGTAATCACTCCGGCCGGGCAACGGCCGGCGAGACGACGAATCATGCGTAAACGGAACACTCTCAAGTCAGATAGAAATTTCCGAAGTTCCCACGGCAGGAAACTGATCGTTGCCGCAGGCATCCTTTTCATTCTGTACCTGATTGCAAACTTCATCTTCGGCGAAATGGGCGTGATCAAATACTATCGGATGGAGTCTCAATATAATACTCTCACGAAAGACATTGCCGCACTGAAACAGGACAATGCAAGACTTGGACGCGAAGTGCGCGCTCTAAAGACCGATGCCGACCATCTTGAGCAGGTTGCCCGTGACAAACTCGGTCTTGCGCGTCAAGGTGAGATAGTGTACTATTATAACGAGTATAGCGAGCCCTGAAGGCAATAACCGGATTCTCAAACTGAGGCCTCCTGCCGTATCGCTGAAATAGTGCGATTAATTGAATCCATTTGTGCGCATGCAGTAAGAACCTCGATGATGAGAACCCCGATCTCGTCCTCACTACCATGTCGAATGATCCGCTCTACATAGCCTTTGTATGGCATATGCATCAGCCCTACTACAAGGACGACATTACCGGATCCTATGTCCTCCCGTGGGTCCGGATGCACGGGATCAAGGATTATTATGACATGCCCGCGTTGTTGACCGACTTTCCCGACATTCACCAGACCTTCAACCTGGTTCCCTCGCTGCTTAAACAGATTCGCGATTACGTTGAAAACAATGCTACCGATACATTTCTGGCGCTGACGCTCAAGCCAGCCGGGGAACTTGACACGGCAGACAAACTGTTTCTGCTCAAGAATTCATTCATGGCGAACTGGGACACCATGATCAAACCCTATGCTACGTACTGGATGCTGCTTGACCGCAGGGGCTACAGTGTATCTCCCAACGATCTTGAAAATGCGACACGGTATTTTACGACCCAGGACTATCTCGATTTGCAGGTCTGGTTCAATCTGTCATGGTTTGACCCGCTGTTCAAGCAGACTGACCCCTTTCTTAAGGGCCTGATCCAGAAAGGGTCCGGTTTCTCCGAAAATGAAAAGGCGCTCCTCATACAGAAACAGCGTGAGGTCATGGCGCTGATCATTCCCATGTATAAACAATTGGCAGAGGCGGGCAGGATCGAGTTGACGACCACGCCTTTTTATCATCCGATTTTGCCGCTCCTGTTCGATACCGACCTCGCAAGGGTGGCCGTGCCCGATATCCACTTGCCGGCAAACCGGTTTGTTCACCCCGAGGACGCAAAAGCCCAGGTCGATCGCGCTCTCGCATACCATGAAAGTATCTTCGGAACGCGTCCGTCCGGCATGTGGCCGGCTGAAGGGTCGGTGGCGGAGGAAATCGTGCCCCTTCTCGCCGATGCCGGCATCACGTGGATCGGTACGGACGAAGGCGTGCTCGCCCGGTCTCTCGGGATCCACATTGAGCGGGACTTTGCCGGAGTTATGAAGGATCCTGATGTGCTGTACAAACCCTATCTTGCCGGCAAGGGGGAGAAACGCGTCTCAATCGTCTTTCGCGATCACACCCTCTCCGATCTCATCGGGTTCGTCTACTCCAAGTGGGACTACAAAAATGCGGTCCACGATCTTATCAGCCGGCTCCACCGTGTTCGGCGTGCCCTATCCGACGGCCCCCATCTTGTCTCCATCATTCTCGACGGCGAGAATGCGTGGGAGTACTACCTGAACGACGGCAGGGACTTTTTCCTCTATCTTTATGAACGCCTGAGCGGGGAAAAAGGACTCCGGTGTGTGACGGTAGGAGAGTATCTCAAGGAGCATCCGGCCCAGTCCGGCATCGAACGGCTTCATGCGGGCTCCTGGATCAACGCGAACTATCGCGTCTGGATCGGCCATGAAGAAGACAATCGAGCATGGGATTTATTGGCACAGACGCGGCAGGCCTTGACGGATTTTGTCGCCCCGGGGAACGGGGATCCTGAAAAATTGGCCAAGGCGTGGGAAGAGATCTATATCGCGGAGGGGAGCGACTGGTGCTGGTGGTATGGAGATGACCACCATTCGGAGAATGACGAGGAGTTCGACTTACTGTTCAGGACCCATCTGATGAATGTCTACCGGATCATCGGCCTTGATATTCCCGACGAACTTCAGATATCCATCCTGAGGGAAGACCGGCAGGCCCTTCCGACGGTCGAACTGACGGCCTTTATTTCGCCGACCATCGACGGCCTGGTAACGAATTATTTCGAATGGCTGCCTGCCGGATTCTACGATGTGAACCAGGGCGGGGGAGCCATGCACCGCGGGGCATCCATCATTACGCACATTTATTACGGATTCGACCTCACCAATATGTTTATTCGGCTTGATGCGAGCGGGAGCCTGAAGGACGAAAAAGTCTCCGACCTCGCGTTCTTCATCAATTTCCTGAATCCCCGGGGGCTGGATATCGAAATTCGCGTTGTTCCTCAGGAACGGCGGGTGAGTGCGGCGCTTTTCCGGGGAGACAATGGAAACCGGCAGCAGACCTCTGTGATCAACACTGTTGCGGCAAATGACGTCATTGAACTTGCGGTCCCCTTTGAACTTTTGGGTGTCAAGCCGAACGACGAGATCCAGATCTTCGTGACGGTCGAGCGGTCAGGATCGGAGATTGAGAAGTGGCCCTACCGCGGCTTTATTCAGTTCAAGGTCCCGACCGATGATTTTGAGGCGAGGATGTGGCAGGTGTAGAGTTCCGCGGTATCATTCGTGTGATACCGGCGAAGTAAAAAAAAGGCGCCCTTTTCAGGGCGCCTTTTTTTGTCAATTTACTGGTCCCTACCAACGTTGCAAGCCGTGACACCCGGTCATCCCGCCGGCGCTCGGGTTGCACGTCGTTCCATTGAAGTTGATCGCGCTGTTGAGAGCGGCCGAGACCGTAGGTTCTGAAATCGCGGCGGTCAGCGAGGTGAAGTGCACCGCTGCGAGCTTCGTCGTATCATGACAGACGGTACACGCGAGTCCTCTCATATCGCTGTTATTGTGCTGGCCTGAGTAATAGCTGTTGTTTTCCGGCACACCCGGCCCGGTACCCAGAACGTGGCATGCCGTGCACTGCGTATTGACGTTGATCGTGCCGGTCTGCCAGTTCGGTGTTGTCAGGCCGCCGTGGCAGGCGACATTAGAACAGCTCATCGTAGAGGCGTTGTACGTTGCGCCGCCGGCTTTCGCATTGTAGGTGGGGTCGAGGATTACGTCGACGACGCCGTTCTCATGCAATGCGGTTCCCGAGCCGGCTCCTAAATGGCATGTGGAACATGCAATATTTGCATTGACACTGATATGGGGTGCATGGTTGCCGGCGACATCCGGGAATACAGTTCCCGAAGGCGGGATGCCGTGGCACGATCCGCAGGTCGGCGTTGCATGGCAGAGTGTGCTGTTGAAGCAGCCGGGTGCCGTGCCTGCTGCAGCCGGTGGTGACGGCGGTGCAATCGGAGAGTTGGCGCCGTTCGTATGGCACTGCGCACAGACCGATGCGTTGCCGGTATCGGTCGTGGTGTGAGTATAGGAGCCCGTGATCCATGACGTCGGGTGCGGCCCGCTTCCGCCGTGGCAGGTGAAGCAGGACGTCTGGGCTACGCCACCGGAGAAATCCGTTGCATGGCACGTTTCGCAGAGCGCAAAACCACTCGTTGATGTAGGCGCCGCTTTTGCGGCCGCCCCGTGCTGAGTCGGATCGGACCAGCCTGCAGGATGCCCCATTTGCGCGTGACATAACGTATTATTGAAACAACCGGGTGCCGTGCCTGCGGCTGCTGGCGGCGACGGCGGCGCGATCGGAGAGTTGGCGCCGTTCGTGTGGCACTGCGCGCAGACCGATGCGTTGCCGGTATCGGTCGTGGTGTGGGTGTACGAACCCGTGATCCATGACGTCGGGTGAGGACCGCTCCCGCCGTGGCAGGTGAAGCAGGACGTCTGCACAACGCCTCCTGAGAAGTCGGACCCATGGCAGGTTTCACAGAGCGTGAAACCGCTCGTCGATGTGGGCGCCGATTTTGCGGCCGCCCCGTGCTGAGTCGGATCGGACCAACCCGTCGGATGCCCCACTTGCGCATGGCAGAGCGTATTGTTGAAACAATCGGGGAGCGCACCGGCCTGAGCAAGTTGGGACGGTTGAAGCGAAGAGTTGGCTCCGTTGGTATGGCACTGGGCGCAGACGGGAGCATTGCCCGGGTCCGTTGTTGAATGTTTATACGTGGCGGTTGCGCCGCTCCACGGTTTGGGTGCGTGCGGAGCATTCACTTTATGACAGGTGAAGCAGGATGTCTGGATAACTCCGCCCGAGAAGTCGGATCCATGACAGGTTGCGCACAGTGCGAAACCGCCTGCAGATGTCGGCTGTGCCTTTGCGGCCGCCCCGTGCTGATCGGGCGAGTCCCATCCTGTCGGATGACCCATTTGGGCATGGCAAAGAGTATTGTTGAAACAGTCGGGAGCCGTGCCTGCTGGGGCTGGCGAAGAGGGTTTCAGCGAAGAATTATTTCCATTGGCATGGCATTGGGCGCAGATGGAAGCGTTGGCCGGGGACGTCGTTGTATGTGTTGCCGAAGAAGTTAAGCCGCTCCACGGCTTCGGAGAGTGCGGCGCCCTTACACCGTGGCAGGTAAAGCAGGACCGTAGGACGATGCCGCCGGAGAAGTCAGAGCCGTGGCATGTCTCGCACAGAGCGAAGCCGCCGGTGGAGGTCGGCGCGGATTTTGCGGCGGCACCGTGCTGCGTTGAAGAGTCCCATCCTTCCGGATGCCCCATTTGAGCGTGACAAAGTGTGTTGTTGAAACAGCCGGGGGCAGTGCCGGCTGCGGCAGGCAGCGACGGCTGAAGCGAAGAGTTGGCCCCGTTCGTATGGCATTGCGCGCATGCGGGAGCATTGCCCGCGTCCGTGGTCGTATGGGTAAACGCGGTACTGATGCCGTCCCATGGTTTCGGCGCATGGGGCGCGTTTACGCCGTGGCACGTAAAACAGGAGGTCTGTACAAGCCCGCCGGAGAAATCAGAGCCGTGGCATGTCTCGCACGTCGTGAAGCCGCCGGTATATGTCGGCGCCGATTTTGCGGCAGCGCCGTGCTGATCGGACGCGTTCCAACCCGTTGCATGGCCTACTGCCCCGTGGCAAAGTGTGTTGTTGTAGCAGCCGGGAGCTGAGCCTGCCGGTGCGGCCTGTGAAGGTTGGAAGGTGGAATTGGAGCCGTTGGTGTGGCATTGTGCGCAGATCGAAGCGTTGGCCGGATTGGTATTCGTATGGGTCCACTGGCCGCCGATCCAGGGGGCGGGTGCATGCGGGGCGTTGACGGTGTGGCAGGACTTGCAGGACACTGCCGAGACGCCTCCGGAGAAATCATCCGCGTGGCACTCCTGGCAGGCGGCAAATCCATTGGCTTGTGTCTTTGCCGCCGTGCCATGGGCGGCAGGCGATGACCAGCCCAGGGTGTGCTTGCCGGTATCGGGATCGAATGACGACGACGCTTGCTTATTTGATGAACTGCATCCTGCGAAGAGTATTATTGCGCAAAGCAGGCCTGACACCAAGACCGCACTTTCCCTGTTGGTTATCATTGGGCACTATCCCCCACATTCTCAAAGTAATACTAAAGTAAGGACAATAATTGTCCTGATTTTTGCGCATGCTGACGCTGCGCCGAACGTCTGTCAATGTCTAATTGCAATTTTATGCTTCCTGCTTTTTTCATGCTGAATACGGAGAGAGAAGATATTATTTAGTGTGAGCTTCATAACTCGACGAGAGTCCGATTTTCGATTTTTTCGGAGCAATGCCGAACTCGCTTTCATTCCAGGAAGCCGCTCACCGGGAATGCCGCCTTTGAAACAAGTAAGTCCCGCTGCTGCTCGGAGGTCTCGTCATAAAAATGCGCAAACACCGTGAGTCGAATCACGGAAACGCCGCTCGATCTGCCTCTACGATCACATCGTTGTTCTCGTAGAGAGCAGTCGGGCGGACGTCAGACTATGCCCAAGCGTCTCCGGCCGTGTTTCGCACATCAGACAGTACTGGCCTGTTTCCGAATTTTTCAGAGCCGGCCTCATGGATTTTGTCCGGCAGTTGCAGCAACCCCCAGGGCCGCATGGCAAAGCGTATTGTTGTAACATCCGGGCGCCGCGCTAAGGGCTGTTACGGATGGTGAGGGCTGGATGGGAGAATTCGATCCGTCTGCATGACACTCTGCACAGACTGCGGCATTAACTTGACTGACGTCACCATGGTTCCAGGGTGCGCGGGGATGCGGTGCGTTTACGCCATGGCAGGGATAAAAGCAGGATACAGCAGAAACTCCGCCGGAGAAATCCACTCCATGACACTCCTGGCAGGAAGCAAAACCCGTTCCTTGGGATTTTGCAGCCGTGCCGTGAGCGCTCGGATCGGAAAAGCCGGCAACGTGATTGCCAGTGTCAGGATTTAGCGTTGCTATTGCATTCGGATTCGGCGAGCTGCATCCAGCAGAAATGGCAAGTATGCCGAGCAACCCCATTACCCAAAGCGCGTTGTTAGATTTCCTAGCCATATCGTTTCCCCTCCAGACATAAATTTAAGGATGTTGTATTATGTTATAGCAAGTAAAATGCCAGAAAGTGCACCATCTTGTCTTCGTCATTGATTTATAGAGCAATTTTAAAAGTAATGATATGCCCGGTATTGAAAAGACTTTTTTTTAATTGTATGGATAATCATTCGCCATGAAACATATCCGGCTATAAAAAAAAATAATTACGTCATAAAACCAGATCGTTGCACATTTGCAGGGATTTTCATACATGGCAAGAAAATAGTTTATATTATTCGCTTTTTGCAATTAATTCGGAACATGCCATGGTTAATAGTTACAAAAAGGATGAAATTACGAGTAGTCAACTGATCCTTATCTTTCCTGAATGTTCTTATTCTGAATTGTAAATATTTCTTTACTTTAAATAACTGTGAATGGCTGAAAGTGATACTCCTGATATAAATAGGGTGTCCTAAAACCGGATATTTTCTTGACATCATAAGGTTTTTTTGTATAATAGCAGTCTATTTTTCTATCATTCCCGGTTTACCCCAGGCAGGAGCAATCGTTGACATTTCAGGAACTTGTACTTACGCTTCAGACGTTCTGGGCTTCGAAGGGCTGCGTCATCCACCAGCCGTACGATACCGAGGTTGGCGCGGGAACATTCCACCCGGCAACGTTCCTCCGTGTCCTCGGTCCTGAACCGTGGAAAGCTGCCTATGTACAACCTTCGCGCAGGCCGACGGACGGACGCTATGGTGAGAATCCGAACCGACTGCAGCACTATTATCAGTTTCAGGTAATTTTAAAACCCCATCCGGAAAATGTGCAGGAAATTTATCTTGAAAGCCTGGTGAAACTGGGCATCAATCCCTTAAAGCACGACATCCGATTTGTTGAAGACGACTGGGAATCTCCCACGCTCGGAGCGTGGGGGCTCGGCTGGGAAGTCTGGTTGAACGGCATGGAAGTAACCCAGTTTACCTATTTTCAGCAGGTAGGCGGCATCGATCTCAAGCCTGTTTCCGCTGAACTCACCTACGGGATCGAGCGCCTTGCCATGTACCTTCAGGGTGTGAACAACGTCTATGACCTCGAATGGACCAAGGGCGTCAAGTACGGTGACATCCATTTCGATACCGAAGTGCAATTCTCGAAGTACAACTTTGAACTATCAGACCGGGAAATGCTTTTCCGGCAGTTCGAGTCCTACGAACGGGAATGCGATAAACTGGTCAAGGCCGGGGTAGTGCTGCCTGCGTACGATTACTGCCTCAAGTGTTCGCATACCTTTAACCTGCTCGATGCCGCGGGGGCGATCAGCGTGACTGAACGGACCGGGTATATTGCGCGGGTGAGAAAACTCGCCCGGGCCTGCGCCCATGCATATCTGGCAGACCGGGAGTCGAAGGGGTTCCCGATGCTGAAGAAATAGAAATAAGGAAAACCTTTATCTCTAGCGGAGGCTTTGAGGACGCAGCGTTGAGACTGAAAAAAATTGTTTCAGAAAATATGAAAAGAACTCTATATTGTATTTGTTTTCTCCGCGAGCTCCGCGTCTCTGCGAGAACAGAGTCTTTTAGGAGTTTTACTTGTCAAAAGAATTTTTTTTAGAAATCGGGACCGAGGAAATCCCTTCCCGTTTCATCAACCCGGCGCTGGAAAAGATGAAAGAGCTTTTTTCCGGGCTCCTGGCGGACGGCCGCGTTACGATCGAGAACGGCGCCATGCAGGCTTATGGAACTCCGCGCCGGCTGGTGCTTCACGTCCCTCAATTGGCCGAGCGGCAGCAGGACGTTTCGAAGGAAGTCGTCGGGCCGCCGAAAAAAATCGCTTTCGACGCAGAGGGAAAACCGACCAGGGTCGCCCAGGTCTTTGCCGGGAAAAACGGCGTGCCGGTCGATGCATTGTCCAGTAAAACGACGGACAAGGGTGAGTATGTCGTCGCCCGCGTAGACGAAAAAGGCGGTGATACCGCGGAATGGCTCAAAGCGGTGCTTCCGGCGTTTATCCTCTCGATTCCCTTTCAAAAAACCATGCGCTGGATGGACAAGGACATTCGGTTTGTGCGTCCCATCCATTGGATCGTGGCGCTGTGGGGCGGTTCTCTTGTCGAGTTTGCATTGAACGGCATTAAGAGCGGCAACCTTTCCCGGGGCCACCGGTTTATGAGTCCCGGGGCCTTCATGGTTAAGGACTTCAAGTCCTATGCCATGCAAGCCGAGCCGAACTACCTGGTAATCGATCCTGAAGTCCGTAAGCAGCGGATCATCAAACAGACTGAGGAACTCGCCAAATCAAAAAACGGTACTGTACTCGACGACCCGGGCCTGGTCGACGAGGTGTCAAACCTCGTGGAATACCCTGTAGCCGTCCTGGGGACTTTTAACAAAGAATATCTCCGGGTCCCGAAGGAAGTATTAATAACCGCCATGCGGGAGCACCAGCGCTACTTCAGCGTGGTGGGGCTTGACGGGAATCTGCTTCCCTGCTTCATCACGATCAGCAATACGCGGGCCGAGGACATGGACATCGTCCGGGCAGGCAACGAACGTGTGCTTGCCGCGCGACTCTCCGATGCAGCATACTTTTTCGACCACGATGTGAAACAGCCGCTCGGCGACCGCATCGAGGGACTGAAGAAGGTCACCTACCAGGAAAAGCTCGGAACGGTCTATGACAAGACGCTGCGCGTGAAGCACCTGGCCGTGTACATGGCCGGAATTGCTCATGCCGACGCGCCGAGCGCCGCTCGTGCCGCCGAACTGTGCAAGGCCGATCTCCTCACGGGCGTTGTGGGCGAATTCCCCAAACTGCAAGGCGTGATGGGCAGGCACTACGCGCTTAATTCAGGTGAAGACCCGCGTGTTGCAGACGCGATCCTCGAACACTACCTGCCGCGCTACGCAGGCGATAAACTTCCGGATTCCGCTGAAGGCATGTGTGTCGGCATTGCCGACCGGATCGATACTATAACGGGATGTTTTTCGGTCGGCCTCGTTCCGAGCGGTTCCGAGGACCCGTACGGACTCAGGAGACAAGCGGTTGCACTCCTGAATATGGTGATGGAACGCGGCCTTCGATTGTCCCTTGCCGATTTGATTGCCGAAGCGTGCAAAGCATTCGGCCTCAAGAAGCAAGAAAGAGGGAAAGTCGAATCCGAGACGCTTGACTTCTTCCGTCAGCGGCTGGCAGGCATGCTCGCTGCCGAAGGACTCCGGTCCGATGTCGTGGATGCAGCGCTGTCCGTCGGGTTCAGCGACCCCCTCATCGCACGGGAAAAGGTGCGCGCCCTTGACGGGCTTCGGACATCGGAGGATTACCAGCCGCTCGTAACGGCGCTCAAGCGCGCCGGCAACATCCTGCCGAAGGAATTTACGGGCAAGGTGAAGAAAAACCTGCTGAAGCTGGATGCGGAAAAAGCACTCTTTGCCTCTTATTCGGACATCAAGGACCGCGTTGTGGAGAAGGCGGCAAAGCTCGATTTCCGAGGCGCCTTGGCCGACATCGCGTCGCTCAGGAAGGACGTCGATGCGTTTTTCAACACGGTTATGGTCATGGACAAGGATGCCGAAGTGAAGGCGAACCGCCTGGCGCTTCTGGCTGGCATCACCGGCCTGTTTTCTCAGATTGCGGATTTCTCGCGGCTGGTGCTGAGTACGGAGGGAGATTCAAAATAACAAAAACGCAGAAGCGGGGAAAGGGAAGGGGGGGGTGTTGTAATGTCCCTGATTCTTCTATTCTCCCCTTCTCGGGATCATTATTCAGATTACCTGTACCGATAGGGAGGAAGGACACATGACGACGGGGAAAAAATATATTTATTTTTTTGGCAGCGGCAAGGCGGACGGAACAGGAACGATGAAGGGCCTGCTCGGCGGCAAAGGAGCAGGTCTTGCTGAAATGACGAATGCCGGCGTACCGGTGCCGCCGGGATTCACGATCACCACGGAAGTCTGCAACTTGTTCTACGAACTGGGGAAGCGCGTACCGGACGGTCTCGATGCTGAAATGCGCGAGTTTATGAACAAGATGGAGAATGCGCTGGGAGGCAAGTTCAAATTCGGCGATGTGGACCGCCCGCTGCTCGTTTCCGTCCGGTCGGGGTCCAAGTTCTCCATGCCGGGCATGATGGACACGGTCTTGAACCTCGGACTGAACGACCATACGATCCATGGCCTCATCCGCATGTCTGCCAACGAACGGTTTGCCTGGGACGCCTATCGCCGGTTCATCCAGATGTTCGGCAATGTGGTGATGGGCATCGAGAAGGAAGTCTTCGAGCACATCATCCACGAAATAAAAAAGAAAAAGAAGGTCCATCTCGATATCGAACTGACCGCGGAGGACCTGAAAGGTCTCGTCGAAAAATTTAAGGTTAAGGTGAAACAGTTAGTGAAACGCGAGTTCCCCCAGGATCCCTGGGAGCAGCTCATCATGGCGCGCGATGCCGTCTTCGGCTCATGGAATAATCCGCGCGCCATAACCTATCGCAGACTGAACGACATCCCCGGCAACCTCGGCACTGCCGTGAACGTGCAGGCCATGGTGTTCGGCAACATGGGCGATACGTCCGCGACTGGCGTCGGCTTCACCCGGAACCCCTCGACAGGCTTCAAGGAGTTTTACGGCGAGTATTTAACGAACGCGCAGGGCGAGGACGTGGTCGCAGGCATTCGTACACCGCACCCCATCGCCGATCTCGCAAAGGAAATGCCGCAGGTATACAATCAGCTCCGTGATATCACGAACAGGCTCGAGAAACACTACCGGGACGTACAGGATTTTGAGTTCACGGTGCAGGAAGGCACGCTCTTCATGCTCCAGACCCGTACCGGCAAGCGCACGGCCCAGGCAGCGGTCACGATAGCCGTGGACATGGTATCGGAGGGACTCATTTCCAAGGAAGAAGCCGTGCTCCGCGTAGAGCCCGCGTCCCTTGACCAGCTCCTCCATCCTATCATCGACCCCAAGGCAAAGATCGAGGTCATTGCCAAGGGTCTTCCGGCCTCGCCGGGCGCCGCTTCGGGCAAAGTCGTTTTCACTGCAGACGAAGCGGTCAAGCAGGCAAAGAAAGGGAACGTGATTCTGGTACGGCCCGAGACCACGCCCGACGACATCCACGGTATGGACGCAGCCAAAGGCATACTCACGGCGCGCGGCGGCATGACTTCGCACGCAGCGGTCGTCGCCCGCGGCATGGGGAAACCCTGCGTAGCGGGCTGTGAATCCATCAAGGTGGACCTCAAGGCGGAGAAATTTACGGTCGGCAAATATACCGTGAAACTGGGGGATAACATCACCATCGACGGCGGCACGGGCCGCGTCATTATCGGCAAGGTGCAGACCAAGGACCCGGAAGTGAGCGGCGATTTCGGTACGCTCATGAAGTGGGTTGACGAGATCCGGACCCTGGGCGTCCGCGCGAACGCGGACATTCCGCGTGACGCCAAGATGGCCCGCCAGTTCGGGGCGGAAGGTATCGGCCTCTGCCGCACCGAACACATGTTCTTTGCCGAGGAGCGGCTGCCGATCGTGCAGCAGATGATCCTCGCCGACAACACCGAGGCGCGCGAAAAGGCGCTGACCAAGCTGCTTCCCATGCAGCGTTCGGACTTCAAGGGTCTCTTCGAGGCCATGGAGGGATACCCGGTCACCGTGCGTCTCCTGGACCCTCCGCTTCATGAGTTTTTGCCTAAACGCGAGGACCTTATGGTCGAGGTCGCCGTGATGCAGGCGAAGAAAGCACCCAAGGCGTCGATTTCGAAAAAAGCAAAACTCCTGCATCGCGTGGAGGAACTGCACGAGCTGAACCCGATGCTCGGCCACCGCGGGTGCCGGCTCGGCATCGTCTATCCCGAGATCACGCGCATGCAGACGAGGGCCATTATCGAGGCAGCCTGCGAACTTGCGAAAAAGGGAAAAAAGATCGTTCCCGAGATCATGGTGCCGCTCGTCGGATTGAAGAAGGAGCTCCAGAACCAGAAGGAACTGATCAAAAAGACCGCAGAAGAAGTGATGCAGAAGAAGGGAGTCAAGATCGACTATATGATCGGAACGATGATCGAGCTGCCCCGCGCGGCCCTGATCGCCGACGAGATCGCGCAGGAAGCGGAGTTTTTCTCCTTCGGCACCAATGACCTGACGCAGACTACCTTCGGGTTCAGCCGCGACGACGCGGGTAAGTTCATCAACTATTATACCGAGAACAATATTCTCGAGAAGGACCCATTCCAGACCCTGGACCAGGACGGTGTCGGTATGCTGGTAAAGATGGGTGTGGCAAAGGGCCGCGGCACCAGGCCGAACCTCAAGATCGGTATTTGCGGAGAACACGGCGGGGACCCGGCGAGCGTGGAATTCTGTTACCGCACGGGTCTCAACTACGTGAGTTGCTCGCCCTACCGCGTCCCGATCGCGCGACTTGCTGCGGCCCATGCAAAGCTCAAGGAAAAGGGCGTGGGCGGGTCGGGAACCAAGTAAGATCCAATAGACAACCTACCAGGGCGGCGTGAGCCGCCCTTTTTTTGCGGCTTCTACGTAAGCACAATGTCATATCTATCTGCGGACATCCTTTGGCGGCAAATGCCTCCTGAAAGGGAGGAGTTCCTTGCTTAAAGCCTCTTATCTCCATGACCTGCCTTGACAACACGGGACGTGAATTATACAATGTATATACACAATTGTACCGGAGGCAGGCATGATTAAAAAACTGGTAACGCACGGCAACAGTGCCGCATTGATCATCGATAGGCCG
Organism: Nitrospirota bacterium; assembly: GCA_963769335.1. Classification (GTDB taxonomy): domain Bacteria; phylum Nitrospirota; class UBA9217; order UBA9217; family UBA9217; genus JAJYKN01. The sequence goes on along the minus strand of CAVYLT010000049.1, from coordinate 57,593 downwards.
ATCCTGCACCTCTTAAAGGTTGACGAAAATGCCCGATTCGAAATCACGACAGATGGTAAAAAATTAATTCTCTCGCCCGTGGAAGCCGGCAAGCGTGCAAAGAAACTCAAGGCTGTCCTGGCGAAAGTAAAAAAAGTCCACGGGAAGACGTTGCGGAAAAGGGTAAAGAGTTAGCGACCCTTTCTCCGAAAACCGGTTATCAATAATGGCGATCAATTCTCTTGAAAAAAAATACATGGCCATGGCGATGCGGCTGGCTGTAAAGGCCAAGGGACGCACGAGCCCCAATCCCATGGTCGGCGCCGTGGTGGTGAAGGACGGAGCGGTCGTCGGCACGGGCTATCATCACAAGGCAGGCGAGCCCCATGCCGAAGCCATTGCGCTCAAGAAGGCCGGTGCTGCTGCACAAGGGGCGACGCTCTATGTGACGCTCGAACCCTGTTCGCACACGGACAAACGTACACCGCCGTGCACGCCGCTCGTTATCCGGAGCGGGGTAAAGCGGGTCGTCGTAGCAATGATCGATCCTAATCCTCGTGTATCCGGGGGCGGCATCAAAACGCTCCGGAAGGCGGGCCTCGACGTCGTTACCGGCGTCCTGGAGCACGAGGCGCTGAAGCTGAATGAGGCGTTCGTCAAATACATCACAACAGGCAGGCCCTTCGTGACGCTCAAGATAGCCCAGACACTGGACGGCAAAATCGCGACCGCCTCGGGAGAATCGCAGTGGATCACCGGAAAAGCGGCGCGGGAGGAGGGGCATCGCCTGCGCGACGGCAACGACGCGATTCTCGTGGGGATCAATACGCTTCTGAAGGATGATCCGTCACTGACGACGAGGATTCCGAAAGGCCGCGATCCTGTCCGGGTGGTTCTTGACAGCACTTTGCGAATACCGCTGACTGCGAAGGTCCTGACGCAGAAATCACCGGCAAAGACCATCGTGGCCACGCTTGCAAGTGCGCCGAAGACGAAGCTCAAGAAGCTTCGCGATGCCGGAGCTGAGGTGCTTCTGGTCAAACCAACGCGCGGACGCGTCGATATGAGGGACCTCATGAAGAGACTGGGGGAAAAAGGTGTCCTGTCCGTGCTGGTTGAAGGCGGTGCGGAAATTCATGCTGCGGCACTCCGGGCAGGCATCGTCGACAAGGTCGTCCTGTTCATTGCGCCGACGCTCATGACCGGCAGGGACTCGATCTGCTCCATCGGCGGCTTTTCCCCTGCACGGCTCGGTGGGGCCGTGGGACTCCGCGACGTTACCGCTCGCTTCGTGGATGGAGACCTGATGGTGGAAGGATATATCCGTTCGTAGCGCCGGATCTACATGCTGTGGACGAGATAGAGCACAAGAAAAACGCCGATGGAAAGCACGGACAGGAAAAGCAGCACGCTCAGCACGACTGATGGGCGGTAGGTGTCATCTTCAATCTGACGCTCTACGATCTTGTACCGGACGAAGGCAAGCACTCCCATCAGTACGCCCAGGCCGACCAGAACTATCCCGATGATGGACGAGTAGCCCGGGGACGGGGGAGATGCCTCCTTCCCCAGATAATAGGCTAATTGTTTTACGAAGAGTGCGAATTTTTCGACGACGAACCCGAAGGCCATGATGGCGATGCTGGTCCTGATCCAGGCAAGGAATGTCCGCTCATTCGCCATGTGCACGCGTCGGCTGCGTCGTCCTCTAAGGTTTTTATCCTCCGCGGTTTCGGACATCCCCGATCCTCCCTGTTGCCGCTACTCCCGAATGAACATGAATATTCCGCTTCTGATCATTTTTACGGCAAAAGCTGCAAGGATTAATGATGCGACCTTGGCAAAGGCCCGTGACCCGCTCAAGCCGATGAATCTGATGATCCGTTCAGACTGGGAAAAGATGGCCCAGGCAAAGAGCAGGTTTACTATGAGCGAAAGAATGACCGGAACGTACCCGTTCGTCCCGACAAGGACGAGAGCCGTCGTCAGCGTGCCCGGTCCGGCAATAAGCGGAGTGCCGAGCGGAACCACGCCGAATTCCGGGCTCCGTTCCATTTGCCGCTCGCCTGCCCGCACCACGTCGGTAACGGCGATGATCAAAAGGACCCCGCCGCCGGCGACCATGAAGTCCTCGACAAGGATGCCGAGGGCATTGAAGATCGCCTGCCCGAGAAGGATAAAACCGATGGTCACGAGAAACGCAGTTGCAATGGACTGGCGAACGATCTTTTTCCGTTCTTCCCGCGTTATCCCCTCGGTCATGCCCACGTAAAGAGGCAGCGTCCCCGGGGCATCAAGAGCAACCATGAGCGGAATGAGGGTCACCAGGAAAGGCTTGAAAAATTCCATGAATACTCCCTGAAGTAGAACGAGGCGCTGTATCCGTCTCTCCCATGAGTATAGCCGAGTTTGCAAGAGGTGTCCAGCCCGGCGGCGCGCGGGGAGTGCTCTGCGGGCAGGAGGCCCGGAGGTTTTATTCGCGGCCCGCACAGCGGGAAATAGATATTTCCGATATACTTTTACGATGGAGATAGATATTTACAATTTGACTGGGCAGCTGACTCACGGTATTGTTTATATCAAATGCCTAAAGCGGAGGTAAGGAAATGACGGACAGGAAGGACAGCGGGCAGGAGCTTAAACTGACGTCGCTCAGCCACGGCGCCGGCTGAGCCTGCAAACTGGGTCCAAAGGTTTTGGACGAGATCCTCAAGGCCCTTCCGAAGGTCACCGACCCCCGTGTGCTCGTGGGGACCGAAGATGACGCGGGCGTTTTCCAGCTGAGCGACGAAATAGCGATCGTCCAGACGGTGGATTTTTTTACGCCCATCGTGGACAGTGGGTACGATTTCGGGGCGATTGCCGCGGCCAATGCGCTCTCCGACATTTATGCCATGGGCGCAAAACCGCTCACCGCACTGAATCTGGTTGCGTTTCCGAAGGACGGACCGCTGAATGTGCTGGGCGATATCATGCGCGGGGGCGCTGAAAAGGCGCAGGAAGCCGGAGTAGTCATTATCGGCGGCCACTCTATCGATGATAGGGAACCAAAATACGGCATGGCCGTAACAGGCGTCGTGCATCCCGGACGCATAATCCAGAAGGCAGGCGCGAAGCCGGGGGACTCGCTCGTATTGACCAAGCCGCTGGGCATCGGCATTATTTCAACGGCGATCAAGGTGGGGCGTGCATCCGAAGAAATGATCGCGACTGCGACGCGTTGCATGAAAACGCTGAATAAGCTCGCTTCCGACGCCATGGTCGAGGCCGGAGTCAAGGGGGCGACGGACATCACGGGATTCGGCCTGCTCGGCCATCTCCACGAGATGCTGCACACGAGCGGCGTGAGCGCGCGGCTGACGATGTCCCGGGTGCCGGTCATCGAGGGTGTGCGGACGCTCGCGAAGTTCAGCGTTCCCGGCGGTACGCGCTCGAACCTGAAATACGTGAGCGACAAGGTAGCATGGTCGGAAGGAATATCGGACGAGGAAAAATTGATCCTTGCGGATGCGCAGACCTCCGGCGGCCTTTTGATCGCCGTGCCTGCGGACAAGCTCGACGCGCTTTTGGCGGGCCTTGCAGCGCGGGGAGTGGAAACAAAGGCCGTGATTGGAGAAATCACGTCAGGGAACGCCGGACAAATCATCGTCAGGAGATGATCGGGAAGAGGGGTTGTTCTGCCTTTGGTTCAATTCGGAAGAAGACCGTCTGAGCGTGAAAGAGAGTACCAGCCTGTTCGTATAACCCCGGAATAACAATCCTCGATTGCACAGGACAGCACGCCAGATCTTTCGCCACAAAAAAAGGGACCTGTATAAAACAGGTCCCTTTGATTTTGCATTATTTCAGTTTAAAACGCTTTTTTTTCACTTTTCGAAATATCCTCAAACAGCTGCTTCCTGGCAGAGGCACTCCGTCAGGGAAGGGTGGCCAGGAAATTCGCATAATCCTGTGCAGTCGTCCCGGATGCCAACGAGGCCCCGAACCCGACCATTGTGTTGACCGTCGACAACCACGTGGTCGCGGTCCTGCCCGTGACCGTGTAGCCGCCAGACTTGAGCACGGTGGTATTCACGGTGAGACCGTGGCACGCTGTGCAGGACGATTGCACCTGGGCTAACGTAAGCGTCGGCGTCGGCGGGGTATAGGTGCAGGACTGCGAGAGCACCGGCGTCCCGGTGCAGCCCGCGGGTGATGATGTCAGGAGGTTCCTGATTTGCGTGCTGTTTGACTGGCAAGCACCCCATGCACTATAGGTATAGGTGCAGGCCGGCGGTACATAGGTGCAGGCCTGCGTCGTGACCGGTGTTCCCGTGCAGCCGGAGGGTGATGTGGTCAGCACGTTCCTGGTCTGGGTGTTATTCGACTGGCATGCGCTCCAGACATCATAGGTGTAAGTGCAGGTGGGAGCTGCATAGGTGCAGGCTTGCGAAAGGACCGGTGTGCCGGTACAGCCGGACGGCGTTGCTGCCATCACGGTCCTGGTCTGGGTGTTGTCCGGCTGGCAAGCCCCCCAGGCATTATAGTTGTAAGTGCAGAGGGGAGCCACATAGGTGCAGGACTGCGTGAGGGTCGGCGTGCCGGTGCAGCCCGTGGGAGAGGATGAGAGCAGGTTTCTGGACTGTGTGCCGTTCGACTGGCAGGCGCCCCATACGTCGTAGGTGTAGGTACAGGCTACCGGGGTCGGCGTGGGCGTCGGCGTAGATGAAAGAGCAGCAAGGAAATCTGCATAACCCTGAGCCGTCGTTCCGGGCGCGAGCATCGCTCCCTTGCCGATCATCGAGTTGACCGTCGTCAGAATGCTCGATGCTGACGTGCTGGTAATCGTGTAGCCTCCCGACTTAAGGACAACGCCATTGACCGTAAGGCCGTGGCATGCGGTGCAGGTAGTTGTAACCTGGGCCAGCGTGGGAGTAGACGTAGAGGGAGGTGTCGTCGGCGTCGGCGTGGACGTCACCGTCGACGATGACGAGAGTGCTGTGGCAATTGCCTGGATCTGCGCCGAGGTCAGGTTCGACAGGGAACTCATGGCACTCACGTCCTGGATTGCCTCGCGAATATCCGACGCCGAACTTCCTCTCTTGCTGCTTGTTGCGAGCGGACCGTGGCAGGAACTGCAGTAAGTGCTGTAGAGGGTAGCGCCCTGCCCCGTCTGGCCGCCGGGCATATTCCCCGAGTTAAAGTCCCCGGAGTCGATGTTGTTGATCGGGGCAGTATAAATAACAGCGCCTGTCTCTTTATTCGTTACAACGATCATGCCGTTCGATACCGTGATTTTTACATCGTCGAACATGGCGTCAAGGCCGGAATGATTGGCTTGATATTCATCGCCAATAGGGTCCTGCGTCGTCCCATAGCGAGTAAAGAGAGGCGAAAGTTTATTGCGCAGGTTCGAGGAGGCAGTCCTGCTGTTATCCGATATGGCCCTGAACAAAGCCGGGTCCGGGCTCGCGGGGACCGAATTCGGATCAGCATTGACCGTTGCAGCAAAGGCCGCATTGGAGAACGGGTTGATATTGGCCGTTCCCGGTCCTTCGGTAAATGAATACATCTGGTTCGTTCCGCTGCTGTCCGTCCACGTAATGGTGAGGAGGAACGGCGGGGTGAGCCCGTTCACGCTGATTGAGAACGATCCGTCGACGGCCGACGTGGTCGTCCTGACTTTCTCGGGGTTTGACGCATCTTTCAAGGTCACGGTCCCGATAATGGGCGCCCCCGAAGCAGCAACGCCTTTTACCTGTGCCGTACTTGAGTTCAATGAAATATTGCCGGCGCCGCAGCCGGCGAGGCCCAAGCCGAGCATTGCCGCACCTACTATTAAGAATTGAACAAAGCTTTTTCTCATCTTTTGGTCTCCTTTAATAATTTGAACCTGCGTGCCTTTCAGGCACGAACACTGCAGTTTTCCGCTTTGTCGTAATAACAATCGATGTAATGAGAACCGCCGCTTCCCGAAGATTGCACCGTGGGAAGGAGTCTGGGGCTCTCTCTAACGGAGAAAGCGATCGCGAAATTCTCCTTGACTGATATCACCTCCTTGCGTCCTTTTTTGCGAGTACAGGGAACGCAAAAAAGCCGGACGCCTAATATCGAACGATATTTCGGCAGCCCGGCTGTCTCAAGGAGATCCTGAAGGCTTTCCGCCCCATCCTCGCGGATGGTTAAGTATTGTCGTCTATCTGCTGCTGTATGGTTTGAGCTGAATAAAATCCGCTGCTGCATGAGCGTCTCGCACAAAAAGCCTTCGCCCCGCTCTTGCTCAAAGAAACCGGACAGCGCCAATTATCCGATGCGGCGATCGGGAGAAATGAAGTCTGTCGCTGGTCCTTGCTGTCTCTTTGGCTTGCTCATATAGCAAGTCAAATGCCAGAAACTGCTTCGTTTTGTCAACGTATTGATTTAAGAAAGCAATCCAGACTTCATCCTGATTAATAAAACAAAGTTGTATTTTAAAAGTGTAGGGATTTTCATGCGGTTTAAAATGCCGGATTCGCTCAGTGAAATAATACAAACAATAAAAGACGTGCAATTATGACCTCTTACTCGCAATTTACCTTAAAAAAAAGAAGAGCTTTTTCGCGCAAAGGAAAATCAAAGAGAGCTTTATCGCGCACGCAGGTCCGCCGGGTTTTGCTGAAGAGAATGATGTTCATTGGATAATGCAATTCATTATTCATAGATAGAACAAATGTCTTAGGTGAGGTGGTCATTGACTACCCGGGCAGATAGAGATAAAATTTTATTAGGCTATTTTCTTAAGCTTTAAAAGAAGTGATGATGCGGTCAGAGCCTGTTAAGGACGGGATTCCCGGAAGGAGTGGGGGAAGTCCCCCGCGAGCGTCGTTTTATGAAAGGGGCCTTCTCTTGATTTACCAATTCAGCGGTTGTACTATGTTAACAGGGAAAGGGAGAACTTAATAAATGAAACAAGGGCTGTCACTACTGACGGCAGCCTGCTTGCTCCTGTATCCTTTCGCGGCTTTTGCAGCAGACTACGGGTCTCAATCGTCGCAAACTCAACAAGGCCCTCCTGTAGCCCAGCCGCTCGTACGCGAAGGAGACTTTGCGATCAAGCTGGCAGCCGAACTTGATCTCGGCAATCCCGCGGAAGAAACAGGTGCGGAAGACGTGTTGACGAGGGCGGGGATCGTTCCCCTGAACGGTTGGCTTTCGGACTATCCAATGACCCCCGAAATCATCGGACAACTCCACAGTTCGATTGCTAAAGCAGCGTCTGAAGGCAAGCTTTCCATGAACTCCGATGAAGCAACGCGCGGGCTTTATGCGCTGACGAATCAAATGGGTTTGCCGACCCCGGCCGGCCCCGGCAGCGCTGCGGCAGAAGGGAGAGAGCCTCCGGCGGCGCAATCGAGTCCCACGGTGATCAACAACTACTATGATGAGGAAGGGCCGCCGATCGTGACGTACTATCCGCCTCCTTACTATGATGCGTACCTCTATGACTGGGTGCCCTATCCGGTCTTCTGGTTCGGCTTCTGGTTCCCGGGCTTCTATATCTCCCACAGCTTCACAACAGTGATTGTCGCGAGAGACGATGACTTCGATCACTTCCACCGCGGCAGACGGGGGATCGTGAGTAACCGGGTCATCGACCCGGTCACGAGAAGAGTGGCCGTAGTCGACCCGAGCGCTCGTACGACGACGGCGGGATCGAGGCCGATCACCGTGCTCAGAACGGGAAACGGCACACCCTTCAGGACCGTGAACGATCTGAGGCGCGGATACGCGGCCTCAGGAGTGACCAATGCCGGGGCCGGCGCGGCTTGGAGAGGCAGCACAGCGCCAAACGCCGGGTTCAGGACCCCTGAAGCCAGGAGAAGCGCCGAGTCTATCTATTCCCGAAGCCTGGGGAACAGGAGAATGATCAACCCGCCGCAGAGCAGCATGGTCCGCGGCAATGACGACCGGCGCTTGGTATCGCCGGGCGGAAGGGAGAGGACCTACAGCGCGCCATCAAGTATGGAAAATCATCCCTTCGAACCGGTTGTGCCGCGACGCGCGTTCCAGACCCTTTCGCCTGGCCAGCGGCAGGAACGAGGGTACAGCGCGCCGTCGAGAGGCAATGGTTGGCAGCGATCGGTCGTCCCGAGCGGGCCTTCAAGGTCCTTCGACGCTCCCGTGATGAGGGGAAGCGGAGCCTCCTCGGTCATAGTAAGACCTTCTGACGACCGCGGCTGGGGCGGTCGAGGCGGCGGGGTAAGGCCTGGCGCATTCTGCAGAGGCAGGTGCTGATGCCGCAGGAAGCATGGCCGCACCGTCGTTTACGCGGAAAATAAACGATGGTTTCCCTTCACGGCGAAGAGACATGAGTCAAAAACGCTGAAGCGTCGTGTTGGTAGCGACTTCACGAGTCTCCTCGCCCGTTTCTATCCCCGGCCCTGCGACCCGTTCTTTCCTTTTCGTACCCGTCTCTCCGGCTGTTCTGCTTGACTTCACGCAGCACGTCTGATATGTTCATCATGAAAATTTAACGACCATGCCTTCCCACGGGAGAGGACCAGCCATGCAGCTTGACGATGCTTTTTATTTACGCAACGACACCCTGAGGACGATCGGGAACCGGCACAGCGTCAGAAGCTTCACCAAGGACGACGTGACCGGGGAAGAGATCGATATCCTCCTGCACGCGGCGAACGCGGCGCCGTCGGCGCACAATCAGCAGGCGTGGAGGTTCATCATCCTCCGGGGCGAAAAAAAACAGGAACTGGCGCAACTCGTCACTGCGCAATCAGCGTCTTTCCCGAGGCCCGCTGCGGCGCTCCTTCGCATGGGCGCGAAGAGCATCCTTTCGGCGCCTGTCGTGATCGCCGTGGCAAACACCGGAGACCTCATCAGACACGGGACGGAACTCTTTAAGGTCGAGAAGGAGAGTGCCCACGATTTTTTCCGTACCATGGAGATCCAGAGTTCCGCTGCCGCCGTGGAGAATATCCTGCTTGCTGCGACTTCGTTGGGACTCGGTACGGTCTGGCTCGGGGTCCTCTATCTCATCAAAGATGAAGTGCTCCGGTTTCTCGGAGAGCCTGAAGGCGAGTTCATGGCAGTGGTGCCCGTGGGCCGCCCGGTCAAAGTGGGCAGCGGGCCGAAGAAACAGCCGGTGGAGATGAAGGTGAAGTCGCTCAGTTGAACCGGGCGGGCGTCCTGTCGGCAGCAATCTCATTATGGTGTCCTTAAGATTCCACCCCGACAAAGACGCTTGACCCATCAGGTCGCTAAACGTTTGAAAGAATTTTATCACGGTCCACACCTCCGTTCCGACGTCGTTATATAACACTACCCGCCTTATCATCACCGCTCTTTCCCGGATGGTATAATGATGAACAGGACTATTGACGACAGGAAGGCCAGCCGGCTTCCTGGACCGGAGGGAACCATGAGACGATGTACGATGCTCCCCGCACTTGCAGCAGCTTTCGTCCTTGCCTTCTGCCCGGCGGTTTATGGCGCCGATGCTAAGCGGCAGGAATCGAACAAAAAGATGGTAAAAGAGTTTTACGAACTGGCGCTCAACAAGAAGGATTTCGAGTCTGCTTCAAAGTACCTCGGCCCGCGGTATATACAGCATAACCAGCATGCCGCGGACGGGGCCGAAGGGCTGAAGGCCTTTATCCGCTTCTTGCGCGACAAATACCCTGATGCGCGCAGCGAAATCAAGCGCGTTTTTGCCGACGGCGATTACGTCATCCTGCACGTTCACGCGGTCAGAGAACCCGGCACCCCCGGCATGGCCATTGTAGATATTTTCAGGGTCCAGAACGGCAAAATCGCGGAGCATTGGGACGTGCATGAGGACATCCTGGAGAAAGCGGCCAATTCGAACGGCATGTTCTGACGTGAGAAAGATCGGACATGCATTCTATACCCGGGACGCAGCCGTGTTTGCCCGGGACTTGATCGGCGCGGTCCTCGTCCGCCGCGTTCGCGGCAAGGCATACCGGGCGCGCATCGTGGAGGCGGAAGCTTATGTGGGGCCCCATGACCTCGCGTCGCATTCGTCCAGAGGGCGGACGAAACGGACTGAAGTCATGTTCGGGCCTGCCGGCCGCGCCTACGTGTATCTGATCTACGGGATCCATGAGATGTTCAATATCGTGGCAGGCGAGACGGGAAGCGGCCAGGCAGTGCTGATCAGGGCGGCGGAACCGCTCGACGGCTGGAGGGCCGATCTCTCCGGCCCGGGGAAACTTACACGCGGGTTCGGAATCACACGGTCACAGAACGGTCTTGACCTGACCACGGAGAGGCTCTACCTTCTGCACGACCCCGGCTACCGTCCGACGATCAAAAAGACCAGGCGCATCGGCGTAGATTACGCCAAAGGATGGAAACAGGCTCTGCTTCGGTTTTTCGACGCGAAGAGCGCTGCCGTGTCGGGACCGCGCACGGGATAAGGACGGGAGACCCTGTTCAATGCCTCTGCGGTTGCGATGAGTCCAGCTCAGTCCAGCCCTTTTCTCTTCAGCTTCCCTGAAAATCCGCAGCGCCGGGCATCAAGCTTCTCCTCAGTGATCATGTCCGTGCATTTCATGTTCCTGGGTCGTCTGTCCGCCTGAGGTGCGATTATAATGGGAATAATGGAGCGCAGGCGCCTCATGCCGGAGCATGGCCACGCACAGCAGCAAACCCATCATAAGGACGACTTCGATCCTCACGCTCCGTAAAAACCGAGAAACGATAAGCTCCCTCCGGTTGCGGACGAAGGGGGCGGCGAGAGACACAACAAGCCGACCGAGGGTGCCGCTGTTCGTTCTTTTTTGTCCCGCCAGCTCATATAATTGTCTTACAGCAAAGTGACGGTTGTAACCGGCCAGGAGCAGGATCAGTGCAAAGAAAACGAGTTTTGCAACGACCGTCTGCCCGTAAGAAGATTCGAAAAGTGCCCTTACGCTGCCGATGTATTTCCACACATTATACAGGGAGGTCACGACGATCGCTCCGACGGCAAGGCCGGCAATCCGGGAAAATCGAGCAGCAACATCAGCGAGGGTACGTTGCGTCGTGCGGTTTGCGGTTGCCATTTCCGGAAGGACAACCAGGGAGAGTACGGAAAGGCCGCCTGCCCAGATCATGGACCCGCCGAGGTGGAACAGATCGACGATTTCCGCAGCGCTGAAGTCCCCCGAGTCGGCGGCGTGCCCCGTAGCGCTTTCGGTAAAAGCGACGATCGCCGCGAGGAAGAGCAGAATATACTGGTACGTTCGCGCTTCGCGGTATTTTTTGGCCCCCATCATGAACACGATGATGAGGGCGAGACCTGCCATGCGGATAAGCCAGATTTTGCCGAAGTGAGTTTTCATAATGACTGCGGGAAGGAGGGGGAAAACCGCCGAGAGGGGGCTGCCGCTCATTTCAGCAGCCCGTCCTACGAGGTCGGCAACACTACAGAGCATGATAGCGGCGATACCGAGTCCGAAGAGGAGCCACAGGCGTCCGAGGATCTTGTCCCGACCGGTTGACTCGTCTTTTGTTACGGGAAAAAGGACCCAGAGACGGCATGCGAGCGTCCCGATGCAGAAGGCAAGGGAAACAAGCTCAACCCAGGTGGGGATGCTGTGAAGGAGGAGGTCCATGCAGTTTGGTTGTGTGATTTCACCTGACCGTGAATGTATAATTGCCCGAGGTCCTGTGCCCGTCACGGGCCACGACATTCCAGATCACCCGGTAGGAACCCGCTGCCAAAGGAGGCAGGCCGACTTCGAGCAAGGTGTCATCGACGGGGCTGACACGGCCATCATTGCTGTCAATTTTATTACCCTTCGCGTCTTGAACGGAGATGCTCGAAAAGAGGGGTTCCAGATCGCTGTCGAACCAGATCCGGACGCGGACAGGCGCTCTTGAGACTTCAGCGCCGACTTTGGGGTCCGCATGGTCAGGGTATGCGTGACCGAGCGACACCCGCGGCAGTGTACAGAGGAATGCAGCGAAAAGAAGTACCAAAAACAGCCTCGCGTCAGCTGTCCCAGTGTTTGTCTTCACGAAGAAAATAGTCTCCTCAGCGTTTTGCGGTTTACCAGTTCCCGCGCTTTATCCAGTTTTGTGCCTGATTCAATATATACCCAGGCTCTGCCCCTTCTTCCTCATGTTGTCGATTCATGCAACAGGGGCCGGCAAAGGAATCGCTGCGAAGGTCATTTGCCGCGGATTTCTATACGGTCCTGCAACAAAAACACGAGGACGACAACGAGCAACGCGACGACAATAAGGCCAAAGAACAGACCGGCCCCATCACCCCCGGCCTGCAGCGAGTCCGTGTGGGTCGCGAGCGCATGAAGCTGTTTATTGCTCAGTTTGTCCACCCGCGCCATTGCGGCCGCGGGTGAGAGTCCGTAATCCAGGAGCTTCTGGCGGACGATCTTCGATTCGAAGGCCGCCTGGACTTTGGCAAGGTCCGCTGCGCGTCCCGCGATTTCACTCGCCGGGTCAATCACTCCCTGAGCAGGGATGGGAGAAACGTACATGGCTTCCGCCGGCCCGGCAAGGGTCGAGATCGCAAGCAACGTGAGGACCAAATAAAGAGCGAGCGGTTTTGCATAACACGCTGTTATTAACTCTTTCATGATGACATCACCTCCGGAGTTCTTATGATGAACCGGTCATTTTACGATGACACGGTGGCCCGTCGCCTCGAGAACGACGACCGTGACGATTGCCACGACCAGCAGAAATATCAGGAACCCGAGGCCGTCATCGGCCCCCGCCTGGAGCGAATCGAGCTGCGAGGCAAACCGATGGATTTGTGCATCGGAAAGTGTGTTGATCCTTGCAGCGGCCTCCTGCGGGGAAAGCCCGAAATCCATAAGGCGCTGTTTGATCACTGTCGATTCGAGGGACTTTTGAATCGACGTCATATCAGCTTGTCGCGTTACGGCGCCCTGGTCCGCAGGGATGAACATTGCCCATCCCTGGGCGGGAAAAGACAGGAGCACCATCGCGAACATCAGGTAGAGAGACAACAGTTTCAGAAATGCATTGTTGAAAAGCATGGCAGTCTCCTTTCATTGAATGCAAGCGCGGTTTCATAGAGAAGACAACCGGGAAGAGAACGACTTTAGTTTCACTTTTTTCACAAAGATACGCTATCCTTTGATTCCCTTATCTCTTTCTTAATAGTAGCACACTGTTGTGGTAAATGTCGTCCCTGTTGTCGCGACTTCCGCTCCTCTCGAATATTTGCTATCATTATTTTAAAAGCAGCAGTGAGATCATTCTGAGATACCGTTAAAATTAAGAAGCAAAGTTTGCGGAAAGGAAGGAGAACACAATGCGTTATCGTTTGTTGGGAAAAACCGGCGTCTACGTCTCCGAACTGACCCTGGGGACCATGACATTCGGGGGCAAGGGGTTTTGGGAAGTGATCGGCAAGCTGAGCCTGTCGCAGGTCGAATCGTTCATCGGCACCGCGCTCGATGCCGGCGTGAACATGATAGATACGGCGGACGTCTATTCCGAGGGAGAATCGGAAAAGCACGTGGGTGCAGCGCTCGCTTCGCTCAACCCCCCCCGACATCAGATCATCGTCGCGACGAAGGTGCGGGGAAGAACGGGGCCCGGGCCGAACGAAATGGGCCTGTCCCGAAAGCACATCATGGACTCCGTTGACGCGAGTTTGAAGCGTCTCAGACTGGATTATATCGACCTCTATCAGGTCCACGGCGCGGACCTCATCACCCCGATCGAGGAGACCATGCAGGCACTCGACGACCTCGTGCGCAGCGGCAAGGTGCGTTATATCGGTTACTGCAATTTGCAGGCGTGGCAGGCGATGAAGGCGCTTGCCTATTCAGACGCCCGCAATCTTGCGCACTTTGTAAGCGCCCAGATGTACTACTCGATCGCGGGACGCGACATTGAACGGGAGGTAGTGCCCCTGGCCAGGGACCAGGGTCTCGCCATTCTCCCCTGGAGCCCGCTTGCAGGCGGACTGCTGTCGGGCAAGTTCGATCTCGAGGGCCCCGGACCGGAGGGAGCCCGGCGTACGTCATACGATTTTCCGCCTGTTGACCGTGACCGGGCAAAGAACGTGCTCAAGGCAATGCACGGAGTCAAACTGGCCACGGGCCTACCCATTTCACGGATTGCCCTGGCCTGGCTTCTGACGCGTCCTTTTGTCACGAGCGTGATCATCGGGGCGAAGACACGCGAACAGCTGATCGACAACCTGGAGGCTGTAGACGTGCAGCTCACCGCTGAACAAATCACACAGCTTGACAGCGCGAGCGCTTTGCCTTCGGAGTATCCGGGCTGGATGGTCGAGCGGCAGGACCGCGATCGCCGGCCGCAACCGGCGACCCTGACCGGAGCAAAGAAGGCAGCGTAAGAGGAAAACCTGTGACGGGGAGGCACAGGGAGCAGCGGAAAAGAGGAGAAAGGGGGAAAGGTTAAGCTACGAAAATTCGTTTCCCCCTTCCTTTCCGTTCCGCGGCGAGTAGGACTGCCGGTTACTGATGAAAGGGAGTGTCTGCCATGAAAGCCATAAGGATTTCCAGCTACGGCGATGCGGACGTGCTGAAGCGCTCGGACGCAGAGCCAAAGCCCGTGCCCGGAGCAGGACAGGCGCTTATCAAGATCCATGCCGCAGGTGTTAACTTCGTCGATATTTACCAGCGACGCGGGCTATATCCCGTGAAACTTCCCTTTATCCCGGGTTTGGAGGCATCAGGCGTTGTAGAAGCTGTCGGCGACCGGGTTTCGGGGCTCCGGCCCGGCGACCGGGTCGCTTATACCGGCCATCTCGGGAGCTACAGCGAGTATACGGCGATAGAGGCAGACAGGCTGGTCCGGCTGTGGGAAGGGATCACCTTTGAACAGGGAGCGGCGTTTCCGCTGCAGGGTATGACGGCGCATTACCTGATCCATGAGTTCCGAAAACCAAGGCCGGGCGATACGGTCCTGGTCCATGCGGCAGCGGGTGGTGTAGGGCTGCAGCTGGTACAGTGGGCAAAGCACCTCGGCGCCACGGTCATCGGAACGGTGTCCACGGAAGAAAAGGCACGCATAGCCGAAGAGGCGGGAGCAGACCATGTGATCCTGTACACGAAGCAGGACTTTGCGGTTGAAACGAAGCGCCTGACAGAGGGACGGGGCGTGGAACTTATTCTCGACGGCGTTGCAAAGACGACCTTCAGCGGCGATCTGGATGCGGTCGCGCTCCGCGGACATATCGTGGTCTTCGGGTCTGCGAGCGGTCCGGCCGACCCCCTGATGCCGAATTCGCTCGGCGCGAAATCGATATCCGTTTCCGGCGGAAGCCTGGGGAACTTTATTGCAACGCGCGATGATTTACTCCGGCGTTCGACGGACGTTCTGAACGCCGTTAAAGAAGGGTGGCTCAAACTCCGCATCGATTACGTGCTCCCGCTGGCTGAGGCGGAAAAGGCACATCGCATGCTCGAAGGAAGGGAGACCGCAGGCAAGATTATCCTAAAGGTAGCTGATTGAGAGGATGGGCATGCAGGAAGATCGGCTCATGGGCGGTCGTCTTTGTCAACGGGCTTCCAGTCGGCGCGGGTGAGCCGTGCAATCAGCGTATTCAGAAAAACTTTTGTAAACTTCAACTGGCAGTACACCGACGTGCTTTCGAGCATCTCGTTGTTGAGCTTCAGGACCGTCACGTCGCCTTCAGCCTTGATGCGCGCCGTGCGCGGCCTTTTGGAAATGTAGGCCATTTCCCCGAAGCAATCGCCGGACCGCAGCGCGGTGATGAATTCTCCTCCCACCATCACCGATACATCGCCGTTGACAAGTATGTAAAACGAATCATCGAGGTCTCCCTCGGAGATGATCACCTGGCCGGCGCTGTAGTCGAGCCACTCGCCCGCGTTTATGACTTCCGACAGCTCGATCTCGAAAAAATCCCTGAAGAACCGCAGCTTCTTGAGCCGCTCCAGCTTCTCCCGCGTGCCCACGTCCGCGGTCACGACAACGTGAACAAGCTTTTTATGGATCGCATTCAAATCGGCGGCCATGTCCGAAGCGTTTCGGTACCGGTCCCTCACGTCCTTGGCCAACGCTTTTTTTACGATCGGCTCAAGGAGGTCGGGCACGTCGGGCCGGTACTTTCTGAGGGGCGGGGCCTCGTTCTCCGTGATCTGGTCGAGCAGGTCATGCAGGTCTTTGCTCGAAAAGGGGCGGTGACCGGTCAGCAGGCCGAACATGACTACGCCGAGCGAATAAATGTCGGCCTGGTTGTTCACCGGATCTCGCCGCAGCCGTTCCGGGGAAATATGCGTCGGCGTGCCGAGGAGCTGTTCGAGATGGAGGGAATCGGTCTCGGGGTGCAAGATCTTTGCGAGCCCGAAGTCGGCCAACCTCACCGTGTCGTCGGGGGTCAGCATGATGTTGCCGGGTTTGATGTCTAAATGGATGACATTGCGCGAGTGGGCGTATTGAAGCCCTTTGCAGCATTGATAGAGGATTTCAACGGCCTTGGGGATTGGCAGGAGATTGTCGGGACGGCTGTAGGGGCGCAGGGTCCTGCTGTTCTCGATATATTCCATGACGAGGTAGTACAGGTCCCCGTCCTGTCCTGCATCGTAGACGGGTAGAATATTCCGGTGGTCCAGCATCCCGTAGACCTGGGCCTCGGTAAAGAAGAGTTCCACGAGCCGGCGCCTGATCTTTTCGTCGGAGAGCGATTTCGGGTCCGTGACCTTGATTGCCACGTTCCTTTGCATGTAGGGGTCGTAGGCCCGGTAGACCGTGCCCATGCTGCCCTTGCCAAGCTCTTCGCTGATGCGGAACTTTCCTATTTTTGTTGGTGTTGCACTCATGATCAATGAATCTGAAGACCCTCGGCCGCGCATTGATTGCATCTCTTCGCCGGTTGTTTGGTGAATTTATGATACAACTCGGCAGTTACACGGTCAAGACAAGAATGGATCGGAGGCTGGGCGCGCTGCATGCGAAGCATGTGACAGTGCATGAGCGATTGCCGGCAAAGTGTGAAGCATCACTTCCTCGCTTTTCTCTGATCAGCGATCATGGTCGTCATGCTTAGTACGTCTATTTCTTCTTACTGAGGTTTTCTTCTACTCTAAATTTTACTATTTTCTTTATAAGCTTTATAGGTAAAGGTCCCTCTAGAACTCGGTCAGCAGCGGCGCTCCGATCGCCGGCACCCGCTGCAGCCGCCGAACAACTTCCGCTATCACTTTTTTCATGCCGCTTTTTTCCCAATTTTCAACTTTCCCAGAAGTTCCGCAAGACGTTCCATGCTCGCGTATACGCCTTCCTCCATTCCCTCCTTGATCATGCCGTCGCGGTCTTCAACGGACTGAAACACGGTTTTTTTTACGACCTTCGTCTTGCCGCCGATTTCCTCGAACGTAACCGAGTCAAGCGATACGTGGCCCGGCATGCCCTCGAATTCAAAGGTGCCGACGATCCGTTCGGGAGAAACCGCATGATACACTCCATGGAACGCATAGGTCGAGCCTGCGGTGTCGCGCTGAACGTAGCGCCACAGGCCGCCCGGTCTTGCTTCCATTTTGTCGATGGCGGTCTTGAAGCGCTCCGGTCCCCACCACTGCGGGACCAGGTCCCGGTCCGTGTACGCCTTGAACAGGAGGTTGCGGGGCGCATCATAGACCCGCGTGATGGTGACTTCCTGCTTCCCCCGTTCGGCAATGATCCTGGTGCGGTCATCCGCCACAACGGCTCCTGCGAGCTTGTCGAAAGACTCGTTCCAGCCCTGCGAAGTCAGTTCGCGCATCATACCTGACGGAAGGCCTTCGTGGTGCAAGGTCATTATCGTTTTGCCGGAGATATCTTCGAGGGTAAGCGTCACCTGCAGTTCCAGGGGAAAGTCGTCGGTCATGCCGTAATGCGAAGCCGGGACGACGTTGCCTTTTTCATCGGCAAAACTGTCGCTCATGACGATCCGCTCCACGGGGACGATCTCTCGATAAACGCCGGTAGACCAATACTCCTTGCCGTCGGGACCGCGCATGCAGGAGAGGTATTTGCCCCCCACGCGAAAATCGATCTTACTGACGGGAGCGGTGAAGTACTTCGGCCCCCACCACTTCTTGAGGAGCTCGGGGTCGGTCCATGCCTTCCATACGCGTTCGCGCGAAGCGTCGAAAACGCGGGTGATGACTAATGCGTCCTTATTTTTTGATGTCGTTGCCATTTTACGCCTCCTTCTAACAGTCATTCCAACCAGTAAGCATTACTGTTTTTGCCTGTAGTAAAGCAAAACGTTGCCTGACTTAAAGGTCCTGGTGTCGAGCAGTTCCAGATTTAGTCTGTCCTTTATCCCGTTGAATAAAGGCGTGCCGCTCCCTAAAACAACGGGATTTACCATGATCCGATATTCGTCGATCATGCCGTGTTGTGCCAATTCGGATACAATGCTTCCGCTGCCCAGGATCACCATGTCCTTTCCGGGCTGCTGTTTCATTCTCTTTATCTCTTCCTCGATGTCGCCTTTTACCAGCCGGGTATTGCTCCATTCAACCTTGTCCAGGGTCCTTGAAAAAAAGATCTTGGGCAGACTATTCATTTTTTCGGCGACGAGGGGATCGTTCTTGAGGGCCTCCGGAGTGGGCCAGTAACGTGCCATGAGTTCATACGTAACGCGACCGAACAGGAGCGTGTCCACGGAATTGAGCATATCAACGGCATATTCGTTGAATTCGGCGTCTACGTTATGCCAGCTGATGTCTCTGCCCGGCCCCTCAAAATAGCCGTCAATGGACGCCATGTTGAATTCAAATAATTTCCTCATGTACCTTCTCCCTTTAATCCCGACGCGTACGAAATTAAGAGTGGTTGCCTCTCCTACGGCGCCTCCCTTACTTCAGACGCGGAATTATTGAGTAGCTCACCTTTGAAGAATTTGGACGATAACCATCTTGATTTGAGGATAACACGGGATAGTGCCGGCGTCAAAGGATACACTCGACTTTATGTGTCCGGTCATACCTTGGTTGTAATAGGAGGGGGGGGAAGCAGTTATAGATTATGGGTCCGGGAAAAGAGGCGCCTTCAGGTCCCTTACCTGGTGGAGTAAAATCGAGGCGTCACCCGGACTCCAGGAGACGGAATCCCGCTTTCTTCCATCCCTCGACGCCGCCTGCCAGGACCTTCACATTCGAAAACCCTTTATCCAGATATTCCGCCGCCCGACCGGCAGCGCTGGCTTCCTTCGGTCAGGCTCAATAAAAGATGATTTCCTGTTCCCTGGACAGGGAGGGCAGCCGGGTCTTGAACTCCTGCAGCGAAATGGCGTCTTCCAGGTGCATCTTCCTGAACTTCTCTTCGTCCTCGTAGGCGCACACGAGGATAGCCTCTCCGGAGGTCACTTTTTTTCGCGCTTCCTCTGCAGGAATCCGTACCGGCTCTGTCAAGGTTTGCCTCCGCTTGCAGCATAAAAACTTCTGACTAAAGTATAACACAGGCGACGCAGGGAGACGTAAGTCCATAGGGATGACGGAAATAAAAATCCGGGCGCCGCGTAACGGCGTCCGGACCTGTTTTGATCAGCAAGCCTGATAACAGCGATCAGCATCGTATCAGGCTGCCTTGCCGGTTTTACCCGCACGCTCCTCTTTCCATGAGTAGACCTGCGGCTGTTGCTGAAACTTCTTTAAATCGCTCTGGCTGCAGAAATAGTACGATTGCCCCTTGTACTCGGTCTTAAACTCAGAATTCCGGGTTACCTCCATGTCGCACACGGGACAGGTGATTTTGTTTTTTGTTGCAGGCATTTCCATCCACCTCCGTTTCTATCCTTATATTATATCATAAGAGCCTCAGAGGCTTAAATTCTGCATATGAGGCCAAGGATGAAGGCATGGATTTATAGCGTTTTTTTCTTTCGGTCAGCAGCCTTTACGGGTAATGGAGCGGTCCTGAATGCGGTCAATCCGGACACAAGGGTCCGAAGTTTGATGGAACACCGTGTTCAATGTCCTCGTTCCGCCGGTTTATGCGAAAAGAAGAAGATGCAAAAAAAGATTGCCGCGAATAATGATGCGGATGCCGAGTAACGGCTGAGCGCCAGGCCGCCCTTGCTTATCGGTTTGTCCAGAAAGTCGCCGACCACCGCGCCGAGGGGCCGGGTAAGAATGAACGCCGCCCAAAAGAGTATCGTGTGGGATATTTTTGTTCTATAATATGCCAGTGCAATAACCGCCAACAGAGCGCCAAACACGATTGCGCCCCCGCCGTACCCAAGGCCCGCCGTATCTGCCGTCCAGTCACCCAGGGCGGTACCGAGGGTTTGAGATAACATGATCGTTATCCAGTAGAATATTTCCGATTTCGGGGAACTCACCGTGTCCACAGCTACCGAACCAAGCGCACGATACCAAATAAGCAGTGACGCCATAAGCAAGGTGAATAGAATTGCCGTTCCACCCGCATAACCGATGCCCAGAGAACGATCCGTGCAGTCGGCCAACGTCGTACCCACAGTTGTCGTCGCAATAATCGTCGACCAGTAGATGACCGGATGAAATTTCTTCGCGGACATCTGTGCAATTACCGCAACCATGAAGATGGCCGCAAATATTCCCGTACCGACGAAATAGCCGAGATGCATCGACATGGACACGGCGTCTCCGCCGGTCTCTCCGAGGGTCGTGGCGAGAATTTTTATGATCCAGAAAAGTAGCGTTACCTCCGGTACCTTGCTGAGGACCTCTTGCTGCTTCATATCCCTGCCTCGTCTGTACAGATAGATGCCGTAATTGCGGCGGCGAACGTTTGAATTCACCGGCTTGCGTGACTTCTCGCGCAGATCCCGTGGAATTCGGTATTTGTTATTGCATCAACGCGGGATTGAACACGCCCTTGAAAAGTGCAATGACTTCCGGGGAGACCTCCAACAACCTCATTTTCTTGCTCCTCCAGTCCTCATCGCACCACCGGCCTGTCTTGATATAGTGCGCTGAGTTACTTCCACTGGCGAGTATTTCTTCCCCGATGTAGGCGAACTCCTCAACTCCCTTATCCGCCGACCGGTACCTTTCCCCATAGTGCATGGTCTTCCAGCTCTCGTCTTGAGGCACATCGTTCAGCCTTCGATAATTGTACAACTGATACCAGAGAATATATTTCATCCTGTTGATAGCGAGGATATCAGGTCTTCTGTCTTTCGCCGCGCCGGCATTGACCACGCCATTCTGAGAGGGAATGCCATATCGCGGGTCTCTGTACCATCGCGCAATCGCCTCGTAACACGAAGGGCCGTCAATTTTCTGGTGGACCTGGAGTACGTGCAGGAATTCGTGAATCAATAAATCCGTCTTGAAGCGCTCCATGAAGACAGGCTCCTCCGGCTTCATTCCTCTTTGTTCATAAAGCTCCCGGTACTCTGATTGAAGCACAGTATTGTCCCAGTCCGGACTGACTCCAATGTAGCCTTTCGCAGGATAGGACTTCGCGGTATTTGCCGAGGAATCAAAAATTATCGGCACCGATGTCAGAAAGGACCTCAGTGACGGGTCGAACACTTCAAGCGCACTCTCCAGGACACGGGCGTTCTGTTCCCGCGAGATCGGCACTGCCGCTTTATTGAGAAACCATCTGGGTAAAAACGAGAAGATCGGGGTCTCGGCAATCCGCCGGATCATCCCGGAGGAGTCAAACCCGGCGATAACGCGGTCCTTCAGGTAAGTGCTTGCGAGTGCCCCGCAACAAAAAAGTAACGACGCAACCAGGACGGCATTTCTCATGCCGTGGGATTTAGCAATTCTCATGTCTCTATTCTTCCGCCATTACAAGGCGCGGATATCAAAAGATGCTTGCTCCGAAATGTAAATAGTTGTCCCGGCTCCAGAGCTCGGGCATGTTGAGGCGGGTTTTGCGAACAGGGTGCGGGTTTATTGCCTGAGTGAACAGCTATCACGTGAAAAGGGAGGAGAGAATCAACTGCCACCGTGGTTTCCTCGGGCATTGCGGCGATATCAACCTTCGAGCTTCTTGAAAAGGATATCCTTTAGACTGGAGCGGTCATTCCGGGAATAGGACTGATACAAGTTGGCGATCTTGGTGTCCCATTCGCTTTCCGAAAGAAGGCCCGCTTTTTTGGCCGTGTCAAGAATGCTCATCTTGTGCTGCAAGTCGGCCAGGACCTTCTCTCCCAGCTGCGCAACGAAGGCTTTATCCCGTTCCAGCCGCTTTTCACGGTAGCTCTTCATGCCCTTTTGGACCGCGTAGGCCGTGAGGGCCGTGGCGAAAAGGGGCAGAAAGACGGAAAGGAACCTGTAGGTCGTGTTGCTGACCACATGGGTGCCCCCTTTCATGAGACCCCAGGAGGACAGAAGCCCCTTGATCGGTGAGTTCGTGAAGGTGGATGCGACCCAGGAGCCCATGAGGATACCAGCAATGGCGCTTACTCCCGGGATCTGGCTGAACAACTGCTTCTTCGTGTAATAGGCGATCTCCCGCAGCTCCCGGACCCATGCGGCCCGGTCCATGCCCCGTATTTTCCGGATAAGTTCAATAATATGGTCTACTAATTTGTCCATGGGCATTTATGATAGAGCAGCGATCCGCCGTTGTCAACAGAAATCCCGGTGAGGAGTGCTCCCGCTGGGCCGCGATCCGCGGATCAGGTCCAACGCACGGCCAAGACGAGCGTTACTGCGCGGCGGTCTTGAGCCGCAAGTCATACTTTTTTTGGATAGAATCGTTCCGGCTTTTATTGTTCCCCTCGCCGTTCTTTCACCCGATCACTTTGCATCCTTTGGCAGGGCTTTCAGCAATTCTCCGCTCGTTACAACCGTTGCCTGCCACGGAAAGACCTTGTCCATCAGGACCCTGTTCACTTCCAAGTCCCGGTCCGCGCAAAGATCGGACACGATGACCAGACCGTAGTCCCTGTCAGAGGCCGAGCGGACCGTAGAGAGAACGACACCGCTCGTCGAAATTCCGAACATGACGAGTTTGCTGATGTTGTGCGACTTCAGGACGGTTTCGAGATCAGTCGTCGAAAACGCGCCCACCCGTCGCTTCGTCACAACGATATCGCCCGGCTGCGGCGCAACCCGCGAATCGATTTCCCCGCCCGGCGTCCCTTCCACAAGCATGCCCGATTGTTTCAAACCGCTGAAGAGCCTGTTCTGCGGATTGACCTCCGGATACCCCGGACGAAAACGAACGACCACATAGATAACCTGGACCTTCGCTTTTCGGGCTGCTTTAAGAACAGTGTCTGCTTTTTCCAGCATTGCAGTCCGCGCTTCCTCGGGGACCATGGCCGTGATATCGTTTTCATAATCCATAATCAGGATCGCTGTTGTTGCCGGATTGATGGTGAATCCCGGCTCGACCAGGACCGTCACCCGCCCCTTGGGAGTGGGTTTCCGCGTCTCCTGGTTATCGGCTGCAAAGACAGTGTTGACCGCAAAAATAAGGACCAGCAGTAATAATAATGTTCTAACGAATATTTTCACTTTTCCCTCCGAATGATTATGAAGATGTCTGTTTCATGCGGAGCTGAGCCATGATCCGAACAAGGGATCTATAGGCTGCAGGTCTCACGAACACTTACAGCTGGCTTATAACACAGATTCAACGATGTCGATACGAAATGAGAGGTTTCGATGAATGGGAGAGGGAAAAAAGCGCTCAGGCTCATGACATGCGTCCCCTTTCAAGTGCGAAGCAGGCCACCGTCCCGGCAATCAGCATCTATGGAAGCGTGACATTGCGGGACCATGCTGTTTGGCCACGGGGAATTGTCCCACCTTTCTATAACCGAAAGCAATAGAAATGCGAAGGTAATCCGCCAGCCAGAGCCGGAAAAGGACGGATATCGCCGTCAGTACCCGCGAGGTACTCCCAGACGTTTTGCCTCTCGTATAGCTTTCCAATTACTGTCATAGCAAGGGCAAAGACGCTCCAGATCAGAATGGCGAAGCCGGTCGATAATAATAAACTGTGGAGCCATGCAGGCCAGAGGAAGAGTTTGAGTAATCCCAGCGAAAAGAGAACCAATCCTGCCCATCCAATTGATTGACTGTTTCGGAACAATAATCCGCAATATCTTTGACTGAAAGCTCAGCCAGTCTGCGCTCTTGCGCTGTTAATTCCATTTTTGCCTCCATGGCTTTGACGGCCATTAACGCGCCGGTCACGCGCCGCCTTATGGCGCGTCGCTGTGGACCGCCAGGTTGGTATACTTGATCAGCCGTGAGATGCTGCTGCATGCAGTTTCAAGCCGAGCGCATCCATGACCTTGAGGATGGTATCGAAACCGGGGCTGCGTTCGCCGGAAAGCGCTTTATAGAGACTTTCGCGTGATAAACCGGAGTCACGCGCGACCTGCGCCATCCCTTTTGCACGGGCAATATCGCCCAGTGCCTTGGCAATGAATGCAGCATCGCCGTTGGCCTCCTCAAAACATGCCTCAAGATATGCGGCCATTTCCTCCGGGGTACGAAGATGTTCGGCAACATCGTACCGTGTTGTTTTGGTTTTGGCTTTTGTCCGGCTCATAATGCCCTCCTACAGATTGTGTGCGAGGCGTAACGCTGTCTTGATATCAGCGGCCTGAGTGCGTTTATCTCCACCGGCCAGCAAGATTATCAATGTACGTCCACGCATCGTGTAATACACCCGGTGTCCGGGACCATAGTCGATCCGCAATTCCGAGACACCCTCACCGACTGGCTTAACGTCACCAGGATTCCCCGTGGCTAAGCGTTCGACGCGAGCCAGCACGCGGGCGCGTGCATGAATGTCGCGCAGGCCATCAAGCCACTTAGCAAATGTGTCAGTTTTGCGGATTTCATGCATGGATGTATTGTAGCCTTGTGGCTACATATTGTCAATGCTTTTCAATCAGGCAAGGTGCAACGTTACCAAAAGACAGGCAGGATAATGAAGGCAATGAATGACGCAAAGGACACAACGAATATCCAGAACCATATTCCTATTTTCCCATCTTTACGTCGCGTGATCGCGATATAGCCAAAGATATCTGTAAAACTAGCAAAGTAATTGCTCTTCCCGGTCTCATTTCGAGCAATAGTCGAAATTCGCATGGCTGAAATTCCGGCAGCAATGACGAAGAGCCATTTTATAATATGAATGAGAATCATGATATTTAAGACTAATGGGGCGGATGAGCCGCAGCCCCGCAGGGGCGTCGGTTTCGATTCGCTTTGATGTGCCGCGCTGGTTTCGCGGCATATCAGGATCACGGCTCATCCGCCCCAATGTGCCGCCGACCGCGAAGCGGCGGCACATCGCGCGGCTGACCCGCCGGGCAAGGCCCGGACGGCGTCGAGCCGCTGGTGTACGCCCGGCACGGGCGTGAACTTATGGGGTGCAAGTCCCCTGTACGAGAACCAGAGTAGCACAAGTACTAGCCCAAGGCAAGGGCGGAAGGGTGACCGACCGTCTGAAGGAAGCCTAAGGCAAACGTGCGAGCCGACGGACAGAAACCGCATACAAGGCTTAGTCCCTCGGGTGAGTCAGCACCACATGACGAAACCCACCGGTTCAGAGGGTAGGGTAAATGCGGCGGTTGTGCACGGACAGTTCACGCTCTTATCCGGGGAGATCTGCACGCCATGCGATAGGACCGTCATGAGAGAATCCGGGACGGGCCAACCCGGCAAACAAGACCCAGGCGTATCAGCGGCTGTCGTCTGATACGAGTCCCGCTGTTGGGAAGCACGAACCAGACGGCATCTCATGACGAACCCCTATAGCGCCGTTTCTGGAAACAGAGACGGTGAGCGCGCAGAAGTCAGCAGACGGCATAGTAGTCCCGCAACTGGGACGAAGGCCAGAACGCGGAAAGGAGGAAGGGCATTCCATAAGCTCCGGGACGGTGATGAGTCCGACACGGATGAGCCGATCCGGGCGCGTTACGGAGAGACAGCCCACTCGAATGACCACAGTAGAAGACGTTGTAAGCAGTGAGAATATGCAGCAGGCATGGCAGCGGGTCAAGGCGAACAAGGGAGCACCCGGTATCGACGACATGTCGATTACGGACTATCCCGAATTCGCCAGGACCAACTGGCCGAGAATCAAAACCTCCTTGCTGGACGGGACGTATGATCCCACTCCGGTCAAGAGGGTCGAGATTCCGAAGGACAACGGGGGTACGAGGCTTCTCGGCATCCCCACGGTTTCCGATCGCGTGATCCAGCAAGCGATCACCCAGGTACTTGTCCCTATCTTCGATCCCCACTTCTCCGAATCGAGCTATGGATACAGGCCGTCTCAATGGGGTCACTTCTCGATCCTTGACAGTTTAGCCTCAATGCGTTGTAACTGCGCCATGGCTCTTCGATCTTCTCCAATACGATTTCTTAAACGTCGCCGCTCCTGGCTCACCGCAGTATAGTCCACGCCGAATAAGCGACCAATCTCGGGATTAGTCATCCTGCCGTAGCGATAGAGCAAATCCATGGTGATTTGCCGAAGTGGGCCTTTTTCTGTTTTGATCGCGTCGAACGTCTTGCCCGTCTGCTGTTCAATGCTGGCGAGAATCTCGTCCCGTGATCCGTGCCGCTTAATCTCTTTATGGGCTGGCGCTTCAGCATCAGATTCCGCCTGCAGATATCTTTCTTTGACCCAGGCGATAAATTGCTCACCCCCGATGACACTCTGGCCGATGATCTGATCGCTGATTCCCTTGCCGTTGATCATTTCTTCAACCAACGCTTTTCTATATATCTTCCGCGCCTTGTCCGTATCTCCACCGTAATCGGCAAGAACGAGATCGTAGGTCATGAAATGAAGCTTTTTCCGTTTCTGCAAATAGCCGGAAAGACTGCTCCACGGGTAGCTCTTCAGTCTCTTGTACTTTTCCTTCGGATCTATGTCCTCCTGTGATTTGACGCGAACGGGATTGAGATGGATGTATCGGGAAAGGACCGAAAGATATGCGTCCCGATCCACCAATATTGCTTTGTATCGACCCTGATAAAGATGTCCGACCCGTTTATGCCGGCGATTGTAATGTCCGATGTAAACAATGTTGAAGTGGCGCATGAATTCGGACAGGTTTCCGAGCGGGGTTTCAATAAGAAGATGAAAATGATTGGACATCAGGACGAAGCTGTGAAGTTTGATCGAATATATATTGACGGATTGATTCAGCAGTTGAAGGAAACGATTGCGATCTGCATCGTCGCGGTAGATGGTCTGCTTCTCATTGCCGCGGCAGGTTACATGATATATGGCGTCAGGGTACAGAATACGAAGCGGGCGTGCCATACCGCCGAGTATGGCATATCATGCCGATATTGTCAAGGATCGAGAAGTGACCCCAATAGTCCCGGATTGAAGCGTGGCCAATTTATGATTCTTGAAAGACGCTTCCTTCGAGAAAAGCACTCCTCTGAACTTATATAAATAGCAAAATAATACCAGAATGACATAAACGGAAATGAAAACTTTCTGGTATGACATATTCGAGGTGAATAGTATTCTCAAGCCAATCTTAAGCAGATGGAACAAAGCTGCCCATAGGGAAAGGTATATTTCCGATACGAAAAAAATATAAATAAACAAAACCGCAAAAGTCAGCTCTCTGAAATCAGCAATTTGAAATGTCATCTCGTGCCACCTAAAATAAACGCAACTAAATTAATCAAAACGAATACTGTCCAAAAGATTATATTGTTCCTTGTTGGTGTAAAAATTGCCGCGCGGTTCTTATTATATTCTTCGGGTGCTTTTGTTCTTTGTTTTTCTATTTCCACACCGATTACAACAACGATTACGAGAAAGGGAATGCCTACGATTGCGAGATAGCTCATATATTCCAATGTCGGCGATACAAATGGAATATTGGGAAATAGTTTACGGAAGAGTATAGTGCAGATCGCAAAAAATGAAATGTAGCTCAATATCCAGAGAACTACTTTATCTTTGGTTTTATTGTAGTAATAAACGATGGCAGCTATCACGGACAGTAGTTCGGCGATATTTGAATATACGTTAGCCTTCATAGCTCTATCCTCATGTCTATTTCAAAATTAACGACGCGGGTCACGCGCCGCCCTCCGGCGCGTCGCTGTGAACCCGCCTCGTTAGAATCTCTTTCACTTTATTCGTTCTTAAGCTTCCAGCAAATCCTCTTCAATTCTGCCTTCAATTCTTCTTTAAAATACATTGTTCCGAGAAGCTGGATGATGATCGGAACCAAAATGAATATTGCTAAGTCGATAATGCCTTCGGAGAGCAGGTAGGTATCAAGAGCAAACGCCAATATATAACCGAACACAATCGACCAGCGTTTAATAAAACCAAATCGCTTTGGCAGTTGCCAGATTAGAAAATAATAGATGTAAGATAATGGAGCCAGGATGATGACGATTAAAATTCCGATAAGTTTTATTTGAACATCAGTCATTCGATAGTCCTTTTTATATTTTGCACAAGTAATGCCTTGCCTATTAAGAAAGGAATCGTCAGCACTGCATTTCGTCGACAGCGCATACCCAAAGTTTATACGTTTCGTCGGCCGCGTCTGGCTCACGTTTTGGTAGAGCCGAACGACCTATATATTCGCAACGATCATCCTCGAAAAATTGATGCCGCTCTCTGAAATAATGATAAAGCAATATTGCCCTGCCAACATTGCCGGGATCAGTAAAGTGATAAGGGTGATTTTGTTTCATGTAGGAGATATCTAAGCTCAAATGATATTGGAAAGAGTCTTCTACAATTTTTTGATGGGCGGAATCGTCGGAATATGTAACGAAGCAAAGAACCTGTTGCCACTTGTCTTTTAGAGATCGCCTGGTTTTGCCATAAATTTTCACGTATCCATTCATAAAGAGCCTCTTGTCTAACGCGGCGCTGACGCGCCGCCTTTGGCGCGTCGCAGTCGAGCGCCAGGTTGGATCATTCTGCTCGCATTGCCACTCGATAATTGGTTTCTAAGAGTTTCAGCAATCGCTTTGATGGTTTGCGAGTGATCGCTTCAGAAAATTCTCTTTCTGAATTCTGGCCGAGAGCTTTATAAGCCTGTCGTAATGCGGTTCTAAAATAGCCATCTAGGTGAAAAGGAGGCTGCGGACATGCAGACGGCGGGTATAATTGTCCAGCTTGATAAGGCCAACGTGAATCATATTGTCTTTCTCTTCTTCTGACAGGCACAACTCGATGAACAAAAAGCCAACCGTCAACAATCGGTTTGCGTCGTGACCCTAGATCAACATTCAGAATATAGTCTTCTTCTTTGACGGAATCTTTGCGGCAAAAGAACCAATCTTCAACGCGAGTTTTCTCTTCTTTTGCTACATCACGAAGATTTGAACAGGCAGAACCGCCATAAGCGTCGAAGCAATCTAATTTCCACGGTCTTTTTTGTGGTTTCTTTATCCAATCAAGAAATGTTTTTTTGTCAGCGGCTGGCTTTTTACTTCGCTTTATTTGTTTATGTTCTATTTTCAATCGAGATAGGGCTTCGGGAGTTACTTCATACGGGTTGACGGAGTCAATCACATCATCAATATTTATGGCGCTACTAGGTAAAAGAACACCAGCCTCATGAAGCCCACCATGACCATAAGCATTCATGGAAAGATTTGCAGAGGCAACGACAGCTCCCTTTGTAGCGGTCCAATATACTTTCATGTGTAGCTGATTAGAGAATTGAACGCGCACTTTCTTCTTTTTTATCAGATCACTTATCACTGTAGGATTTGTCCCAGATGCTTGAGGCCAACAAATAAGCTCAAGCCCCTTCGGACGTGGGAGATAAGCTGACGCATTTTTACCTACAAAGGCAACTAAAGCTACGCGGCGCCCGAGCTCATTCTTGAAAATGCGTTTCACAGCGCGCCTAATCGCTTGACCATCAGCAAGGAACTGCACTTTTCCATTTAATGGATTTGCCATGCACGCCTCCTTCACTTTTTCGGACCAACGCGCGCGTCACGCGCCGCCTCAGGCGCGACGCTGTGGACGCGCTTGTTGGAATCATTATCGGGTTCTATTCAAGTGAGCTTCCAGCATCTATAGCCGCCCTCTTCATCGGCGGACGATGGAAAGTTACCCGTCAGATATATTCCTGCAAATGAATGATGTACCGGTATAATGATCGAAGGTATAAATGCCTCAAGCTCGGATGCCAATGTAATTGCGGGATTTACGTTTACAAGGAGGAAACATTTACCGCTGTATCTTTTGAGAGATTTTATTGCAATTCGATCGGCAATGTGTTTGGCAAGCGATGAATCGAAGTTGGTACCAGACCATTCCTTCGGCGCAGATGATACAGCACGCGCGTTTTTCCAATGAAGTTCTGCATCGGCACTATCATAGTAGGAATCTGTAATCTCAATTAACAACTCATCGCGTTCACGGAATATGAGATCAGGAGCTTTATCAGCCCGACCGATGTAACGATAGGCAGTGCCGTGGCGGTTATTATACCATTTGATAAATTGCAGCCCGACTGCTTTCTCATGTTTTTCTTGGATTTCGTCCATTGTAAAATGTAATAAAGTCAAAAACGAATTGATCTTATCAGGGATTCAAAATCGGCTTTGTTCAAAGAAAGTGAGCTTAGTTTGCTGGTCAAGGTGAGACCAATAATGGAGTCCGGTGTCCGTTGAATGCTATAAAAAACATTCCGCGTCTCCTGTACCACCCCGTCCGAGATTATATAAAGCGTCGGCTTATTGGCGACGTTTACTAGCCTACATTCATATATGACAATTTCTCTGGCAAACATTTTCGATAGAACTTGGCGTGTTTTATCACAATATTGTTTTAACTCCCGATCATTTGGCACTCGTCCAGATTTTTTATCAACGACAACATTGTCAGTAAACTCTTCATTTGCAGTCGCTTCGTTATAATAAAATTCGACCGCGCCACTTTGCATCTTGTCCACTATCGCGCGATTCTGTTCAGGAGTTACTGATGGAATTTTAACATCAGACGACCATGACGCGCCTCTTTTTTTCACTTGATCTTTTGATAAAACAATCCAGGTTTTCGGCAGTTGAAACTGAAAGCCAAAAATGCTTTTATAGTCTGCGGCACTTATATCAAATGCAATTAGAAGAAGCAATATCGTAATAGCGAACCTTTTCATTGATCCTCCTTCATGGTTGATTTTGAAAATGTTGAGCCGCTTGTTGGTCTCGAACTGCTGGTTGGCGTACACGGTATTTTCCGGGAGCCAACGCCCGGGTGAGCCCCGCGTAAGCGCGGGACTCGACCCGTTGGTTGGAAGTTTTTATGGCCCCTACGATATAGAAATTACTCTTTTGATCCTATGATTAAACCGACATCGGACTGCTTATCATTTATTTCACCTTGGGAATTAAAACCAGCAGATTGAAGGAGTTGAAATATGAAGGTGGCCTTTGGTTCTAAGGTTTTGTCTTTCATTGTAATGATGATGCCCTTAATCGGAGCCGAAAATACGGCTTGATTCACACCATTGACAGACCAGCCAGAGGATTCAAAAACTTTCTTGAGTTGGGATGCAAAAGAAAAGGCTTCGTGATCATTCATAAGACAAGTGATAACGATGGAGTCCCCCCGATGCTTGGATAATTCTGTTTGTATTGCCGACAGCTTAGCGGTTGGAATTACCCGGGGTTTTGCCTTTTCCTCAACCTCTTTTAGTTTTTGTTGAAGTGGTGTTGTTTTATTTTCCAAGTTGGTTATTTTGGCGCGAGCATCCTTTAATTCTTGGAGTTGTATTTGCTCCTTGTCAAAGGCTTTCATCCGTTCAGAACGATTTGCGACAAGTTGAGAAAAAATAAAAGCGCCAGTAATAATTGAACCGATTAAAAAACTGGAGGCCATTAAAATTGAAGGAAGATGCCAAGAGCCAGAAGCAGTTTGAAAAAGAGAAGCAATCATATTCATTCTCCTTCGTATTGTCTTGGGTGGTGATTTCATTTCACTTTGCATTATGGCTCGGAATATCTCTCGGAATGTATATACAGCGAAAATATTTCCATTAGTTTTTGATATTTAAGCTGCTCAGCGGCTTAAGTCCGTCTGGAGCGTGTGGTTGGAAGATTCCAACGCGGAAGTCACCCGCCCGACTCTTTGTCGGGTGGACTGACTGGTTAAATTTTACTTTCATCGGGAGGCACAATGTCAGTTTACTGTCCACTTTTTGAGCATATGCAGAATGAGCACGGCCTTACCTTGACTGATTCAGAGATGCACGAAATCTGCCGCATATCACAGAAAATTTCGGTTGCCGATTCGATCACGATTGTATCGTCGGAGGCCGATTTTGAAAAGAACACCTGGACATTTTCAATGCCAGAAAATACGCGGGTTGGTGCCGGTGCCTATGCTTTAATAAAAATTTAACGACGCGGGTGTACCGCCGAGCCACAGACAAACGAATAGAAGCTACCAGCGCCGGAAGATAACAGCATCGGCTTTAAACTTTTCACTGTACTCAAAATTTAAACTAGGTGCCGTAAGTGAGTCATGTGTACTGGCATCCCATATTATTTGTCTTTCTTGTTTTGTTTTGGCATTCCGCATTTGTTGATCATAATAATCTGATTGGGAGCGATCTTGGAGGTTTTTCCGTTTCAAGTAACTACGCATTCTGTCCACCAGTATTAAAACTTCTCTTTGAAGTTGTTTGTTGGTTAATGCCGAGTATACAGATGTGACTTTTAACTTTTTACCGGCTTTAGGTGGCGTTGCTTTTGATGGCGGCTGGACATGGGTTGTGTTGTGGGAATCTTTATTTTCTTGCTCTATTTTCCACGTATCATTTTCCCAATAAAGAAAGCCAGTGAGTAACCCAAAAACAAGGCCACCAATAAAAGTCCAAATTCTTACGGTTTTATTGGAGGAGTAATGAATCCCGAAGAAAACAAAAAAAAGAGTGCTTGTAAAGCCAGTAAGATAAATAACAGAATCAGGGATATGACTCATTTGGAGTTCCTCTTTATTATTTGGTACTCATATCTTATAGGATTTTGCAGTTGCATAGGATTGGGTCCATTAATTCTAAAGTTTGTTCGTAAAATTCTTTGACTTCGTGGCCCGCTGACCCCCTTGTGGGAGTCGAGCGTGTGGTTGGTAATTTCCAACCAGTTATTCTACAGTTACAGGCCTCTACTTTAGCCGAAAGCCTGAATAGGAGCAAGAAAAAAAAGGACTTGACGCATATACTTAAATTCATTATAGTTCCAGACTGGCGAATATGAATTTTTTAATATTCATCAGGCGTGAAGGTGGGTGCTTTGTTCTCAAGTTTCGCAACCGCGAACTTTTTCGTTGACGAACATTCATATTGCATATTAGCCAGCTATTAGTTAGGGAACTCGTACCGGCATTCAGTTTGGAGGTGCGCAATGAAAGCTATTCCTCCCGATATTGCGGAGCGGTTTTTGAAAATGTTAAGGCTGCGCGAAGTGCCGCTTCCCCAACATGGAGACTATCGGAAATGGTTGCGATACTATCTCGATTTCCGCGACAAGTATCCTCCTCCGGCGCGCTCCGAACACGTCCGGTTGTTCGTGAGAAAATTGAAAGACACCTGCCAAGGAATTTGTCGGGCAGTGGTTCTTCCCCCCAGGAATCATTGACGCGCGTTGAGGAAACGAGGGAACAGCGGCGTTATCATATCCATGATACTCATGTCCAGGAAGCCCTTTACGAAGCGGTAAGGAAAGCGAGACTCAGAAAGCGTGTCACGTCCCACACCTTCCGCCACAGCTTTGCCACTCATTTATTGCAGGCAAACTATGATATCAGGAAGATTCAGACCCTGCTTGGCCATGCCGATGTCAGGACTACGATGATCTACACCCACTGTGTGCCGAGCAAAACCATTAAGGAACTGAAAAGCCCGCTGGATTTCTGAATTCGCACTTTCCGCTACCCCAAGCTCTTCCAATATTTTTTCTGTCGGGAAATGACGTTTTTGATCACCTGCTCGGCCGCGGGCGAAGCAGGGATGTTGACGGTATGAAGCGGTCCGAGGAAGGCGTTCAGCACTGCCCGCACTCCTTCGCGCAGACCGTCGGGATGGTACCCGCCTTCGAGCGCGATGACTACTTTGCCCTGGCAGGTCTTCTCGGCAATGTCGCGGACAATTGAGGCGAGGCCGCCGAAGCCATCACCCGTGACGCCCATGCCGCCGAGGGGGTCTTTTATATACGGATCGAAGCCGGCGGATACCAGCACGAGCTGCGGCTGGTATTCGAGGGCGATGGGCTTGAGGATGCTTGCATACACGTCCAGGTACTCTCTATCGCCGAACCCGTGAGGGAAGGGGGCATTGACGGTGAAACCTTCTCCGGCGCCGTTTCCCACCTCGTTGTAATTCCCGGTGCCGGGATAATAGGGGTACTGGTGTGAGGAAAAATAAAGCACGGCAGGATCATCGTAAAAAGCGTGCTGGGTCCCGTTGCCGTGGTGCAGGTCCCAGTCCACGATCAGGATTCGCTTGAGCCCGTAGTGCTCTTTTGCGTATTCCGCGGCGATGGCGATATTGTTAAAAATACAAAAGCCCATGCCCCGCGAGGGTTCGGCGTGGTGGCCGGGAGGACGGACGAAGGCGAAGACCGATTGCGGATTTTGGATCCCGGATTGCGGATTAAGGAGCGCGTCAACGGCTTGGAGCAGGCCGCCGGCTGCGAGGCGGGCGATTTCGTAGGAACGGGCGGACAGGCCGGTGTCGGGGTCGAGCTGCGAGTGCGCCTTGCCTTCGGTGTTCGCTACCCGCTGAATGTAAAAGGGATCGTGGACAAGGGCAAGCTCGTTTTCGGAGGCGAGGCGGGGCGGGACCAGCGGGAGGTCGTTGAACTCCCTCTGAATGAGGTCATGGATCACACGCAGGCGGTCCGGGCTTTCGGGATGGCCTTCGCCGGCATTGTGTTCCAGGTAACGGTCGTCTTTGATGATCGCGATTGATGGCACTTTCAGCACGAGACAGAAAACCGGTGAAAGGAAGCGGATTGTGCGCTGTTTCGGCGGTCCTCTGCGTCCCCGTTTCTTCGTTCATCAAACGTTATTACTTCTGGTCCTGCTTTTTTGCGATGATCTGCGGTCCTGCTGTTTTGTAATTCTTTACGTTGAGCGAATCCAGCCAGGCTTGCAGCGCCGGCGGGTTCGGCAGGGCAGCGGGCATTTTTGCATCCGGTGCGCACACGGACAGGACCGTTTTGACCAGGTCCATAACGCTGAATTCGAGGGACTCCCGGACGTTCCGGGGAGAAGCCTTCATGATCAGCATGTTCTCCCGGTACCAGCCGTCGCCGGGGGGAGTGATGGCCCTGCAGTCGTTCCCTTCGTAGGGTTTGGTCAGAAAATTATTTTTGAGGGCGAAGCCGGAGACATCGGCGCTCATCTGCTGCAGGCCCTTGAAAGCCGGGTTCGAACAGATGCCGGCTTTGCCCCAGCAGATGGGGTCGAAGCGCGTGGTATTGATTCCGCAGCAGAAGAGGTGCGTCTGCGGACCCAACTCGGGTATCCGGCGGATAACGATGTAGAGGTAATCGTTTTTATACTCAGAGGAGCTTACTGCCGGCGGCGTGTTCATGGTTGACTCCTTTCGGGGACCAGGTAAAAACAAGAGCGAGCGCTTTTTCGCGGCTTGTGCTACGATAGCGTACTCGCTCTTGATTTCCGTCGTGCGGCGGGAACGGCGTCGTTAGTGGGTCTTCTTCCTGGTCTTTTTCTTGCTCTTGGCCTTGCTCTTGGCCGGTGCATGTTTTTTCTTCGCGGCCACTTTCGCCTTGGGCTTGGATTCACACTGCTGAAGTTTTTTCTTGAGGTCGTCGATCATCTGGTTCTGGTCCTTGAGCAGTTGCTCCAGCTTTGCGTTGTCCTGCTTCAGCGTTTCCACGTCCTGTCTGGCCGTATCCCGCTCCGTTTTTGCCTTGTTTGCCGCATAGAGGCTCCAGATCAGCAGGACCGCTACGAGTGCTGCGAGTGATAGAAATATGAGCTTTGCCTTTTGTGCATCGTTTTTGTCGCTTCTTTCCGGTCTGTCCATGTGTCCGTTCTTTCCTCCTTCTTTGTATTCGCAAGACTGATTACTGATATCGCTTGACTTCAAACCGGAACAACTCGACGGGGGTCCCGGATGCAATACCTGCTTTTTGCATGGCGATAGCGACCTGGTAGTCCGCGGTATCTACACCCTCGAGGTCCGGCAGGAGCAGCCCCCGTCTTCCGCCGGCACGAACGATGACCCCGTATTTCCGCGGGTCGAGTTCGTCCTTACCCGAGATCTTTTCCGGCGGCGTGAGTACATCCACCGTATATCCGATCGTGTCCAATTCATCCGGCCGCACACATTCGAAGCGCGGATCGCAGGTCGCCGCGCTGATGGCGTTCCGCACGGTTTCATGGGCGATCGTGGGCTCCGCGGGCTGGAAGGTACCGATGCATCCGCGGAGGCTTCCCTTGATCTTGAGGCAGATGAACACGCCGGCGCGCTGCTTGAATTCCGGAGAAAGGTCTTCTTCCTTGACTTCGTAGGCCTTGCCTTCGCGGATGTACAACTCAACGGTGTCTTTTGCGAGCTTGACAAGGGGATGCATTACCTCTCCCGCTGGAAGTCGTCGTTTGAGAGGGCCTGCGAGGCATCACATCTCCCGCTGCACGACATAGTCCGCGAGCGACGTAAGCGCCTGCCGCGGAGTCGAATCGGGGAACACCGCAAGGGCCGCCTTGGCGTCGTTGGAAAACCTCTGCGCCAGTCCGAGCGCTTCCTCGACGGCCCCG
Source organism: Nitrospirota bacterium (assembly GCA_963769335.1). Lineage (GTDB taxonomy): Bacteria > Nitrospirota > UBA9217 > UBA9217 > UBA9217 > JAJYKN01. Next base: position 20,939 of record CAVYLT010000049.1, on the reverse strand, counting down.
TACTTTGTCATGAGTCCCAGCGTATAGGTGAGGTCCCCGTCGGAAACGGCATCGGCATCGAGGATTGCCCTGACGTTCCCCCGTTCTTCCTTGTCCGCCCTGCGGAGGACATAAATGAGAGGAAGGGTGACTTTTCCTTCTTCCAGGTCCTTGCCCAGGACCTTGCCGAGCTGTTTCTGGTCCGCTGCGTAGTCGAGGGTGTCGTCGGTGATCTGGAAAGCAAGGCCGAGTTTTTTCCCGTAGGCGGTGAGGGCGTCTTCCTGCGATAGCGGGGCCTTGCTGATGATGGCGCCGAGCCGGCACGAGGCGGAGATGAGCACGCCGGTCTTGCACTCCACGAGACGGAAGTAGTCCGCCTCCATGATGTCCGCATTCTGGATCTGCATGAGCTGGAGCACTTCGCCTTCGGACATGGTGGTCGTGGTCTCGGAGAGGACGTCCATGACGCGCTGGATCTGGAGACGAACTGCGTGATAGAGGGCTTTCGAATAGAGATAGTCGCCGACGAGGATGCTTGCCTGGTTTCCCCAGAGGGAGTTGGCCGACGACCTGCCGCGGCGGAGCTTGGCCTCGTCCACGACGTCGTCGTGAAGGAGCGAAGCGGTGTGGATGTATTCCACCACGCTTCCGAGAAGATATTCGGCGTCGTGTTCGCGGTAACCGCAGAGCCGCGCCGAGAGGAGCAGCAGCAACGGCCGGAACCGTTTGCCGCCTGCGCCGAGAATGTATTTGCTTACTTGCCGGATGAGCGGAACGTCGGTGCCCAGGCTCTCATGGATCCTGTGCTCCATGCGCTCCATATCGGATTTATACTCTTTGAGGACATCCTGCAGGGTTGTTATCATGCGGTTTTTCCTGATAAGACTCAGCTTGAATAATAGGGGAGAAATACTGCAAAGTCAAGGAATTTTCCGGAAGGGAACGTGGCAAAATGCAGGATTCGCGGGCGGAAAATGCGGGTGTTACCGAATGATTTACGGCGAAGTTCAGGAAGGTTGGGCAGAACGGTTTATCCTGCCCAACGCATTCAAGGGAAATGTTGGGCACAAGGGCGGCGCCCAACCTACCGGTACCGGTGATCACTTCAAGAAATGCTTATATTCTTCAGGAATTTTTCAGCTGCGTCTGCTGCGCGAGCGGCATCTTCCTTCGAGGGCGCCCCCTGCGGCAGCAGACCCTCCTCCGCGGGATACCTGCCTTTATAAATACTGTTCAGGAAAACCGCGTCATCCATCACCAGGGTTACTCCCGGGTGCAGCTTCCGTGCATGGCTGAGCAGCTCCACGATGTCGCGCACTTTGTCCGGCTTCTCGCCGTTCTCGATAATGAGCGCTTTCAGCCCTTTCTCCACGCTCTGTTGGCTGTGATAACAGGAAGCCTTGTATTTTCCGTGTTCGAGTAATATTCGGGCCGACGCGAGTTCTTCCTGAGCTTCCTTGATCCATTCTCCGGTGGCCTTGCGCATGTAGAGCACCCTCCCTGTCTCTATCACTTCCTCGATGAAAGGACTGCCGATGGAATACAGATACCGCATCTCGCCGGGTGTATAGACCATGATGTCGAGGGGCACGGCGCGGTCCTGCAGGATCTTTTCCACCTCGATCCTCCGGTCTATGGGGCGAGCCTGCGTGTCTTTGAGAATGAGCAGGTCGTAGTCGCTTTTCTCCGTGTTCGTGCCCGCAGCCCGCGAACCGAAAAGAATGATGCGGTCGGGCTGGTACGACGACACGATACGCTCGCGTATTTCTTCAACCGTTTTAAGCATAGGGAAAAGCGTAGAGGAAAAGACAGGGCAAGTCAAGCGGTTGTTTTGCTACAGCTTCATCGCCTCGGTCACTTCGGCCATGGTCTGCGCCGCCACGACGCGCGCCTTCTTCGATCCTTCGGCGATGATCTCGGCGACCTGCTTCGGGTTCGTCGAAAGCTCTTTCCGTTTCTCCTGGATCGGCTTGAGGTAGGCGAGGAGGTGTTTCAGCAGTTCTTTCTTGTCGTCCACGCAGCCGACGCCCGCACGGCGGCATTCTGCATTGACATGATCGCACCATTCTTTGGGCGCGAAGATCTTGTCGAGCGTGAACAGAGGGCAGACGTCGGGATTGCCCGGGTCCTGGCGCCGCACGCGGGCGGGGTCCGTCACCATCTGCATGACTTTCTTGGTGATCTCCTCGGGGCTGTCGGAAAGATAGAGGCAGTTGTTATAGCTCTTGCTCATCTTGCGTCCGTCGGTACCCGGAAGCTTGGGATATTCGGTCATGAGCGGCTGCGGCTCGGGGAAGACCTCGCCGTAGAACTGGTCGAACCTGCGGCCGATCTCGCGGGTAAGTTCCAGGTGCGGAAGCTGGTCAATGCCCACGGGCACGAAATGGGCCTTGTAGATCAGGATGTCGGCGGCCTGGAGCACGGGGTAGCCCAGGAACCCGTAGGTGTTCATCTCGCGGTCCTGGATCTGGTCCATCTTCTCCTTGTAGGTAGGCACACGCTCGAGCCAGGGGAGCGGCGTTGACATCGACAGCAGCACATGCAGCACGGCATGCTCCGGCACGAACGACTGGCGGAACAGCACGGCTTTTTCAGGATCGAGACCTGCCGCGAGCCAGTTCACCACCATCTCATGGATGTAGGACCGGATTTTGGACGTGTCGGCGTAGTTCGTGGTGAGGGCGTGCCAGTCCGCGATGAAATAGTAGCACTCGTACTGGTCCTGGAGTTTTTTCCAGTTGTCCAGTGCCCCCATGAGGTTGCCGAGGTGCAGGAGCCCGCTCGGTTGCATGCCGCTTAAGACCCGTTTTTTGGACATAGCGTGTTCTCTCAGACTCCTTTTCGTCAGTTACCTTTAAAGAGAAAGTAACTCAGTATTGAAAGAATGTCCTTTCCAAGAAGGATGTCGAGGGCCGGTTGCATGATCGGCCAGATCAGGTAACCAAGAATGTTGAAGGCAAAGAGCAACAGGATAATCACCATGCCGTATCTTTCAAGACGATAGTATGCGGATGCCATGGTATCGGGAAGGAGCCAGTAAACAATCCTGCTCCCGTCCAGCGGGGGAATGGGTATCAGGTTGAGGAGGGCCAATCCGACGTTAATGAGGACCCCATAGCCCAGCATAAGGACCAGGGGGAGCCCGATTGGCTCCCATGCCGATTTCGGAATGAAGCCTTCGATGCCCGGCAGAATGACGCGCAGGAATAAGGAAAACGCTATCGCCATGATGATATTGATCCCCGGTCCGGCGAGTGAAGATAATGCCATGCCCTTTTTCGGATCTTTGAAATTGTAGGGGTTGATCGGGACCGGCTTTGCGTATCCGAAAACGAACATGCCGTGCGTCGACAGATAGAGGAGGACCGGCATGATAATGGTGCCGAAGAGATCGATATGGGAAACGGGGTTCAGCGTCAGTCTGCCCATGTCCCGCGCCGTGTGGTCGCCGAGCTTGTTCGCGATCCAGCCATGGGCGACTTCGTGGAGCACGATGGCAAAGATGAGCGGTGGGGCCATGATAACGATTTTCTGTATGATATGGAGCTCATTCATGGTTTCCTACCCGTACCTTCGAAGCAGAAACGAAAAATTGATACTAAAAGAAAGAGCGGGGCCTTGTCAAGAAAAAACAGGGAAGGTCATTCTTTTGCGCTGCTGTAAGGCAGGAATTTCCCGTTTTGGACCTTGATCAGAAAAAGCTTCTTCTGCGCCTCTCCATTGCCGGGAAAAGAAATATCTCCGGAAATGCCGTGATAATCCTTGAGCGCAAGCAGTCCGTCGCGGATGGCCAGGGGCGTGTCCTTATGGTCCTTGATGAGAGAAAGCACCATGCCGGCCGCGTCATAGGCCTGGGCTGAAAGAATATCGGGTTCTTCATTGTATGCGGAGCGGTAGGCGTCCCAAATCGGTTTGATCGCCGGATCGACGCTCTCCGGGAAAAAGCCGTCAACAAACACCGCGCCGTCGGCATAACGCTGGGCCCGATCGATCAGGTCCGGGGAGTGCCAGTTGTTCGAACCGATCAGGGTCACGTTCGTGATGTTGTAATAAGCGAGTTGGGGAATCAGCAGCCCGACGCGGTCCGCATAGCCGGGCAGGTACATCGCATCGAATCCCGGCGTGTAGTCCTCAAAGAGTTTTTTCCGCGCGTCGGCGTCGTCGGGGATCACGACCTTCCGGGAGCGCAGGTCGATTTCCATGATTTTTCTGACGTAGGGCCCGAAGTCTCTTGCGTCAGAGGGATAGGAAATGGTCGCCAGGATCTCGGCCTTTCGCTCCAGGTCCATCGAAAAAAGCCGGGCCAGGTCCTTCCCGTAGGCGTCATCGGGATAAAGAACCACGAATTTTTTGAGGTTCTGGCCGAGTGCGAACTGGGCCGCGGCCGCGGCCTGGCTCGTATTCGTGAGCGCGTTTCTGAACAGCCAGGGACTGAGTTTGCCGATCTCCTCGCCGGACGCTGCCGGAGTGATCGCCGGGATTTTCAGTTGTTCGAGCACGGGGACGATGGCTTCCGTTTCCTTGGTCAAGAGGGGGCCGATCACCGCCACGACGCCTTTGGACGCGAGCTCTTTGAGCGAAGCAACCGCTTTCTCCTGAGAACCTTCGGTGTCCATCACCAGGAGCTCCGCGCGGTTGTCCGGCTCCTGGAGGTTGTATTCATGCACGGCAAGCTGGATGCCCTTCAGCACATGATCGCCGAAAAAGGCGAGCGGGCCGGTTTGTGGTATGAGGACCCCCAATGAATAGCGCGGCGCTTCAAGCTTGGTCGTGGCCTCATTCAGGAGCATTTCCGCCCGCGTTTTCTCCGGGTGATTGGGGAACTTGTCGAGGAATTCCTTGCTGATACTGATGGCGTCGCGGTATTTTCGCTGTTCAATCATGAGTCCTGCCAACCGCAGTCGAGCGAGGTCCGCGGGATAGGAGGTTCCCGCCGACAATGTCCTCAACTCGTCTTCGGACAGATTTTTCTCGATGAGCTCGCGGACGCGGTCGCGATAGCCGGCCTTCTGTTGCTCATTCCCGCCGGTTGAAGCGAGATAGACCAGTTCCCGGGCTGCCGGCAGATAGTTTTTTTTGACGAGGTAGGAAACGGAGAGCATTTCTGCAGTGCGCCTGAGCTGCACGGGATCGGTCACCTTGCTGTGGTCGGCAAGGTTGGCAATGGCGAGCTCGTACTCTTTCAGCTCGAAATAGCACTGCCCAAGCTTGTACCGGGCGGATAATATGAATGGCGATGCAGGGAACTCCTGAATGATGCTTTTGTAATAGCCGAGTGCCTTGTCGTACTCGTGTTTCTCAAACCGCACCTCCCCCATCAGGTAAAGCCCTCGGTCACGGTAGCGGCTTGTAGGGTACTCGTACATGAAGGCCTCCGCGGTTTTCGCGGCCAGGTCATACTGTTTCCTGGCGAAAAAACCGTCGGCCTGGTCAAGGAGCGTTCGCGCGTCCTTCTCCCATGCAGGTTCGGGAGGCAGCTTGGGCGCGCAGCCGGTCGACAGGCTGAGGGCCGCACACAGAAGCGCCAGCACGATGACCGCAAGAACAGATCGGACGCCGGAGGAGGACATCGATTATTTTCCCTTTTTAGCTGCAGCGTCGGCCTTGGCTGCCTTGTTCCTGGCCCGCAGGGTCTCTTCTTTGCGTTTCCGTCTTCTGCTCAGTTCCTTCTGTCTTTCACGCATGGGTAGTTCTCCTTTCAAAAAATATGCATGGTAAGCCTGACACTATAGCGAAGATGGAGCCATTTGTCAATCCCGCGGCTTGGAATTCCCATGACCGGAGCCTTGCACTCGCTTAACGGCCGTGAAACATGCTCTCCCTTCGCGGCGCTGCGCTTTCATGACTGCCCGGCCGAGCGAGAGGTTTCGTGCTATAGGTCCAATCCAGCCGTTCCATTTTTTTCCCTTGATTTCTTCCGGCCGATAGATTAGATTATAGCCGCTTCCACGCCGTTTTCAAGACCGTGGGCGAGTAGCTCAGCTGGGAGAGCGCCGCGTTCGCAATGCGGAGGCCGAGGGTTCGATCCCCTTCTCGTCCACCAATTTTATCTAACCTCCTGATAATCAAGGTTCCCCTAATCCTTCCAAGTAATCCTTATCAGCCTTTGTACACGTTTTAGCACACAAAAGGCGGTAAGGAGCCATGAAGTACCACTGCATCGTCAACGGGCATCACTATTTCCGCACGAGAGTACCCCAAGACTTACAACCGATATTCAACTGTCGGGAAGTCAAAAAATCCCAATTGCAGAAACCCGCTCAGGGACTATTGCCGTAACAGGCAATGGCAAGTTGTCGGCGAGTATGTAGATGAGGGCATTTCAGGCGTTAAGGCGAAGCGTCCCGCATTGTATAGGCTACTGGACGATGCCCGGAAGCGGAAAATAGACGTTATCGCAGTGTGGTGGCTCGATAGGTTCGGACGCTCGCTCCGGAACCTCGTAAACACGCTTGAGGAGCTTCAGGGGCTTGGTGTTAGTTTCGTGTCATATAGCGAGAACCTCGATTTTACGTCTGCAACAGGCAAGCTCATGTTCGGTATCCTTGCATCGTTCAGTCAGTTTGAGCGTGATGTCATTGCCGACAGGGTAAGAGCAGGTATTCAGAACGCAAGAGCGAAGGGTAAGCGTGTCGGCAGAACGCCGATTGCACCTTACCTCGTGAAGAAGATTATTGAACTCAAGAAGGCGGGAGAGAGCATCAGGGCGATTGCTAAGAAGGTGGAGCTATCGGTGGGCGTTGTTCATAAAACCCTATCGAATCATTCGCCGGAAGTAGTGGTATAAAAAGAAAACCGGCAGGACACCCTGCCGGTTCATTTGAGAAGTGATTTATGAACGCTACGTGAGTATGGCTCGTGGCGGAATTAAATGTCCTCTAATAGTTTTGTGCGTCTTGTGTCATATTCATCCTTGGTGATTAATCCTGCCTCGTAAAGTTCCTTCAACTTTTTTAGCTTGGTTGTAGTATCAGATTGTGATGGAGAATGAACATTGGTATCTTTTGTTTCCTTCTTTTTCTCGACAATCTGCTTAGGGGAATTATTGGCGTTGTTCGTAGATAAATTAGCCTGAATTGTGTTGAAGTCGGCGTTGAAATGATTAGCCAAATCAACCGCTATATTTTTACAAGACACTTTCCTGACTTCTGATAAAAGCTCACTTTTGTTTGCAAACTGCCCAAAGCTGAACTCGGTAGCTGTTGAAATATTATAATCGAGTATTTTAGCTTCAGTACGCGCCGACTTTAATATAGCATTAGTATAAAATGTAAATGTATTTTTTGAGCCGGCAAGTCCTAATGTAAAGAAACCACTTGCTAAGTCCCTGGCGATATGTTCTTCCCCTTTCTCTTTAACCGATAAGGAGAGAACTGCGTCAACCGCATCGCCTTTTCTGTAAGGGAACACAACATCTTTAAAAACGTTCATAGACTTGAGTGACGCAGCTATCTTGGGGGCATCAAGTTGTGTCGTTTCATAATTATTTAATAAATCGACACCAACTGTATAGTTAATTTTATTTGTGGATGTATAGTCGGCAGCAGTCGGGACGCTTTTCCATGCACATCCCGTGATACTCGTGAGTGCAATAAAGAAAATCGCAAGCAATCTTGTATTTCCCTTCATAAGTTCCCTCCCTAATGTGAACCTGGATTAGACTCAATCTCTATTTATGAATAACTATTGGGCAGTATTTAAACATATATGAGGAGTTTAGTCAACTTATATGTTGACTTTAAGCATCTTATCATCTTTTAGGAGGTTCATTGTAGCTTGCATCGCTGATATTGTATGCTAAGAAGCCATCGATGAATATATTGGTATCCCTTGGCAAAAGGATTCAGTCTGTCCGAGAACGGCAAGGGTTGACGCAGGAGCAGCTGGAAGAAAAAACCGGCGTGAACACGAAGTACATCAGTGCTATTGAGCGGGGGCAAAAGAACGTCACAGTGAAGACGCTGGCGAAGATTGTCAGTGGATTGAATGTCGAGCTATATGAACTTTTCTTGCCCGTTGAGGGTATGGGTTCGGAAAAAGCAGTCAAGAAGGCTATCGAATCGCTCCTGAAGGAATCGGACATCAAAACGATGAAGCTATGCTTGGAGTTCTTGAGAAAAGCAGCAGGGTAATCCTGGCTTGCGAACCGCTGCTGAATGGGAGAGCGGAAATTCCGGCAAGCCTATTGAATCGTTGAGCCTCTCCGTACCCCCATAGTGCTTGCCGATGGTGAGGGCGGAAACTGCCACAGCCCTATCATAATGATTACACCCGCCCTTGAAAAAAACGCAAAAAATATTTTCACCATAACCTTTTCATCCTTTATGCGGATTCTTAGCCTCATTTGAGGAAATTCGATATTGCACTAAATATCTATCCCCTCAACTTTAAGGGAAGAGGCATAAGGTTTTCTTTTGAATAAATTCTCGCCAAGTTTGACTAGAAACCAAAACGATACTCCACCTGATATCAAGCCTGCAGCCATGGCAATCGAATGCGTTACCAATGCCACGAGGAAATTATAAATATGTGCTCCTATCCAAAAGGGAATAATAAGAGCCGGGAATATGAAAAACATCGCCAATGAAAATTTGACAAGTTCAATGACGTTACTGAGGAAAGCATTTTGGGGTTTATTGCTTTTTATTCCTTTGGGCATATCTTTGAATGCTCCTGATATTGTCGGCAACACGTTCGTGCCTGTATGTAATGTTTCTATCGTTACTCCATCACCAAGTTGATTAAGATATTCAAAATTACATAACAGTTCATTGCGGTTAATTATGCTGATGGCAAACTTATTAGCTGGATTTGTCCGCCTTGTGACAACTGCGGAGAGAATTTGAACATCGCCGGGGAAGGAAATTTTAAATCCATCTGCACCATCACCCTCAAGCACTCGCATCCCCTTATTCCATATTATGATAAACGTTTTAGATAGACTGGGAACAACCTCTCTCTTGTAAAAAATTGAGACATCATCTGGAATATGGGCTTTATCAATCAAATTAAGATTTGCAGTTACATAGACGAGTTGAGCACCAATAGAAGAACGCCAAAAAAAAATATATGCCTATCCGGTTAACGCATCAAACGGGTAATTTTACCCGAAAAACCAAAATTGGAGGAAAACCAAAAATGTCTAAACAGTCATACCGCGAGAAAGAACTTAGGCTAGGCAAGAAGATGATAGACATTATGACGGAAGCGATCCGAAAAGTTTTTCTTGAACAGCGTGTTGCATCCGTTGAACCACGTCTACGGCGGCGTTAAACTCCGCATTAGTAAAGCCTTTTGGATGGTTAGCGTGAAGATAAGTAAAATTTTTTTATCGCATGGGAGAAATTGAAAATGTTAGGACAGTATATCACGGTAAGCTCGCTTCTTATATTAATAATGGTTGTTTCTGCCTGCACTTTTATATACGAAAAAATCAAAGAATATAAGGCAAATAATGATAAAAAATTCAAAGCACTTAAAGCCGAATACGATGCAAAGATTTCTCAATCCAGTCAAGATTATCAAAGTTGGATAAGAAGCTTCATTGAGATGAAAGCTACTTTTTCTGAATTAAGAAATGATATAAAAAAAATGTCACTGACTGTTGACGGTAAAAAAGTGCAAAGTGATAAATCAGTGTGACTTTGTGGTTTTTGTTTTTCAGGTAAAATTACCCATTTGTTAACTTAACCGGATAAGCATAAAAAAATATAGGATATAATAATTGCACCCATTAAGCCAATCAGAGTATTCACCCAACTGATTTGAAAAATTTCTTGAATATCGGCTATGCCTGTCATTCTCGCCCTCCGATGGGACAGTCTACGTCGAATTATAGGATAGGCTGAAAGCAGAATCAAGCATTACTTGTAACTTTGAAATTGATGAATTTAATGGGGGAAACCTTTTCAGATGAAAGCCTCGCCCAATAAAAAAATAATTTCACAGCAGGGTTTTGACTTCTATCCCTCAGCGTAGCCGGATAATTAAATCATTGGCACTCTGCACCCTTGTATGGTAAGATTAGTACACAATTTAGTACACATTCCACGCTAAACGGGTACTATCTGGGCGGGTTCAATATTTGGAAGTGCCTTGTTATCAGCGGTTTGGTGGGGGAGGGGTAGAAATAGTGGAATACCCCTTCTCGTCCACCAATTTTCAGAAGTCTCTGATTCACAGCATTGTCCGGAATCTCTACCGCCTTCACCATGTGTTGCGGAGCCAAGTGGGCATATCGCAGTGTCATGGTCGGACTTTTATGCTCCAAATCTTGAAACAGCCGTCAGGCCTGCTCCCGCCAACAACAAGTTGAGATGCAAAGGTGCGGCGGGGACGGTCGTGAAATCGAAAGTCCGTAAACCCCGCCTTCTTTACTGCCGTCCTGAAACGTTTCCTCACACTTAGGTAGCGTTCACCATTTCTGGGGCTGTAGGATGCAGGAACGCTTTCCTCCAGATATTTCTTCACGATTAGAACATTAATACATTATGAGGCTCGGTTTTATCAGGACGCCCACCCCCCGAGTCTTCAAGGCCGGATCAAAAGTCTCAATGAATCCATGGCGCATATTGCAAAGTATTATCTCGGGACAGGGAGAATGCTTTGGTAGCAGACCAGTTGCGGTTGCGAAATGACCAAGGAGCATGGTGCCTTGACAACCGCCATAGTTGTGATAGGCTTGAAATAAGATATGTAAAATTCAACGAGAAAAGAGGCGATACTTATGAAAAGGATCCTTATACTTTTGAGCGTAGTGGTGATTGCTCTTACCTTTGGATCTGCCTATGCAGCAGAAAAAGATATGAGCGCTGGTGACTACAATGGTATTACGGCGTTTGAAGCGGTTCCACTCCCCTCACATGATCTCGGAGCGGGCCTTTCGCTGGAGAACGGGATAACAGCATTTGATGTCCGGCCGGTGGAATACAGCGAGGAAGGTTCAGCCGCAGGCGGCATGAGTACAACAACAATGGAACCGAGCATTGAATTTCAGAATGGCATTACGGTTTTTTGATGTGAGTGCCGCACGTGAGCCGAACTAATCGTTTCGCAGGTACAACACTGTGATACGATAGAGTAGAGTGGTTGAGAAAGACAGTTTGATGCATCAACTGACAACAAAAGCAGGCTGAATTCCAGCCTGCTTTTTTGTTTGCGGTAAAAGCTTTTTTAATTGATTTTTTGCTTCAGGGATTAATGAGAAATTCGTCCGGTTCTGATCTGCCGCCGGTTACGATGACCCGTCTGCCGTCGATCCGGAGTCTGTCCTCGGCGTAGAGCTGGATGGCGCGGGAATAGATCCTGTGCTCCTGCTTGAGGATGCGCTCCGACAGGCTGTCTTCCGTATCGTGGTCGAGGACCGGAACAACGGCCTGGATGATGATGGGGCCGGTGTCCATGCCTTCGTCCACGAAGTGGACGGTGCAGCCGGAAAACCGGACGCCGTGGTCGAGCGCAGCCTTCTGGACATGGAGACCGGGAAAGGACGGCAACAACGCAGGGTGGATGTTCAGGATGCGATTCGGATAAGCCTTGATGAGCACGGGCGAGATGATGCGCATGAAGCCGGCCAGGCAAACCAGTTCCACGTTGTACTTCTGCAGTTCCTGCACGAGAAGGGTATCATAGGCAATGCGCTTGTTTTTGTATCCCTCGGCGCTGGCGTGAACGCCCGGGATATTGCAGGTGCGCGCCCGTTCGAGTGCATAGGCATCGGCCTGGTCGCTGATTACGACGGCGATCTCGGCGGAGAGCTTGCCTTTCTCAATGTTGTCGATGATCGCCTGGAGGTTGGAACCGCGGCCGGAAACCAGGACGCCGAGCTTTACTTTTTTCATAACCATTTTTGTTCCTTCACCGCGGAGGCGACGTTGGAAGGTGTCCACAGTACCGAGTGGCAAGCCAGAAGAAGAGGGAACCGGTTTGCATTTACTGTGAACTCTGAACTTAGTACTCTGTACTACGCATCAATGTACTTCACAACTTGCTTCCCTTTTACGATCTCGCCGATGAGGTATGCCTTTTCGCCGAGCTTCATTGCTTTCTTCACGACGGCCGCAGCCTGCTTTTTCGGCACGGCCAGGACCAGACCGATCCCCATATTGAAATCACGGTACATCTCGTTATCATCAACCTGGGCCTTCTTCTGGATCAGTTTGAAGACGGGATGAATGTTCCACGCCCCTTTCCTGATGAGCGCCTGCGTCCCTTTCGGCAGCATGCGGGGAGTGTTTTCGGTGATGCCGCCGCCGGTTATGTGCGCCATGCCGCGTATGTCGAACTCCTTCAGGAGCGTCATTACGGTTTTCGCATAGATCTTCGTGGGGGTCAGCAAGACCTCGCCGAGCGAGGCGTGACCCAGTTCGGAGAGCGTATCCTCCACACCGTATCCGGCTTTTTCGAGCAGGGCCTTGCGCACGAGAGAATAGCCGTTGCTGTGGAGGCCCGACGAGGCCAGGCCGATGAGCTGGTCGCCGGGTTTAATTTTGGAGCCGTTGATGATCTTCTTTTTCTCGACCACACCCACGGCGAAGCCGGCGAGGTCGTATTCGTCTTCGCCGTAGAACGACGGCATCTCCGCGGTTTCGCCGCCGATCAGCGCGCAGCCGGCCTGTCTGCACCCCTCTGCGATGCCTTTGACAATGTCCGAGTGCTCCTGGGGTTTGAGCTTGCCGGTGGCGAAGTAATCGAGGAAGAACAGCGGCTCAGCGCCCTGGACGATGATGTCGTTGACGCACATGGCCACCAGGTCGATGCCGACGGTATCGTGCTTCTTCGCGAGGAAGGCGATCTTGAGTTTGGTGCCGACGCCGTCGGTCCCGGAGACCAGGACGGGGTCCTTGTACTTTTTGAGCGCAAACAGGCCGCCGAAGCCGCCTATATGTGTCATGACTTCGGGCCGGAAGGTGGATTTAACAAAGGGTTTTATCTTCTGGACAAAAAGGTCCCCGGCGTCGATGTCGACACCCGCGTCTTTATAGGTTATTGCCATACCCCGCCCCTTCTCAATTTTCGACGATAGTACATAGAATAGGCATGTCTGTCAACTGATTTTAGGAGATAAGAAAAGGGAAACTGCCTGATGAAAAACCGGGTCAGGAGAAAGGGGGAAAATAAGGGGCGAAAGGGAGACTCATGATTGCCAAGAGCGACAGTCCTCAAGAAATCGATATCGAAGACGCCCGTTTATTTGGTTTTATTCTGAATCTCTTTCACCGTTGCATTGTCCAGCAGTTTCATGAATTTCGGATTAGCAGCGAGGGCGGGAACATCGCCCGCTTTTACGGCCCTCATGATCTCGGGGTCTTCGAGGGCTTTTTTGAAGTCGGGGTCATGCTGGAGCGACTGGATCAGGCCCATGATCTCTTGGTCGCTGAACATCTTTTCCTGCAGCGCCGAGGTTTTCCGGGTTGACGCGGCGTTTGTACCGGAAGACTTTGAACGGATCGCACGGATCTTCGATTCTTCAAGTCTGATGGTGCCGAGACTGTCTGACTTGATGATGTAAACACCGTTGTTCAGCGACGACACCTCGCCGGTGATCAGGCTGCCGTCTGTCAGCTCGATCACCCGGACCTCGCCGGCAGTAGCATGCTGAACGAATAGAAGGAACAGCAAAGGAACGCTCAATAGTCTCAGACGCATGGTAACCTCCGGAATCGCAGGCAATCTCATAAGTGAGATTATGCCTATTTGAAACTTCTGTCAAGATTGAAGGTCACAGCCGTTTTAGTTTTGACAAGTCCCCAATTTGCCAGTATAATTTCACCTACACCGACGTGTTCTATTGCAAGTCCGCACCTCCTCTATGGAGGCCGGGAGCTTGTATCCAAGCGGATCTCGCCCACCCGGCCCCTGAGAAAAATCCGGCAGCTCCTCGACAGGCAACCTCGGGAGTAGCTGCAATTTTCTAAAGGACGCAGCAGGTATAAAAATAAACTAAAATTCGACAAAAAAGAGGGGGAGGGGAAATGGGAAAGCTGATCGTTTCCGGAGTGCTGGTTCTGCTGCTCGTGCCGCTCGTTGCGTGGGGAAAGATAGGCGGCGGGGACATTATTTTTCATCCTGCGGGCGCAGGCGACGTCCTGTACAGCCATGATTTTCACGTGGGGAAACTCGGCTTGAAGTGCACCGAGTGTCATTCCAAAATCTTTATCATGTACGTCCAGTCGAACCCGAAGCGGACGATGGCGGACATGGAAAAAGGGCTGTCCTGCGGGGCGTGCCACAATGGAAAGCGGGCCTTTGATGTAAAGGTCAAGAGCTACTGCAGCAAATGCCATCAGCAGTGACGCGCACCCGGGAAACACCGGGCCGCTCTCCGCTTGAAGCCGGGGAGATGATATTGACCCGGAAACGCATCCTGTTCAGCGATTCGGTCAGGGCCGGGAAGCAGCAAAGCGATTCCGCCCGTCTATCAGAGCGGTCGCGGAACCGCGGAAGCTGACGGGCGGGACCGTCAAGGTCGTTCTTCTGCCTTCATAACAGCCGACCATAAGCGATTGCTTCTTCTCGCCTCGCTTTGATGGAAAAATCCTGCCTATCCGCTTGTGGCGTCAATCCCGCGATTTGGAATCCCCCGGCTCCCGCCGGAGGGGCTCCACAGGGACGAGCAGATCAATCAGTATCTTCATCAGCTCTTTTTATCTTATATATTTTCTATTATCCATTGCATGGCCATTTATCCCAACTCGCCACCCTATAACCCGATGACCACGATGTTTTGCCAAGGGAACATTCGTTGTTTCCTCTTGTTATTCCCGTTCAGGCGCGACTATTTTAGAAATATGCCTATCCGGTTAAAGCAGGTAATGGGTAATATTCACATTTCTACTAATTAATTTTCTCAGAGGTATAAAGCAGCCTCAAAGCTACTTTCGACTTTGAGACTGCTTACTCACATCCTTATTGAACTCGTACAGGTTTCGTTCCATCGCTTGATTGAACATTAAGAAATTCTTGCACCTGATAAAATAAAAAATAATCTGAACATTTCGCATCGCCTTTAACTGTTACGGTTACTGGTTGTGCTCGTGGAGGTATGGTCAATGTCTGGACATCCATCGAGTGAATTGAACAACCTGAAACTCCTATGAGAATTACTAAGAAAACCGTCCACAAAATTACCTTTTTTTTCATTGAAAAGTCCTCCTTTGAATAGAATAGATATTGATGCTGACAATCTTATAATAGCCAAAGGTAAAAGTAAATGAATTTATGTCGTTTATTTTTTTGAGCGTCTCTCAAATTCTTTGCTTATCATAAGATTAATTTTTTGTTCTAATGTAGGCTGTTCTTTAAATGGTCCATTTGTGTAAGTTTTCGTTAAAACGGAAGATGTAAGCCAGTCTATAATTTTGTTCAATTTTTCTCGTTCGATTAACTCAGCTTCTTTTCTTTCTTTATAGTCTACATAAATATAGACAACTATTGAACCAATTGCGATTATAGCTATAAATACCCAGGGAAGCATTTCCTTACCTGCTTTCTGGTATATCCAATCCACTGTTTGATATATTGTTGCCAGTGATGAAGGTATACCTGATATTTTCAAAACTAATTTTACTTTTTTGTAAGTGGTTAATTTCATATTGCACACCTCCTTATTGAGTGAGATGTGCAAGTATATCATAAGCCCTTATTTCGGTCTATTCGGATGAAGAAATTTACCCTTGTAAATGCCTTCATAGGTCGGCCAGCTTGTCACGTGAGAGGCCAGACCTAACAGCGTTTGAAACGCTGCCATAGGAGTCTTGCGCCTATTAAACCGAAAAACGTATTCATTGAGATACGCTTGCAAGTGTTTACTGCTTACTCCGTGATAGGTTCCTTTTAACCATGTTTTTAAGTTTGAGAAAACGATATGCGCCCTCGGCAAAGGCATGTCAACATCATCGGGCGCGATAGGCACATGCTTATAATGATGCTTGTTTAAATTCTGGTAGCTTTTAAAACCGTCCGTCTCAACGTAACTCCCAGGTTCAATAAAATCGGTAATGAATTTCAAAAGTGAGTTTTCGGTAACATCAGGAATTTTTCTAAGGCGTATACGCCCCATGAATCTGCCTTTATGCTCAACGATAGCCGCTACTATGGCCTTTTTAGTGCCTCTGCCTCTTTTGCCACCTGTCGTGGGGCCACCGATGTATGTTTCGTCAACTTCAAACGTGCCGTTCATTCTTTCACGGTCATAACGCACCATTGACGATCTTAGTTTGTGCAAAATCTGAAAAACAGGTTCGTACCGTTTCAGTCCTAACTTTCTTTGAAGTTGAACCGCTGATATTCCGGGCGTTCCTGTGGTCATTAGATAAGTGGCCCAAAACCAAAGTCTAAGAGGCATTTTAGACCGATGCATAATAGTGTTCGCAGTCAATGAGGTTTGATGACCGTTGACACATTCGATTTTTCTTCTCTCTTTTATCCAGTAATGTTTTTCTACTCCGCAAACAGGACAAACAAAACCATTAGGCCAGTGCGAACGAAAGAGATATTTCTGACAGTTCTCTTCAGTAGAAAACATTTCCTGAAATTCAAGAATACTTTTTGGATAATAAATACTCACCATTTATTTACCTCCACTTCCCTTTATGATATACTCTCCAAAACTTTAAAGGAGAAAATATGGGACGCTTTTCTATAGATAACTCGATTGAATATGAAGCATTTTGTCTCCAAAATGGACTCTGCGCTCGTTGCGGAAAAATGCTTACATGGTCTAACATTATAAAAGGCCAACGAGGAGCATGGAACGCCCATCATATTGATGCAAACTTAAATAATAATGACGTATCTAATTGCGCTTGCCTTTGCATAAATGAACCTCAAAGTTGTCATAAATGGGCGCATCACGGAAACTACAGTTCTCGCTATCTTACTTTCAAAAAAGATTTCCCGTATCTTGGAAGTAGGCGTAAGCGTTAAACCCTATTTTCCCATAGATCAATAGCATCCCTCTCTCTTTGTTTATATCCTGATTCCGCTTCACAGTTCATACATTGCACATAAAATAATTTCTTCTCTGTTATGAAGTCACGAGTAAAGCAAACTCTTATTATGTCTGATCCGCAAAAAGGACAAGGTTTCAAACCATTACTTTTTTTTAGAAGAGGTTCGCTTATGCGAATGAGATCATCATTATGTATAGTTTTAGGCATCTGATTCCCCCTTTAATTCAGGATAATTTTAGTCAAGTATTACCTGCCTTAACCGGATAGGCATATTTAGAAATTTGCCGGTTGCAGGAAGTTTCATTTTACTGTTTCTCTTGAGCAAACCGTCCTTGACACGAGACGACTTTGAGCTAGACTTTTATTATCTTGTCGGTTTTGCCCCGAATGGACTGTTTATCACTTCCCTCTCTGGACTATCTCATCAAAGAACGATGAGATGAATTGATGATGGATGATCATGTGTAAGAAATTCGAGCAGATGCTCATGGTGGAACCGGAGCGGTAGCGCCAAAGGGCAAGGAGGGATGCGATGTGCGATGCTTACGAGGAAGGCAGGATATCCCGGAACTCAAGCCAAACCGTTCCGATCGAAGATGCAGTCGGCATGGTCCTCGCCCATGATATCACGGAAGTCCGCAAGGATGAATTCAAGGGCAGGGCGTTCAAAAAAGGGCATGTCATTCGGCTCGAGGACATTACCCATCTGCGGCGGCTCGGAAAGGAGCACCTTTTTGTTCTTTCGCTCGGTGCCGACGAGATGCATGAGAACGACGCGGCAGTCGCACTTGCAGCGGCGCTCATGGGTCAGGGGGTACGCGTTGAAGGCGAACCGAAGGAAGGCAAGATCAACATCATAGCGGACCGGGACGGACTTCTTTGTGTTGATCGCAATGCGCTTTTTGCCTTGAATATGCTAGGCGACGTGATGTGCGCAACACGCCACGGCAACTCGGTGGTAAAAAAAGACAGGATCGTAGCCGGCACCCGGGCGATCCCGCTCGTCGTCAAGCGTCATGTCATTGACGAAGCGGTAATGATCTGCGAACAGGCTCGACAATCCGGTTCGGCGGTCATAGAAGTCAAACAATTGCGGAAGCCGAAAGCCGGCGTCGTGATAACCGGGAACGAAGTCTATCACGGACGCATCAAGGACGCCTTTGCGCCCGTGATTACAAAGAAGATCGAGGCCGCGGGCGGCGAGATCGTGGGGCTTTACTTTGCGCCGGACAATGCGTCTGTCATCGAGGAACGGCTGCGGGAGCTCCTCAAGGCCGGGGCGGACCTGCTCATAACCACCGGCGGCATGTCCGTCGATCCTGATGATGTGACGCGGTTTGCGATCCGGAACATCGGCGCTACTGACATCACCTACGGCGCTCCGGTGCTGCCCGGTGCGATGTTCCTGGTCGGGTATCTGAACAAAGAAGTTCAAAGTTCAACGTTCAAAGTTCGGAATGAAGGAAACGCAGAACCGATTCCTGTTCTCGGCATTCCCGCCTGCGGGATGTATCACTCGATCACCATTTTGGACCTCGTCCTGCCGCGCGTTCTGGCCGGGGAGAAGGTCGGCAGGAAGGAACTCGCAGAGCTCGGCCACGGCGGACTCTGTCTTCACTGCAAGGACTGCCGCTACCCGGTGTGCCCTTTCGGGAAATAGGAAGCTCTTCGCGAATCTCAGTAAGTAGTACGGTTGCGATAATGCTTCTTAGCTAAAAAAGGCGCTCAAGCGAGCGCCTTTTTTAATTTTTGTTTTGAGCGAGAACGCTACCAGGTGTGCGTACTATGGCAGCCTGTGTGTCCGCCCGCGCTCGGGTTGCAGGTCGTGCCGTTGAAATTTATGGTGCTGTTAATGGTTGCCGAAGCCGTCGCCTCCGATATCGGCGCGGTGAATGACGTAAAATGCACTGCTGCGAGTTTCGTCGTATCGTGACATACGGTACAAGCTGGCTGGGTAAAGGCGCCACTCGCTTCCCCGTACACGTGCAGGGAATGCTGGCCCGAGAAATAGCTGTTGTTCTCAGGAAGGCCTGCGCCGGTGCCCAAAACATGGCATGCCGAGCACTGAGTGTTGACGTTGATCGTGCCGGTTTGCCAGTTAGGCGTTGTCAGGCCGTCGTGGCAGGCGATGTTCGTGCAGGTGTTCGACGTCGGATCGAACGATGCCGCGCCGGACTTGGCGCTGTAGGCAGACAGGAAGGAAACGAACACCGACGTTCTTCCATAATCGTGGTTCGCGGTCCTGGTCCCGCCGCCGTTGTGACAGGTGTTGCAAATATCCGTGGTACTCGGCGTAATCGCGCTGATGAGTCCGTAGTGAACCGAATGCGCCCCTGCACTGTCCGGATATGCCGTCCCGTTCGGCGGAATTCCATGGCACGATGTGCAGTTCGTCAGCGTGAGCGGCGAACCGGCCGTGTGGCAGGTCGAACAGGCCGGGCCCACTCCGCCCGCAAGATTTACTCCGTGGCAGAGTGCGCAGGCATTCGCCATGTTTCCGGCCGTCATATGGCCGCCCGGAGCTGTCGAGGTGAGGCCTCTCCACTGGGAGGGATGGGCATAATTGGGGTCATGACAGCCCGGTGACTCGCAGCCTGCCGGGAGATTGCCGATCGGAACATTGAAGCGCGGGTTGCTTCCCGGACCGCCCGATGATGGATTGGCATGGCATCCTTCGCAGAACGTCAGGTCCGCCTTGGCCACAGGGCCGTGCAGCGTCGGATCCGTAAACGGGACGGGGTGCGGCACCACGTTGCTGCCGTGGCAGAGCGTGCCGTCGAAGCATCCCGGCTGAACACCCGCCGGCAACGGAGCGTAGACCCCCACCAGTTTTCCGCCCAGATGGCACAGCCCGCAGACCGGACCGTTTGCCGTATTCGTCGTGATATGCGTCCGTGTGGTCGTTGCGCTCGTTCTCCACGGCGCAGGCGGGTGCGGCGCGCCTACCGTCGCTCCATGGCATCCTGCCGTGTTCAAACAGGTCTGGTTTGCCAGCCCTCCGGTAAAGTCGGAGCCATGACATATCTGACAGGTTGAAAATCCGGTCATTGCGGTCGTGCTCGGTCCGGATTTTGCCGCTGCTCCGTGCGAGTCCGGTGACGCCCAGCCTGCAGGATGCCCGGCCGGACCGGTTGCGTGACAGGCAAGGCCGTTGAAACTCGATGAAAAGCAGCTTACTCCGGAAATCCCTCCGTGAAGGTCAGTCCCGTGGCAGCCGGTGCACTGGTCAGGGTTCGCGAGATAAGCGGCCCGGTGGTCAATGTACCAGTTCGCCGGGTGCGTCCCGGTGTCGGAGTTGAAGATCGATTGGTTGTTCGGAGAACTGCAGCTTACGATCATGAATGCACTCAAGGTTGCGAGAGAAATAACTGTCAGTGCTGCGAAGATGCTCGACTTCATTTTTGACATTTGACTGACTCCTGTTTATTCGGGAGCAGAAACGCTCCTGTAAGATCTGGGAAATCGTCACTTCGTGAACTGCTGCCGCGCTGTCGGCAGATACGATCAGGATAAAGACGCGGTGCGTATGTATTCCGCTATATACATTTAAGTCTATCGCGCAGGCAAGGATTGTCAAGCTGTGTCCTCACTTTTGCTGCAGATTGTTCAGAGAGGCCTGCGAGCGTATGGTGGAAGGCATAAGGTGAAGGGCGGACCCATGATTTTCTGCGGATGCGGCATCAATCCGGCAAAGCTTGGTAAAGGTCTATCATTTCCTGCATCACTGAGGTAATCTTTCTCGCCCCTTTCTGAGGGCCTCGATTCAACGCCGCAAGAAGGGGTTCGCAGAAGAACCAGGTACATTTAAAGGGCCTCAACCAGCGCGGTTGCATACACCCCTGGGGTCCCATTGCCTCACAGGACCCTTCCAGCGGCCTCGCCGGATCTCTCCGGGGCACCGCGACACCGAGGTCCTGCAGATAGCGGACATCCTTCCGCTGATACAAGCCGTGTTTTTGTTTGCAGCAGACGTCCCTGCAGCCGGGGCAGACCGCAGTCGTGTATTCC
>CAVYLT010000048.1:0-44855 GCA_963769335.1 Nitrospirota bacterium | reverse complement strand
AATAGCACCTTACTGATCAAGGCGTGGCTCAACAAAAACTACAGATACATATCTTTCAAGAGTCATCGGTGATGGGAAATGAGGCTTGGGGTTTAACCCTTCATTACCTAGAGTGTAACGCAAGGGGAAGAGTTATTGCTCTTTTGCTTGGAGGAGGATAGTTTATGCTAATCGTCGAAATCCAAAACGTCAGCTGGGCTTTTATCATTTTAGGAAACTCAGTTGAATCGGCGTTTTCTGCATTGACAGAGAAAGTTTGTTTATCGGCTTGCTTCTGCTCGGAAGGATATGCATCGTAAGGAGTTAGCGCAGATAAAAGTGATTGCTTATAATCTCAACGCTGTAGGAAGAGGTTGATTGACAGACAAGGCCAGCAATAAGCAACATTTAACATCTTTAGTCATCTCTGACATATAATAGCCGGCAGAAATAGCGATCATAATTTCTGCTTTTTGCAATAGTAAATTAAGCCCGTGGCAGCAACAGTAACTGATACTCCTAAAGCAACAGCAAAAAGAGTTGTTGGAAAAGGTTCTGAGGAAGGTGGAAGGAAGTTGGTGACCTGTCACTTGAGGTACAGGAGAAGGATTGAGTAAAGTTAGTGCCCACTCTGGGGAAGACACATTTACGTTTTCAATGCCAAAGGGACTTATAAGCGGAAAATTATCCTGACCGCAGTTAATGGTTGTGTCTTCGTGTATTGCACCGTCAAAATAGTGGTACTCCGCATGTGCGTGTAATCTCACATCGACCATGAACTGCGGCACCCGGAGAGCATTGATAGAGAAGAGGTCCGAGGGATTTTTTATTTGGACACCCTCTATGGAGATAAAGATCATCCTCCTGATGACGCCGCCCTCTGTACTTCCGCTATTTTGATGCTGCATTTGCATACTGCTGTGCATTGCATGGTGCCCCTCACGCAGATGACCGAAGGGATTGAATATCCAATCCGTGATCATGGACAGGGAGTGATGCTGGTTGAACAGCTTCCAGTCCCCGCCCGTGTCCGCAATCATTCCCTGCATGATGTAGTACTGCGGTATGAAGTAAACAAGATACTGTTTATTGTCCTGCATGCGTCCCTGGACTTCTTTCAATGCAAGGAGGTCGGGCATTCTATGGTCCATCATGAACCCGTCCTCGGGAAGAATAGCGACGGCGGTAACGTTCTGCGCCTTTGTCCAGGTCGTAAGGCGGCTGATCGTATAAGCTCGGAGCACGAATGCCGAACCGATAACCACTGCCGCAAAGGCGACAGCAAAAATGACCTTCCCGGGCGTAGATGACGGCGCCATTGATTTCTCAAGACCTATCGGTAAAAACATGCCCGCCTTGTTCATATACTTGCGGTACGTCTCTTCATGAGTATTCAACATCCGCCGCTCTTCGTCTTTGGCGAGAAAATAATAAACCAATGTCATGACGAGCCACAGCACGATCGTCAGGAACCGGGGCCAGAGGATTGAGAGTCCGAGGCCCGCTATCCCGAGAGCGAGATACTGGGGATGACGGATGATGGAGTAAAGGCCGCCAAGCACGGTGCCCTTTTTCCTAAGCTTGGCAATATAGATTTGGACAGCACACAGGAAAAACACCGCCATGCCGATGACAAACAAGACCGAACCCATGACACGGATAAACTGGAGGAACCAATCCTGCGGCAGAATCATGTGAGGCAGGTAAAAAGCGCTCAGCCATCTCGTCGAAGAATTACCCGCGAGTTCGAGCAGCAGGGGGTTAAAGACCGAGTAAAAAAACCCGGCAAAGGGGCTGATCATAATCAGCACTTCAAGGGCGATGATGAAATAAAGGACAAGCGCGCTCCTGAGGAGCGTCTTTTGCGTGTTCATAGTGACCTCCCTGAAATAAAGTATAACATCCGCAACGGAGACACTGGGGTACGGAGAAAAAGACGCACGACAGGGATAGGGGCTCAGAACAAAAGAAATCCTGCAGTACGGCTTCATACACCGCGAAGACATAGGGACCGCTCGTCCGCCGTATTCTCGTGTCTCTGTAACAAAAAAAGCTGTGGTTGAGGCGCCGGTAGTTACGCTCGCGGAGGCCTGAGGAGTTCGTTCGGCAAGGCGTCCTCGTATTTATCTGCAAGAACGGGCCTTATGGATTGAACGGGGCTGAGCTGGAGCGTATGAATCGTCTTCGGAACAGAGAAGACGTAAAGAGGGAAGTGGATATTGGAAGAGTCTGACACGAGGGTCTTCTGTCCATGTGGGGAAACGATGAATCTATGATCCATCGGACAGTTTTTGCACGATGCAGCCAACGTGGACTTGCCGGCCGCTCCGAACGGGCACGTGTTCTGGATGAGAAGAGCAAAAGCGAGGATGAATATGATTGACCTTGGCTTAAGCATCGATGCGTCAATACCCTTTCAACCCCATTACCTCTTTGCCGAGCCCATGGCAAGACCGGAAATGATCCTGTCGAGGAAGAAGGTATACAGTAAAGCCACGGGAATACTGGCCAGAAGCGCGCCGCCCATCAACGCGCCCCAATAGAAGACATCGCCCCGCACGAGCTCCGTCGTCAATCCGACGCCTATCGTCTTTTTCGCGGAGTCCTGGATGAACGCAAGGGCATAAATATATTCGTTGGCCACAAGCGTAAAGGCGAATACGACCACGCTGATGATACCGGGTACGGCAAGGGGAAGCAACACCCTGAAGAACGCGCCAAGCCTGCTGCAGCCGTCGATCAGGGCCTGTTCCTCGATGTCTTTGGGGATGGACTTGAAGAAACTCATCAGGAGCCAGGTGCAGAACGGGACCGTGAAGGTCGGGTAAACCAGGATGAGCGACCAGAGGGAGTTCTGCAGACCGAGGATTGAAACGATACGGGAAAGCGGAATGAACAGCAGCGTCGGAGGAACGAGGTACGTCAGGAAGATGCCGATCCCTATGCTTTCTCCCCACCTCCCAGCCATCCGCGCGAGGCTGAACGCTGCGGGTACGGACAGGAGAACGGTTATGGCTACGACGGCGATGCCGACGAGGAGCGTATTCCACAGAAAAGTGGTGAACAATGTCTGGGTGAACAGGAGCTTCACGTGGTCCAGCGTGGGCAGCTCGGTAAAAAAAAAGGGATTGTTGTTCGGGTTAAAAAGATCGTGGCTCTTTTTAAACATGGTGACGAGCATGATGTAAAAGGGCGAAGCGGAAAAGAGAATGAAGAACGCCAGCGCCCCGTAGAAGCCGCCTTTTGAAAATATCCTTTTCATCATCACTAGGAACACCTCTGACAGAGTCCGAAGCTTCGTTTGAGCGTTCAAACGGTTTGAACCGGTTTTAAGCAGATTACGTCACGATCGCCTTCTTTGCCAGTCGCAGCACGATGATCGCCAGACCAGCGAGTACGGGAAAAAAGAATATCGCAATAGCGGCCCCCTGGGCCAGATCGCCTCCCTCAATGCCTGTCAGGAAGGCAAGGCTCGCCAGTACTTGCGTTGCATTGGGCGGCGGTCCGCCCCTGGTCAGGACCCACACTACGGTCATGTCGGTGAACGTGAAAAAGGTCGCGAACAGGACCGTTACTCCGATCACCGGAAAGAGCAAGGGGAGGTTGATGTGAAAGAGCCGCCGGAAATACCCCGCACCGTCCATTTGGGCTGCCTCGACGATCTCCTTGGGGATGGAGTTCATCCCCGAAATAAGGATGACGGTCCCGAGGGGGAGCAATCGCCACACATGCACCAGAATAATGGACGCCATCGCCAGGACAGGCCGGCCGAGCCAGTAGAGGTTGCTCGCCGAGCCGAGGAGCGCCCCCGGTTTGCCGAGAAGCCCAAGGGTCCGCAGGAGCCAGTCAATAGGACTGAAGACGGAGTCCAAAAACCACAGGAATCCGACGGCTCCCAGCGCAATAGGCGCAGTCCAGGGAAGCATGATCAGGAACCGCACGAGCCACTTCCCCTTGAAGTCCCGCAGCAAAAGTTCGGCAAGAACATGGGCAAAGATGAGGACGAGAGCGACAGAAACAACGGTAAAGATTACCGTATTGAGGAGAGACGTCCTGAACACCGGATTTTCGAGTATATCGATAAAGTTCTGGAGACCGACGAGCTTGAAATTGGGATTTCCAACCGTCACGTTGCTGATGCTGTACACAAAGGACATGACGAAGGGAAACCCCACGAACAGGATGATGTACAATCCTGCGGGGACGAGAAGCAGCGGAGCGAGGACCTCCTCGCGGTCGAAAAAATGTTTTGTTTTCATCTGATCAACACCCGGTTGCGAGTTTCGAGTTCTGCGTTCCTGAGGACTGCAGTAACTCCGACTCGAAAGCCTCACGCGGAAACGTTATTTTTTTATCCTGACTCCCGTTTCTCTATTGTAATATCGTATATCCTTAGAGCGGGCTGAAAAATCGTACTCTTTGCCTTCTTCCAGAGGGACCCGGAGCGGGAGATTGGCGATGACTCCCGTTTCGCCGATGGTGCCGTAGGCAAGCTTGAATGATCCCAGGTTCTCGACGCGTACGACCTTAAACCTGAACTTCATGTGGTCTTCACCTGTGGCCAGTTCCGCCGGGAGAAATACCTCGGGCCGAAACCCGACGATGACGCCGTTCTGCTCGATAAAGTTCATCGGCGGGTTGCCGATGAAACCCGCAACAAAGGTGTCGGCAGGTTCGTGGTAAATGTCCTCGGGAGCGCCGATCTGGCGCACCCTGCCCTCGCTCATGACCGCAATCCTGTCGCCGAGGCCCATCGCCTCGGACTGATCGTGGGTAACGTAGATCGTGGTGACGCCGATTTCCTGCTGGAATTTCTTCAGCTCGACCCGCGCCGTATGACGCACTTTCGCGTCGAGATTGGAGAGGGGCTCGTCCATGAGCAGGACCTTCGGTTTTCTGACCAGGGCCCGCGCAATGGCCACGCGCTGTTTTTCGCCTCCCGAGATCTGCGACGGCAGCCGGTCGAGGAGGCGTCCGATCCCCAGAAGTCCTGCCGCCCACTCCACCTTTTCCCTGATCTCCGACTTGTCCATTCCTTCCACGGTCAGAGGAAATGCGATGTTCTTGAAAACCGTTTTGTGAGGATAGAGAGCATAGCTCTGGAACACCATGGCAATCCCGCGCTCGCGCGGCGGGACGTCGTTGACCACTTCACCGTCGATAATCAGCTGCCCTCCCGTCGGTTTTTCAAGACCGGCACAGAGCCGCATCAATGTCGTTTTGCCGCTGCCCGACGGGCCGAGCAGCACCAGGAACTCGCCGTCCTTGATCTCTACATCGACGCCGTCAACCGCCTTCACCGCGCCGAAATGTTTCTTAATACCCCTCAGTTCAACGAATGCCATGCGTTGTCCTCTTCACCGGATCAGACTCAGAATTGATAAGACAAAAAAATTGGGACACGGACCTTGGCGAAAAACCGGCTCGACTGAGGCGACAGAAGATACATCATCGTCGATACCAGGATTCCCCGATGGTATCCGTGTCCAAACTCTTTTTTTATGGGCTGGCGCAGCGACGGTGAATCACCGCTTCTTGATGAGTCCCTGTGCCTCCCACTTTGCAAATATCTTATTGCACTCCGCCGCCGCCTGCTTGACCGACTCTTCAGCACTCTGCTTGCCCTGGGCCACCCGAGCGAACATATTGGGGATCACAAAGGTGCCGAAGATCTCCCCTTCGGCCGCATTTGCCGGCCCCGGATGACCGACGTTCGTGCTCCACTTTTCCGCATCCTTGAGCGGAAGCAACTTGCCTTTCGATTCACCGGGCAATGAAAAGGGATCGTTGTCAAACCAGGCATGAAAGACGTCCCTCGCGGTTTTGGCGCCTTTTACTGCGGGATATCCTCGCTCGCCGTGAGGCACGGGTGCATTAAAGAATGAAGGCGTGGCATAAAGCTCGCTTTCCCAAACTGCCCGGTCATAATTGGCTACGAGGTCGAGCAGGAACTGCTTTGCCAGGTCCGCATTCGCAGTGGCGAATTTGGGTATGACCGATACGTAGATGACGTGTTCACTGGCCCATCCTGTTCCCCGCGGACCTTTCAAGGCGGGAGTAAAATAAACGTCCTTGGCGATCTCGGGCACGTCCTTTTGCGCAGAACGGTAGGCGGAGATGGAGTTTAAAATATAGGATGCGCGGCCCGCAATGAGGGCCTGGTTGTTCGAAGCCGGCGTCCATGCGTAGACCTCGGGGGTCAGGGTCTTGTCATAGAGGTCTTTCATATACTTGACGGCCTCGATTGTCCGCTTATTGTCGAGGACCACGCGCTCGTGTTCATCCTGAATGCTCGTATCAAACGACCAGAGCAGTGCCCTCCCGGCCATGTTCGTATCCAGTTCCTGAGACAGCCCAATCCCGTTCTGAACGCCAAGTTCCTGTTTGATCTTTGCCGCATAGACCAGCAAATCCTCCCAGGTCCTCGGCCCGTCGGGCTTACCCACCTTTTCCCAGAGCGATTTCCGATAATCACCGGGGTCGATGGTCCATCCGTGGCAGAATCCGTAAAATTTCTTGGTATCCGGGTTGTACGTACTCCGTGTGGCGACAGGGACCTGTTTCCCGAATCGTTTTTCCGCTTCCTTGTTGACGTCGGTCAGGTCGAGAACGCTCGGCTCGAAGTCCGAAGGAGGATTGATGAATTCGATCAGGTCGTGCCCTTTGCCTGCCACGATTTCTGCGGCAAAGGTGCTCCGTAGGTCGGAAAGGCTGATGTGATCAATAGTCACATCCACATTGTGCTTCTCTCCCCAGGCTTTTGCATAGGGATCGAACCATTTGTCATACCGCGGGACGAAGTGACTCCACTGCAGGAGCCTGAGGGTCCTGCGCCCTGATGTCTGTGCAAATACCTTGTTTAAATCCAGAACCGACGAACCGATTGCCAGGCCCGCCGCGCCCACTCCTGCTTTCTTGACAAAATCACGTCTTGTAATCTTCTTCATGGTAGCCTCCTTGTGATTTTACTTCGTCATAAATTCACAAATATTCAGCGCTCCGCATCCCTCCGAAGTACAAGTACCTCTGAATATCAAATCATAAATTCCTATCAAAGGCAAGTACAAAATTCATCGTAAAAGGGCCGCTTATGCGCCGACGCCTTACTGCGGCCGGAGCCGGGGAATTGCAAGTCTCCGGGGTTCAATATGATTATGTTTGAGCTACATAGTCGGCGAGATCGAGCAGGCGCCGCGCATAACCATATTCATTGTCGTACCAGACAAATGCCTTGACTACCCGGTCCGTCAGGACCTTGGTGGCGTTGGCGTCCACGATGCCCGAATGTTCGTCCCCGATAATATCGGCGGACACCAACTCATCCTCG
Source organism: Nitrospirota bacterium (assembly GCA_963769335.1). Classification (GTDB taxonomy): domain Bacteria; phylum Nitrospirota; class UBA9217; order UBA9217; family UBA9217; genus JAJYKN01. The sequence continues at coordinate 37,549 of CAVYLT010000048.1, read as the reverse complement.
GTGTACCCCAGGATGCCGCTCATATCCCCCTCGGCTGCCAGCTTGAACGCGGCGTTCACCATCTCAGAGGTCACGTCTCGTTTCACATGGGCAGTAATGTCGGTGAGTGACCCGTTGGCAACAGGCACTCGCACAGAGATGGCAGACATTTTCCCCTTGAGTTCCGGAAGCACCCGCTCCGTGGCCGTGGCAGCCCCGGTACTGGAGGGAATCAGCGAAACAGCGGCAGCCCGCCCCCGACGCCTGTGCCTGGGGGAAGAACTGTCTATGAGCGCCTGGCTGGTGGTATAGGCATGGATTGTCGTTGCCATCAGATAATCGATCCCGAAGGTGTCATTCAGCACTTTGACAGCCGTTGCCAGACAGTTCGTCGTACAGGAAGCGTTGGACAGTATATGATGTTTTTTCGGATCGTAGGACTTCTCGTTCACTCCCAAGACCACGGTCAAATCCTCGTTTTTTGCTTCTGCGCTGATAATGACTTTCGATGCTCCGGCTGCGAGGTGTTTGGCTGCCTCTTCCCTTTTGAGGAAAAGACCGGTACATTCCAGTACAATGTCAACACCCAAAGCCCGCCAGGGCAATTGTGCAGGGTCCCTCTCATGGGAAATTGCTACTCTCGTCGGCCCGAGCTGAAGATAGTCCGGACCTGTTTTTATTTCGAAGGGGGCCCGTCCGTGGATCGAATCGTATTTGATGAGATAGGCAAGCTCTTCAGCCGGGGCCGGGCTGTTGGCTGCAACTAAGGTCACATGCTCTGGCATGTTCAAAACATACTGGCGCAGGACCAAACGTCCGATGCGTCCAAGGCCATTAATGGCGATTTTTTTCATAAAGGCCCCCCCTCACTCATGAGGCGCCCTATGACAGATACTCTTCTTTGGAGAGAGAGAATAATCGGTTCCTTTTAACGGTTATTTCATTCTACAAAACGTTGGAAAAAATTGTTCCCATAATATGAGTAATTGTCCGGGGCGACGAATAGCTTTCGCATATCGTTAATAACTTTATTATACCAGCATTGTGCATTACTTGGGCAGCATCGGGAAAAGATAATTGCTAACGCAATGAGGGAGGGGAGGTGCGGAAAAAGCTGTACAGCTCTGCATTATATCAATAATCAGTAAATATTTTGAAGTCGAACGGCCGGCGTCAAAGATAATGCCTCGGCGCCTTCAACGTACGGCATGCACTACATCGTCTCCACCATTTTTCTGAAGTGTCGGCAGTTTTCGATAAGGTCCGGACCGTGATTAAACAGCCCGCCGCCGATCAGGAAGATCAGGTCCTGGCCGTAGGTTTCGAGCATGTCCGGTACCTTGTCCAGGCTCATTCCGCCTCCCGGCGCAGGGAAGATCGGTTTCAGGTGGCCCATAGGTTCGGTCGTCCCTCCGGCGATCTCTTTGCATTCTGAGCAACTGAACGAAAACCGTCCTCCGAAGTTTGGAAAAATGGTTGCGTCCGCGCCCCCCAGGCGTGCGAGCTGGCCGAAGATGACACCGTGGGAGATGCCGTTCCGGCTCGTCACAAAACTTCCCTGCAAAGCCGGGTGCGTAAGGATCGGCAGCCCAATCGATTCGTCGTCTGCCAGTTCCCGCATCAGGTCAAATCCTACGAGCCCTGGCGCGATCATCAGTCCGCCCGCTCCCGCATCTTTTGCAAATTGTGATCTTCTTATCACTTCAGCGTGCGGCGCTGTGACATTCGCAACATAGATCGAGCGTCCGCCCGTTTCCTTATTCGCTTTCCGGACCGCTTCTGCGCATCGTTTGACTCGTTCCCCGAAGGGCGAGCAGCACTGGTCCGTGAGCCCGTGGTCATCCTTGATCATGTCCATACCGCCTAATGCGAATTGGTATGCAAGGTCTGCAAGCTCCTTGCACGACAACCCCATAGGCTTGATGGCAGTACAGAGGAGCGGACGTTTCGAAGCATTGAGCAGTTGTCGCAACCCTTCCCTGCCGCAACGAGGGCCTTTGAAATGCTTGAGCAATGACTCCGGAAGGTCAAGATGCTCCACCCGGATTCCGGGCTTGATACTGCTGTTCCCGAAGACGACGTTCAGAAATTGCGTCAGTTCCCCTGCTGCGATCTCGACGGCATAGCTGATAATTGCTTTGAAACTTTCCTGATCAATCCGTTCGAGCAGTTCGATCCGTCCGAAGATATGGTCCCGGATAATCCCGTCCGGCACCTCGTCAGCAGGAAACTCCACGGTCTGCTCGATGCAGATGTCGTCAGCCTTGGTGCGTGCTTCTTTCTCGGTACCGAAGAGACGGTAAGTGATACTGAAACGATCTCCGGAGAAGAGGGTTGGGGGAGTGCAGGTTTTTTGGATGATCATCTGCGAGCTATCCTCGGAAACACTACTTCGTCTTAAATTCTTTCAGCCTTCTGCGCTGGTTCAATCATTCTGATTGAACCAACCACTATACCGAACGCTGTATCCAACCATGTTTATGTATGGTTCAATCTACAAGATTGAACCAGCCAAGATTTATGATGCAACAGCACAAGAATCCGCCATCACGTTAAAGGAAATTTCATCAATAGTCGCTCCATACGTTCGGCTTTCTTCTTTTACTGCGGAAGTTCGCACCAAGGCCGGTTGCATCATGCCCTCGTTTAAAGACTCTTCAACAGCTGACAAGCCCCCAAATTCATGTATCTTCGCTGCAATTGCCTTTGTTGGTTTCGTCTTGTCCCATCCGTGGCGCAGGTCCCAGACAGCGAGCCGGATAAGATGGCCATAGATAATGCAGCGAACATCACCGCGTGTTTCCTTTACGCCTGCCTGGCGAAGTTTTTCTACGTCATCCTTTACCAGTTCAGCAATTGCCACCGGAGTATTAGCCAACCATCGGGACGGGACAGAACCGGTGCTTCGACAAACGAAGACCGTATCGACAATGGATGATCCAGTCCCGCTGATATGGATCGAGGCCCCCATCTCGGCAGGACACGGCAGGGATGCGGAACAGACCAGGCCGGAATCGAGCATGGCAATGGCAATCGGATAGTAGGCTTCGAGTGTGTTGTGATGATAGGTAAACGCCAGGGGATGGCCGGGCTTTAAGGCCCGGGCCATTTTTTGAAACACAACAGATAGACCCTCGGTAAAGTGATCGAGCCCCCGCTCCATGTTAACGTTGCCTGTAAGCTCTTGCTGGGCTCGTGTTGTGTGATGCTTAAACGCAGGATCGTCAATAAGTTTCCGGAGCCATACATAGCAGAAATCCATCAACTCAGCGTACTGTACGTTCCCGTAATAAGGAGGATCAGTAAAGACCGCGTCAACCGACCCGGGTGCAATGTCCGCCTCCATGGAGCTTTGGCTATGAAGCCGCACCTGGCGTGTGACCGGCGAAGAAGCTCCGTTTAGACGATCCCCAATCCATTCATCAGCAATAGGCACCAGGATCTTGCGTCCTTGTTCGTGCCGTATTTCAAAAGGCGCATCGCAATACGCTTTGGCCTTATAATATTTGTCGATGATGTTGCCCCAGCCGCCGCTCCCAACGTTTACCCCGCCGCCGTTTACGATCCCAAGAATGTTCGACTCGCACTGCACAAGTCCGACCGGGAAGCCGTGGACGGAAAAGATATCTAGTGATTTGAGGGCCATCGAATCATACCTGCAGAGCATGTTTTGATAACGGAGGAGGTCCGAAAGGTTGGTCGCAAGTGCGTTACGTACGCGCTCGTCTTTGACTTTAGAAATAGCCTGGCAGCTCAATTCAAGTCCGAGGAGCTGGCGAGCATTGAACATCTCATTATATTTCTGATAACCCCATCGATGCAGCCTTGCTGTCTCGTCGCCCCCCAATATTACATCATCAGGCACAAACGTGGTCTTCATACTGTTCAATCTGTTTGCGGCCTCTGTATACTTGGCAAGATCGGTTCGCGACGGTTTTTTAAAGAACCGACCTTCGTGCTGCGATTTGCATTTTTTACAATGATACTCCATAGCGTACATCCGATGAATAGGTGGATTCTCCGGTTTGAAAGAATACGAGTTTGCCTTGCCGCAGTGTTTGCATTCGTATTTGCTTCTCTTTGCCGGTCCATCGATGATGATACGTTCGCCACAGGACCTGCATTTACCCGGTTTGGCCCGGTCTTTCGCTCCGTGCAGTTCGCCGCAGGATGCGCACACATAGACGTTTTCCGTATGTCGGCTGTCCTCAGAAAGAAGATAACCGGGGAAAAGATCGTTCTCCTTACCACAGCTTGTGCACGCATGCTGCTTCACCCAGAGGAAGTACTTAACATCGGCATTTCTCGAACCACACTTAAGACAAGTTGTTTTATAATAGCTCCCGACCTCTTGTTCCAAACCTTTGATGAGCTCATTAGCCGCCTTGCGATAGGCGCTTAAGTCGAGATGCTCGATCTCCTGCCGCACGATCCAGTACGCCATGGGGTTGATGTCATAGCCGATGACATCGCAACCAAGCCGGTTCGCTTCAAGGAGAGGAGTACCTCCGCCCATGAAAGGATCGAGGACCGTGAGACCGGAGAGGTCGTTGGAAGAATAAAACGTATTCCGGAGAGGCTTGTCTAAGAATTCCGAAAGGATCAGGCCGCGGAACAACGTCCCCGGTCGCCGCGCAAACCACTTATGCACGGCGATAATAGGCCGGTAATTCTGCTGAATCTGCTTCTCACGAAGAGCAAGAGAGGAGATGAATGATATGTCGAATTTCTTTTCGATAGGCATGGAAATGAGGAAGCCGTTTTTTTAGCGTTGCAAAACACTACAATAATTGAAGGGGAAAAGCAAGGCCTGAATAGGCAGACACAGATAGCTCCGAACTATCACTATCCACCTTTTAACCTGTGAGAAAATCAGCTGGAGTCATGATCCAGAAGGGCGAACAGCAAATATTTCAGCTTGAAAGTTAGGACCTACCCTTTGCGCACGAGATTTGCCACATAAACAGCAACCAATGTTGAGCATAACCAACCAAATACAATATGCAGCCAAAAATACCACTGGAACCAATAACCATAAGGATGACAATACCATAGTGTACCGACTGGTTTAGTGGAATCAGGGAGCCAATTGCTTTTTTGATGTAGATCTAAGAAAGGGATGAACGTTTCAGCCGAATATACTAACGCATTAAATTGGGGGTCTCTACTCGGCGAATCACTATTATTTTTAACCATGTCATTCGAATAAACTCTTTCCTTAGAAGGCTGCATAACCCCCAAGTTATTTGCCCATTCAAACAGCCCTGTGCCCAGCATTATCAAAGATACGATAATAATAATTAATCTGAGCGGCCTATAACCATGACCAATAGTGCGACTTAAAAACCAGTTTACAACTTTCGCTCCGGGACTCAACACGCCATATTTACGGATAGCTTCATGCTTTTTATATAAAACGGTTCTGGCATCCGATTCATGTCCCATTTGACGATATAGCTTAGCCAAATGCTCATAAGGCTGAAAACTATAAGAGTACTTGGGCTGTAAATTTATCCAGCGGAGCCGCTGCTGTAAAGGTGGCATTACGTTACCAGCAAGAGCTTTATATTCAAATCCATCTATGATGAGTTTGTCAGCTTTTGGCCAACTCGCTTCATCATCTGCAAGTTGCCCGACCCGTGCATGAGCGAGATTTAAACCACCTGTGAACTTTGCCCCACGAAGAATCAGCGCCGAGTTTACAATAAGATTCTCAGCAATAAAAGCATGATGTTCCGAAGACCCAAATTCGGCGCCACTGCACTCCAATTGTCCAATATTTGCACCCGTTAAACGAACCGCTCCTTGTACTATCGCATGTTGTCCTTTTGTGCTCTGCAAAAAATAAAGTGATCGCCTTACAACTAGACCATCAGCATTAAACGCAATGCCTTCAGGATTCGAGAATGTAGTCCCATGGCACTCGAATTGCGCATCTAAGTTTGCCCCTGAAAAATTCACCTCACCTATTGCTGTTACATCTCTCATAAAAACTTCACCCTTTACAGTGATGCCGCCGGCATTAAATGCATCAGCGTTAGGATGATCAAATCTAGCGTCATTACAAACTAACTGACCGCCGATAACTGCTTTTGAAAAGCGCGCCCCGCCTCGCACTTTAATGCCTTGCAAAAACACTTGACCTTTTGTAGTTATTCCATCTGCAATAAATGCATCACCATCCGGATTTTCAAAGATAGCATCTTTACACGACAATTGGCCACCAATATTCGCATTAGGTAAGCGCACATCATGCCGTGCAACAATATTATCTAATCGCAAACTGCTTTTAACTGTAAGACGGTCTGCATGTAAAGAATGTATCTTACTTCCCGAAAAATTAATTTCAGGCGCTTCTGCATCCATTAGAAAAATAGTATCTTCCATAAAGCAATTGATCAACCACAACTGATAGGGCAATAAAGCCCAATTGAAATTTAATTTACCTGTGATCTTGGCACCTTTGATGCGAACGCCATACCTTGAATCTATAAATTGCGACTGATTGTTAGTGCACAGCCAATACAATAATTCTGCTCTTATTGTGCGTTCCGGCCCCCAGTTGCTACCGTTTTGGGGATCATCTATATTTTCGGAGCTGTTGCTGATTATCACGGAGGAAGCGTCATTAAGCAGCGCTTTCTCTGCATCCGAAAGACTCTGTTTCCATTCATTGGGTATTTTATCAAAGTCAATCATTGGGGTTTGATGCTTACGATGCATTATAGGAACAACCCGGGAACAACGGGGGATATTGTTGCACCCGTTGCGTTGCGCTTCACGCCCTCACCGCTTGGGCATTTGAATAACGTTTGACTGCTTACTTTCCGAAGCCTTCACTTCCTTCGCCAACGTCAGGAGACCCGGCGCGACGTTCCAGTGTTCTCCCTTGTCGGTAATGACCGTGACCGTTTTCTTGTTGTATTTGGTCAGCACGCCGCAGAGCGCGGGCCGGTCGTCCGGCTTGAACGTCACTCGGTCGCCGACCTTGAATTCCAGCATCTTATGGTGCGCTCTCGTCTGGCTCAGGAAGCGCAAGCGTTCGGTGATTCGTCGGTGGAGGTCTATGAGTTCATCCTCGCTCAGCGCAGTAATATCGATCTTCATGAACTACCTCCCAACGGGGGTACAAGCGGGATAGCAAATGATTTTAAGCGATTATAGTACACGACCTGCTTTTGTCAAGGAGCTTGAAGACGCGCATAGCGCTTGGCGCCATGGGGGAAAAGCTTTGCAGCCTGTAAGACGAGCAACCAGATTACAATTCGTTAAATTCCTCTACAGATATTTCCGCTTGTTTAAGGAGCTTTCGCAGCAACCCCGGACCGAGTTCATCATGCTGCGGGACAGATAGCGTCCACTGGTATCCGGGTTTCGTCAACATGACGTGCGATCCTCTCTGTCTCATAACGGTCCAACCAGCTCGTTGAAGCTTTTTTACGGCTTGGGAACCGGACACCAGTTCAAACCGTTACTTCAATGAGATGAGACGGCGGCGGGACAACCTTCGATTCCATTACCTCAAGCCATCCCTCAATTGCTTCCTTAATATTCGCAACCGCCTCGTCGTACGTTTTCCCCTGAGAAAGGCAACCTGGCAAGGCAGGGACTTCTGCTACGTAATAGCCTGCTTCATCTTTTTCTATGGTAATGTGCAATTTCAACGGTTTGTCCTCCTGGTTAATCACTCGTAATATTATTGATAATTATACTGAGGTGACCTCCCGGTTTCAAGAGCTCATTTTCCCTCGAATTGAGATAATCAGCAGAACCCAGCTACACATCCTCCCCGCCGCACTTTTTTACTTTCCCTTCCAACTGCTTGTACTTCCGGAACGCGACGGAAAGCGTGGATGATTCGGATATGGCGCCGGCCACGAGGAGTGCATCCATGAGTTCTTCCAGCGACGCGCCCTCGTCCATGGCCCGGCGCAGGTGGGCTTCGAGACAATGGTCGCACCGCAGGGCCGCGGCAGCGCCCACGGCGACCAGTTCAGCCGTTTTTCTGTCCAGCGCGGAAGGCTCCTTATAAATGGCCATACCTTTGAACAAGAAAGGGTTGAAGTTTCGCGGACGCTCTTTCATCACTTTTAAGAGAAACCCCAACTCACCGTTCTTGCCTGTGTGCAATTCCGCCAGGGCTTCCGCCAGCTCTTTCTTTTCCAGCAGGGCTTTGGTGTCGCGGACAATCCTGGATTTAGCAGTCGCCTTCTTCGTGTTATTCTTTTTGGAACAAGTGCAATCTGAGTGGGTAACTTTAACCCCTTTTCAGATTTCAGGTAGCATTGAGGTCAGCACCTTCAGTCGAAGATATTCTTCATCTCTGAGACCGTAGGCACGACGCTGAATGACCCTGATCTTATTGTTCAGGCCTTCGACGAATCCGAGAGAAACCTTGTTCTCGGGTTTGCAGAAGGCGGCAATGCCATCCCAGTGGCGCTCGATCATCTTGGCGAACTTCTCATAGGATGGCAACCGTTGCCACTTCAGGGAGGCTTTCCAGTTGTCGAAGAACTTTCTGGCCCAGGCCTCTGACTGGTAATCCCATAACTGCCCGAACGTCTCTTTGAGGAGATAGGCAGTATTGAGTCGTTTGTTCGCAGCCAAGAGTGTATGTAAGGCTTTTCTCCCTTCCAGCGAGAGGTTCTCGCGATGGGAAAGCAGCGTATAGCGCTGGCCTTTTACGAAACGACGATTTGCGCCGGTAAGCCTGGCGTATTCGCTCTTTCTAATCTTGTCCAAGGCCTCATTGAGATGCCGGAGGACGTGGAACTTGTCGTAAAGGATAGCCGCCTGTGGAGCTTTTTGACGTGTTGACTTTTCAAAAGGCTTCCACATGTCCATAACCGCAAGACGTATTTTACTGGCCTTTTTAGGCCCCAAATCGTCGAAGAAGCGATTAAGGCTTTCTTCCGAGCGGTCGTCTCCTCCAAACCAGATGGGCCGACGTCTTTCCAGGTCGCTGACCACGATCCGGTATGTGTGGCCCTTGCGGATTGAGATCTCGTCGATGCCGATAACCTTCGGCCCAGGGGTTCCGGCACGACGAAGTTTCTCCCGCATGTACTGCGTTTCAAGCTCTTTGACGGCTCTTCGGTCAAGGTGAAACTCTTTGGCAACATCCTTGATCGTCGAAGTGCTGCATCGCTTGCCGATGTAGAAGGCAAAGCGCTTAGTATAGAATGGACTGTCTGCCAGAAACGACAGTTTCTCCTGTTTCACCTTGCCGCACCTCTGGCACTGGACTCGTCGTACTGGCAGTTCCAGATAGATGCGGGCATCGCCGGAGGAAAGATCACGGATCCGTTTGATCTTATGATCGTAAAAGGTCCGGTGAATTGTGCCGCAGACGCCACAAACTGTTTTTTCCCCCGTCGAGTGAGCCGTATCACTCGAGCGTAGGGATCACCGAAGACGCCAACAACGGCGCGCTGCGGAGTAAAACCAGGAAAACGGTATGAATCGCTGAGAGTCTTCTTTCTCATGCACGATTCATATCACGTTTTTCCAACAAAAAACAAGAGCAAAACACTTAACCAGAGCGGGTTCTGTGGTGATTGCTACTCATTTCTACCCACTCATAATGTACTTGATCCTTCTTTTTTATCATTTCTCAGTTCCTATTTCGCATTCTCTTTTTTCGCTTGAGCTTCCTTACTTTGAACTCCGAACGCTGAACTCTGAACTTTTATTACAGCGCCTCTGCCTTCGCAGCGCTGTGGACGGCGGTAATGTGGGTTTTGGCAAGCTCCTCTTCAGCGATGTTAAATTTCTCATGCACCAGAGATTCTATCTCGTTGATCAGGGCCATTGCATCCATCTTGTGTTCCTTTAAAAGATACGGCTTGCTCGCACCATGGCTGAAGGTGTCTCTGAGCCCTATCCTTACGAGTTTTTTCGCACTGCCCGTTTCTCCCATCTTTTCGGCAATGATCGATCCCAAACCGCCGACGATCGTATGGTTCTCCATCGTGATCACGCCGTGACGTGACCGTGCAATCGCATCGAGTATGGACTGATCGTTGAACGGTTTCAAGGTGGATATGTGCATATGCTGGATAGAAATCCCGCGTTTCTTAAGCACCTGAACAGACCTCATAGCCTCTTCGGTCATGATGCCGGAGGTCAGGAGCGTTATATCAGTCCCTTCAGAGAGAATTCGCGACTTTCCGAACTGCATCGGCTCGGTTTTAGCAAAGAGGCGCGGCATTTCGCCCCGCAGCATGCGCACATACACCGGGCCATTAATTCCCTGCATCACATCGAGCACGGACTCGACATCGGTCGCATCTCCGCATTCGAGCACCGTCATGTTCGGCAGCGAGCGCATGAGCGAAATGTCTTCGATTGCCTGGTGCGTTGCCCCACCGGGCGTGGTAATCCCGGGCAGAAATCCGATCATGCGAACGGGAAGGTTCGGATACGCTACGGACATGGCAATCTGGTCGTACGCCCTTCTATATATAAAGACAGCGAAGGTATGAACAAAGGGAAGGAAGCCCTCCCGCGCAAGGCCCGCAGCAAAGCTGAGCATGTTCTGTTCCGCGATCCCCATGGACAGGAACCGGTCAGGATAAGTTTCCCGGAACAGATCGATTTCCGTGGAGCTCGTAAGATCGGCAGAAAGCACAAGTACATTCGGTTTGTCAGCGGCCCATTTGACAAGGTTCTTCGCGTGGACCCTGGTTACGATTTCAGGACCCTGTTGCGGCTTGGCCCCTTGAGCCGGCTTCTTCGAAACAGGAGCACTTTCTTTGCCCCACAGCTCGGCATAGGCGGATACATACCTGTTCTTTTCCTCTTCAGAGGAGAAACGAACGTAATGCATCTTCGGCGCCCGGGACTTGAGAATCTCCAGCCCTTGCGCAGCATCGGTATCGCACAACACAACAACCGGTCTTCCGTCCGGTGAGACTTCCCCGGCAGCGGCCAGTTTTTTAATATCATGACCGTTAACACGGAATACCCGGCAGCCGAAGGCTTCGAGCCTCTTGTCCAGGGGTTCGATGTCCATGACGGTACACATCTTGCCGTCGCACTGGAAGCCGTTCACGTCCACGTAGATGATCACGTTGTCGAGCATATGAAAGGATATCGACTGGAGCGCCTCCCAGGTCTGACCGATCTGGCATTCGCCGTCGGACATGAAGACGAACACCCTGCCCTTCTCGCCCTTTCTCCTTCTGGCCATGGCGATGCCCGCTGCCTGGCTGATCCCCTGGCCGAGCGAACCGGTCATCGTCTCCATGCCCGGCGAATGCTCGGCGCCGATCATCTCTACAGAGCTTCCATCCTGGTTGAACTGCAGCAATCCTTCCTCTGCCATACGGCCCGTCTCGATCAGGGTCGCGTACAGAACGAGGGCATACTGGGCAGGAGAAAGGAAAAACCGGTCCCGCTGTTCACCGGGTCCGTTGAATGCGGCTCCTGTAAAATAATGCGAGTTATCGGGGCCGGGCACACCGGGAAAAGGCTGCGGCGCCAGGGGGGCCTCTATCTTCCCGAGGTCCATGACCTTGACATAGAGTGTTGCCATGATCTCGGCAGACGAACAGGCCTGGGAGAGATACCCTCCGTTGTTGTTTATGGTATGTCCCAGCACGCGCCGCCGTATTCCGGCTGCAACACGTTTGACTTCATCCTGCCATAAGGGGAATCCTTTTTTATTGGATAATGCCTTCATAGCTCCCGAACATCTCCTTGAAAAATATTCTACGGGCTGCTGAAAAACTCCAGGTTGTCGTTGTGAGGAGCGTTTAGCGACGAAATAATCTTGAAGGTATTGATTCTTGAACTCTGAGATTGCTTCGCTTCGCTCGCAAAGACGGCCAAAAAATCTTCATCCTGCCGGGTTCCAATCCCGTCACCCCATTCCTGTTTTCTCAGAGCCCTCTGCGCACTCTTGGTTCTAAAACCTCTATTTAATGGCGTTGATTATCACGCAAGGCAGGATGAGAGTCAAGGTGAAATTGTTTGAAAAGACGCTGCTCGCGAGCGGCGTCGTGAAGAACAAAGCTGACAGAAGATCATCCGCGCGCGCTCATATTGATCATGCCGATGGGATTCGGAGAGCGGCGGCTATACCCCTTCTGCTGTATCACCATATCAAGGGGCAGGCTCATCAGGTCGGCCAGGTCCGGGCCGAAGCGGGAGATCAGGCCGGGCTCCACGTTTTTCACGTAGGAGTTGCACGCATCGCAGGTTTGGATTGAGAAACCTTCTTCGCCGGTGAACGTAAAGATGTTCAGTTTCGCCGGGTCTTGATTAAGACAGAGAGGACAGTGTGCGCGCAGGGCCTGCCCGGTCGCGCCGCAGAACGAGCAATAAACCTGTCTCCGTCCGTTCTCGGTCACGGAAGACAGCGATGCTTGAGCATTGCACACCGGGCATTTACCGTCATCCCAGGGCCGGCCGTCGAGGCCGCAGGCCTCGTGCAATGCAAGGAAGAACGGCCTGCTCACAAGAAAAAGGATCATTGTCAGGTCCTCCTCGGCATAGGGAAGTGAAAAGGCGGGTACTTCCCGCAAGGGGAGCCTCGTAAAATCGATCTCCCTCAGTTCCAGGGCCTGTTTGAGGGGCGACAGCGTGCCCTCAGGAAGTTCGAGGGCACTTGAAAATGCGTCAACAATTCCGGCGACGTTTTCAGGAGAATAAGCGACCTGCCCGGAACTCACTGCAGCAAGCTCTCTTATTCCGTTCATAAACTTTATGGCCTTTTCGTAGAAACGGAGTGGGTCCGTGAGATGCGGTTTTTTCGCGATAAGTTCTTTTATGATTTTATCCATAACAACCTCACTTTTTATCGGAGAAATATTGGATTGCGTCCCGGATGAGAAAGCAGAAAACTCTTTGACAGGATAACAGGATAAAAAAGTAATTCCCGGATTTAATCCCGTCAGAAAGCTTTGTTTCTTTCAGATTTGTCTAAGCCGAAAAACCTGATTTGTTCAAAAGGCACCCGCAAAAAAGATTTTTACGGCACTTTCGGATACTGGAACGTTGTCTCTTCGCTGCTCAAGGCTTCGACCAGGAACGTCTTGAGATCGTTCTTCTCCTGCCTGTTCAGGCCGAGCGGCTTGAGCAGGGAGTTTCCCTTTCCACCGCCTTTATCGAAGAAATCGATCACTTCATCGAGGGTCTGAAAAACCCCGTTGTGCATGTACGGCCCGGTCTTTGCGATCTCGCGCAACGTCGGCGTCTTAAAAGCTTTCCAGTCTTTCTTATCCTTGGTGATCAGGAACCTCCCCGGGTCTTCGGTCAGGTTCCGGTACTCTTCGTAATGATAGACCTTGGCAACATACCGGCGGGTAATTGCCGTACGCGGATCACCCTGAAGCTCAGGGTTCTCGGGTACGTTCAAGCTATGGAATTTATCATCGGACAGGTTCACACCGTAGTGACACTCCCCGCACCTGCCCTTGCCCATGAATATCACGAGTCCCCTTTGGGCCGAGTCGGAGAGGGACTTTTTGTCGCCCTTAAGATAACGATCAAGCGGCGTATTCACGGAGACAATCGTCCGCTCAAAAGATGCGATGGCCATGGCGATCCGCTCGCGTGTGGGCTCGCCGCCGAAGACCTTCTGAAACGCATCAACATACTCGGGCACGGACCGGATCACTTCTTCGAGAAAATCGAGGTTCCGGTTCATCTCGAAAGCCGACATCATCGGAAACAGGGCCTGATCTTCCAGCGTTAGCGCCCTGCCGTCGAAAAACAGGTACTTCTGGAACGCTGCGTTCACGAGCGTCGGAGAGTTTCGCCAATTCTTCGTTGTGGGATAGCTGAGGGAGATCGCAAGGCCGTCGGTGAACGATTTCTCCGGGTCGTGGCAGGTGGCGCAGCTCATGGTACCGTCGCCCGAGAGCCGCCGGTCGAAAAACAGTTTCTTGCCGAGCTCGATCTTCTCCGGCGTCTGGGGGTTTTGCTCAGGCACCGGAACGGAAGTGAAGGGTTCGAGGTTTCCGGCAAAAGCGGCTACCGTGGCCAGGCAGAGCGTACAAAAAACTATAACAAAAAAGAAACGCATTGCACAAGTCTCCGCGATCGTCGGGGATTCACTCCGTTTAACTTTGAACTGTGAACTCTGAACTTTGCACTTACCGTGACGCGGCAAGCTCTTCGTCAATAATCTTCTTGAAATAGGCGAATGGCCGTTCACCGATGACTTTGCGGCCGTTGATGAAAAAGGTCGGCGTATTGTAGAGGTCCAGATCGACTGCCAGTTTCTTGTCCCGCTCGATTTCCTGCGCATGCTTCTTCGCGTCGAGGGCTTCGGTAAATTTTTTTACATCGAGGCCGAGTTCACGCGCATAGGAGATGAGGCTGGCCCGGTCGAGCTTGGGGGACCGCTTGAACAGGAGGTCGTGCATCTCCCAGTACTTACCCTGGTCGCGGGCATCGAGCGACGCTTCGGCGGCAAGATGGGAATAATCGCGATAGATGTACGGATAGTTTTTTATTACGAGCCGGACTCTGTTTTTATAGACATTCATGATCTTCTTGACGGTCGGACCGGCCGCCACACAGTGCGGTCACTGAAAGTCGAGAAATTCGATGATGGCCACCGGAGCATTTACCGGTCCAATCGCCGGAGAATCATTGATAGGGACCGAGTAGCGCTTGTCCTCTGCCGCGACATTCCCGCTAAGAAGGATGATCAGGACAACAAGCACAAGTCGTCTCATTCTACGCCTCCTTCAGAGAAGCTCTTCCCGCAAGACTCGTACCGCACGATTCGTGAAAAGAAAAACCATTTGCAGTCTATCAACCACAAATGGGCTTGCTGATTTTTCCGCCGCCCCTATTGCCCGAGCTATACGCGCCTTCCACATCATGATGACCATCTGCGTATATTATAGGTTCCACCTGGGAGCCTGTCAAGCGACGGGCAAGCTTCCTGTGTTACTCCACTCTTCCCTTCAAATACCAGAACCGGCAACGTTGTCTCGAACCGCGAGGACAGAAGTGGTACGCCGACTGTTGTTACATTCTGAACGGAAAATACCGCTATCATACGGATAATTGCCAGAATTAGGATACTGATAATCATGTCCCGTCTCACCCCCGTTTATAAGTTCAACCCCGCCTCACCTATGCCTTATGTTTTTTTTATATCCTCTGACGTTACATATCGCATTGCGAGCGGCGCAAGCAAGGTCGTCAGGGCCACGACGAAAACTACTCCGGCATAGGTTGCGTCGTCAAAAATCTTGCTCCTCTTTCCGACCTCCGCAAAGATAAGACCGACCTCTCCCCGAGGCACCATGGCAACACCGGTGGATAGCTTCTCGCGGAAGCTGCCGGGCGCCCAGATCCCGCTGGTTATTTTGCTCAAAACAGCAACGAGCGTGAGAACGCAGGCAAATATCCAGAAAGGCCCTGAGGTTATGTCGATTGCCCGAAGATCGATCGAAACGCCCACCATAACGAAAAACACCGGCACGAACAGGTCGATGATAGGAGTCATGCTCTCCTCAATCTTCCCAGCAAGCTGGTGGCTGTAATGATCGATGCTCGCGCCGAGGGGAAGGAAGGAACGCCGGGCCAGGGCGATCCCTGCGGCGAAGGACCCAAGAATTTCCGGGGCGCCCACACCATGGGAAATGACAGCCAACCCCAGAATCAGAGAAATAATGATAGTGGGGATCATTCCCTTGGTCCTGCTGGAAGATGCGACCTTGGCCATGATCGGAACGAAAAGCTTGGTCAGAACGGGCGCAAGCAGAAGAAAGGCCGATATAAACACAAGTACCCGCACCGTCCCGGGTACGCTCACCGTTCCCTTGACGGCAAAATCATAGAGTACGGCGAGCACCACAACGCCGATCACGTCGTCCAGGACCGCGGCGCCCAGCACGATCCGCGCCATCCGTGAGTTGTGCCGGTTCAGATCCTTCAGGACGCGCACCGTGATGCCGATGCTCGTGGCCACGATCGTACCTCCCACGAAGAGGGAAGGTATCATCGCCATCCCGAACCAGTGATAGGATGTCCAGAATCCCAGTGCGCCCGGCACCACGACACCGGTGACCGCCACCAGCGTCGACCGGACGCCTTCTTTCACGAGTTGGCCCACGTCCGTCTCGAGCCCCACCTCGAAGAGGAGCAGCAATATGCCGATCTCCGCGATCAGGTGCAATGTGGCGTCGGGCGATACGAACCCCAGGGCGCTGGGCCCGATCACGAGCCCCGCGACCACCTCGCCGAGGACCGACGGGACACTCAGCCGGCTGAAGACTTCGGCAAAGAGCTTGGCGGAAAGAAGAATCACCAACAGCTTGAGGAAAAAATCCGATACATCCATCAGTACACTCCTTGAAGGAGATAAAATAAAAAAGGCCGGCACAAGCATCTATTTTATAAATGCGCGTTACCAGCCTTCTTTCCCGGCACACCCTGTCAAACCAACAGAAGTACGTCCGGGCGCGTCAGTCCGCCATGAAACATTATATGCTGTCAGTAGTATATGCCGGTGTACTGTCCTTGTCAACTGAGACTTGTCTTCTGAGTCAAAGTCAAAAAAGCGTCTCAATAGTAGCTCTGCGCAAAAATAGCACGAGAAATTGTTTCTTGCTCCCACGCATGGATGGTCCGGATGATCTCCTCGAAAAGGGTCTCGAAAAGAGGATGTTGAATTTTCCTTACAGGGAAGGGGGGTTGCCGCTTTGACTGTTCGGGAAGCTGATTGAAGTGAAGAAACCCCGGGGAGAGGATGTTTGCATTCGCTCTCCCCGGGGGAGAAAACTTCTGTTACGAAACCAGACCTATAGTTTACCTTTGACGAGGCTTTCGACCACACTGGGATCTGCCAGAGTCGAGGTATCGCCCAACTCGTCCACCTGGTTGTGGGCGATCTTCCGGAGGATGCGGCGCATGATCTTGCCGCTCCGCGTCTTCGGCAGACCGGGCGCGAACTGGAGCTTGTCCGGCGTAGCGATGGGGCCGATGACCGAACGCACGTGGCCGGCAAGGATCTTCTTGAGCTCCTCGGACGGCGTCTGGCCTTCCTTCAAGGTAACGAACACGTAGATGCCTTCGCCCTTGATGTCATGCGGGTAGCCGACCACGGCCGCCTCGGCAACCGCTTCATGGCTGACCAGCGCCGATTCGACCTCTGCCGTGCCTAGCCGGTGTCCCGAAACGTTGATCACGTCGTCCACGCGGCCCATGAGCCAGTAGTCGCCGTCCTCATCGAACCGGGCGCCGTCTCCCGTGAAGTACTTGCCGGGGAACCGGCTGAAATAGACTTCTTTGATGCGCTTGTTCTCGGGATCGCCGTAGGTGCCCCGCAGCATGCCGGGCCAGGGCTTATTGATGCAGAGGTAGCCGCCTTCGTTCGCCTTGGCAGGCTTGCCGTCTTCTTTGACCACCTGCGGCACGACGCCGGGGAAGGGCTTCGTTGCCGAACCGGGCTTGGCCGTTATAGCGCCGGGAAGCCCCGTGATCAGGATGCCGCCGGTTTCGGTCTGCCACCACGTATCCACGATCGGCACCTTTTCCTTGCCGATATTCTTGTGGTACCACATCCAGGCCTCGGGGTTGATCGGTTCGCCCACCGTTCCGAGGACTTTGATCGAGGACAGGTCGTGGTTGCCGACCCACTTCTCGCCTTCCTTCATGAGCGCCCGGATCGCCGTCGGCGCCGTGTAGAAAATATTTACCTTGTGTTTGTCCACGATGTCCCAGAACCGGCCCGGGTTCGGGTAGGTCGGGATGCCTTCGAACATCAGGCTCGTGGCGCCCGCGGACAGCGGACCGTACACGATGTAACTATGGCCCGTGACCCAGCCGATGTCGGCGGTGCAGAAGTGGATGTCCTCATCATGATAGTCGAAGATCCACTTAAAGGTGAGGTTGGTATACAGCAGGTAGCCTGCCGTCGTATGGAGCACGCCCTTGGGCTTGCCCGTGGAACCCGACGTATAGAGGATGAAGAGCGGGTCTTCCGCATCCATCTGCTCGGGCTCGCAGTACAGGGCGATGTCGGGGGCGTTCATCTCCTCGTGCCACCACGTGTCCCGGTTCGGCTCCATGCTGGTCTTATTGGTCTTGGCATGGGGCACCACGATGACGTCCTTGACCTTGGGGCATTCGTGGAGGGCCTCGTCGGCGTTGGCCTTCATCGCCACGAAGCGGCCGCCGCGCACGCCTTCATCGGACGTGATGAGCAGCGTGGACTCGCAGTCCTGGATCCGGTCCCTGAGCGATTTGGCGGAAAATCCGCCGAAGACGATGCTGTGGATCGCGCCGATCCGGGCGCAGGCAAGCATGGCGATCGGGAGTTCGGGGATCATGGGCAGGTAGATCGTGACCCGGTCGCCTTTCTTGACGCCTTTCTTCTTCAGAACGTTCGCAAACTTGTTGACCTCGTAATACAGCTGCTGGTACGTGTAGGTCCGGTATGTGCCCCCGTCGGATTCCCAGATGATGGCAGCCTTGTTGCGCACGGGCGTATCGATATAGCGGTCCAGGCAGTTTACCGAAACATTCAGCTTTCCGCCGACAAACCACTTGATGTAGGGCTTCATGAAATCATAGTCCAGCACCTTGTCCCATTTCTTGTACCACGTCAGGTGCTTTTCCGCCATTTCTCCCCAGAATTTTTCCGGTTTGTCGATGGATTGCTTGTAAAGCTGCTCATATTCCTTCATATTCTTGATATGGGCTTTTTTGCTGAACTCCTTCGATGGCGGAAAGGTCCTCTTTTCCGTCGATAAAACCTGAAAGCTGTCAGTTGACATTCCTCTCTCCTCCTTGATAGTGTCTCAACACACCGCCGGACAGAACCCGTCCGACGCAATCAGAGCATACCACAAAAAAAGCCGCCCTGGAAGTGCCGGCCCCCCCTCAAGTCGTTTTTTCGATTCTGTCCTGAAAAAAAAAGAAGTGAATCGGTGAGTGTGGAGGTGGGGGAACTCTCCACATGCTCTTCACCGATTCACTATGTTGCAGCTGGTTCTTTACCGCGTTACGAGGAGAAGGCTATTCCGCACCAATGCCCACATACTCCCGGACCTTCTCGGAGTCGAACTTCTCCTGCGCCTCTTTGTCCGGCGACATGAGCGAGACAAGAATGCCGAGCAGGAAGGCCGCACCCATGGAGAAGATGCCCGGGTTCCTCATGGGGAAGATCGCTTTAGGCATCTGGGACGCAACGTCTTTCTTTTTCGCGACCAGAGCTTCCTTGTCCTTCATCTTCGCATTGACCGACGACTGGACTTCTGCGTTCTTCTTCTCGGCAGCGAACATGTCCTTCTTTTTCATCCTGGCGATCGCATCGGCGCTCACCATCTTTTTTTGCAGATCAGCGATCTGGGTATCGATCCCGGCAGCTTCCGTATCGATTCCCTTGATCTGCGACTGCACCGCTGCCGCATCTGCCTTATGGATGATTTCGACCCATATGGTAGGGCTCAAAACGAGGAGTACCACCGCGACGATCAAGCCGCCGTAGATGCTCGTCACCGCTCCGGCAGTGGTAAACTTCTTCCACATGATCGACATGAGCAAGGCCGGGAAGTTGGCGCTTGCGGCAATCGCAAAGGTCAGACCGACCAGGAAGGCGACGTTCTGTCCCTTGAACAGGATGCCGAGAAGGATTGCGCATATGCCGAGGCCGATGGTGGCGATCTTCGCGACCTTCACCTCTTCCTTCTCATTCGCGACGCCGCGGCGAATCACGCCCACATACAGGTCGTGAGACAGCGCGGATGCGCCGGCAAGGGTAAGACCCGAGACCACGGCAAGGATCGTGGCAAAGGCCACGGCTGACAGGAAGCCGAGGAAAATGTTCCCGCCGAGCGCTTCGGCGAGCAGCGGACCGGCCATGTTGCCGCCCGCATCAATGCCCATGATGACCTTCTGGCCCACGAGAACGGCGGCGCCGAAGCCGATCGTCACGGTCAAAATGTAGAAGTAGCCGATGAACCCGGTTGCGTAGAACACCGACTTGCGCGCCGTTTTCGCGTCAGGCACGGTGTAGAACCGCATGAGGATGTGCGGGAGACCGGCCGTGCCGAACATAAGAGCAAGGCCGAGTGAGAAAGCTTCCAACGGACTGGTTACCAACCCGCCCGGCTCCAGGAACTTCTGACCCAGCCCGGTTGCGGTGGATGCCTGCTTGAACAGATCGGCGTAGCTGAACCCGAACTTTGCGAGGGTCATGATCACGAGGATCGTGGCACCGCCGAGGAGCAGGCCTGCTTTGATGATCTGGACCCAGGTCGTGGCGATCATGCCGCCGAAGATAACATAGCAGATCATGAGCGTACCGGTCAGCACAATTGCCAGCTCAAAGGGAAGACCAAACATGAGCTTGATCAGCGTGCCTGCGCCCACCATTTGCGCGATCAGGTAAGTGAGAACGACGATGAGCGAGCCTGCTGCCGCTGCCGCGCGAATGGGCCGCTGCTGGAGCCGGAAAGCGACGACGTCGGCAAAGGTATACTTCCCGAGGTTCCGGAGGGGCTCCGAGATGAGGAACATGATGATCGGCCATCCCACGAGCCAGCCCACGGAGTAGATGAGGCCGTCATAGCCCTTGGTGGACACGAGACCCGCGATGCCGAGGAACGATGCCGCGCTCATATAGTCGCCGGCGAGGGCAAGCCCGTTCTGGAAACCGGTGATGTTTCTTCCTGCTGCATAAAAATCTTTCGTGGTTCTCGTCCGTTTTGCCGCCCACCAGGTGATCACAAGGGTGGTAATGACGAAAAGAACGAAGAATGCGATTGCAACCGGGTTAGCTTGTCCAATGATTGTCTGATGCATGTTATCCACCTACCTTTTCTATGACTCTTTTGACCATTTCGTCATATTTTGAGTTCGCCCACCAGATATAAATCCCGGTGAATATCCATGACAATACGATGGTCCCCACGGCGATGGGGATCCCGATCGTAGCTGCGCCGTCTGCGCTCATCTTCTGGGAAAGGAATGGCTTGTGTTCAGCGACAAGGTAAATGAACCCAAAGTAAAGCACCAATTCAAGGATCGTCAGGATCAGCGAAATGGTGTCCTTCTGGCTGGAAAGCTTTTGAAAATCCGGGTCATTCAAGATGTCTTCCTTCTTTAACTTGCTCATGATTCATCCTCCTTTTGAAATTAAGTACCTTGTACTAAAAATTGCCGAATTCGTTCGTTAGTTTGAAGCTATCACCCCCTTTAAATGGCGTTCCTCTTCGAAGGAGATCCTTGATGTCGGAGACCCCTGCTTCAGCGAGAAACGGAAGAAAGCGCTGAAACAGCTGGGCCGTGGTAAACGCATCCTTAATGGCGTTATGGGCGCCGTTCACGGAAATGCCGAAGCACTTGGCAATATCGAAAAGCCGGTATGCGTCGGGCGCGGTCTCAAAACAAGGGTGCGGCAGGTTTCTTTTCCGGAGCCATTCGTAAATACTGAATGTATCAATCACGGGATTCGAGATTGCGGCCCGCCCGGTCCGCAGTATCTCCCGGTTGAGAAAATTCAGATCAATGGAAACAAAATGACCGACAAGTACGGCGTCACCGCAAAATGCAAAAAAATCGTCAAGCACGGACTCAATGCCCGGCTCTGCTTTCACGTCCGACGGCGTAATCTCGTGGATCATCACGCTTTCCGCCGAGAGCGCCGTACGCGGGCTCACGAGCCGGTAAAACGTATTTCCGAGCTCGATCCTTCCGCCGGTCATGCGGACGGCCCCTATCGAAACAATGGAATCCTTTTTTTCGTCCAGACCGGTCAGTTCCGTGTCCACGACCACATAGGGCACCTCGGTTATAGGCGCTTTCTCGCTGATGCCCTGAAGCTTTTTTTTCTTTCCGCGGAACAGGCTGAACATGCTCGGGATCAGGGCAACCGTTTTGCCCGTTCCTTTCCAGGCGCCGGCAGGGCCGGACTGCTCCGGGACCATCACCAAATGAGCGACTTATACCGCTCGATGATCTGGTCCTGTACCCTCGAAATAAGATGGAATGCTTCCCGTATCGAACGCTTTTCGAGATTGCTCAGCAGGTTCGGGTTGATAAAGTTATCAGGCGGCTGGCCCAGGCTGATCTGCTGGTACTGATGGTGGATCCGGAGCAGCATGATGAATTCGAAGGCGTGCTCGAAATCGTCGGCGTACTCCTCGACAATGGTGTGCATGCTCCGCATGGTCTCCATCCTCTCAAGCGTCGAAGTCTCGCGGATCCTCTTTTCGAGAGCAAAGAGGCGGATAATGTCGACAAGCGGCGCCAGGCCCTTGACCTTGAGATTGAGCTCATCCTTGTGCTCGCCCCCCTTCTCCACCACGAAAGACTTGAAAAATCCTAAGGGCGGCGAGTTTTGTATCGCCATGTTCGCGATGTAGCCCAAGAAGACTTTCTGGTCCTTGAGCATCGAGTTCAACTCGTCCCGAAGGTTTTCGGCGAGGGGGATTTCGCCGTACATGGGCCGGAAATCGAAGAAAGCCACTGAATGCATTACCGCCTCAGGAGTCGGGTTCGCGATCCACGTGGTGAAATATTTTTTCCAGACTTTCAGCGGCTGGCACCACTGAGGGTTGCTCGCCATGTAGTTTGCCGGACAGGGGGGGAACCCGCACTGGAGCAGGTTGTCCCGTACATACTCGGCGAATACTGCAAAATATTTCTTTGCGGCCGTTGCCTCGGCCTCGGTCGCCGGATCGGCATAGATGAGGGCATTGTCCTGGTCCGTCTTGAACGTCTGCTCCTTGCGGCCTTCGCTTCCGAAAGCTATCCAGCAGTAGGGAACTGGGGGCCTGCCGTGTTTCCGTTCGCCGAATTCAAGCACCTTGCGCACCAGGCGATCGTTGATCTCGGTGATGATCTTGGTGATGTTGCTCGCTTTGGCACCTTCCTTGAGCAGGAGCCCCACAATGCTGTTGATCTTCTTCGAAACCGGGATGAGGCCTTCGATGGTCTGCTGGCTCTCGATGTCTTTTGTGAGCGAAAGCGGCGACGTGCCTTGCAGCACCATAAGATCGTGGTTTGTGATCACGCCCATGAGCTCACCGTCGCTGATGACAAGGATGTGATGAATGTTGTATTTGATCATTTTGAGCACGGCCTCGAAACAGTAGTCCTTGGCATCGACCCGGATCAGGGTTGCGCTCATGATGTTCCTGACCGGCTCCCGGACACTTCGGTCTCTTGCAACAACCTTTTCCCGGAGGTCCCGGTCCGTGACGATGCCCGACGGGAGGTTGCTCTTGTTCATGACCACGATCGAGCTGATACGGTTCTCTGTCATGATCCGGGCTGCTTCGCGGATCTCCGTGTCCTCGCGGGTGGATATCACGCCCTTGATGGCCATGTCTCCCACGCGTGTCGTGAACAACAGGCGGTCGCTCCCTCCGTAGAACATGCTCTTGTCCTGCATCTCCTTGTAGGTACGGTCGATATATCTGGTAATGTGTGACTTCAGGAAGTATTCAGTGAAAGAGCGCTGGGAATCGAGGAGTTTCTGGAGCATCTCCTGCCCCAGCAGGTAGCAGAGGGTATCGTCGACGGCCGTGATGTTGGATCGAACTCGGTCCTTGCCGACCATCGACAGGAAGCCGAAAGTATCTCCTTCTCCGCGGTAATCGATCACGACCTCATCCCCGCTCTCGGGCGTCATGGATACTTTCACGCCGCCCTTTTTAATGATGCGAAGGGCGTCGCTCGGCGGCTCGTCCTGTTTCAGAATAACCGTGTCCTTGGGATAAAACTCCAGGGAAAGGTTACTCGCGATGAATTGCAGGTTTTCCTCGTCAAGAAACTGGAACGGCGGCACCTTCTTCAGAAAGGCAATAACGTCCTCCAGAATCATATTACTGCCATTGTTCGGTTTTACGCTGCTCTGCATGCCTAAAAAAGTAGCAAGATAGATACCAATTTTGTCAAATAAGTGCTGAAAGGTTTCTCGGGTAGGAGACTACGTAATGGTTGCTAATTGATGCAGCAATTGTTGCAGAAAGGTTAAACTAATGCTTGCAGATCGTCAGTTGCACCACAGTTTTAAATTTAAATGAAATCAATATGTTTTTTCTTGTTCTATTTTTAAGCCAGGTGTTGCACGGGAAAAAACAAAATTTAAATAAAATTTCAATTTACAGATGATTACACACTACAAATAGGCACTTAACATAATTTTTTTTAGCGCGTTCATAAATTCCTTCTCTCCTTGTCCCCTATGAACGATATTATGTAACGAAAAGTAATTAAACAAAACGAGTATTGGATACCAAAGGTAACTGATTAGAAATTCACTAATTATGCAACTAATAGTGTGACGTTAAGGAAGTTGCCCAGCGGCATCATGAAGAGAACCAGACCGGTAAAACTCGTCCTTCGGCAATCGAGCAGGCAGTACACCGCCTGCTCGATTGTGACTCCTTTGATGCAAACTCTCCTTTGCAGCTATTTTTCGAAGAGCCTGGCATACTTCCCATAGCCGTCCTTCACCAGGTCCTCCTTCGGGATGAACCTCAGCGCCGCTGAATTCATGCAGTAGCGCAGGTGGGTCGGAGCAGGGCCGTCATCGAAAACATGCCCCAGGTGCGAGTCCGCGTGCTTGCTCCTGACCTCGGTCCTGACCGCAAGGTACCACGTTCTGTCTTCCTTAGTCACGATGTTGCCGGGTTCGAGGGGCCTGGTAAAGCTCGGCCATCCGGTGCCGGAGTCGAATTTGTCGAGGGAGCTGAAGAGGGGCTCGCCGGACACGATATCGACGTAGATCCCGGGCCTGTGATTGTCCGCGTACTCGTTGCTGAAAGGAGGCTCTGTTCCTCCTTCCTGCGTGACCTTGAACTGCAGGGGGGTGAGGAGTTTCCTGAGCTCTTCCTTACCCGGTTTCACATAAGCATCGTCAGGCATTGATGGTTCTGCCATCGAGGTCCGCATCGGTTTCTCCTTTTCATGACCCCAGATTTTCTCAAGATACTGGTCGCGTCCCGAATTGTAGCGGTAGAATTTGTACCTGACGGGATTTTTCTTCCAGTAGTCCTGATGATACCCCTCAGCCGGATAAAAGGGACCGGCGGGCAGGATCTTGGTCACGATCGGCTTGTCGAACCGTCCGGACTGCGCGATTTTCTTTTTCGATTCCTCGGCAAGTCTCTTCTGGTCCTCGTTGTGATAAAAAATGGCGGACTCATACGACGGCCCCCGGTCCACAAACTGACCGCCCGCATCAGTGGGATTAATCTGGTGCCAGAATACATCGAGCAGTTTCTCGTAGCTTATTTTAGACGGATCGTAGATGATCTCGACGGATTCCATGTGGCCCGTTGTCTCCGAAGTTACGTCTTCATAGGTTGGGTTCACTGTGTGGCCTCCGGTGTATCCTGAAATCACTTCCTTCACTCCATCGAGCTTTTCGAAGGGCGGGGTCATGCACCAGAAGCAACCGCCAGCGAACGTGGCCTTTTCCATATGCTCCATATCCCCTCCTTTCTGCATCGGGCCTGCATTCACATTCAAAGCCATAAACGGCAACAGTAACAGCGTTCCAAGAATGATTCTGTATGCCATAATCATGTCCTCTCTTTCTCTTTTAAAGTATACCTCCTGGGAATCTACAGCGGAATCGACGACCCGAGGATTTCTGCCTATTATTACTCCCGTATTGTTTCCTCGTACGTTCCTGCTCTTTTCAAAGCTTTTTCCATATCTTCGATGGTGATTTCCTTTGGATCGTAATAGACGGCGTTTATCTCCCGGAAATGCCGGAACCCCCTTTCAACCTTTCGTACGCCTTTTAAGCCTTTCACGGCATCATTCCCCTCGTCATAGCAGTGGACGACAAAGACCACTTTAGCCGTGCCCGCTTCCTGGGCTATCGCCGAGGTACTACCCGTCAAGAGGGACGGGAACTGATTGCCCCATCCCCAATCATGGTAATGCACGATCCCGAAGAGAACAAGAGCACCGGCGCTCAGCCCGAGCACCGTAGAAATCTTTCTCATAGAACACCTCCGCGTTGTATTCTGTTGTTGTTCACCGACTGTTTATAGAGTACCACGGCATGGTCACGGGAAGGTCACGGAGAAGTAACATGTTGGTCACGAAGAATGGGTGATTAAAGATTGACTGCCATCAGGCCGTCGTGCGGACGACCGGAAGGGTGAATGAGAAGGTCGTGCCTTTATTGACCGTGCTGGTGACCTCGATATCGCTTCCATGGAGCTCCAGTATCCTCTTGGTGATGATAAGACCGAGGCCCGAGCCCGCGTTCCGGTCCTTTCGGCTGCGGTCCATACGATAGTAACGGTCAAAGAGGTGCGGAACATCTTCAGCCGCGATCCCGGCGCCCGTGTCGGAAACCTGCACGCTGACCCCGTCCCCGACACGACCAGCCCTGATGTGGATGACGCCGCCCGCGGATGTGTACCGGAGGGCGTTGTCGATCAGGTTTTCGAACACCCGTTCTATGAGCCCGATATCAGCCTGCACCAGCGGCAGGCCGTCGGCAAAGTCCATGCCGAGGGCCGCGTGTTTCCTCTCCGCGGCAAGCTGGAATTTTTGCAGGATGTCCTGGATAAGTTCGTCGAGGGGGAAGGGCTCGGTACGAACCCGGACATCAGGCGAATCAAGTTTCGCGAGATCGAAAAGAGCGGCAACGAGTTTCCCGAGGCGCTCCGAATGTTTGACGGCCGTGACCAGGTAATTCCGTTGTTCGTTGTCCGTGAGCCGGCCCTCCTTCATGAGAAGGGTCTCCAGATACCCTTGAAGCGAGGTGAGCGGCGTCCTGAGATCGTGGGTGATGTTGGCGATAAATTCCCTGCGAAGACGATCGGCCTCCTGCAGGCCCCGTATCTGGCCGGAGATCAGGGCGGTCATCTCTGCGAATATCGCCGAGATCTTCTGAATTTCATCGGTCGTGGAGCGAAGACGGTCGAGCTGGCGCGGCGGCCCGGTGAAGCCGCTTTTCCTGAAGTTTTCCATCTGGACGGCGAGCTGCCGGAGCGGTCTCGTCATGCGGTTGAACAGGAGCAGTGCGGCCAGGAGGGCGAACAGAAGCCCCCCAACAACGGCCCAGATGCTCAAGCGGAGTATATAACTGCCCTGGAGCATCTCAGCTTCTGTCTCGAACGCTTCACTTCCAAGGATAATGTAGAGATACCCCTCTATACGGCCATCGAGGTAAATCGGGGCCGCGGAAAATATTTTTTTTTGAAGCAGGTCCCGCGGATCATCGCCCAATACGGGAAAAGACGACGTTCCGCTCAGCATCCGTTTTACAGGATCCAGGGAAACGGACTGCCGCTTTACTTTTCCCGGTGGAGCGGAGTAAGACAGAATGTTCCCCTTTGCGTCCAAGAGGTACACTTCGATCACGGGGTTTACCACCATGAGCATGTGAAAGATATTCTGCAATGCCCTATTATCCACCCGTCCGTCCTTGAGCAGGATGTTTTCCGAGACCAGGTGTTGTGCCAGAATGCGGTTGAGCTTCTGGTTCACCTCCTGAAAATACAGGCGGGTCGTGTAAACCGTAAGCACGATGTACAGAACGCCGAGGAGGAGAAACAGGACGAGGAGGACGCCGGCCAGTCTGGTATAAAGATTCTTGAACACGTCAGTACCCTTTTTCGATTTCGCCGGAATCGGAAAACTTGTATCCCACTCCACGGACGCTCAGCACATAGCGGGGACGGGCCGGGTCTTCTTCTATTTTGGCCCTCAGCCGGTTGATGTGGGAATTGACCGTGTGCTCGTAGCCTTCGTAACCGTATCCCCAGACCTGGTTCAGGAGTTCTATTCTCGAATAAACGCGTCCGGGATGCCGCGCAAAGTGCAGCAAAAGGTCGAATTCCTTCGCCGTCAGCGACACCTCCCGGTTGCCGCGGGTGACCTTCCGCTTGTCCACGTCAATTTCCAATCCTCCTGCCCTCATCACTTTCCACGAATCAGAGGAGGCCTCGGACGTGAGCGCCTCAACTCGGCGAAAGAGCGCCTTGACCCGCGCGAGCAGCTCGGGGATGCTGAACGGTTTGGTCACGTAATCATCCGCTCCGACCTCGAGGCCCAGAACGCGGTCGAGCTCAGCCGACCGGGAGGTCAGCATGAGGATGGGAGTGTAGGAGTGAGCCGCCCTCACGCGCCGGCAAATCTCCAATCCGTCCACGCCGGGAAGCATAAGATCGAGGACAATCAGGTCAAAAGGCTTTGAGAGGGCCAGATCGAGCCCCGTAGCGCCGTCATAGGCTGGATGCACTTCATAGCCTGCGTCCTTCAGATGGAGTTCCACCAGCCTGGCGATATCCCTGTCGTCTTCAATGATAAGAACCCTGTGAGGCATGCTCTTCCGCTCCCGGCAATGAATGCCTATCCTATGAATATCATAGCACGGCTCAATGGCACACGTGTTTCAGAGATAACTGTCCGGCAGTATACTTTACGTACAAATAAGTTGGCAGATGTTTCTGAACGGATTACATGGCGGGACATTTATCCAGGCGAGGATAGGGGCATGAGTGACGGTAGAAGTCGGCGGTTCGTCTGCCAGACCAGAAGACCAATCGCAAAAAAGGGGAGGGGTGGCGGCTCTTTACGCAAATTGGCCTGCAGCGTATCCCGATGCCCAGGCCCAGTGAAGGTTATATCCTCCAAGTTCGCCCGTAACGTCAACGACCTCGCCGATGAAATAAAGACCGGGCACCTTCTTCGCTTCCATGGTCTTTGACGAGAGTTCGTCGGTATTGACGCCGCCGGCAGTCACTTCCGCGGTTTCATATCCCTCGGTCCCCTTGGGAATGATCTCCCAGGCGTGCAGCCGGTTCGCGATATCTTGCAGGTCCTTATCAGAAGTTTCGTTGACCGGCTTTGATGTGATCATGAGATCGCACCAAGTTTCAGCAAAGCGTTTCGGAAAGTACTCGGCAATCAGGTTTTTGATCTCAGTCTTGCTCCGGCGCCGGGACGCAAAAACAGCGGAGATATCAGTAGCCGGGAGAAGGTCGATCTTCACCTGATCGCCCGGGGTCCAATAGAGCGACGCCTGGAGCGCGGCAGGGCCGCTTAAACCCCGGTGAGTGAACAGAATGTTCCCGCGAAACTTTTTTGCCCCGCAGGCTACGGAGGCAGGAAGTGATATACCAGCAAGCCCCTTAAAGATCTTCTGGTCCTCTCCTGCGAAGACAAAAGGGACAAGGGCAGGCCTGACCTGGGTAACCTTAATCCGGAACTGACGGGCAATATCGTGACCGAACCTGCTCGCCCCAAGGTTTGGGTATGAAAGCCCGCCGGTCGCGATGGCCAGCGAGTCTGATGAAAATTTGCCCTCCCTCGTCGCGACTGAAAAGCGCCCGTCGCGACTGATGTCCGTTACGGGGCACTGCAGTCGCATCTCTACGTTTACTTGCTTACATTCCGTCTCAAGCATGTCGATTATCTCGCGGGAACTCTTGACGCAGAAGATCTGCCCGGCCTCTTTTTCGTAGTAGGCAATATGGTGCTTTTCGACGAGAGAAAGAAAATCCCGCGGAGAGAAGCGGGCAAGTGCAGATTTGCAGAAATGAGGGTTTTGGGAAAAATAATGGTCAGCAGCCACGTTCAGGTTCGTAAAATTGCTCCGCCCGCCTCCGGATATGCGGATTTTGGACCCGGTCCGCTCAACATGGTCCAGAACGAGCACCGACCGTCCGCGCTTGCCGCACTCGATCGCGCAGAGGAGACCCGATGCACCTGCGCCGATGATGATGACGTCTTTTCTATATATCTCAGCCTTGTTCATGGAGGATACTGAAGCGAAGATAACATCTCTTATTACCAAAGACAATGCTTTTTTATTAGAAACGGTTAATTTCGAGGAAGGTCATCAGCAATTTGTGACTCTTTTTGCCGGCTCAGACTGGACCAAACCTTAACGCTCGGTTCTATCGAGGGGACTGAACCGGCAAGGAAAGCAACAATTAAAAGAACAGTATCATTATATCGATGAGCTATGCCAATTGATCGTGCCGAGCGAATTTGAAGCTGCCTGGCCGGCTGTGACTGTTTCTCGGGAACAGGTCAGCGTCTCTAAAAGCTCTCGCCTGCAAAAATGAGCTGCCATTTCAGGCGAGAGAAAAGAATCTTGACTTTCAAATTCTTTCTCCGTATAATTTTTTATGCGAGGAATCATGCAAAAAAGGATAGCGCTTTTTTTTGTAGCAATACTTCTCCTCCTTGCGCTTGCACCCGCCTATTATCCCGTTGAAGATGATGCCCAGCATAGTGACGGTTCCTTCTCCAAAACCTATGGACTGCTCTTTGCCGCGGAAAACACCTTTTATTTTTTTGATCATGACTTTTCCTGGATAGAAACTTTCCAGCTTCCTAAAAACATCGGCAGTCTGCCGAAGGTATCTTTTTCTTCATCAGAAACCCGTGCTCCTCCTGCGTAGTCACCCCTCGATTTGCCGATTCACCTAACCGAGACAGTAAATTCAGAAACGGTTTTTTCGCTTCCCGCTCTCGACATCGGAACCTTCTCGTGAGAAGCGGGCCTGCGTGATCGCTTGTCTTCTGGGCTGTCCGAATTTCAACCGCACTATTATTCAGGGGTGAACATATGCTGCCACTTCAATTTCAAGCACAGAGCCGGGAAACTTTTTTTTGCGAGTATTGTAAGCATGAATTTCAAGCTCAAGTCGCCACGTGGGTCGACGTCTCACGGACTCCCTACGTTAAAACGATGCTGCAGCAATGGGAGTTCAACATAGTTACCTGTGTGCGCTGCGGCAACCGGCAATTTTCAGGCTCCCCGTTTTTTTACGAGGACTTTGAGGA
Organism: Nitrospirota bacterium; assembly: GCA_963769335.1. Classification (GTDB taxonomy): domain Bacteria; phylum Nitrospirota; class UBA9217; order UBA9217; family UBA9217; genus JAJYKN01. The sequence goes on along the minus strand of CAVYLT010000048.1, from coordinate 6,829 downwards.
AGGGCTGCTGATCGCAGTTTTTCCGAGTATCCCGCAAAACCATCTCTCGCTGGAAGATCAAATCAGACAACAGCACGGCTACTACCCGACGTTGGTGTTTTTTTACGATATGACGCAACTGTGGCTTTTGATCCATCTGCAGGAGCACTATAAGAACAACGAGAACCGGCTTACACACTCGAAGATCGGCAAAGGAGAAGAGCGCCTGCAGAAATTTCTTTTGTTCCTCAAAACAGACCCGCTCATGCTTGCAATACGCGAGACCCTCACGAGCATGCTGTCAGGAAACAAATCAGGGGAAGATCTCCAGAACATCCTCTGGCGGGCCTTTGCGACGATAGAAGGAGAGGCTTCCTTGCCCCGGGACCGTGCGGTAAACGCGGGGCCTCTGGTTTCATGACACAGCCGGAAGCGTGGAATCATCCTTTTCGACCCACGAGTTTTTCCTGCATTTCTGATATACCGGGAGATCCGATTTGTATATATAAAGGAGGGGAACGGTCCTGCGCGTAAGGAGGTCCAGCGCATTTTCCGCATCGTTCCCATTTCCCTCTGCCTTCCCTGGAAAAGGCTCCCCTGCGATTGCTATGCCAGTTCAAGGGCCGTCACGACAGCTATGAGTGACAATAAAACCAGCCCGCAGAGAAAGATCACATCGGCAATTCTCTCAAACTGTTCCCCTCTTCTCTTCGCGCGCATGGATGCATAGGAGAAGAGGCTGGCCGCGAGAAATATCAGGATCGTGACGCCGTCCAATTTGTCCACGAATCGATCAAAGGCGTTCACTTTCATGATTTTTTTAAACGTCAGTATCAGGAAGCACAAACCTAAAAGGTTTGAGGACACCGGCAGGATATGCTTGGATATGTTTTTTCGATCATTGCTCTCGTCATGCATCATTCCCCTCGTCTCGAGCCTCTTGAACGGCCGTATTCAGAATTTGTATATCCCTTCAAGAAAATTCCGTGCGAACTTTTCAACCGCGTTGTCGTCATGCAGCAAAGCGTCGAGCTGACGCGCATAGGCGATCAAGCGTCCGGTCTGGTCCAGGATCTGCTCCATTTCCTCCCGGCCCAAACCCGCGAGGCGGGCGATCAACAAATCCCCTTTGATTTTTATGTTAAAACCGTATTCCTTCAATATGCGCGCAAGAAGTTCCAGACGTCGCGAACGTTTTGTGAGATCCGTCGCCCCGCCGGCGAAGCGGAAATAGAGGTGATTGTTTTTCGCGTTCTGGCTGCAAAAACAATCGACCATGTTGAAATGGTAGCCGAACCGGATGCTCATGTTCACATACTCGCGGGAGATGACTGCAACGTTATATCCCGCAGTGCTGTCCGTAGCAGCGGTAAGATCCGGCATCCGCATCATGCTTGAAAGAAAATCCTCCGCCCTGAGCGCCACGGCCTCTGAATGCCATGCCCCGGGATGGAGCATCCCTTTGACGATGGCCTTGAACGGGATCGACGTGATTTGATCGAAGTTCGCCTTTCCCTCCTCGGTTCTCTCATCCAGCCCCCCGCCCATGTCCATGACGAGGATGCCCGTCGGTACGGGCAGATCCAGCCGGGTCACCGTACCCCGTTGCCTCAGTTTTACGCTCCCGCCGCGCGCGCTCTCCACCAGCTCGGCAACGGCCTTCTCGTGCATAAACCGCAGGATGTCGTGCATGGTCCTGCAGCGCTCGGGCGTAAATTCATCCATGAGGGGGTCGATGAGATGGAGCGGAGAGATGTAACGGAGGATGTACCGCTTGCGGCGGAACTCGTAAACACTCTCCATCTGCCGGGCATCATGACTTGTTTTCGACAGCAGTTCCCGGATGATCCCGCTGTAGATCGTCGATGCGTTGTTCTCGCCGGCGACGACCGTGACGGCCTGTCCCTGTCTCAGGGTTTCCGTGGCCTTGGGCATATTCACGACGGTGGGGACGTTCAATTCCCGGCAAAGCGCTGCCATATGGCTGGTCTGCGAGCCTGTTTCGGTTATGATAGCAGACACGTACGGCATGGCTCTGACAAAAAGCGAAGAATCATGGGGAGCGACCAGCACAGCCCCTTTCGGGATAGTCGAAATATCCTCGGGTCTCCTCACGATAACGACCGTGCCGGCGCCGATGCCGCGCTGGACCACGATGCCGCGGTCCTGCGCAAGAACGGGACGGTCTGTTGAGAAAGCGGCGCTCGCGGCTTTTGCAGTATCAGAGACCAGATCCTCGGTCTGAACGTTCAATGGACGCGCCTGGAGGATAAAGATCGCACCCTTTTTATCAACGGCCCATTCAATGTCCCGGGGACTGCCGAAGTACCGTTCGATGGTCATGGCCTCGCGTGCCAAGGCTGTTATTTGTTCGGGTGTGAGACAGGGCCGCTCTTTGAGATCGTCGGGGGTTTTGACTTCGACAGTCCCGCCTTTGGTACTGCTTACGATCATGGATTCTTTCCTGCCGTAGGTTGCCTGCACGAGCTCAGGCTCGTTCCCTTTTCGAACAACGTAAAGGTCCGTATCGGTCTTCCCCTCAACGATTGCTTCTCCCAACCCCCAGGCAGCGCTGATGATCACTCTGTCGCGGTCGCCTTCCGGCGTCGTCGAATAGATGACCCCGCTCGCCGCCGCATCGACCATGACCATGCAGCCGACCGCCATTTTAAGCGCCCCGACATCATAGCCCAGCCGCTGTTGGTAGGCAACAGCCTTGGCCGAGTAGAGGCTGGCGACTACTTGCCGGTATGCCCGCTCAACTTCCTGAAGTACGAGAGGGACATTCAGAACAGTCGTGAACTGGCCGGCAAAAGAATGGCCGCTGTCTTCTTCTTCGGCGCTGCTCCGAAGCGCGAGAAAGGACCCATTGTTGCGCCTGCTTATCTTGTCCAGGGCTTTCTGGATCCTGCGGCTGGTCTCCGGAGGCATTGTCCCATGAAGGATGAGTTCCTGCAGTTCGTGAAGGGCCGTGTCCGATAAAGAGGAGCCCTGCTGCAGCTGTTCGATATGGTCGCCGAGATGATTATGCTTGACGAATGCGTCAAAGCCCGAAGTCGTGATAACGAATGCGTCGGGGACCTGGAGGTGCAACTGGTTTTTTACCTCGGCGAGTTGGGCGTTCTTGCCGCCAACAACCTGCAGCATGCCCCAGGGGATCTCTTCGAAGAACAGAACAGGCGCCCCTGCTGCCGGCGGTGCCTCGTCCACCATGCGGCTGATCAAAGAATCGATGTGTTCAAAGGACTCATGCAGCCGCGGATATCGGTCCTGCGTAAGCGCATCAAAGGCATGCAGCGAATTTTCCAGGTCGCTCTTAAGGGAGGCATAGGCCTTTTTGACGTAAACGATATCGAAAAGATAGTCGCCTCCCAGCTTTTCTCCCATGTCCGTGATGGTTTCCAGGGCGCGGTTGTTGCTTTCGAGTACGCTTTTGAAGCGGTCGAATACGGCCCTGAATTCCGCAGGATCAGAAGGGAACTTCCTGCGGGAGAAGGTCCGGGACAGTGAGGAGAGCACAGATTTTATGGAAACTGCGTTTTTCATGACATACCTGGAAACAACCTAAAAAACATTAACCACATGTAAACACGGATATTTTAAAATCTTGAAGAAAAAATAGGCATCACTTCCCGGTGAATATCCCATTGCATTCTCCGATGTTTATTGACTTTTACCGTGTTCATCTGTGGTTCAAACCGCTTTTTACACCTTGTTCAGCGCCCGCCGGATGGATTCCTTCAACTCCTTGATCTTGACCGGTTTGGGGAAGAAGTCGTGCACATCCCCGCGCAGCGCCTCAATGGCTGCGTCGAGGTTCGCAAAGGCGGTTATCATGATCACCGTTGTCGCGGGATATTCTTTCTTGACGGTCCGGAGCACTTCCATGCCGTCGATGCCCTTCATTTTGTAATCGGTGACCACCACCTGGAATTTCTTTTCCTTGAGCCGTGCCAGAGCCGGCTCGGCGTTCAGGAAGGTCTCGACGTCATAGCCTTCCTGTTCGAGCGACATCTTCGCCATGTCGCCAACGATCTTTTCGTCATCGATGACCATGATGCTGTGTTTATCCATTATTTTTCTCCTCGCTCTGATGATAGCAGGGCAGCTCGATGGTGAAGGTCGTACCCACCCCGACCTTGCTCTCCACCCTGATCTCTCCGTTATGATTTTTTATGATGCCGTAGCTGACCGAAAGCCCCAATCCGGTCCCGCCCTCTCCCTTGGTGCTGAAAAAAGGATCAAAGATGTGCGGCAGGAACTCCGGAGAAATGCCTTTTCCCGTATCCATTACCGTAATATCCACGGAGTCTCCGCCCTTTCCCATCCGCGAGGCGATAAACAGCTTTCCCCCCGCGGGCGTGGCCTGGACGGCGTTCGTGACAAGATTTACCAACACCTGCTGGATCTGGTGCTCGTCGATGTACAGATGCGGCAGCCCGCTCTCCAGGTTAACCGTGGTCTCGAGGTTCGACACGTCGATCATGTTCTGAACCAGCGTGAGGGTCTTCTGGATCACGCTGTTGACGTCCTCTTCCTTCGGGTTCGCATCCTTGGGCTTGGAAAAGTCCAGGAGGTTCTTCACGATCTTGCGGATGCGTTCCGTTTCTGCATCCACTTTGCTCATGAACTCGATGCGGTCCTTCTCGCTCAGCTTGGGATACAACTCATCGTAGGTCTGGGCGATCATGGAAATATTGTTCAAAGGGTTCGTGATCTCATGCGCCACGCCGGCGGTAAGGATGCCGAGGGAAGCCAGTTTCTTGGACTGGATGATCTGCTCCTCGCGGTGCGACAGTTCTTCCGACATGGAGTTGATGGCCGTGATGACCAAACCGAGTTCGTCCTTGGTCCGAAAACCTTCGATCCGGTTGAAGTTCCCTTCGGAAATGGATTTGGTCAGCTTTTCGATCTCCCGGAGCGAGCGCACGATCTTCTGCGATATAAAATGACTGATGATGAGCGCCGAAGCGAGGATGGCCCAGAAGGAAAAAATCAGAATGCGCTTCGAGCTCAGGATGATGTCGTTTACGCGCTTCCGTTCGAGGCGGGTGATGGAATCGGAATATTCCTTCAGCTTTTTCCCCCGCGTCCGGATTTGCGCCTCGAGGTCTGCGTTCAGCTGTCGCACATTTCCCCTCTCGACAACGACGTCCGAATAGGCTTGCAGATAGGACTGGAGTTTTTTGAGGTCCGTCTCCCCGATCGCCGGGATAATATCGGTCTTGGCGGCGTCGATGGTCTTCATTGTGGAGGAAATTTTGTCTCGTATTTCGGCGAGCGCAGCTTGGTCGTGATAGAGAAAATAATTTTTCTCCGACAGCCGCATTGCCAGAAACGATGCATTCAGGTCATCGGCAATTTCTACGAACCGCAGCTTCGTCAGTACCAGATTCATATTCTGAAAGGCGAAAAAACCGATCAGGATAATAAACGCGCCGTTGATGATGTTCGAAATAATAAGTTTGTTTTCGATCTTCATACATCGTGTATTATACTCTATCACAAGGCCTTTTTGTACCGGTAAAAGAGGGAACAGTCGCCCGCGAATTGACTCACAATAAATGTTACCCAAGCGCATTTTGAAAAGTATCGTTGACTCATAATGCATGTTACCGGAACTATACACCCAAAAGGAGGGTTAGTTCCGATGAGTCCACGATCCAAACGGGAGTACCTGGCTGCAATCGTCAAACGGTACCGGGCCGCCTCCCGGAAGATAAAGACAGCGATCCTGAACGAGTTCTGTTCAACCTGCGGGTATCACCGAAAGCATGCCCTCAGGCTTCTGCGGACCTTTCGCCGATTTACCCAAAAGACTCCGGCAAAGAGGGGTAGAAAGCCGGTGTATGACACGGAGACGCTCCTCATACCCTTAAAGCGTATCTGGCTGACGGCAAATCTGCCCTGCTCAAAGCGCCTCAAGGCCATCATCCCTGAGTGGCTACCGGGATATATCAAAACCTACGGCCCTATCTCTCAGAAGACGGCAGTGGCATTGTTTAACATATCTCCGTCGAGCATCGACAGGATACTAAACCCGATCCGTGCAGAGTATACCAAGCACGGCAGGGTCACAACCAAGCCGGGAACGCTCTTAAGAAGGCATATCCCGGTCAAGACTAACCAGTGGGATGAATCCCGGCCGGGCTTCCTGGAAGCCGATACCGTTGCCCACTGCGGAAGTACTACAGAAGGCATATACGCCAATACCGTCGACTGCGTGGACATCGCCACCGGATGGACAGAACAGCGCGCAGTCTGGGGCAAGAACTATCAGGGTGTCATCGACCAGATCAAGGATATCGAACAATCCCTTCCGTTCCCGATCCTGGGCTTTGACTCAGACAACGGCAGTGAGTTCTTAAACCATCACTTGCTTCGCTATCTGACCGAGAGGAAACGGCCAATTAAGTTCACCCGAAGCCGCGCCTATAAAAAAGACGATAATGCTCATATCGAGCAGAAAAACTGGACTCACGTGAGGCAATGGCTTGGCTATGATCGCCTGGACTCTCCCGATGTCGTTCCTCTCATGAATGAGCTCTATACTACCGAGTGGAGGCTGTTTCTGAACTTCTTCTGTCCTTCAGTGAAGTTGCTGGAAAAGAAACGGGTTGCCTCGAAGATCGTGAAACGCTATGATAAGCCCAAAACTCCTTACCGGAGAGTCTTGGAGTCACCCGATATCTCCGATGAAGCAAAGAACAAACTCAAAGAACAGTATAAGACACTGAACCCTTTTGAACTGAGAAAAGCCCTGGAGGTTAAACTTAAAAAGATCTTCAAACCGTAAAAACCGAATCCATACTACTAACTATCTTCCGGTAACATTTAATTATGAAGCAAC
>CAVYLT010000047.1:0-131714 GCA_963769335.1 Nitrospirota bacterium | reverse complement strand
AGCGTGCCCAGAAAAGGGTCGCACGCACTTGCGGGTGCAAGTCCCGCCATGGCAAAAAGCCAAAGCCATGTAGCTTGGATGGCAGGGGGTGATGGTAACGTTGCTTTCTGAAGCCCATCGACAAAGCCTCGTTTAAGCGGGGTGAGCAACTTTCCGGGTCGCAACGAAAGTGAACGTAGATGTAGCCTCGTAAAAGTCAGCTCCATCGGCCGAGCCTCTTCAATATAGGCGAAGGCAGCATTCTCTTACTGACCCTGGCTGAATCGTAAGAGGACGGTGGCGGGGTAGCAGCGACGACACGGAAAGACAGGCGTGCGGTAAACTGGGGAAACCCTCTTCGCCCCTGACGGAAACGGCAGGAGCAAGGTAAGCCCTATAAGTCGCGAGACGAAGTGGGCCGAAAGGCAAGAGGGTGGCGGACGAGTCCGTAGTAGCGATGATGGAGAGGACAACATAACCTCACCGGAGCAAAGGGGCTCTGCTGTACTTGTATCTTTCAACGAAACGTGAGGCAGGGAAGCATGACAAACACTTCCGTCAGTCTGCAAGAGCTGAGGAGAAAGATATACATCAAGGCGAAGGCTGAGAAGCACTGGAAGTTCTGGGGGCTTTACTGCCATATCTGCAAACTGGAAATCCTGCGAGAAGCGTATCGACTGGCAAAGGCCAACGACGGCGCACCCGGCATCGATGGAAAGAGTTTCAAAGACATCGAAGCGGAAGGGGTCGTAGAATTTCTAGAAGGGATACGGCAGGAGCTTCACGCCCGGATCTATCGGCCAGTGCCGAACCGACGGGTAGAGATTCCCAAAGGAAACGGGAAAACCCGGACGCTCGGCATACCGACGATCAAAGACCGGGTGGTCCAAGGAGCACTGAAACTCATACTCGAACCGATATTTGAAGCGGACTTCAAGGATTGCTCATACGGGTATCGGCCGAAACGGAGCGCTCATCAGGCAGTCGATCGAGTAACAGCGGGGATACTGCGCGGATTCACGCGGGTCGTGGACGTAGACCTGAGCGGATATTTTGACAACATCCGTCACCACATTCTGCTCGGAAAAGTCGCCCAACGGGTGCAGGATGACGAAGTCATGCACCTGCTCAAGCTCATCCTCAAAGCCAACGGGAACAAGGGAGTGCCGCAGGGCGGGATTATATCGCCCCTTCTGTCCAACCTGTACCTGAACGTCGTGGATGAGATGATGGAACGGGCACGGGAAACAACCCGGCGCAAAGGCTACGACAACATCGACTTCGTCCGAAGCGCGGACGACATGGTCATCCTTGTTCACGGACACCCCGGAGAAGATTGGCTTCTCGCAGCCGTGCAAAAGCGGCTCAAAGAAGAACTGGACAAGCTGGACGTGCAGATGAACCAGGAAAAGACCAAGGTCGTGAACCTCAAGGAAGAAGGCTGTTTCGGCTTCCTCGGTTTCGACTTCCGGCTGAACACTAACCGCAACGGTAAGGCCTATGTGAGCAAGACACCCAAACAGAAGAAGCGCAAGGAAATCGGGGAGAGAATAAAGACAGTGCTCAGGGCAAACTGGAGCAAGCCGCTGAACGAGGTAATCCAGTCAGTCAATGTGGTCATACGAGGCTGGGTGAATTACTTCCGAATCGGCAACAGCAACAGCGCTTTCAAGAAGGTCAGAAACGACATCGAAAAGAAGGTGCGCAAGTTTGTCATGAAAAGGCAGAAACGGAAAGGCTACGGGTGGAAGCGGTGGAGTAGGGAGGATATCTATCAGGGATGGGGCTTGTTCAACGACTACCAGATACGATATTTCCAACCGAAAGCGGCCCCATGCCGTTAGGTCACATAACCCTTGGTGCGAAGAGTGCAGGAAAGCCGTATGAGGGAAAACCTCACGTACGGTTTGACGAGAAGGCGCTGGAAATAGGGCTTGCAGGAAACTTCACGCTACTACGCCAGTGCTTTACTCTACACATTTCCCATGCATCGTGATATTCTCCATCGTTATGGCTCGTCCACTCCGTATAGAATATCCTGGTGCTGTCTACCATGTAACCTCGCGAGGGAACGAGAAGAAGCCCATCTTCAGGGATGATGCTGACCGCCAGAATTTCTTAAACACACTCCAGCATGCTGCCAAACGGTACAACTGGATCTGTCACGCCTACTGCCTCATGACCAACCATTACCATCTCCTCATCGAGACCCCGGACGGCAATCTGTCGATCGGCATGAGACAATTGAATGGCGTCTATACGCAACTCTTCAATACTCGGCACGGGAGGACCGGTCACCTTTTTCAGGGACGATACAAAGCCATCTTGATCCAGAAGGACAGTCACCTTCTTGAGGTCTGTCGTTATGTCGTTCTGAATCCCGTACGCGCCAAGATTGTCGAAACGCCCGAGGCGTATCCCTGGTCCAGCTATCTGGCTACAGCGGGCAGATTAAAACCCCATCCCTGTCTTACCACAGACTGGGTACTGCGGCAATTCAGCGGGAAGCGGGGAAAGGCAGAGCAGGAATACCGGCAGTTTGTCAAATGGGGCATCGGAAAGCAGTCGATCTGGACCGAGGTGCGCGGGCAGGCGATTCTCGGTGAAGAAAATTTCGCAGACCTTTTTACGGATCATCTCAAGAAGCACAAAGATATACCCGAGATCACACGGAGTCAAAAGTACCTGAAACGGCCGGCTCTGGAAAAGGTGTTCTCCGAGGACATTCTGCGGAACAAGCGCAAGCGGAATCGTCGTATAGCTGATGCAGTAGAGAAACACGGTTACCTTCAAAGAGAGATCGCAGCTCATTTGGGATTGAACTATGCGACTGTCAGCAGGCTGGTTACTGCCCAGGGAGAAATGTCAAATAACAAGACGTGACCCTGACGCTGCTCCGAAAAATGGAAAATCCTGTGCTATGGTTGTTACATATTCATGCCGCAGGGCTTCTCTAGGAGGTCGCCAGTGAAATTTCTGAAACTGAGTGCAAAAAACATCACCCGTTTCCTTATCGGCCTGATCGTCTTCCTGGCCGTAATTCAGTTCATTCCCCACGGTCGGGACCACACTAACCCGCCGGTGGTGCGCGAGCCTGCCTGGGACAGCGCGCAGACGCGGGAGCTCTTTTCCCGCGCCTGCAAGAACTGTCACAGCAACGAGACGGTCTGGCCGTGGTACGCGAACGTGGCGCCCCTCTCCTGGCTCGTGCAGTCCGACGTGTCAGAGGGCCGCAGCAATCTGAACGTGTCGGAGTGGGGGCAGCGGCAGTATCATGGCGACAAGGCAGCAGGGGAGGTGCGGGAAGGGGACATGCCGCCCTTCTACTATCTGCCGCTCCATCCCGAGGCATGGCTTTCAAAGTCGGAGCGGGCGGAATTAGCCCTTGGGCTGGCCAGGACCTTCGGTGACAAGATGCAAAAAGAGAACACAATGAGTACGAAATGACGCACCATCTTAGTTAAATCAGGTCTATAATGTTTGACGTGGTCTTTTGTCTCAGCTATCATAAGCTCCATGGCTCATCCCCTCCGCATAGAGTGTGCTGGAAATGATGAATGAAAAGCAGAAGAGCTGTGCTGTCTGCGGCCTGCCTGAGAAAGACTGCATCTGTTGTGAGGCCTGCAGCCATGTCTGCCCACGCGACCAGGGCGAAACCTACTGCCCGGTATGCCTTCCTGATCCGGGCGCATCAATATGAGGAAACATTCCACGGTCAAGCAGCTTTCAAGTCCGACCAGCACCCTAATGATTTGATCCTCAGGGACGTGGTGACCGAAATGGACTATGGTTAAAAGGCCGGGCCTCGGCTTCCGGCTCAAGGACGAACCCCTCGAACGATCCGACAACTTCCCTTCTCTGCATCGACAGATCATCATCACGATGATGAGACCTAAGCCGAGTTGAAAATCTATTGAAAAAACGATAGAGTGGTTATAATATGTCTCACGTGAGTGATTGTATCTTCGTAACAGGAAAGGATGATGATCATGCAAGCAGCGCCGATCCGTTCATTCGAGTATAAAAACGCTTTCCTGTATGTTGTGATCCGGGAGGAACCGGGACTGCAGGCAGACAGGTATATTTACTGCTGCGGTATCAATGTTCCCCAGTTCTGCCGGCTCGCCTGGAGAAAGGCCGGCATCTGCTCCAATCCGACGATCAGAGGAATGCAGCTTCTCCGCACTCATATATCCGCTTTTATGGCCGGCCAGGGCATGATCGCAACAGAAGCGAAAGACAGCGACGCGGCCCCCATCACTCCCCACGGCCACGGATGGTATCGTGAAAATCCTCTCCGGCTCGAAAAGACCACGCCAGAAAAAATTCGCGCACTCCTTGAATTCACCGTGATGGACCTGGTGAAGACGGTCCTGGCCGTCTGCGTCCCCGACGCCCGGATCCCGGCTGCTCTTCCCGATGCAGCCGCGATGCAGAAGTACCTCGAGTCGCTGTCGGTCGCGGACGAACGTGCGCGGGTAATGGCCTATGAAAAGGAAAATCTTACCAATGAATAAACGGGAAGGGGGGCGGGCAAAGCCTGACCCATGAACTTCCTCGCCCACATGTTCTGCAGCGCCGACTCCCCTGCCTCCCTGCTGGGGAACTTCATCGCCGATTTTGTAAAGGGCGATGTGGAGGGCCGCTTTCCCCGCGACGTCGCCGATGGGGTCCGCCATCACCGCAGGATCGATCTGTTCACGGACACGCACGAGATCTTCGGCGCGAGCCGGCGGCTCATCAGCTGCCCGCGGCGCCGCTATGCAGGCGTCATCATCGACGTGCTCTACGACCATTTCCTGGCGACCAGCTGGGATTGCTACTGCTCCACAGCCCTGGACGAGTTCGTCGATCGGGTGTATGAGAACCTGGGACGTGATGGCACGGCAATGCCGCATCCGGTACCGATGGCCATCGAGAAGATGGTGCGCGAGGACTGGCTGCGAAGCAACGCGACCAAGGAAGGGGTCGACCTGACGTTCCAACGGATTTCCCGCAGGCTTCGGAGCGAGAACCCCCTAGCCGCGGCCGTGGAAGAACTGGAGCGCAATTACGACCCCCTGCAGGACCATTTCCATTCCTTCTTTCCCCAAGTCCTGGCACGGTTCCGGACCCCATAGGGACCTCATATGCCAACCGCTACCCTCTCCTCATCGGGACCCCGGACGGTAATCTCTCTGCCTCAGACTTCGTTACTCGTCGATCAGCAGAATTCTTAATGGGTAGAGGTAAAAACAAACAGCAGACCTCTCCCTTCATGCTCCCTGCAAATCCTTCCGAAAGCATCTGCTCCTGAAAGAACGAAAAGTCAGCGCTATAATGTAAACAAAAGCATGCAAAACCTCGGCAGCCTGAACCCTCTCCGGACCACGTCGGACCAGGCGCAAGCCGATTATATCCCCGTGCTCTGGTCGATGATCCAGGGCCGCGATGTACCGCTATAAAGTTCGACTGTTCCTTTTTCCCCTGATATCCTCGCCCCAATTTTCTGAACGCCATTTAGCACGTCAACAAGCGCTTAAGCAGGAACCGCCATGCCCGCTGTCTCATGGACGAAAACTGCGCGGCCGGGAAAGAAGCAGTAAATTCCGTTCACGCTCCTTGACAAGGAACTGCATGTCCGTAATAATCAAACTAGAAAAAGAAGAGTGGCGCCAGGCGTTAGTTTCGGATCACGGTTTAAAACAAAACGCAGGAACGGCGGATCAGAGAGGGAAACTATCAGGGGAAAAGACCAAAGCCGAACAGTATACTTAGTCAGGCTCTTGGGCTTTCAGAAAACATGAACGATCGTGAAATTGACGAACTCCTGGGCGTGGTACGATGCGAACGTTGCGGATACCGGCTGAACGGCGAGATCGAATGCCCTTTTTGCTCCCTGTTCCCGGAGCCTTCCCGAAGGGAAGGGATGCCGAAATGGATCTTTGTGACCGCATGTTTTCTAACTTCCCCGTTCAGCATTTATTTCATTTTCAAAGACAGGCGGCTGACCGTCCCTGAAAAAATCCTGACCCTTTCAGGCTGCTGCGTATGGCTAAGCCTGTTCCTGACGCGCTGGTAGGGTGGATGTACCGGGTTGAGGAACGGCTCAAAGTGCCGGTCCATAATACTTGCCTTTGATATTTCCCTCTGATAGTTATTCGACCGTCTCAGACCAAACTTCGCCAGCCGATGCACGGCGAACAAAAACGTTACGTATCGTAGCGCCCGTGCTTTGTCATGTGTAGCTGCATCAGCTCTGCGACATTGTGTTGTCTTGACACAGGAGACGGGCACCCCTATTATTTAAATAGGGATATCTGAGGAAGTGCCAAGGAGTTTTTATATCCGGAGGGTACTGAACAAAAGACCATACTGTTCATAGCTCCATGCAGGCCGGTTCAGGGGTAGCATGCTCGTGCGGAGGCGCCTCATGAGAAAACCAAGAGCCATTATCTTCTCTGACGGGTCGGAGACGAAAAAAACATTGAAGCGGTTTTTTGATGCCCGGAACTATGAAAGAACGGTCGTCCCCCAATCGGAGGTCTGCCCATTCTACACACTACACAACGCCGGCCGCGTTTGCTGCGACATCGTCGCCGTTGTGGAGAAAAAAAAGCGCGGGCACGCCGAACAGAGCCCCATTGCACAGTTCCATCATGATTGTACAATGAAACCCTGCAACAGAGCGGTCATCGCGAACGTGCCCGGCGGCCTGGAGGACATCGTTAAGGCGACGGGCGCGAAGGTCTTTCACAACCCCCTGGATATCGACGAATTCGAAGCCTGGGTCAAGAGCTGCGAGACCTCTATGGACCTTTCCCTGCCCCTTGCGATCCGGCGGAAAGCACAGCGTCGCACCTGTCCTGCTGACATGAAGATCCGCTATCGTGTTCTGAAGAGGGGGGGAGAAGTTTTCCGGGCCCATGCGCTGAACGAGAGTTCCTGCGGCATCTGTATCAGGACAGCGCACACGTTGAAACCCGGGGAGGTGCTCCACCTGTGGTCAGAGGAGCCGCTGCTCTCTGAAGATGCCGAGGTACGCTGGATTCAAAAGGCCGGGGACGGACCGCATCTCATCGGTCTTACGTTCTGCGTTGCCTGAGAACGCCACGTAACCTCTTAGGGCATGACCTTTGCCGCTCAAGAATGCTGTTGTGTGCAACTCTCACCGGGACAAGAAAATTTACGAAATCATTCCGCTTAAGCCCAAGGCAACCGTGAGCAGTCGTTGAGGCCGCGTCTACTGTCCGTTCTCCTTTCCTGCCATTCCACATCGTTCCCCCCCCAGTTGCTTCATAATTAAATGTTACCGGAAGATAGTTAGTAGTATGGATTCGGTTTTTACGGTTTGAAGATCTTTTTAAGTTTAACCTCCAGGGCTTTTCTCAGTTCAAAAGGGTTCAGTGTCTTATACTGTTCTTTGAGTTTGTTCTTTGCTTCATCGGAGATATCGGGTGACTCCAAGACTCTCCGGTAAGGAGTTTTGGGCTTATCATAGCGTTTCACGATCTTCGAGGCAACCCGTTTCTTTTCCAGCAACTTCACTGAAGGACAGAAGAAGTTCAGAAACAGCCTCCACTCGGTAGTATAGAGCTCATTCATGAGAGGAACGACATCGGGAGAGTCCAGGCGATCATAGCCAAGCCATTGCCTCACGTGAGTCCAGTTTTTCTGCTCGATATGAGCATTATCGTCTTTTTTATAGGCGCGGCTTCGGGTGAACTTAATTGGCCGTTTCCTCTCGGTCAGATAGCGAAGCAAGTGATGGTTTAAGAACTCACTGCCGTTGTCTGAGTCAAAGCCCAGGATCGGGAACGGAAGGGATTGTTCGATATCCTTGATCTGGTCGATGACACCCTGATAGTTCTTGCCCCAGACTGCGCGCTGTTCTGTCCATCCGGTGGCGATGTCCACGCAGTCGACGGTATTGGCGTATATGCCTTCTGTAGTACTTCCGCAGTGGGCAACGGTATCGGCTTCCAGGAAGCCCGGCCGGGATTCATCCCACTGGTTAGTCTTGACCGGGATATGCCTTCTTAAGAGCGTTCCCGGCTTGGTTGTGACCCTGCCGTGCTTGGTATACTCTGCACGGATCGGGTTTAGTATCCTGTCGATGCTCGACGGAGATATGTTAAACAATGCCACTGCCGTCTTCTGAGAGATAGGGCCGTAGGTTTTGATATATCCCGGTAGCCACTCAGGGATGATGGCCTTGAGGCGCTTTGAGCAGGGCAGATTTGCCGTCAGCCAGATACGCTTTAAGGGTATGAGGAGCGTCTCCGTGTCATACACCGGCTTTCTACCCCTCTTTGCCGGAGTCTTTTGGGTAAATCGGCGAAAGGTCCGCAGAAGCCTGAGGGCATGCTTTCGGTGATACCCGCAGGTTGAACAGAACTCGTTCAGGATCGCTGTCTTTATCTTCCGGGAGGCGGCCCGGTACCGTTTGACGATTGCAGCCAGGTACTCCCGTTTGGATCGTGGACTCATCGGAACTAACCCTCCTTTTGGGTGTATAGTTCCGGTAACATGCATTATGAGTCAACGATACTTTTCAAAATGCGCTTGGGTAACATTTATTGTGAGTCAATTCGCCCCCTTCATTTCCCCCTGCAAATCCATCGCTAATGACGTATAATACCCCGCTGCGAAGAAACAACGGCGCAGCGTGAAAAAGAGGCTGCGAACGATGGGAAATACTTTAACGAGCTACTCAGACGACAACCTGACGCGCGAGGCGCTCAGGTCGGCCGGATCGAAACGAACGCTCCATGAGATTTACGGCCTCTTTTACGGGTCCCTGGCCGCGCCGGACCAGGCCGATGCTGCCGAGCATGTGCCCGTGATCTTCGATGACGAAGCAGCCTCTCAGGCCGTTTCCGAAGAAGATGCTGAAAACGTTCGCAAGAACCTGCTGTCGCTCTGGAACTTCATTGCCCGATGGAAGCCGGAAGAGGACCCTTTTTACTTTCCCGAGCAGGAGTATTCCGACGATTATCAGGGCCTGCTGCAGCACCTGACAGACGATCTGGCGCTGGTGCAATACTTCATAGCAGGGCTCAATCTGGGTGGAACGGAAACAGAGGACTTTTCCGAGGATGCAGTTGATGCGATGCACGAACTTACGGAGGCAACGGCTCGACTGCAGAAAAATATCGACGTGTGCGCGAAATTTGACCCGACGGCAGCGGATGATGACCCGGATTCAACAACACAGATGCTGGATGAGATCGAGGACATACTCGCCGATTGTATCGCTCGGGTGACTGTCGGGCTCAAACACGCGAAACGCTGAACGAAAAAAACGTCTCTCACGGAGGCGCGGCGGGCGCGGAGTTAAATAGAAACCTTTTAGTCTCCGTTGAAAACCAGAATATGTTATAGTTTTTCTCTGTGAACTCCGAGCCTCGCGAGAATTTTTTTCCCTGCCATTTTGAGTAGAACTTGATTTGGAACTACTAACAACCCCTATGGTGGGGTATGGAGTAATGCTGTATAGTGAAGTGTGACTTCGGAAGGGTGAGGCAAACGAGACATGTCGGAAACGCGGATCAATGAAACGGAACTCGAACAGATCAAAGACAAGCTTTTTAATCTGAGAGCAAAACTTCAGAAGCTGGAAGAATCAGCCAAAGAAGCGACACCGGATGAAGCTGCTTCAGGTCTTTCCCGCAAGGAGGCCATGCAGGCACAGCTTGTGGCCGAGGAACCAGCCAGGCGGCGTCAGCGTCAACTCGGAAAAATAGAGGGTGCGCTTCGGCGCATTGAAGCCGGCGACTACGGCAACTGTTTTATATGCGGCGAAGAGATTGAAAGCCAATTGCTTTCGGCAGACCCGACAAACACACGCTGTGTAAACTGTGTCGAGGAATAGTGGGGAGTTCAGGCCGTCATGCCCGAAATGGACTTTTTAAAAGTCCAGTCTTAACATCTTCCGCTGAAGGACAACTAACGGTAAGGCGCCAGAGTATGCGTGAGGGGATTATAACTTCATTATAAGGTCTTGTTTCCGACGACGCGCTCTACTTCAAAGTTGACGATACGAACAAATCCGACTATGTCGCAGCTGGTTCGGGACCTTTTAAACCCTTCAGCACGTGAACAAACGCTACAACTGGATCTGCCACGCATACTGCCTCGTGTCCGACGACGATCACTCCCTGTTGAAACACCTGATGGCCCTCTCTTTAGGCATGTGTCAGTGCGTTGGCGTCTATGCGCATGTGGGCCAGATTCGAGTCAGTTCAATTCGACTTTCAGTTTGCGGCCCTCGGTAAATTGCGCCGTAAATTTGATAGCAGCAGAGCTCTGCTTCTTTGTCTCTTTATTTGTAAAAATAAGAGTTCCGCTGCACGCGCTCGTGCGGCTCTCCTTATATGTGCCGGTCGGCTCGATGTTGGTAAGGTCAACAGTCATCTTCGTTATGACGGCGTCAGCGGAAGCCAACAATTTGCGAATTTCCTCACGGCGGGGTTCGTCTTTTTTCTCCAATCTTTCCTTTAAAACTCCGTACGCGCCTTTCGCCTGTTTCAGCCCGAAGTTTGCCGGGGTGGCGTGACCTAAATAAAGATCTTTCGTGATTTCATCGGTTTTTTCCAGCACGATTTTTTTTACATTTTCGTCCGTGCATGAAGGAAAATCATGTTTCGTGCAAGCACTGAACGTCAATAACGACACCATCATAAAAACCACGACCCAAACGCTGCTTTTCCCCATCTGTTGATCCTCCTTAAAAAAGGTTGAACATTATTGATAATATGAAACAGCCGTCCCTTCCGGTTCAATCATGCAGCCGATCCGATCCCGTTCTTAGCCTTCGAAACCCGGCGCCATACGCATTTTTTACCTCACGAATGAGTCCGGACGCTACAGTCCTGCAGTCACTGTTTATAAGAAGAAAATGCATATCAAATTACAATAAAAAAGGTAAAAAGTCCAGAACAACGTATACTGCTGCATCATAGATAACATTTTAGGGTCGCCATCTCAGAAACAGGTTTCGGATAACTACATGATGGTACTTCTCCCGATCCTCTTTCTCTGAACAGGATGTTCAGATTTTTGTTACAATGTACCCATGCACTTCCGTCGCTCAAGTATCCCCACGACTGAAAATTCACGCTGCCCGCGCACACAGACCGGTTTTTTTCTGAAAGCAACGGCGCTCTTTTTGGCGTTGCTGTTTTTTGCGCAGACAGCGCCACGCCGGGCGGACGCGCAGGCAGCCCATTCCCCGGGGAAGGAACAGGACAGCAGGATCGAAGTTTATCTGTTCTGGGGCGAGGGATGCAGCCACTGCGAAGAAGAGAAGGGCTTTTTGTCCGCCCTCGCCCATGACCATCCTGATCTCGATATCAGGGAGTTCGAAGTCCTGCACAGCGATCAGAACCTGAAACTGCTGACCGCTTTGATGAGTGCCCACGGGAGGCAGACTTCGGGTGTTCCGATCACCTTTATCGGCAGCGAGGTTTTTGAAGGCTTTTCAAGGCATATTCAGGGCGAGATGGAAAGGGCAATAGGGGAATGCAGGGAACGGTCCTGCACGGACCCTGCAGATATCCTGAAGGGACAGGCCCATTCCCGCGGCCTGCAGCACCTGGGGCGGCCGGGCGGCTCCACAGGTCTTGCATTCGACCTCCCGTTCCTCGGTACGCTCGACCTGCGAAAAGCCTCGTTCCCCTTGCTCACGCTCGTGGTCGCGGGCATGGACAGCTTCAACCCCTGCGCCTTCTTCGTCCTGCTGTCGCTCCTGGGGCTTCTGGCCCATGGAGGATCGCGGAACAAGATGCTGGCCGTGGGCAGCGTGTTCGTCTTTATCTCCGGTTTCATCTACTTCCTTTTCATGGCAGCGTGGCTGAACCTGTTCCTTGTCATGGGCAACGTGTCGGCTGTCACGGCAACGGCGGGCGTCCTTTCCCTGGCCATCGCGGGAATCAATATCAAGGACTTTTTTCTCTTCAGGAAGGGCGTCTCGCTCACGATTTCAGACAGCGCAAAGCCGCGCCTTTTTGACCGGATACGGAGACTGCTTCGCTCCACGTCCTTTTTCTCCGTCCTTGCCGGTACCGCGGTCCTCGCGATCATGGCGAACTTCTATGAGCTCCTGTGCACGGCGGGATTTCCGATGGTATTCACCAGGATCCTGACGCTGGGCGACCGGTCCGTCCTCTCATCCTATCTGTATCTTGCTCTGTATAATGTGGTGCGCGTCCTACCGCTCTTCGCCATCGTCCTGGCGTTCACGATTACCTTAAGCAGCAGGAAGCTTACCAAAGAGCATGCGCGTGTCCTGAAGCTTGTGTCCGGGACCATGATGCTGGGGCTCGGCGCGGTCCTCCTGATCAAGCCCGCTCTCCTGAACAGCATGTCGAGCTCTTTTCTCCTTGTCGCAGCGGCAATCGGCTCCTCACTCGGCCTTGCGGCGGTGACGCGCCGGCTGGGCTATTTGTGATTCTCCCTGGTACGAATCTCCCCCGAAAATTGCGAGCGCATCGAAGTAATTTCATGGCTGAACAGGCACAGATGCGGTTTATCTTTTTAGAAATTCAGGGGACAGGGAAGGATGGAAAACATGCAGAGCCGCAGAGACGTAGCCTGCTGTTGCCATAACGCGGCCAAAAACAGAGGGGAAATCAATTAACGGAAAAGATCATGGGCTGTGCCGGGGAGAGGGGCAGTTCTTATGCCGCCGCTGTCTTCTCGCGCAACTGTCCGCAGGCAGCCGAGATGTCTTGTCCGCGCGATTCGCGCACGGGCGCGGTGTAGCGGGCGTCGAGCAGGACCTTCTGGAAGCGCCGCACCGCTCCATCGTCGGGCCTTTTGAACTCGCTGCCCGGAAAAGGATTGAAGGGGATGAGGTTCACTTTGCACTTGATCCCCCTCAGCAGCTTCGCAAGCCTTTGCGCGTCTTCCGGGGAATCATTTACGCCCCGCAACAGCACATATTCGAAGGTGATCCTGCGTCTCGGCTCGAGGGGGAAGCGTTTGCAGGCAGCCAGGAGCTCCTTGATCGGATAGCGTTTGTTCACGGGCATGATCCTGTCCCGCACCTCGTCGGTGGTTGCGTTTAACGACACGGCCAGGTTCACCTTCACTCCCGCGCGTCCGAGCTTCCCTATTTCCGGAACCAGCCCGTCCGTTGAGACCGTCACCCGGCGCGGCGAAAACCCGAGCCCCGCATTGGACGTGGTGAGCTTAATCGCCTTGACGACCTCGTCGAAGTTTGCGAGCGGTTCGCCCATGCCCATGAGCACTATGTTGGTGATTCCCCGTGTTCCCTCTTCCTTCAGAATACGGGAAATTTCCAGCACCTGGTCGACAATTTCGTATGCCTTGAGGTCTCTCGTAAACCCCCCGCTTCCGGTAAGACAGAACCGGCACGCCTGTTGGCAGCCCACCTGGGAAGAGATGCAGAGCGTCTGCCGGTCCTCGTCCGGGATCAGGACGCTTTCGATGGTGTGTTTGTCTTCAAGCTCGAAAAGAAATTTTCTTGTCCCGTCATGAGATGTTTCGGTTCTGACGATCTTTGGGACGCGAATGTAAAAAGAGGACGCGAGCTGCGTGCGCTCCGGCTTCGCGATATTCGTCATTTCGTCGAACGATCGGGCATAGTGCGCGTATATCCAGCTCAGGACCTGGTCGGCGCGAAATTTTTTCAGACCCTGGTCGACGAGAAGCGCTGAAAATTCATCCCGGCTCAGAGATTTGATGTTGGTTTTTTCCGTACTCATTCTTGCGGAATGTAACACCTTTATTTTTCAAAAGCAAGGCGGATTTCCTTGCCTTCTCTACCCTGAATATACCCTGGTCCGGCGATTGACAATGTCTTGCTAAGGAGCGATTCTTCGTCTATGCTGTTTTATATACTTCGTATGCTTCAAAACCAAGAGAATCAAAGGTATAAAACTGTTTCGTAAATATGTTTTGACAATTCCTGTCATTCAGATGACATGCACCGACCGCTTTTCAGACAGCAGAAGAGAATAACAATTTCTAAATTATTGATTATTTGTTATAATCCGCTTAATTTAAATTGCATGGATATTGCAGTATAAATAGATGCCTAAAAAATTCACTCAGCCGGGAGCAATCCATGGACGGTAAATCAGAAACGAAACGAATACTCATTGTCGACGATGAGCCGACAATTTTGCTCACCCTGTCCTATACTTTGCGGTCCAAGGGCGTCGAAGTCATAACCGCGAGCAGACTCGAACCGGCCGAAGAAGCTTTAAGCCGCTATACCTTTGATCTGGTCATCGTGGACATTCGTATGTCGGGCATCCTCGGCATTGAGGGACTCGAACTGCTGAGCTATATCAAGAGGCAATGGCCGAATACCGAAGTCATCGTCATGACGGCATTTGGGTCCGATGAAATGAAACAGGAAGCTTACCACCGGGGAGCGCGGTACTATTACACGAAGCCGATCGACATTGAAGAGCTTATGCGGCGGGTAAGCGACCTGGGAATTCCGGTGAAGCAGTGAGGTGTTGCTAGTCGCGATGCGTGTTGCGGGGGCGTGGGAGACCGCACGGCCAGGAGTCTTGTCACGGAGGAGCCAATGTTGAAAAAAGTTCTGGTTGTTGATGATTCAGCGCTGATCCACCAGATGTATAAAATGGTGCTGATGCGTTATAAGTGCGATATCATCGATGCCTTAAACGGCCAAGACGGGCTGGAGAAACTGGGAAAAAATCCGGACGCAAACCTGATTCTTCTCGACATTAATATGCCGCTGATGAACGGCCTCGAGTTTATCAAGAAAGTGAAGGATCTCGGAAATTATGACCACATCCCGATCATCATCGTGAGCACCGAAGGGAAGGAGGAGGACACGATGCGGGGCCTCGCGCTCGGCGCGAAGGGGTATGTGAAAAAACCTTTTCAGCCAAGCGACCTGCATACGCTCATCGAAAAGCTTTACCCCGCGGCCAAATAGGGCATCGCGGCATCTTGCCGGTGCTGTTTACCCGAGTGTCAGCAGCACACGCATACCCGGAGTCTCCTGGCTCACGGGATATTTGGCTGTTCCTGCTGGCTTTGCTGCAACTGGTAAAGCACCATATATTCTTTTTCCAAATCGGCAAATTTCGCCTGCAGCTGCTCCATCTTATGGTTCTTCGCCTTCAGTTCCTCCTCAATAGAATGCAGTTTTGTCCTCAATTCATCGAGTTCCTTCGCTCCTTCAGCGTCAAGGTGTTCCCTTTTGTGCTCGGCCCCGGGGGCGACGTCAGGCGCACTGCTCTTCGCCAGGGCAAGCTTTTTCCGCAAGTCGTCCAGCATTTGTTTTGTCCCCATGAGGTCTTTCAACGTTTTCTGATAGAGGCTCCGGTATTTTCTGTACCTGAACAGAAAAATGACGAACCCGCCGGCCAGAATGCAGGAGAGTTCGATGAGCAACAGGAGATGGAGCGGATCCAGCTTAATCATCGTTTTGTCCTCATTTTGATCATGATGATCCGTATGCCGAACAGGGCGGCAGCCAGGCCGGCGACCGAGAGATTGATGATTCCGAACTTGGCCAGAACGAGCAACCAGGAGACTTCTTCGTGCGCAGCAGGCTGTATTGCCCGGGATGCACCCTGCCGTGCCGCCGGCTTTTCGATTGAAGTAATCACTTTAAAAGGCACCGTTAGCTTTCGCAGGAACGTTTTGCCTGTTGCTTCAATGCTCACGGTGTAATCACCTGCGGCAAGGGCCGGGCTGGTGCCAAGAAAGGTACCGTTCTCGCCCGGTGATCCCCCTTGTTTTACCGGCCGGGTAAGCGCCACTATTGACGTCTTCCCATCAGGTCCGGTGAGGGCGGCTGAAAATGCCGTCGTGTCGAGTACGTCCCGTTCGAGCACGGTCCCGCCCGACTTTTCAAGCCATGCGTCGAATGCCACAGTCTGTCCCTGGACCAGATTATGACCTGTAAAGGAGCTCTTGAGGTGAAGGCTCGTTAATACGTATACTCTGTTGCCCTCGTTGGTGCTCAGTTTCACGCTCCATATTCCTGCAGCGGGCTCATGAATCGTGATCATATCGAAGACCGCAGACTCGAACCAGGCGATCTGCGCGGCATGGTCTGATGCCCCCTGTTTCCTGCCTGAAGGGTCCACAAGAGAGAGGACCGTGCCCTTTTTTTTCGACACCACGACGGTAGCTTCCCTGATCTCCCGGTCAATGGTAAACGACTCGCCGACGAAGGGGACCGTGTCGGGCGACTTGATCTTTTCAAAAATCGACTCAAACATGACATGCACGTCCTTATCTTCCCCGGCAAACCGGAAAGAGCCCCCCGTCGTGTTTGCCATGTCTTCGAGCAGGCCGCGATCGGACTCCTGCGTGAACGCGACGGTGTAGAGAGGGATGTGCTTTCGGACAAGCTCGGGAAGAATCCCCATCAGGATGGAATGTGATGCGTCATCCTTTTCCCTGGTCCCGAGATCGATCCTGCCGTCCGACATCATGATCATGATCCGTTTCCGCTGAGGAGACCTCCCCAGTTCGTTCAAGCCTTCCTGGACCGCCGCGGTTATGTTGGTGTACGGTTCCTTTGAAGTAATTTTTTCCACGGCATCGAAAAGCGCCTGCCGGTTTTGTGCCGTATTCTGCGTCAGAGGTCTCAGCAGCGCTGCCGAGTTCCCGAAGCCCATCACGCCGATGCGGTCGTTTCGATCGAGGAGAGAAATGAACAGCTTGGCTGCATTCTTGCGATAGTCTCGCGGGTCCGTGTGCTTCATGCTGCCGGAAGTGTCTATGAGCAGCAGGATATCACAGCCCGGCGTCGGTGTCGAAGGCGGTGCTGATTGCAGAGCCGTCTGGACTGCAGTTTTTAACGGCGAGGAAGCACTGCCTTGTTCCGGCCGGACCGGCTGAGTGGTCGGCGTAACTTCAGTTATTACCGTTGCTGATGATTTCGACAACAGGGCGGGGGCTTTGGCCGTCGAATGTGAAGCAATCTGCGCCTTATCCGGATTAAGCAGTACTTGTTTTTTCGCGATAATTTTGTGCCAGCCGAAGGCGAATACAAGCCCGCTTAAAAAGCAGATCAAGAAAATAAGAATATAGGTGAAATTTTTTTTAAGCATTTTCAGCATAAGTTGTGTCTATTTTATCGGCAAATCAACGCATATCTTTAGTTACGCGAGATCAAACAGCCAACCCCCAGGACATCAAACTAAAGGTTTAAATCAAAGCAAAAAAGGTAATGCTACAATTCGTAGCTGGGTGTATAAAAGTCAAAAAATCCTTGACACTTTCAGGCGATAGATGTTATTTTACCATGCTGTTTTCCAGGAGATTTAATTGAAAATTGCGATTACCGGCAAGGGCGGTGTGGGAAAAACCACGCTGGCGGGCCTTCTGGCGCGGCTTTATGCATCTGCGGGCAAAAAGGTCCTTGCCGTTGATGCCGATCCGGATGCGAACCTCGCATCAGCGCTCGGCATTTCGCCTGAAGCAGCAGCGCGTGCCCTGCCGCTTGCCGAGCAGTCGGACATGATTGAGGAACGGACCGGCTCACGGCCCGGGGCCCCCGGCGGCATGTTCAGCATCAACCCGAAAGTGGACGATATCCCCGAGGCGTACGGAGTCCAGTACGAAGGTATTCGGCTTCTCATTATGGGCAAATCGAAGGAGGCCGCTGCCGGCTGTTACTGCCCCGAACACGTCTTGCTGCGCCGTTTGGTCAGCCACCTGATCCTGCGGCGTGACGAGGTGGTCATTCTCGACATGGAGGCCGGTATTGAACACCTGACGCGTGGAACGGCCAGTGGGGTGAATGCCTTCATCGTGGTCGTCGAGCCCGGCCAGCGAAGTCTGCAGACCGCGCGGCACGTGGAGAACCTGGCAAAGGGGCTGGGCATCAAGAATGTGTTCGTCGTCGGCAATAAAATTAAACAGGAATCTGACAAGGAATTCATCGCCACACACCTTGCGGGCATGCACGTTCTGGGTTTCATGAGCTACGCCGACGATACGGTCAAGGCGGACCTGGACGGCAAGTCCCCCTATGATGCTTCTCCCCGCGCCGTGGAAGAAGCGAAGGCCATCAAGGCTTCGCTCGACCGACTGATGCAGGCATCTCCAGAGAAGTAATCCCCTGTAGAACAAGCCCGGCGAAGAAAAAGAGTGGATTATAATTTTTTTTCATGCTAGTATAAGTAGTTATTATTAGGCTGCTGTTAAAATTTTCAGGTGTTAAAAACTTTACCTTGAAAGCAAAAATATCTCTGCGAAAACAGGTGGCAGAAGCAAGGGGCAGCCTGACGCCGGAAGCCCGCGAGTCCAAAAGCCGCGATATCGAGCAGAGGCTCTTTTCGCTTCCCGAGTTCCAGTCAGCGTCAACGGTAATGTTCTTTGCATCCTTTCGGAGTGAGGTTGATACCCTGCCGATGATCCGGCATTCGCTGGCAATGGGCAAGCGGATCATCCTCCCGAAAGTCAAAGGCAGCGATTTAGGGCTCTTCGAGATCCGGGATTTTGATAAAGACATTGCTCCGGGCGCATGGGGCATCCCCGAGCCCCGCGAAATCCTGCCTGTTACGATTCATGATGTGGATTTTATGATTGTGCCGGGCCTCGCGTTTGACCTGAACGGCAACCGGCTGGGGTACGGCGCCGGTTTTTACGACAGGATACTTCCGCTGTATAAAAAAGAAACCGCTGCGCTTGCTTTTGAGATACAGATTGTGCCTGAGGTCCCGATCTCTGCGCTCGATATCCCGGTAAAAAAAATCGTAACGGAGAAGCGAACAATAGTGACTAACAAATTCTGAGCGTAAATCCTCTTTTCCTGCTCCCGAATAACCCGACAAGAAAACGCACCAGGATTTGTCGAACCTTATGGACATAAAAAAAATTGAAAAGGGCGTGCGGCTGATCATCGAGGGCATCGGAGAAGATCCCGACCGGCCGGGGCTCAAGAGCACGCCGAAGCGCGTTGCCGAGATGTACGGCGACATATTCTCCGGGATTACCGCGGATACCGAGCGGCTCTTCAAGCCGATGGCGGGTGAAAACCATGATGAGATGGTGATGATCCGCGACATCCCGTTCTATTCCGTGTGCGAACACCACCTGCTGCCGTTCTTCGGCAAGGCGCACATTGCCTATATCCCGGGGGCGGGCAAGATCGTCGGCATCAGTTCCCTGGCACGGGCGCTTGAGGTCCTTGCAAAGCGGCCCCAGGTCCAGGAACGGCTTACGGCCCAGTTTGCCGACCTGATCGTCAGCCGCCTCAAGCCCAAGGGGGCCATGGTGGTGATCGATGCCGAACATCTTTGTATGAGCATGCGCGGCGTGAAGAAGCCGGGATCGCGTGTGGTAACCTCGGCAGTGCGCGGCACGTTCCGGTCCAAGGAATCGACCCGCATGGAGATGCTGTCGTTCCTCAAAGAGCGGGATTAACGGTCCAAGTCCACGTAAGGGAGTAGCCATGACATCATCAGTTCTAAAATATGAGGCTTCGGTTGCAACGCCGCTGGTCGAAGAGGTGATGAACCGTTCAGGGCAGAACCTTCAGGCCTGCTACCAGTGCCGCCGGTGCGCAGCCGGCTGTCCGGTCGGCGAGGAGACCGGGGTGACCCCGGACCGGTTGATCCGGATGATCCTGGTGGGAGACCGGGAGGCGGCCCTCAACAATCTCCTGGTCTGGAAGTGCGTTGCCTGCTACACCTGCGGCACGCGCTGCCCCAACAATATCCAGACGGCAAGGATCACGGAGACCTTGAAGCAGATGTCCAAGGAGGCCCACCTGAAGCCGCTTACTCCGCGGATTGCCGATTTTCATAACGCTTTCATGACCTCGACCGGCCACCTCGGCCGCTTCAACGAGATCGAGAGCATGGCGATTTACGAGACGAAGACGCTGTTTAAGGAACTCGCAAAAGGGAACATGGCGGCCATCGTCGAAGAAATCAAGAGCCAGGGCAAACTCGGCGCGGCGATGACGAAGAAGAAGCGAATGCACTTCGATATCGACAGGGTCAAGAACCGATCGGAAGTGAAAGCCCTCTACAAAAAGTCCAAAGGCCGCTCAGGGTCGTAAGAGAGGATGAGTATCGCACTATGGAAATAGCCTACTACCCCGGTTGTTCATTGCATGCATCGTCCGAGCTCTACGATATCCAGTGCAAGCTCGTGTTCAACAAGCTGGGTCTCGAACTCAAGGAGATCGAAGACTGGAACTGCTGCGGCGCCACTGCCGCGAGCAAAACAAATGAATTTCTTTCCATTGCCCTTCCCGCGCGGAATTTAGGGCTTGCAGACGCTACCGGTCTTTCGGAGATCGTCATCCCCTGTTCCTCCTGTTACAGCAGGACCCTTGTATCGCAGAAGCGGCTCGCCTCCGATGCCGCGCTGAAAGACTCCATAAATGCGGAGCTCGGCCACAAGGTCCGGGGCACCATCAAAGTATCGAGCATCCTCGAAGTCCTGAGGCCCAAGGTCACCTCGGGCGAGATCGCCGGCAAGGCGGTCAAGAAGCTTACCGGCCTCAAGCCGGCATGCTACTATGGCTGTCTTTTAACACGCTTCCCTGTCGATATCGACGTGCCTGATAACGTGGAGAACCCGCAAGGAATGGAAATCGTTTGCAAGGCCCTCGGCGCAGAGCCGATCGACTGGAGCTACAAGACGGACTGCTGCGGGGCCTCAGCGGCGTATAACGATGCCGAGCAGTCGCAGCTCCTTATGTCCCGGATCTTCAAAGACGCGACCGCCCGCGGCGCAAACTGCATTGTCACCACCTGTCCGCTCTGCCAGATGAACGTAGACGCCTACCAGGACGAAGTCGGCGGGAAGTATGGGATCGACAAGCGGCTGCCGGTCTACTTCATCACGGAGCTTATCGGCGTTTCCATGGGGATCGACCCCGTCCTCATGCAGGTCGACCGTCATTTCGTGGACGCTATGGGGCTCTTAAAGGAGTTGAACCTGATATGAGCGCACAAAACTCTTCGAACAAACAGGGTTCTGTCCTGATCGTCGGCGGCGGCATCGGCGGCATGCAGGCGGCCCTCGATCTTGCTGAAAGCGGCTTCAAGGTGCACATGGTCCAGCGGGACACGTCCGTGGGCGGGACCATGGTCATGCTGGACAAGACCTTTCCCACGGGCGACTGCGCGATGTGCATGATCTCGCCCAAGATGGTCGAGGTCGGACGGCATCTCAATATCGACATTCACACCCTGGCCGAGGTGACGTCCGTGTCCGGTGAGTCAGGAAATTTCACGGTCAAGGTCAGAATGGCGCCGCGGTACGTCGACCAGACCAAATGTACGGGCTGCGGCGACTGCGAAGTGAAATGTCCCAAGAAGGTCCCGAGTGAATTCGACCAGCAGCTCGGCCAGCGCAAGGCAATCTTCTCTCTCTTCCCCCAGGCCGTGCCGAACACGCGGGCCATTGATTCCAAAAACTGCCTCTGCCTCACCGATCCCCAGAAAAAGCGCTGCCGTTTGTGCGAAAAAACGTGCAAAGCAGGGGCGATCAACTATGAAGATAAGGGTAAAGAATTCGAGCTGAACGTAGGCTCCATAATTCTCTCCCCGGGACTCCAGCGCTATGACGCACGGGTGCGGCCAGAACTGGGCCTGGGCCGCTGGCCGAACGTGGTGTCATCGGTCCAGTTCGAGCGCATTCTATCTGCGTCCGGTCCTTATAAGGGCACGGTGCAGCGGCCTTCAGACCAGAAGCATCCCGTCAAAGTCGCCTGGATCCAGTGCGTGGGATCCCGGGACAATCACAATGCCAACCCCTGGTGCTCATCGGTCTGCTGCATGTACGCCACCAAGCAGTCGATCATTGCCAAGGAGCATGACAAGCACATCGAGCCGACTGTCTTCTATATGGAGATGCGGGCCTTTGGCAAGGATTTCGACAAGTACGTGGAGCGGGCAAAGAACGAGTACGGCGTCAAATACCAGCGTGCCATGGTCTCGGCCGTCCGGGAAGAACCGGGCACGGGCAACCTTGTCCTCCGGTATTCCGACGAAACCGGCAAGCTTTTAAACGAGACCTTTGACATGGTCGTCCTGTCCGTGGGATTCGAACCCCACGCCGATGCCGTAGAATTCGCCAGGACCTTCGGCATCGAGATGAACCAGTACAAGTTCGCCAAGACGTCGCACTTCACGCCGGTCAAGACCTCGCGTGACGGCGTGTTCGTTACCGGCATCTACCAGGGACCCAAGGACATCCCCGATACCGTGATGCAGGGAAGCGGCGTGGCCGGAAGCGTGATGGCCCTTCTTGCCGAGGCGCGCGGGACCCAGACCAAGAAGAAGGAACTGCCGCCCGAGAAGGACGTGGCTGGTGAAGCACCCAGGATCGGCGTGTTCGTTTGCCACTGCGGAACGAACATCTCCTCGACTGTAGAAATAGACCAGGTTGTGGAGGCCATAAAGAAGGAAAAGGGCGTCGCCTACGTCACGAATACGATCTATGCCTGCGCCCAGGACAACCAGGACGTGATCAAGCAGACGATCAAGGACCAGAACCTGAACCGCGTTGTGATTGCCTCCTGCACTCCCCGGACCCACGAGAAGCTCTTCCAGGAGACGATCCGCGAAGCGGGCCTGAACAAATATCTCTTCGACCTCGCCGACATCCGCGAACAGTGTTCGTGGTGTCATAAAGGCCAGAACGAAGTTGCCACGAAAAAAGCGATCAAGATCGTAAAGATGGCGGTGGCCAAGTCCCGGCTCCAGGAGCCGCTCAAGAGCGAGAGCGTGGGCGTGACCCCGGCGAGCCTGATCATCGGCGGCGGTGTTGCGGGCATGACGACCGCTCTTGCCCTGGCTGACCAGGGATTCCCCACTCATATCGTCGAGAAGGAAAAAGAACTCGGCGGCCTGGCGCGAAACCTATACCGTACCCTCGACGGTTCAGACGTACAGCAGTTCCTTGCTGCGAAAATTGCCGAGGTCAAGGCCCATCCGAAGATCACTGTTCATACCGGTGCAGAAGTCAAGAACTCCGACGGTTTCGTCGGCAATTTCGAGACGACCCTTACGAATGGGAGCATCGTAAAGCACGGCGCCGTTGTGCTGGCTACGGGCGGAGTCGAATACCAGCCCACGGAATACCTCGCCGGAAAGAGCTCGAACGTTATTACCCAGCGCGACCTGGAGAAGAAACTGTTCAGTGAAAACCTCGCGCCGAAGGCCGGTGAGCGGTACGTTATGATCCAGTGCGTGGGTTCGCGCGAAGAGCCTGCCCAGTACTGCTCCCGCGTTTGCTGCCAGGACGCCATCAAGAATGCCGTCGCCATTAAAGAGCGCAATCCAAAGGCAGAAGTAGTGATCCTGTACCGTGATATCAGGACCTATGGTTTACGCGAGGACTATTATAAACAAGCCCGGGACCTGGGCGTGATCTTTGTCCGCTATGACGTTGACCGCAAGCCCGTGGTTGAGCAGGCAGGGAACAAACTTCAGGTCAAAGCATGGGACTTTATGCTGAACCGGGAACTCCAGTTTGATGCGGACTGGCTTGTGCTCTCTGTTGGGCTCAGACCGCACCCTTCGACCGAAAGCATCGGCGCCATGTACAAGGTGACGCGCAATCCCGATGGCTATTATCTCGAGGCGCACGTAAAGCTCCGTCCCGTGGACTTCCCGAGCGAGGGGCTTTTCGTGGCCGGTCTCGGGCACGCGCCCAAGAACCTGGATGAAACCGTCACCCAGGCGTTGGCAGCCGCCGGCCGCGCAGGCGTGATTCTGTCCCACGAGAAGCTCGCGGTCTCGGGCATCATCGCCAAGCACAAGCGGGAGCTCTGCATGTCTTGTTTGAGCTGTATGCGGGTCTGTCCCTTCGGATCGCCTTACATTGACAAGGACGGAAAGATATCCCATAACGAGATTAAGTGCATGGGGTGCGGGATCTGCGCGGGCATCTGCCCGGCAAAGGCGTTTCAGGTGAACAATTTCCGGGACGACCAGATCCTCGCCATGATCGACGCCGCCGTGGAGTCCGAGGCAGGGGTGATCGGGTCGTAGAAAGATTTTACCGCTTGAACGTTCGAACGTTTAAACGGTTTTAGACGATTTTCGAAAGGAGTGTCTCCATGGCTGCAGCATCAGAAACACCGGAAAAAGTCGTTGTCTCGTCCGTCGAGAAACCTCACGAAACACCGGCCGGCTGGGAGCCGAACGTCATTGCCTTTGCGTGCCACTACTGTGCCTTCGCAGCAGCGGACCTCGCCGGTGTCATGCGCCTGTCCTACTCGCCGAGCGTGAAGATCATACGCCTGCCCTGTACCGGGAAGCTCGACCACATCCACATTCTCCGGGCCTTCGAAAAAGGCGTTGACGGCATCTTTGCGGCCGGCTGACTGCGCGGCCAATGCCATTACCTGGAAGGTAATCTGTTTGCGGCAAGAAGAATAGAATACGTAAAGACCCTGCTGATCAAGGTCGGCATCGATCCGGCGCGTCTCGAGATGTACAACCTGTCTGCTGCCATGGGTCCGCGGTGGGCGGAGATGTGCAACGAATTTGTCGAGAAGATACGGAACCTCGGGCCTTCGCCGATCTCACTCGCAAAACACCAGCAGTTATGCGGCACGGAAAAGGAGTGAATGACCAATGATAGTCGGTAAACAGAAACCATTCGATGAAATCTGGGACATGGTAAAAGATTTCAAAAAAGTCCTTGTCTTCGGCTGCAATACCTGTGTTGCAATCAGCCATGCCGGCGGCGGAAAGGAAGCGGAGATCCTGGCCTCCCTGCTCCGGATGAAAGCGACCCAGGAGGGCTCCGGCATGCAGATCGACCATGCAGCGATCGAGCGGCACTGCGAGCCCGAGTTTTTCGAACCTTTGATGGAGAAGGTGAGGACGTACGACCTGGTGCTCTCCACGGCCTGCGGCGTCGGCGTCAACTTCCTCTCCGGGCTCATCGGCAACATCCCGGTCTATCCGGGGGTCAACACGACGTTCTACGGTGCAGTACCCAAAGCGGGTTTTTTTGTGGAGCTCTGCGGCGGGTGCGGCAACTGCATTCTCCACATGACCGGCGGCATCTGCCCGGTGGTGCGCTGTTCCAAATCACTGATGAACGGGCCGTGCGGCGGAACCAATAAAGGAAAGTGCGAAGTCAGCGACGAGGTTGACTGCGCCTGGTATTTGATCGTGGAGCGGATGAAGGCGCTCGGGAAGCTGGATCAGCTATATGCCGTTCAACCGCCACGGAACTGGTCAACGGGGACGCACGGCGGACCGCGCCGGCTCGTGCTCGAGCATATCCTGGAACTGGAAGAAGAGAAAAAAGCCTAAGGCCGGAGGATAATCGTAATGAAAAGCGGAAGCAATCTTGAACGAGTCATCGCAAGCGGAAAACCGGCGGTAACAGCCGAGCTGGGGCCGCCCATGAGCGCCGACGGCAAAGAGGTGGTTGAGAAGGCGCACAAGCTGAAAGGCTTTTGCGATGCCGCGAATATCACCGACTGTCAGACTGCAGTGGTGCGTATATCGAGCATCGCAGCTGCGTTCATTGCCCACCGGGAGGGGCTCGAACCGGTCATGCAGATGACCTGCCGGGACCGGAACCGCATTGCCATGCAGGCGGACCTCCTGGGCGCGGCTGCCCTTGGCCTCAAGAACTGCCTGTGCATCGCGGGCGATCACCAGAAGTTCAGTGCGGCGGGCAAGCTCAAGGGCCACCCGGGTGCGAAAAACGTCTATGATGTTGATACCTGCCAGCTCGTCGGTATCATGAAAAAGATGCGCGACGAGAGCCTGCAGGAAGGCGGCGACAAGATCGAGGTCGCGCCGAAGTTCTTCATCGGCGCCTCGTGGACGCCCATGGGAGACCCGATCGACTTCCGGCCCTATAACCTCAAGAAAAAAGTGGATGCCGGGGCTGATTTTATCCAGACCCAGGGCATCTATGACGTGGAAATCTTCAAGTCTCAAATGGAAAAAGCGCGCAACCTGGGGCTCACGGAACGGACCGCTATCCTCGGCGGCATTATCGTGCCCCGGAGCGCGATGATGCTCAAGTATATGGATTCCTCCGTTGCCGGAGTGACCGTGCCGAAGCCGCTGATCGACCGGATGAACAAGGCAAAAGAGGCGGCGGGCGACGACAAAAAGAAGGCCCGCGAGCTGCAGGAGGCCGAAGGCCTCAAAATCACGGTGGAGCTGATCCACCAGATCCTCGAGATCCCCGGCGTCAAGGGCGTCCATATCCAAGCCATCGAGTGGGAGAGCGCCATCGAGGGCATCGTCAAAGCGGCGGGACTCTATCCGAGACCGTAGCGCATGCAGGTTGCGGACTTCGGATGATGAGGCCAACTCTTCCTCAATCCGCATCTCAAAAGTAAGCCTATGCCGAAAATAACTATTCTCGATGTCTTGAAAAAGAAGGCGGAGGGCAGGAAGATCACCATGCTCACGGCCTATGATTTTCCCACGGCCCAGATCGTAGATCAGGCAGGCATCGACGTTATTCTTGTCGGCGACTCGCTCGGCAATGTGGTGCAGGGCATGCCGAACACGCTCCCGGTGACCATGGACGAAATGGTCTACCACACCAAGATGGTTTCCCGCGCTGCATCGTCATCCCTCGTGGTCGGCGACATGCCCTTTCTCTCCTATCAAGCCGACAAGACGGAAGCAGTCAGAAACGCAGGCCGGTTTCTGAAGGAAGCCGGCGCAGAGGCCGTTAAACTCGAGGGCGGGACACAGGTGGCCGAGGCGATTCGAGCGATCGTTAACGCGAGCATCCCGGTCATGGCGCATATCGGACTGACGCCGCAGTCCGTACACGCGTTCGGCGGCTTCAAAGTCCAGGGCAGAGACGAAGCAGCGCGAGAGAAGATCCTTGCGGATGCGAAGGCAGTGCAGGATGCCGGGGCATTTTCTGTGGTGCTCGAAGCCATGCCGTCATCACTTGCCAAAGAAATACAGGAGACCCTTCATATTCCGACCATCGGCATCGGCGCCGGTCCGCATTGTGACGGACAGGTGCTCGTCCTCCATGACATTCTGGGGCTCTTTGACAGGTTCACGCCGAAGTTCGTTAAACAATATGCTCACCTTAAGGACCAAGCAGTGAAAGCGGTACAAGAATACAAGCGAGAAGTCGAGTCAGGAGCTTTCCCGGACCAGGAGCACAGCTTCAAATAATAAAAAAAGCTTATGTAGATATTCGTAGCAAATGGTCGGCTACTTATCGTAGCAAGGTCATTTTCATCAATGAAATTTATAAGTTAATAAAAATAATTACTGTAAAATCTGCGTAAAATGCTACATTTTTTCTTGACTCACTCGATATGCGATGGCTATAATAACGCGTTTTTATCAATTTGACGCACGTCCTCTTCTAGCCGAGAGGAGGGGACCGCATGCCTGAATCAACACTGAACGTAGTTCTCCTCCAGCATACTCCGGAACCCGAAGCGGTCGTGGCCATGGCCGCGAAGCTCTGCTACAGCCCTTCGGGCGTCGAAGAGCTCAAAGAAAAAATCGGGACAAAAGATCAGACTGCGTTTGTGGAGAAGTTGGCGAACATAGGCCACCTTTCTCCGCTTGAACATGTCTCATTCACTTTCGGCATTGAGGGCATCTCCCGGGCATGTTCGCACCAACTGGTCCGTCACCGTGTTGCTTCCTACTCTCAGCAGAGCCAGCGGTACGTAAGGGCGGAGCAGTTTGATTATGTAATCCCTCCGAGCATCAAACAGGACCCCGCGCTGGTGCGTGAATTTGAGAAGTGCATGAACGAGGCGCAGGAGAATTATACGAAAGTCCTCAAACGGCTCGATGAACTCGGGTACAAAGGCGAAGCGGGACAGCAGGATGCACGGTATCTTCTGCCGAATGCGGCGGAGACGAAGATCGTGGTAACGATGAATGGGCGGGAACTCCTGCATTTTTTCCGTGTGCGGTGCTGCAACCGGGCACAGTGGGAGATCCGGGAGATGGCGGAGCGCATGCTTCATTTGCTGAAAGTGACGGCGCCGACGATCTTCGCAAAATCCGGTCCCGGATGCCTCTATGCCCCCTGTCCCGAGGGTAAGATGACCTGCGGAAAGATCGAAGAAGTCAGAAAGAAGTACGGAGTGAAAAAAGCATAGGGCCCGGTATTCAGGGGCCGGGGTTTCGGAACGATTCCGGACCATGGCCCCGACCGGGACCCTGTAGTTGAGGTGTCATGGGTTTTACGATAGCAGTTGCAGGCAAGGGCGGCACCGGCAAGACCAGCCTCTGCGGCCTGACGATACGATATTTGACAGAGAAAAAACGCGGGGCCGTATTGGCTGTTGATGCAGACGCCAATGCGAACCTGCACGACGTGCTGGGTGTGACGGTGCACGCCACGGTAGGCAGGCTGCGGGAGACCTCTCTTGAAGCGGTTAAGTCCACAGCACCCCGACCCGGCGGCATGAGCATGGAGCAGCTTTTCGATTACCAGATACAGCAGGCAATCATCGAGGCCAAAGGGTTCGACCTGCTCGTCATGGGCAGGCCTGAGGGTGCGGGATGTTACTGCGCGGCGAACAACATCATCCGCAAGTACATGGACAAGCTGGCCGATACCTATCCCTATACGGTGATGGACAACGAGGCCGGTCTCGAGCATCTCTCCCGCCGCACGACCCAGGACACGGACCTGCTCCTTATTATCAGCGATTCCTCGGTGCGCGGGGTGATGACTGCGGGGCGTATCGGCGAACTGGTGAAAGAACTGAAATTGAACGTCAAGCGGGTTGTGCTCATCGTGAACCGCGTGCAGGACGGAACGAGCGAGGACAAATCGCTCCAGCAGGCAATTGCCAGGCAGGGCGTTGAGTTCGCAGGGTTTGTACCTGCCGACGAACTGATCTTTGATTATGACTTGAACGGTAAGCCGCTCATTCAGCTTCCCGCCGACTCGAAGGCGCTTACCAGTTTTTACGGCGTGCTGGATAAGCTGATTCCGTAAACTATGGCCACGAAAACCGTCGCCATCATAGGCGCAGGTCGTGTCGGCAGTTCAGTGGGCTTCCTGCTCAAGCGGGCAGGATATACGGTTACCGCGGTCGCCGCACGTACCCGTGCAACCGTAGAGAAGGCGCAAGCTTTCATCGGCTCCGGAATAGCCTTGACCGATGTCGTGCAGGCCGCGATGACGGCCGACGTGGTCTTCATTACGACGCCCGACGGCGCGATTAAAACCGTCTGCGATGCGATTGCACACGGCGGCGGGCTCAGGCAAGGGACCCTTGTCGTCCATACCTCGGGCGCGCACACGCTGGAATTATTGGATTCCGCACGTGAGTCGGGTGCGTACCGGGCAGTTATCCATCCCTTGCAATCGATTCCGAGCAGGGACCTCGGTATAAAGAATATTCCCGGCTCGTATTTTAGAATAGAAGCTGATCCCGAAGCGTTACCGCTGGCCCGGGGGCTGGTAAAGGATTTGGGAGGCATTGAGCTTGAAATGCCCGGATGGAGTCCGGCTAAAAGCTCTCCAGCCCTTTATCATGCCGGTGCTGTGGTAGTTTCGAATTTTTTCGTCGCGCTTGTGGATTACGGGCTTCGGTTTTACCAGGCGCTGGGCGCAGACAAAAAGGAAGCGCTTAAGGCCGTTCTCCCGCTCATCAAGGGAACACTGGCAAACATAGAATCCGCGGGCCTTCCCGGCGCGCTTACGGGGCCAATCAGCCGGGGCGACGTTGAGACCATCAGGGCCCATATGGATGCCATGCGGGAAAAAGCGCCGGAGCTTCTCGGCCTGTACCGGCAGCTTGCGAAACATACAATTGAGGTAGCAAGGGAAAGACAGAGCCTGTCACCGGAGGCGCTCCGGGAACTGCTGCATCAGATCGAGCAGGCTGATTAACACCTGCTTCTGACCAGAGACGGGCGGGAAATGTCGTCCAGTCGAATTATGAGGAATACGGATGAAAGAGGAGGTTTGTTGAAATGATCGTAATTGGAGAGAAAATCAGTGTCATGGCAAAAAAGGTGCGTGAGGCACTCGCGAGTCGCAACGCAAAGCCGCTTCAGGAACTTGCCATAGCTCAGGCAAAAGCCGGCGCGAATTTTATCGATGTATCCATCGGACCTGCCGAGGAAGACGGTCCCCAGCTCATGGATTGGGCCGTGAAGGTCGTTCAAGAGGTTGTGGAGAAGCCGCTCTGTCTCGACACCACCAATGTGAAGGCAATGGAGGCCGGCCTGAAGGCGCATAACAACCAGTGGGGGACCCCTCTCATCAACTCTACGTCCAACGAGCCCGAGCGCTTTCCTATGATGGAACTCGCCGGAAAGCATAACTCAAAAATTGTTGCCCTGACTCTCGGGAAGGGAGGCCTTCCGGCCGACGCCGAGGACCGCTGCGTCATAGCGGCCGAGATCATGGGACGGGGCATGGAGTACGGCGTACCCATGGAAAATATTTTTCTCGATCCCCTGATTCTCCAGGTCTGCACCATGCAGGATCAGGGACGGCAGGCGATTCGTGCCGTCAGGATGTTCAGGGAATTGAATGATCCGCCGATGCAGACTGTGGTTGGTCTCTCAAATATATCCAATGGTGCCCCGAAGCCTGTTCGCCCCATCATAAACCGGAATTTTCTTGCCATGCTCATGTATGAGGGGCTTACCGCAGCCATCATCGATCCGCTCGACAAGGATATGATGGACACGGTCAAGACCGTCGAGATGATCATGTGCAAGACCATGTATGCACATTCGTATTTGGATATGTAGAAAAATCGAACACAGCTGCGTGGACAACGCAGCCTCTTTTGCGGGAGGCAACTAAAATCGTAGTATCAGGCGACCTCCACGTGTAATTTTAGACGGTCAATTACTTCTTGCTCTTGAAGCAGGATTTTGTTACTATACGTAACAATTTTTTCGAGGAGGCTTTCATGGCACTCGTAATACCCAAAGAATCATACAGCGGAAAGATTTACAGTGTTCAGATCGGCACCGGATCAAAGGCCGTGACCATCGGTGGAGCGTCAGCTCTCCCCTTTCTGGGGTTCGAAGGCACGTTCCCGAACAAACCGGCAGTAGCTCTCGAAGTTATGGACATCGCGCCGGATGACTGGCCGGAGACCTTGAAGAAGGCCATCGGCGGCGCAGGATCAAACCCGGTGCAGTGGGCAAAGTTCTGCCAGCAGAGCGGCGCGGACATGGTGGCCCTTCGGCTCATGGGTACGCACCCTGATCAGAAGAACAAGAGCGCAGAAGAGGCGGCCAAGGTGGCGGCGGAAGTTGCCGCTGCGATCGATATCCCTCTCGTTATCCTCGGCAGCGGCCACGCGGAAAAGGACACCCAGGTGCTCCAGGCCGCAGCTGCGGCAACGCGCGGCAAGAACTGCGCCATTGGTAAAGCTGTGGAGGAAAATTACAAGACCGTCGCGGCAGCCGCCATGGCGAACGATCATAAACTGATCGCCATGAGCCAGCTCGACGTGAACCTGGCCAAGCAGCTCAACATCCTGCTCACCCAGATGGGCTTCGACAAAGAACGGATCATTATGGACCCGATGTCGTCGGCCCTGGGATACGGCCTCGAATATACCTACAGCGTCATGGAGCGCATCCGCCTGGCGGCGCTTCTGCAAAACGATCCCATGATGCAGACCCCGATCATCTGCGATATCGGCGCAAATGTCTGGAAGGTGAAGGAGACCATGGCGCCCGATGCAGAGGTGCCGGAGTGGGGCGGGCTCGAAGATCGTGCTTTGGCCTGGGAAGCGGTGACAGGCTCGGCAATGGTGACCGCGGGCGCGGACATGCTGATCATGCGGCATCCGGTCGCAGCTGCGAAGATTAAGGAACTCGTCGCAGAGCTGGCCGGCTAGGAAAAACATTTACTGCAAAAATTGCGGAGCACCCGGCCAGGACGCCGTCTGATCTGGTGAGATCAATAATTTCCGTGTCTCTGGGCAGTCGCTGCGGTAATAATAAATTTGACCGGTTCAATCCGAAAGGAGCTACAGAATGGCACTCTCTGGTGTTGAAATATTCAAGCATCTACCGAAGACAAACTGTAAAAAGTGCGGTCACCCGACCTGCCTTGCTTTTGCCATGAAACTTGCCGCCAAGCAGGCGAGCCTCGATTCCTGCCCGGACGCGTCCGAGGACGCTAAAAAGATCCTGGGAGAGTCGGCAGCCCCGCCGATCCGCGGCATCACCCTCGGTGTGGGGGATAAAGCGGTCAAGGTGGGCGATGAGATCTGCCTTTTCCGCCACGAAAAGAAATTCTTCAACCCGAACGTGTTCGCCGTTGCGATCAAGGCCTCGGAGGCAGGAGACGCGGCAGCCAAGAAGATCGAGGCGGTCAAGACCTCCGAGATCGACCGCGTGGGCCAGAAGCTCCGCGTTGACGCCATAGCCGTAACCGACGAAGGCGGCGATGCGGCGAAGTTCGCCGCCGTCGTGAAGCAGGTAGTTGACGGCGCGCCGGGTGTGCCGGTTATTCTGGTAAGCAAGAATCCCGCGACCATCGAGGCGGGGATCGCGCACTGCGCCGACAAAAAGCCGCTCATCTATGCCGCGACCGCCGAGAACGCCGAAGCCATGGCAAAGATCGCAAAGGAAAAGAAGGCCTCCCTGGTTGTTGCCGCTGACGGACTTGATGCGCTGACCGCGCTTTCCGAAAAGGTAAAGGGCCTGGGCGTGGACGACCTCGTGATCGATTCGGGCGCCCGCAAGGCCAAGGACATGATCGAGCACTATACCATTATCCGCCGCGCGGCCATCAAAAAGAACTTCAAGCCCCTCGGCTATCCGATCATCACGTTCGCGACCCGCGACAATTCCGTGTCCGAATCCATCGCCGCGGCCGTCGGCACGATGAAATATGCCTCCATCATCATCCTGAACAATGTTGAGAAATGGAAGATGCTCGCGCTCCTGTCGCTGCGCCAGAACATCTACACCGACCCGCAGGTGCCGATGCAGGTGGCGCAGAATGTCTACAAGGTCGGCGACGCCAAGGACAACTCGCCGCTTATGATCACAACCAATTTCTCGCTCTCCTACTTCATCGTGCGGGGCGAGGTTGAAAACAGCAAGGTACCGTCATGGCTTGCCGTCATGGACAACGAAGGGTTGTCGGTGCTCACGGCCTGGGCCGCCGGAAAGTTCACCGCAAGCAAGATTGCGCAGTTCATCACCGACAGCGGCGTGGAGAAGAATATCAAACATAAGGAGCTCATTATCCCCGGCTATGTTGCTGTTCTTTCCGGCGCGCTGGAAGAGAAGCTCCCGGGCTGGAAGATCACCGTGGGACCGCGAGAAGCAAACCAGCTCCCGACGTTCCTGAAGGCAAGGGCATAGGCAATTTTACCGCAGAGGACGAAGAGTTGAATGCTGAGTGACTCATGACTTCCTCCGCGAGCTCCGCGAACTCCGCGGTGAAAAAATAGCGTTAAAAGGAGCGACTCATGTCAAAAATCATTGCCACTGGAGCCATACTTGGCTCGCATTATTACGTCAAGCAGGCAGAAGCCCTCGTTGAGAAGGCCATCGGCGAAAAAGGCGCGGATTTCAAGTTTGAATTCCCGGACACAGCCTATTTCCTTCCGCAGATGTTCACGATGACCGGGTTTGAGGTAAGAACTGTCGGGGACATGAAAACCGCCCTCGAGAAGCATGTCAAGCCGCTCCTTACAAACGCGCCCGAGGACAAACTGTACAAGCCGTTCCTCGGAGAAGCCCTGGATGCCGGGATGGCGGCCCTCTTTGCCCAGGAAATGATTATGGCTATTCGCTATATCTACGGGCAGGAGCCGGTGAAGGACGATTCCATCGGTCTTACTTACAATGGATTCATTTCCGACACGATCCTTCGGAACCTCGGCGTGCAGCTCGTGGACGGATCCATGCCGGGATACGTCTGCATCATCGGCGCGGCGGACAGTGATGAACAGGCACTCGAGATGGCCCGTGACCTCCAGCAGAAGAACATTCTCACGCTCATGTGCGGCAACGTAAACGGCGACAGCTTTACCAAACAGCTCCTCCGCAAAGGTGTGCAGCTCGGCTGGGACACCCGTCTCGTTCCCCTCGGTCCCGAAGTGGAGCACGCGATCTACGCCTTGAACTGGGCCGCCCGTGCGGGAATCACCTTCGGCGGCATGAAGGGCGGAGACTACAAAAAGATCCTTAAATATTCCAAGGACAAGGTGTTTGCTTTCGCACTGGTTCTGGGACCGCTCAATGACCGGATCTGGACCACTGGTGCAGGTGCGATCAATATGGGCTTCCCGGCAGTTGCAAACACGGACATTCCCGTGGTGCATCCCACCGGCGTCACGATTTATGAAGAGGTCGAAAAAGAGCTCGATCCCAAAAAACTCATACAGCGGTGTTTTGAAGTCCGCGGTCTCAAGATCACGGTCTCGAAGCCGCCGATCCCCGTGGCCTTCGGTCCTGCATTCGAAGGCGAGCGGATCCGCAAGGAAGACATGCATGTCGAATTCGGCGGCCAGCGCACTCCCGCCTTCGAATGGCTCCGTACAGCGGACCTTGACAAGGTGGAAGACGGCAAGGTGATCATTGTCGGCAAGGACGCCGAGGCCCGGTACCAGAAGGGCGGCCAGATGCCGCTCGCCATCGTGATCGAAGTTGCGGGACGCAAGATGCAAAAGGATTTCGAGCCCGTGCTCGAGCGTAAAATACATCATTTCGTCAACGAAGCACAAGGTGTCTGGCATATGGGCCAGCGCGACCAGAACTGGCTCCGCGTCAGCATCAACGCTCTCAAGGAAGGATTCGTGCTCAAGCATTTCGGCGATATCCTGTCGACCCAACTCAAGCACAAGTTCAACAATATTGTCGATAAGGTCCAGGTGACGCTCTACGTGGACGACGCCGATGTGAAGAAGTTGCTCGGCGACGCCCAAAAGGCATATCTTGAGCGCGATGTGCGGCTCGCCTCCATGACCGACGAGTCGGTGGACACGTTCTACTCCTGCATCCTTTGCCAGAGCTTTGCACCGAACCATGTGTGCGTTGTCTCCCCCGAGCGGCTCGGCCTTTGCGGCGCTTACAACTGGCTCGATGCCAAGGCGGCCTACGAAATCGATCCGAACGGAGCGAACCAGCCCGTCCTGAAAGGCGAGACGAAGGACGCAGTGAAGGGGCGCTGG
This sequence comes from Nitrospirota bacterium, assembly GCA_963769335.1. GTDB lineage: Bacteria > Nitrospirota > UBA9217 > UBA9217 > UBA9217 > JAJYKN01. The sequence continues at coordinate 96,670 of CAVYLT010000047.1, read as the reverse complement.
GCCGGCGTGGACGACTACGTGTACAAGAATTCACACCAGGCGCTCGAATACTTCAACGCCTACAGCATTATGGACGCACCGATGACCTCCTGCGGCTGCTTCGAGTGTATCGTCGCGATCGTGCCCGAGGCCAACGGCGTGATGGTCGTGAACCGCGGCTATACGGGCATGACCCCGATCGGCATGAAGTTTTCGACCCTCGCGGGCACCGTCGGCGGCGGAGCGCAGTCGCCGGGATTCATGGGCATCGGCCGGTACTTCCTTACCAGCAACAAGTTCCTTTCTGCGGAAGGCGGGTTCAAGCGCATCGTCTGGATGACCAAGAACCTCAAGGAGTCCTTCGCGGAGCAGTTCAAGAAGCGGGCCGAGGAAGAGGGCGCGCCCGATCTTCTCGATAAAATCGCGGACGAGACCGTGGCAGAGGATTCGGAAAAGCTGATGGCTTTCCTCACGGAAAAAGGCCATCCTGCTCTCACTATGGATTCAATGTTCTAATATCGAAACTGGTAGCAATATCCAGGCGCCCTCCGGGGCGCCTGTTTTCTCAAAGCCGGGAGTGTGCCACAACGAACGCACCTTACGGCCACGATATGGCAAAGCTCGGACGCGGCTGCCGGATTCATAGTGATGGCGGCTTTTTTTGTCTCAAGAATTATCGCGTTACGAAGGTCCCTCGGAACAATGAGACGCGCGAACTGATTACCCCTTCGACGCGAAAATCTCCGCCGCGCGTGTCTTCGTGATCAAAGATTTTTCAGAGGATGAACGATGGAAGAACAACTGGAACAAATACTTCAGCGGTACCGGGAGAACGAGGGGAACCTCATCTCGATCCTGCAGGACATGGAAAATGAATTCGGCTACCTCCGCGAAGACGCGATCTACTGGATCGCCGAGCGGCTTGATGTGCCGCCGGCAAAGTTCTACGGGATCGCCACTTTTTACGCTCAGTTTCATCTTAAACCCAAGGGCAAGAATGTGATTACCGCGTGCTGCGGCACCGCCTGTCACGTCAAGGGGTCTGAAAGGCTGATCAACAGCCTGGTGAAGGAACTGGCCATACCCGCGGGCGAGGATACGTCGGAAGACCTCAAGTTCACGGTAGAGAAAGTCAATTGCGTTGGCGCGTGCAGCATTGCGCCGGTCATCATCATCAACAAGGCCGTACACGGCAAAATGACGCCGGACCACCTTATGAAAGAGATGAAGATCTTGAAAGCAGAAGAAACGGGGAGTAAGTAGCCGGGCAACATCACGATGCCGGCTACGAGCTCGACAGGGTGAAGAGTACCGTTGTGGATTTTTCGTTCTGTTCCTAGAAACACGAAAAAACCAGGATCATGTAAGTTTGTCATCATATCGGAGTTTTCATGGATAAAAACGTTTCAATAAAAGTCTGTATGGGCACCGGCGGGATTGCCGCCGGCGGCGTTGCGGTGATAACTTCTTTCGAGAACGCCTTGTCCGCAGCAGGAATCCGGGCCTCGGTGGAGAAAAACTGCTCCGTGCACAAGGTCGGCTGTCGGGGATTCTGCGCACGGGACGTTCTCGTTGATGTCATCGTCAACGGCGAAAAGTCGACATACCAGTACATTAAACCGAACATGGTTGACCGGATTGTGAACGAGCATATCGCGGGCGGAACGCCGGTCGCCGACTGGCTCGTGAAGGACGACTACCACACCTTTCACAACAAACAAGTCAAGGTCGTACTCTCTGACTGCGGCGAGGTGGACCCCGAGGACATTGATTCCTACATCGGGCGGGGTGGGTATGAAGCCACGAGGAAGGTGCTTGCTACCCTGGCCCCCCAGGAGGTCATCGAGGTCATCAAGACCTCCGGTCTCCGGGGACGGGGCGGAGCCGGCTTCTCTACGGGAACGAAATGGGACATGGCGATCAAAGCGCCGGGGCCTATCAAGTATCTTATCTGCAACGCAGACGAAGGAGACCCGGGGGCCTTCATGGACCGTTCGGTCGTCGAGGGGAACCCCCATGCGGTGATCGAGGGCATGATTATCGGTGCCTATGCCATCGGGGCCCCTTACGGCTATGTCTACATCAGGGCCGAGTATCCGCTTGCCGTGGAACGGCTCCACCTCGCGATCAAGCAGGCGAAGGAGCGCGGCTATCTCGGTAAAGACATCCTCGGCAAAGGCTTCGATTTCACGATCAAGGTAAAACTCGGCGCAGGAGCCTTCGTGTGCGGCGAAGAAACGGCGCTCATCGCTTCGATCGAGGGCAAGCGCGGCCAGCCGCGGGCAAAGCCGCCGTTCCCGGTGCAGAAGGGCCTTTGGGGATATCCGACCATCATCAACAACGTAGAAACGCTCGCGAACGTTCCCTACATCATGCGCAAAGGCGCTGCGTGGTACGCGGCCATGGGCACCGAAAAGAGCAAGGGCACGAAAGTGTTCGCGCTCACCGGCAAGATCCAGAATTCCGGCCTCATCGAAGTGCCGATGGGCATCCCGCTCAAAGAAGTGATCTACGACATCGGCGGCGGCATTGAAGGCGGCAGGAAGCTCAAGGCGGTCCAGACCGGCGGGCCGTCGGGCGGATGCATTCCGTCGGCCATCGTCGACACGACACTGGATTACGAATCGCTCGGCAAGGTCGGGTCCATTATGGGGTCCGGCGGCATGGTCGTGCTCGACGAGACCGACTGCATGGTCAACGTCGCCAAGTACTTCCTCCAGTTTACGCAGTCAGAATCGTGCGGAAAGTGCGTCCCCTGCCGTGTGGGCACCAAGCGGCTCCTCAAGATCCTGACCAGGATCACCGAGGGCAAGGGCAGGGAAGGCGACATCGAACTGCTTGAAGCACTGAGCAGCGACGTAAAGACCTCATCGCTCTGCGGCCTCGGTCAATCAGCGCCGAACCCGGTGCTTTCCACCATCAAGTATTATCGCGACGAGTACGAGGCCCACATCTATGAGAAGCGCTGTCCCGCGGGCGTGTGCAAAGACCTTCTCTCCTACAGCATTATCGAAGAGTTCTGCAAAGGCTGCACGGCCTGCACCCGGGTCTGCCCCGCGGGGGCCATCATCGGCGAGAAGAAAAAACCGCACAAGATTATCCAGGATATCTGCATCAAGTGCGGCGCCTGCTTTGAAACCTGCAAGTTCAAGTCGATCAAAAAAGGGTAACCCATGGCAAATCTCTTAATAAACGGCAAAAAAATAAAGGCACCTGACGGCACCACCGTTCTTGATGCCGCACGCCGGAACGACATCTACATCCCGACGCTCTGCGACGATCCCCGGCTCGAGCCCCACGGGGGATGCAGGCTGTGCCTGGTTCAGATCAAGGGCATGCCCCGTCCCGTGACCGCGTGCACGACGCCGGTGACCGAGGGGATGGAGGTTGAGACCTCGAACGACCTGATCGAGCGGCAGCGCCGCACGATCGTCGAACTGCTCTTGTCCGACCATCCGAATGACTGCATGGTCTGCGAGCGGGCAGGTGACTGCACGCTCCAGGAGCTTGCCTATTTCTATGATCTCCGCACGAACCGCTTTGCCGGAGAACGCAGGACGTACACAAAAAAAGATGCGAACCCGTTCATCGAACGGGACATGGAGAAGTGCATTCTCTGCGGTAAATGCGTGCGTGTATGCGAGGAGATCCAGGGGTTCGGAGCAATTGACATTTCCAGCCGCGGATTCGTAGCCAAAGTCTCCACGCCCTTTGAGAAAGACCTCGATTGCGAGTTCTGCGGCCAGTGCGTTTCCGTCTGTCCCACGGGCGCGCTCATGGGCAAGCAGTCGTTGGGCAAAGGCCGTCAGAAGGACGTCAGGGAAGTTGAGACCATTTGCCCGTACTGCGGGTGCGGATGCAACCTTACCCTGCACGTGAGCAGGAACGAAGTGGTGCGCGTCACGTCGCGCCGGGACACAGTGAACGAAGGCTGGCTCTGCGTCAAGGGACGGTTCGGGTTCAGCTTCATCAACAGCCCTGACCGGCTCAAGACGCCGCTCATCAAGAAGGACGGGAAGTTCGTCGAGGCATCATGGGACGAGGCATTCGGATACATTGCCGATAAGCTCAACGCCATCAAAAGTCAGCACGGCCCCGATGCTATCGGCGGCCTGTCGTCTGCACGGTGCACGAACGAGGAAAATTACCTGTTCCAGAAGTTCATGCGCGCGGGGATCGGCACGAACAACGTCGACCACTGCGCCCGCCTCTGACACAGCTCAACGGTGGCCGGTCTGGCCACAGTATTCGGTTCCGGGGCGATGACGAATTCCATGGCGGAGATCGAGAACAATGACGTCCTGTTCGTCATCGGCTCGAATACCAAAGAGAGCCACCCCATCATAGCGCTCAAAATGATCAAGGCCAAGCGAAAGGGCGCGAAGATCATCGTTGCCGACCCGCGGCGGGTGCCCCTGGTCCGGTTCGCCGATATCTGGCTGCAGCACAGACCCGGCACCGATGTTGCGCTCCTGAACGGCATGATGCACGTGATCCTCGCCGAGGACCTCATTAACTGCGACTTTATTGACTCGCAGACGGAGGGCTTCGACGAAGAATTCCGAAAGAACCTTGCGGACTATACACCGGAAAAGACCGAGAAGATCACCGGGGTGCCGAAAGAGCTGATCATCAAGGCTGCACGGCTGTACGCAAACGGAAAACGGGCCGGCGTTTACTATACCATGGGCATTACCCAGCACGCTCACGGCACCGAAAACGTGTTCTCCATCGCCAATCTGGCCCTCATGACCGGCAACCTCGGCAAGGCGAGCGCAGGGGTTAACCCGCTGCGCGGCCAGAACAATGTGCAGGGTTCCACAGACATGGGTTGCACGCCGAACATGTATCCGGGCTACCAGCGCGTGACGATCCCGGCGATCAGAGAGAAGTTCGAGGCCCTCTGGAAGGCGAAGCTGTCCGACAAGGACGGCATGACCGCCACGGAGATGATTCCAGCGGCTGAAAAGGGCGTTCTCAAGGCCCTGTATATCATGGGCGAGAACCCCGTGATCTCCGACCCGAACAGTACCCATACCATTAAGGCACTCAAGGCTCTCGAGTTGCTGGTCGTACAGGACATCTTCATGACCGAGACGGCCGAACTGGCCCACGTGGTCTTGCCCGCAAGTTCTTTTGCCGAGAAGGTCGGTACGTTTACAAACACGGAGCGGCGCGTTCAACGCGTCAGGAGGGCGGTCAATCCTCCGGGAAGCGCTATGAAGGATTCGCTGATCATCATGGAGCTCTCGAAGCGCCTCGGATACGAAATGTTATACAACCACACCGATGAAATATTCCGTGAGATGGGCCAGGTATGGCCCGCCCTTGCGGGAATGAGTTATGCCCGCCTTGAGGAGGGGGGCCTCCAGTGGCCCTGTCCGACGCCGGACCACCCGGGTACGCAGTACCTCTTTAAGGGTGGTTTTCCCCGGGGCAACGGAAGGTTCACCCTTGTGCAGTTCAAGCCCTCGCATGAAGCTCCGGACAAAGACTATCCGTTCCTGATGACCACGGGCAGGACGCTCTTCCAATACCATACCGGCACCATGACGAGAAGGGTCAAACCGATCGATACCGTATCGCCGGAGCCCTTTATTGAAATCAATCCTGAAGACGCACGAGCGCTCGACATCGGCGGCGGGTCGACCGTGAAGGTCAGCTCGCGCCGGGGTTCCATCGTCCTCAAGGCCATGGTGACCAAGAAACTGCAGAAAGGGCTGGTATTCATCCCCTTTCACTTCAAAGAAGCGGCTGCCAACGTGCTCACGAGCAGCGCCGCGCTCGATCCGGTGGCCAAGATCCCTTCGTTCAAGGTTTCGGCAGTGCGGATCGAGAAAGTTTAAGAAAAAAACAGTCGTCTGTTTGCAGTACTGAAACATATGAGATACCCAAATCGTACAGCAGTAAGCGTCAGCGTGAGCAGTTCCCGGGATTTTAAATTCTGCGAATGTTTCAATGAGGAGGAGAAATGGCCGACAAATTAGAACTTAAGCAGCAGATACTCTTCACCGACCTAACCGACGCCGAACTTGGAATGATTGCGCAGAAGATCGTGGTTGAGCACTACACGAAAGGGCAGTCGATCTTCCGGGAAGGCGAGCAAACGGGGGGGATCTACCTCGTGAAAAAGGGAAAGGTTGAGATCTCGAAGAAAACTCCGGACGGCTGGAAACAGACCCTCGCCATTCTTGCAGAAAACCAGATTTTCGGAGAACTGTCCGTGATCGAGGACAAGAAGACGCACGGCGCCGATGCAACGGCAATCGAATCAACGGAGGTCTATCTCTTCACGGCTGATAAGTTCAAGGCCCTTGAAAAAAGCGATCCCGCTACGATGTACAAGATCATGAGGACCATCGCCCGCCTGGCGAGCAAAAATGTGCACTCCATGAATGAAAAGCTCATGAAACTCCTGATCAGTTACTGATAGATTGAAAAAGACAACAGCCTCTTCGGCTCGATCGCCCGTAATCGAAGGAGCGGGAAATATGCGATAGCCGGGCGGCAATCACGGTATTTTGAATAGGGTTACCATAAATTTTAAGAAAAAAAGGGAGGCACAGAATGGCACTGGATCCAACAAAGCATGCGGACTGGGAAATTGCGGAAGATTCAGAAAAGAGGATGAAGCCGATCTCGGAGATCGCGGAGAAGATGGGGCTCACCAAGGAAGAGCTGCTGCCCTACGGTCACTACATTGCCAAAGTGGACTTCAAGAAGGTCTTGAAGCGGTTTGAGGGTAAACCGGACGGCAAGTACATCGACGTGACGGCCATCACACCGACGCCCCTGGGCGAGGGCAAATCGACGTCGACCATCGGACTCACCCAGGGCCTGGGGAAGCGCGGCAAGAACGTGATCGCCGCGATCCGCCAGCCCTCGGGCGGACCGACCATGAACATCAAGGGTTCGGCTGCGGGCGGCGGACTGTCGCAGGTCATCCCGCTCACGCCGTTCTCGCTCGGCCTTACCGGCGACATCAACGCCATTATGAACGCACACAATCTGGCGATGGTGGCGCTCACCTCGCGCATGCAGCATGAGTTCAACTACAACGACGAGCAGCTCGCGAAAAGAAAATTAAAGCGCCTCAACATCGACCCCCACAACGTGGAGATGAAGTGGATCATCGATTTCTGCGCCCAGTCGCTCCGCGAGATCGTCATCGGCATGGGCGGCAAGTCGAATGGCTTCATGATGAAGTCCGGCTTCGCCATTGCCGTGTCTTCGGAAGTCATGGCGATCCTGGCCGTTGCCAGGGACTTGAAGGACATGCGGGAGCGCATGGGCCGGATCGTCGTTGCCTACAGCAAGGACGGCACGCCGGTAACGACCGCCGATCTCGGTGTGGATGGAGCTATGACCGCCTGGATGGTCGAGGCGCTGAACCCGAACCTGCTCCAGACCATTGAAGGCCAACCCGTGTTCGTGCATGCCGGTCCCTTCGCGAATATCGCCATTGGCCAGTCTTCAATCATCGCCGACCGCGTTGGCCTCAAACTCGGCGATTACGTCGTGACCGAGTCCGGCTTCGCTGCTGATATCGGTTTCGAGAAGTTCTGGAACCTGAAGTGCCGCATGTCGGGCCTGAAGCCCCATGCCGCCGTCGTTGTGGCTACGATCCGCGCCCTCAAGTGCCACGGCGGAGCGCCGATTCCCGTGCCGGGCAAACCCATGCCGGCCGAGTACAAGGGCGAGAACGTGGGCTGGGTCGAAAAAGGCTGCGAGAACCTTGTCCACCACATCAAGAGCGTGAAGAAGGCGGGCATCAATCCCGTGGTCTGCATCAACGCGTTCTACACCGACACGGACAACGAGATCAAGGCCGTACGCAGGCTCGCGGAAGCGGCCGGCGCGCGTGTTGCGCTTTCCCGCCACTGGGAAAAGGGCGGAGACGGAGCGCTTGAGTTCGCCGATGCAGTCATCGACGCCTGCAACGAGAAGAACGACTTCAAGTTCCTGTACGAGCTCAGCACCCCGCTCCGGCAGCGCATCGAGCTGATCGCGAAGGAAGTGTATGGAGCTGACGGAGTCGACTACACGCCCGAGGCGGAGGCCAAGGCCAAGAAGATGGAGGCTGATCCGGATCTGGCCAAGATGGGTATCTGCATGGTCAAGACCCACCTCTCGCTTACGGACAATCCGAGCATTAAGGGCGTGCCCAAGGGTTGGAGACTTCGCATCCGCGATATTTTGACCTACAAGGGAGCAGGTTTCGTAGTCCCTGTTGCAGGCACCATCACGCTCATGCCAGGAACGTCGTCAGACCCGGCGTACCGCCGCGTGGATGTGGACGTCGAGACCGGCAAGGTCCAGGGCGTGTTCTAGGAGGGATTCAATATTGTTAAGCATCAAGCCCCTGCAGGATTTTCCGGCAGGGGCTTTTTTTGCGCTTCTCCCTTTTTTCTTACACAATTGCTTGTTTCTTTCCGTCCATACGGTGTGCTCTTGCATTCTCATTTTAAACCCCAACTCAAAGCCATTGATTTTACGCGATTGTTAGGAAACGAATACCCCATAAATACCCCATCAAGACGCTTGACATTTAATGTTGGTTTGTAGTATTTTTAATGGGAAATAGCGGCGATCCGAATAACCGCAAACCTTGCATTCCTGATGTTCACTTCACACCAATGAAGGGAAGGAAAAAATGTCTCTTGTTCGCGGGTTTCACCTGCCTGTTGCTATAGAAAAAAAGACGATTCTGCTTATACAGTCCGTGGAAACACAGGGGGATGGAGTTAAGCGCCATCTGGAGGAGAGGGGCCACAAAGTCTTTTGGGCCGGGTCGGGGCTGACCTCACTCATGATGGCGGCAAAGGAGACCGTCGACCTGATCCTCCTCGACGTAGCGCTTCCTGACATCGAAGGCCTTGATTTGTGCCATCGGTTCCGGCAGCGGAAGGACACGCACTCCATCCCGATCATCCTGCTCACGGCCTTCGGGTACCTGCCCGATTGTGCCAGCGGAAACGCGTACGGGCCGGACGACTATCTTGCGAAGCCTTGCCTGGAGAGCGATCTCGACGATCGCATCGCTGCGGTTCTGGCAGCCAGGGCGCACACAGAGCGGACAGGGGAAACGTATTCCTCACCGGTACAGACTGCCGTGTCACCGCAGGCAGGAAAGCCCGATCTGAGGCTCGTGTCGAAGACGGAACAGCTGTTACTCCGCCAGCCGACTCCGTCGAAGGCAGGAACGGAAGAAGAAGTCAGGGAACGGAGACCGGTCCTGAAGGTTGTGCCGCGACCGATCCCCGCATCGGATCAAGAACCCTGCGCACAACAACCTTTGACAGCTGCGGCGCAACGAGGGGAGGGGATCACCGTGCGGGAATTAGATCCATCGGAGGGCTCGGCATTGAACAGGGAGCGCGACGCCGAATCATCATCTCCCATACTTTCCTTCAAGGTAACAGGCGATGCCATCGTCGATCCCGCTACGGGGCTCTTTGGACGTCCCCAATTCGAGGCTATGTTCTCGAAAGAGTTCAAACGGGCGGTCCGCTTCAAGCAGCAGATGAGCTGCATGCTTATAAACTTGGACGGCCACAAGCGTGAACGTCAGGCTGATGAGCCCCTTGTCAAGGCAATTATCAGGCTCGTTCAAAAAACCATACGGGAAGTGGACACCGCTGCATGGTGGTCCGGCGAATCGTTCATCGTTCTTCTTCCGAACACAATACGTACTGACGCCATGCAGGCAGCTGCGCGAACGCTGGAGGTCGTTGCAACTCATCCCTTCACCTGGCCCGACGCGACGAGGATCACCATGAGCATCGGCATTGCAGGTCTTCCAGACAAGAACATTGACTCCGAACAAAAGATGATCGAAGTTGCGGATACGGCTTGCAGGCGCGCCCAGGAATTTGCAGTTCCGCCGCCAATCGACGTCTATTCTCTGAAACGTTAAGGCGCCACAGCAAAAAAAAGAGACCGACGCTGAGCAGTTAAGAAAATAGCATCTGAAATTGCAGGTGCATGACGGTTCAACAAAAAGGACGCCGAATCGCCGGCGTCCTCTCTCGAAATTAAATTCAATGAAACAGGCTTCCTAGTGTGCCATCTCGACTTTCTCTCTCTCTTGCTTGTACGCCTGTTTTCCCGCATCAATTGCGTTATTTGCGGCTGCAATCGTTTCCGTGTAGAATTCTCTGCCTTTTCCAATGGCAGCAGCGATCCTCTCTTTGCCGTCAACTGCAAAATCCTTAATTTGTTTTCTCGTGTCCCTGCCCGATTTTGGAGCCAGTAAAAGCCCGATGGCAGCTCCTACAACGCCTCCGACGAGAAAAGGAACCAAAATGGAACGCTCTTTTGTGGTAAGTTCTTCTTTCATGATAATCCCTCCTTTTTGTCTTTCAGGTTATTGAACAACGTAACGACCCCTGTTTTGATACCGGCCTTTAGCCCGGCTATGTTGGCATTCGCTTTTTGCCCTAAATTTACAGCATAGGACTGATAAATATCTGTTATCGCATTCTGCGCAACGGTCAATGCCTCTGCGGCATCGCGAAGACTCTTTGAGAGTACGGCTGCGTTGTCGGCAATAGTTTTAAAGTTGTCAAAAATAGACCTCACTGCTGAAAGCGTGGGGTGAAGGTTCTCCCCAGTCTTAGTAATGAGTTGCCGCATTGCAACACTCGTCCTTCGCATTTCAATGAGGTAAGAAATATTGAAAAATGCATAAATAACAAAAGTAATGACTGCTACTGTCAACAGGAACTCGATAAACGCCATGCTATTTTTCCCTCTTCTTTCAGCTTTGAGTATATCACACTCTCATGTTACCTTTTTTCTGGAGCCTCAGTATGCAACCGAAACCTCTTCACCCGAAAAAAAAAGACTTATCAGATAACCGACACGAAATTGAGCTTTATCCTGCCGCTCAATCGCGGCTATTATTAACATTATAGCACTTGAAATTATCATGTATTAATGCAGTGCGCGAGAACATGGAAGGAAAAGAGAGAGAGAGGGTAGAGAATAAAAGATAATAATATAGTATTAATAAAAAGGGGATCTGTCGTAGGAAGAGAAGACTTGGTTTTGGAAATAAGCTGTAAAAAAAGCCTCTGGAGTCAATAAGGATCCTGCGATTTGCCTAATGGTCGCGTCTCGTCTTCTCTTTGCGAATTGAAAAACTAAATTTCGGGACTTGGGGTATTACAGCATGCTTTAATATGTGTTTAGCTTGATTGAGCAAAGGCTGAGCCTCCTTTAAAGATACCTTCTTGTCTTTAAAAGTGGCGCCATTAAAACAATTAATTGCACGAAAAGCATCCACGTCAAGCGTCATTTCTACATAACCTGAACCCTGCGGACGTCTGGACAGGAAGTCTGTTTTGATCCTGACCGACTCGACGTCGCCAATCTGATCAAAAATTTTTTTCAGACTTTCCTCCGTTATGTCTGACGGCAAATTTTCTACAAGAATTTTCATGCTCATACGAAGGCCCCCTTCAAGAGTAGAAAATCGTACAAAATGAATAAAACAGCCGGACAACTTTTTACATTATAGCAGATATTATTTCAATTTGAGTCCGAGAAACAGAAATGAGAACTTTCAATGAGCAACGACCAACATGTAGTTCAACGGAAGTAAAGATCCAACCGAAAAAGAACGATGGATCTACTTGGCAACCAAGGCAGTCGAGTTTTCACGGTGAAAAAACGAAAGAATCGCTGATGGTGGACAACCAAAGAGATCTGCCCCGAGATATCAATGTCGACTAACAAGGCCGGCTTACTGACGGAACAGGCTCCGGTCCATATCTATGTTTCTCCCCCCCACGCTCTTCTGATTGTGAGAGCCGGACAATGTTTTGCCGTCTTCAGACATTGTCAGCTCATAGGTTTCGGTTTTCCAGTATCCGATCACGGACCTCATCTTCCATCGCATTTGCAGTTTCAAGGTCTTGTCCCTGATCTCAAACTGAGTGACGGTAGCATAGCTGTCCGCTGCCCGCTTCGGAGGCGTGATAACCAGATCACCACTGGAGTTTTTACTGATTTCAAACGCCTCGATGGTCAACTCCTCGCCTCGAAGGAGATCCTTGAAATACCACTTCCCGACAAAATTGGGCATCTTGGATTTTTTTCCAGCCGGCGGCATTTTTAAAATGTTCAGCTGTTTCTCGGCCGGTTCAATATCGAGCGGCGGCTTGCCAGTGATCCCGAGGGAGTTTCCTGCCCCTGAATCAGCGGGGGGAGCTGTGGCGGCCGGTACTGCGTTCTTGCTGGCTTGCAAGTCTTCGATATCGGCTTCCAACGCGTAGATCTTATCCTTGACGTCCCGAGAATTTTTTGCATCAGGAGCAGCCAGCAGATATAACCTCAGGTTCTGGATAGCATCAGCATACAGGCCGGCCTTCTCCTGTGCTACGCCGAGATTATAATATGCGACAGCGAGCCACGGAGCCGCATTGCTCGCTAATTCGAATTCAGTTATTGCTTTTTTGTAACCGGCATTATCGGTAGCTTTCGAAAAAAACGTGGTACCGCGGACCACACGCCGCTCTGCTTCCTCGGGGAGCGCAGGAGCTGGCCTCATAGTTAAGGCCAGTTTGATGATCTTTTCGCGCAGAGCCTTGTCCGCCGGGTTCTTCTTCAAATCGCTGATATATTCCTTTAGAATCTCGCGAGCAGCTGTCTTTTTCGACGCTAAAACAATACCCGGCGTAAATAGCGAAAAAGACATCGCCATGACCAGTATGAAGCGGATTGCAAAAAACATAACACTCTCCTTGCGTAGCTTTTTACCGAGGATCATCGTAGATCGCAAGCTTAACCGATTGATATAATTAACAAACCATTCTCCCGCAAATTTTACACGAAGGGAAGACCAGAGTCAAGATGAGATTCAAAAAGCGAATGGGTATTTTGTGATACAAAATTTTTCCCAATGAGTTAAAAGTTCAGTGCAAAAAATCATTTCCCGGATGTCCCACGCATTTGCCATTTTCGGCTTGTCTTCATTCACTCAATACGCTATTATGCTTTTCGTGATAACCTGCCATGCATGCAAAAACGAGTTGGTCATCGGCAGAAACGTAGGCAGAAAGGAAACCTGCCCTTCCTGCGGTGCCGACCTTCATTGTTGTCTGAACTGCTCTTTTTTTGATCCCCCTGCCTCGAAGCAATGCCGCGAACCCCTTGCAGAACTGGTGAAGGAAAAATCAAAGGCAAATTTCTGTGATTACTACGTTCTTGCGGATTCGAGGCCGATCGGGAAAACAGAATGTGCTGCAAGCGACCATGCACGCAAAGCCCTCGATGAGCTGTTTAAAAAATAGCTGACTCACTCGCGATGATAATGTTGAATAAAAAAACCATTCTTGGCCTCGGTGTCTTTATCGCGGCTATGGCGCTTTTTGTCTATGTGCTGTATGCCTTGGGACTGCTCGGCCTCTTCACGGACAGACACCGGCTGCTAAAATTTATAGAAGACCACAAGACCTACGCAGCGATCATTTTCATAGGTTTGCAGGCGCTGCAAGTAGTACTTGCGCCGATTCCGGGGGAGGTAACAGGTTTTGTCGGTGGGATGCTTTTTGGGACCTTCTGGGGAATCGTCTATTCGACGATCGGGCTCACCGTGGGGTCATGGGCCGCGTTCGGGCTCGGCCGAGTTGTCGGCAGGCCGCTCGTGGAAGCCGTGATCGACAAGGAGACGATCAAGCGGTACGATTATATAATGAAACATAAGGGGCTGTTCCTCGCCTTTCTGCTATTCATCCTGCCGGGATTTCCCAAGGATTATTTGTGTTACTTGCTCGGACTGGGGCACATGGGGAATGCGGCATTTCTCTTAGTCTCCACGCTGGGCCGCTTGCTCGGGACCACGCTGTTGACGCTTGGTGGGGCATTTCTTCGGGCAGCCGACTATCACGCACTCTTTATGCTCATCAGTGTGAGTATTTTTTTCATTCTCATCACTATGGTCTACCGCGAGAACATGGAGCGCTGGTTCCGGAGGATTCGCGCCAAACAGCGGCTGAAATCGCGGTCAGGGTTGAACAAACTGAGCAAGAAGAGGGATTGATCAAATGCCTCTTCGCCTTATGTCTCTCCTCTCCCTGTGAACGCCGCTAATTCGTTCTTTGTACCGCTTATTGATGATCATGCAAACTTCCTCCGGTTCATCCACGATGTGCATGAGATCGATATCTTCAGGACTGACGGCGCCCATCTCGAGTACTGTTTTCCTGAGCCAGTCGATGAGCCCTTCCCAGTAACTTCTTCCCACCAGAACAACGGGAAAGCTCCGGATTTTTTTCGTCTGGATCAGCGTGAGCGCCTCGAACAACTCGTCCATGGTGCCTAACCCGCCGGGAAAGATGACATACGCGACGGCGTATTTGACGAACATCAGCTTGCGTACAAAAAAATAGCGGAAGTCCACGCGCACATCCTGAAAACCGTTCGGCGTTTGCTCCCTGGGCAGTTCGATATTAAGGCCCACCGACGTGCCGTTTGCATTCTGCGCCCCTTTGTTTGCGGCCTCCATGATGCCGGGGCCCCCGCCGGAAATCACGGCAAAGCCGTCTTTCGCAAGACTCTCGGAAACCTTGAGGCACTTGTTGTAATAGGAAGATCCCGGTTGCAAACGGGCGCTCCCGAAGATGGTCACAGCAGGGCCGATGTTGTTTAATGCCTCAAAGCCCTCCACAAGTTCTGCCATGATCCTGAAGACGCGCCACGTATCCGACTTTGCAAGATCTTCCATGCTTCTCTCTCCTTCTGAAAAAAGAATTTATCAAATAAATTTTTATACTACACTGCGGGCCATGATCCGATTCAATCGTCCGTGTATTCTTCGCGATAGAATTGGATAAACGCTGTCAGCATCGTGACGACGATCGGGCCCAACAGTATTCCGAATACACCGTACGCGCTCAATCCGCCGAGGATACTGATAAACAAAAAGAAGGATGGTATCTTCGCCTTTCGGCCGATCAGCAAAGGCTTTACAATATTGTCCGGCAAGGTAACAAGGACAAGCCCCCAGAACAACAGAAGGATGCTCCGTAGAGCTGACCCTTTCATATAAAGGTATAGGACCCCCGGAAGCCAGACAAGTGCAGCGCCTCCGATCGGGAAGAGGGCGAAAATTGCCGCCAGCCCCCCCCAGAATACGGGAAAGGGAAGGCCGAACAGGGAGAATCCGATGCCGGTTAGAATGCCCTGTGCAAGAGCAATGAGGAAAACACCGTTTATGACCGCAATGAAGGTATCGTGGACCTTTCCGGCCATGGCTTTTTTACGTTCCGAGGAAAAGGGCAGCATGTCGATGAGTGAACGATAGTAGTTCTCCCCGTTTCGGAAAAAGAAAAAAAGAGCGATCAACATGACCATGAGGTCCAAAGTTAAAATGACGGTATTTTTGAGCAGGGTCCCGAACTGAGCTGCAAGGCCGGATGAAATGTCCCCCAGACTCTTCAGCAAAAATCCCTTTAAGTCGACCGTGGACAAAAAAGGGTACTCTGCGACCCTGCGCGAGAAGCGGTCAAGGGTCTCGGTCCAGGCTTCTGGAATCCTGCCCGACTGCATGCCGGACGTGATTCCCTGGTACACGTCGACTGCCTGCGTTCCAAGAATGCCGAACAAAATGATCGCCGGGCCGATGATGAGCAGAATAACGATAAGCGTCATGATAAAAGCGGAAATCCCCTCTCGTCCTTTCAGGCGCGTCACCAGCCGGCGGTGGAGCGGGTGGAAGGCAATGGCAAGGATAGCCGCTAAAAGAAGGGCCGACCCGAAAGGAGCAAGCAAACGCAGCATCTGGTATAAGAGAAATAGAAAGACGCCGAAGAAGGCAAGTGCAAAAAGGGAGGGGCGGCTCATGAAGGGCTGTTGCTTGGTCAAGTGCGCTCCTTGGTTTCAGAACGTTGCTGGGACGCCATTTTTGCCGCGAGCTTGACCGCTTCGAGCAGGCTCGCCGGGTCGGCGCAGCCCTTACCCGCGATATCATACGCAGTGCCGTGATCAACGGACGTCCGGATAATGGGCAAGCCGACGGTCACATTCACGGCATTGCCGAAGGCGACCATCTTGAGCGGCGCAAGGCCCTGATCATGGTACATGGCAACAACGATGTCATAGTAATTGTTCCTTGCCTTGTAAAACAGGGTGTCCGCAGGCATGGGATCGCTCGCGTGTATACCCTCATTGCGCGCCTTAATTACGGCGGGAAGAATCGCGTCCCACTCCTCGGACCCGAAAAGCCTGCCTTCGCCTGCGTGAGGATTGAGTGCGGCAACACCGATACGCGGCGCGTCGAAACCGAAGTACCGCATGGCTTTGTGCGCGAGCCGCAGGGTCTTGAGCACCGCGGGGATCGTGATGAGGCGCGGCACATCCTTGAGCGCGACATGGATAGTCACCAGGATCACGCGGAGACCCCCGCCGACAAACATCATTCCGTACTCCCGGGTGTTTGTCAAGTCGGCGAGAAGTTCGGTGTGCCCGGCGTAATGATGTCCGGCTGCGTTCATCATCTCCTTGCTGATCGGCGCTGTGACGATCGCCTCCGCCTGACGGTCCATGGTGAGAGCGACGGCGCGCTTGATGTATTCAACAACGGCGCTGCCTGAGGATGCATCCGGCGTTCCCCACTGGTGTGATGCCAAATTGACGTTCTTCAAATCAAGGACATCAAGTTTGCCCGGGGAAGGATCGGCGTCTGAAAGAACGAGCAGGGGCCGAATGGAAATCGACAGCCGCATGTCTTCGATCAGCTTTTTCATGACTCCGGCGTCTCCCACCAGGATAGGCCTGCAGAGCGAAAACAGCTCGCCGCTGTCGATCACCTTAGCGATGATTTCGGGACCGATTCCTGCGGGATCGCCCATGGTGATGATTATAAGAGGTTTCTTGTCCATGCCGGGTCTGGGCGCTCCTTCGCTTTTTCAGCAGTTACGCGATAAAGGTCGGACGCATCCGTCTTCTGCGCTGAGCCTTGAGCGGGCAGAACGAGTATTTCCAATTCAAGGCTCTTCGCAGTAAACAGCAAGGTGACGCGATCACCCTGTTTCACTTCCTTGGCAGGCTTTGCTTCATTTCCGTTCACGAAAACCCTGCCCGCCTCGCACATCCCGCGGGCAACAGCTCTTCGCTTAACGAGACGGCTTGCTTTCAAAAACAGATCGAGACGCACGGTTCAAGTATAACGGAAAAAAAGGCGATTGACAACCGGGAAAGGTTTTGAAAAGGAGTGACTTCCGAGAACAGCTGTGCGGAGGCAGCGGCGAGCTTTCTTTGCTTCGGCGACGGAGAATGAGTGTTTCGCGGCCGGAAGCTAGCGGATGCCTTTGCTCAGTAGATAGGGTCCGTACTTTTTGTCCACTTCGAGGATATGGACGTTCAGCCAATTGCTCAGGAAAAGCATGACATCCATGGTTGTCAGATTGTTTCCGCAGTCCAACTGGTCTTTGAGTTCCTTCGCCTTCCTGGTTAGATCATCATGAATCAGCTTATGAGCCTCATACTCAGCGTAGTCATACTGAAAAAGCATCCGCTCTTCGGCCTCGAAATGATACGCGGTGTAGTCGACCAGCTCGGTCAGGACAGCGCCTAAAACGTTTTTGCCTTTACCCGCTTTCATGGCATCATACATTCGGTTTATGAGCTCGATGAGCTTTTTGTGCTGGATGTCGATTTCCTCGATATTGACCGAATAAAATGCATTCCATTTAATGAGGCCCACAAAAAGCTCCTGTCTCATCGTTGATTATGCCGTGCAAAAAAATGAAAGCGATGTGTTTTGAAGGAGTTCCAAGACGTCGAATTACGCTTGCATACTTACCCATATTAATTTCACTGCCGCTTCGATGCGTCTGATCACTCTGTCCTTCCCCATAACTTCGATCACCTCGAAGATCCCCGGGCTGACGGTGCCACCCGTGAGTGCCACGCGCACTGGTTGGGCAAGCTTGCCGAGCTTGACGCCTTTCTCGGCCACCAGAGCGTTAAAGATCTTTTCCACTTCGCCGTGCGTAAACGGCTCAACCGACTTTAGCTTGCCGGCTAATTCCGTAAGCAGCGGCGCGACATCGGGCGTCAATTGTTTGGCCTTCGCCTTTTCGTCCATCGTAATTTCATCGACGATAAAAGGAATGGCGCCGTTCTTCATTTCAACGAGGGTGTGGCTCCGCTCGGTCAAAAGCACAACCAGTTTTTGGAACCACTCCATATCAGGCTCGGCTTTCACGATCCCGTCTTTCTCTAACAGGTCGAGAACCAGACGAGCAAGTCTTCCGCGGTCAGCCTGCTGAATATAATGATGGTTCAGCCACAGGAGTTTCTCCGGGTTAAAAACCGAGGGAGCCTTGCCTACGCTCTCGAGAGAGAATGTCTCGATGAGTTCCTTGTGCGAGAAGATCTCCTGGTCGCCATGGGACCAGCCGAGGCGCGCGAGGTAGTTCACGAGCGCTTCCGGCAGATAGCCGAGGTCGATGTACTCGGTCACGGCAGTTGCGCCGTGGCGCTTCGAAAGCTTAGTCTTGTCTGACCCGAGGATCATAGGCAGGTGGGCAAACTCGGGCGGCTCGTATCCGAGAGCCTGGTAGAGCTGGATCTGGCGAGGCGTATTATTCAGATGATCGTCGCCGCGGATCACGTGGGAAATCTTCATCGTGACATCGTCCACAACGACGGCGAAATTGTAAGTTGGGAAACCGTCAGAACGCTGGATGATAAGGTCGTCGAGCTGCTGATTTTCGAACGTCACCGCGCCGCGGATCATGTCGCGCACAATGGTCTGTCCCTTGTCCGAGGAGAGAAACCTGACCGCGGGGGTCCTGCCCGGGACCGGGGCCGTGAGGGAGCGGCATTTCCGGTCGTATTTGGGCGGCCTGCCTGCGGCCAGGGCTTCTTTTCTGCGCGCCTCGAGTTCCTCGGGCGCGCAGTAACAATAGTATGCCTTGCCTTCCTTGAGCAATGTGTCGATGTGACTACGATAGATGTCCATCCGCTCTGTCTGTCGGAACGGGCCTTCATCCCAGTCGAGGCCGATCCATTTCATACCGTCTATGATGATCTTGATGGATTCATCGGTGGAGCGTGTTTGGTCCGTGTCTTCGATCCGCAAGATAAATTTACCATTGTGATGGCGCGCGAAAAGCCAGTTGAAAAGCGCGGTTCGGACGCCGCCAATGTGCAGAGCGCCGGTCGGGCTCGGTGCGAAGCGAACCCGTACGTTACTTGTGGTACTCATACGTCATGTACTCCTTGTCAAAAGGATTTTTCCAAGCGCTTATTATATCAAATTGCAAGAGTAATCAAAAGGAAATTCAGGGCATGCAATAGTTGGGTAGATTGTATGCTTTAACGTATTATTACAAAGTATTGTAATAAAGAACGTTTCGAGAGAAGTAACTGGCAAGAGTGGCTAGAGTAGTTTTTAAGCCACGCATTTTCTCGGCAGCAAGAGGGCCCCCATTTGACAAAATCAAAAGTGTTCGTTATCATTTACTCAATATAAAGCTACAATTTTAGATCGCGAAGCTTGCCTGACAGAACATGACTACTTTTTTTATTTTGGAGGTGGAGTATGGACATCAAGGTGTTAACGACTGAACCGGTAGTGGAGATCGATGGCATAAAATATCATCATCATCCGAACGGCGGCGGAATGGTAGCCGAGCATGCGCAAGTCGGGGACAGCGTCTATGTAGGACCCTTCGCTAAAATCTGCGGTCACTGCAAGTTGAGCGGTGAGGCTTTTGTCTTCGGCAATGCCTGGATTTTTGACCGCGCCGAGGTGTCAGGCAGGGTGGAAATCTTCGGGAATGCGCGGGTCTTTGGAAACGCGAAAGTGACAGGTGATGCAAAGGTTTACGGGTTTGCCGCTGTGTACGGAGACGCAGTGGTGAGCGGATTTGCCGAAGTGAATGAGAAGGCCCAGGTCGGCGGTAACGCACGGGTTCTCGGTAACGCGCGGGTTGGCGGAGAAATCAAGCTTTTAGGGGATTCGGAAACGGTAAAAAAAGTGGCATAAATGCATACCGGCTGCACGCCGGTGAAACAGGGTCGGAACCGGACCGTGCCACGCTGTCCTGTCAAAATAGGCATCCTGTGAAAATAAAAAAAGAGACGGTTCATTGAACCGTCTCTTTTTTTGATTGTTCAGCATCACTGTTTCGGCGGGTTATACACCGAACGGCTTTGCATAGAGCAGGATGAGCACGACGACCAGGGTATAAATGCAAAGTGACTCGATCAAGGCCAGACCCACGATCATGGTGGTCATGATCTTTCCCGATGCCTCGGGGTTGCGGGCTATACCTTCGGTCGCTCTGCCGATACCCAAGCCCATGCCGATTCCGGTGCCCAAAGCGGCCAAGCCAATGCCGATTGCCGATGCTGCGGCTACGGTGCCGTAGAACGACAACTTGGCCGCATCAGGAGCAGCCGCCTCAGCGGCAAATGCAACGGATGTTATCAGCATCAAGCCGATAACGAGGAGCATGATAGCGAATGATTTTTTCATAGTGCGCCCTCCTTTCTTCAGAAGTCTGTACTGCGGTCCGGAATGTGCCGGGGCGCTACCTCCCGGGGACTCCATCCGTTCGGAGGGAGTTCCGTCACCGGGGTCAATGAATAAAGATCAGTGATGCTCTCCGCCGATATGCGCGGCCTCAATGGAGCCGGACAGGTAGAGCATGGTCAAAAGCGTAAAGACGCCCGCCTGGACGAAGGAAACGAGGAGGCCCAGCCCCAGGATGGGCACGGGAGCGATGTAGGGCGCCAGGAGCGCAAGAACGAGAAGCAGTTTGTGTTTTGCGATCATGTTTCCGAATAAGCGGAACGAAAGTGAAATAACGCGCGCAAAATGGCTTATGACTTCAATGGGAAGCATCAGTGGCGCGAGCACCCATATGGGACCCAGGAAGTGTTTGACGTATCCGATGCCATGTCTTGTTATCCCAATGTAGTGGGTCATTGCAAAGGCCACAAGCGCAAGGGCGAGCGTTGTGTTGAGATTAGCAGTCGGAGAATCGAGCCCGGGAATGAGCCCCTGAAGGTTACAGACGAGAATGAAAAGAAACAACGACCCGATGAGGGAAAGGTAATGCCGGCCTTCGGGACCCATTGTGTCAACTATAAAATCCTCGAGGGCACCAACTATGGTTTCCAGAAAGTTCTGGACTCCTGTCGGCGCGGTCTTTTTAAGCGAGAAGCGCGCCGCCAGTGAGAGACCGATGAGAATGGCCATCGCAAGCCAAGTATACGTAACATGGTCGGGAATACCATGAATTTCCGGAAGAAGTAACGGGCCCTCTTTCATACACACGCTCCTAACTGTCGATTAAAAGACACGAAAAATCTACAGGAACTTTGGTTTTTTGTCAAGAAAAAATCAGATTCATTTCATTAAATTTCCTTATGAATTGATAGGGTTTTGTCGAGACCAGGTCAACAAATTATCGATAAGCGACCGGGAACAGCAGTGGGTGACATACGCAAACGGCGGACTTATCCAGTGTGGGCTTGTACGGTCGTCGGCAGCACGAGACGTTTGCCGGGCATGCTGAAAACAGATCATCATAGGTGAACTGGCACCAGCCCCTCCCCGAATTTCAAGACAAAAAGGAGCCCCCGCATAAGACAGCGGGGGCTCCTGGTCCTGGTCTGAATCATATGGGAACGATCGATTACACAGTCATGATTTCCTTCTCCTTGTGCGCGAGGAACTCGTCGATCTTTTTTATATAGGAGTCCGTTGTTTTTTGAATATCGTCCTGCAACTTCTTGGTCTCATCCTCTGAAATGTGGGCTTCTTTGTCTTTGCTCTTTTTCTTGATTTCGTCGTTGACGTCCCTGCGGATATTGCGGACGGCAACGCGCGCGTCCTCGGCGAGTTTCTTAGCATGCTTCACGATCTGCTGCCTGCGTTCCTCAGTCAACTGGGGGATCGAGAGCCGGATGATCTTGCCGTCATTCGACGGAGTCAGGCCAACATCGGACTTGAGAATAGCTTTTTCGATTTCACCGAGCATCTTGGCTTCCCAGGGCTGGATCGTGATCTGCCGCGGGTCGGGGACGGCCAAGTTGGCCACCTGGTTAAGGAGCGTCGGCGTCCCGTAGTAGTCCACCATGATGCCGTCGAGCAGGCCGAGCGACGCCCTGCCGGTGCGGAGGGTTGTAAATTCCTTCCTCAGGACTTCCAGGGCCTTGCTCATCTTGTCTTCCGCTTTTTTCTTTTGCTCGCTAAGCATGGTTTCTCCCGGTTACGAGCGTCCCGACCGTTTCGCCCAGGACGATCTTTTTAATGTTGCCGGTGGCGTTCAGATTGAAAACGATGATGGGAAGATTATTGTCCATACACAGGGAAATGGCGGTCGCATCCATGACGCGTAGGTCCTTCTGGAGCACTTCGATGTATGTCAGCTTGTCGAACTTGGTTGCAGTCCTGTCTTTCATGGGGTCTGCGCTGTAGACGCCGTCAACTTTCGTGGCCTTCATGATGACCTCTGCCCCGATTTCCATGGCGCGCAGCGCGGCTGCCGTATCGGTGGTGAAGTAAGGATTGCCGGTGCCCGCAGCAAATATGACGATGCGCTGTTTTTCGAGGTGGCGCACCGCGCGCCTGCGGATATACGTCTCGGCGAGTTCGCGCATCTCGATAGCTGACTGCACCCGGGTGGTCACGCCTTTGTTCTCAAGGATGTTCTGGAGCGCGAGGGCGTTCAGTACCGTCGCCAGCATGCCCATATAATCGGCGCTGGCGCGCTCCATGCCTTTGGCGGCGCCGGAGAGGCCGCGGAAGATATTGCCGCCGCCGATCACGATGGCGATCTCGACGCCGAGGGCATGGACATCCTTGACCTCTGAAGTGATTGCATCGAGCACGGCGTGGTCGATGCCGTACCCTTGCTCGCCCATGAGGGCCTCGCCCGAGAGCTTGAGCAGAATGCGTTTATATCGCGGAGGCGTCATAATGGTCCCGTGATTGTCATTGAATTGCGGTACGATTGAAAAAGAGTTTACCGCTAAGACGCGAGGATTGCAAAGGAATTCTGCAGCTTCATTGCGGTTCTTTGCGTCTCAGCGGTTATATTTGATTGGGATAGGGGATTCTTACCCCGTTTTACTTCAACTGTGCAGCAACTTCCTCGGCGAAGTTTTCCTTCTTTTTCTCGATGCCTTCGCCGAGCTGATATCGGACAAAACGGCTTACCGTCACGCTCGCTCCCGCCTTCTTCAAAAGGTCTTTGATCTTAAGCTTACCGTCGGGATCTTTGATATAGACCTGGTCCATGAGGCAGGTATCGGTGTAAAATTTCTCGAGCTTGCCGTCCACGATCTTACCGATGACGGCCGCAGGCTTGCCCGATTCCTTGGCTTGGGCCTCGTACACTGCCCGTTCACGTTGCAGCACGTCGGCGGGCACCGCTTCACGGTTGAGGAACTGCGGATTGGCGGCAGCGATATGCATCGCAAGGTCTTTGCCAAGCTGCTCGTCTCCGGTGTAATCAACCATAACACCGATGCGGTTGCCATGCAGGTAGATTGCAACGCGGTCTGAGGTCTCGTATCGGACAAAGCGTCGGACAGCGATGTTCTCGCCGATCTTTTGCACCAGTGCGTTGCGGCGTGCTTCAACACTCTCGCCCTGTATCGTGAGCAGAGAAAGCGCCGGGCCATCTGCGGGCGACTGGGCGGCAACGAGCTCGGCAAGTCCTTTTGCGAAGCTCTGGAAATCCGCATTTTTTGCGACGAAATCGGTCTCGCTGTTGACTTCGATCAGCACGCCGATTTTACCGGTTCCGCTGAGCGAGGAGGCGATCATTCCTTCTGATGCCACACGGGTTGCTTTCTTCGCGGCGGCGGACAGGCCTTTCTTTCTCAGGATGTCGACTGCCTTCTCAAAATCGCCGCCGGCTTCTTCCAGGGCTTTTTTTGCTTCCATCATACCGACCCCGGTTTTTTCTCTCAAGTCTTTTACTGCACTTGCTGATATTGTTGCCATTGTTCGGAAACCCCCTTGTCTTTTCTTCCAACAAACAAGCCCAAGCTTTTTATACCGTGTCGTCCTCGACATCGGCTTCCGCCGCTGGTTCAACTACTACGGCCTCTGCCTCGGCGGCGCCGGCAGCTTTTGCCGCTTCCATAGCTTCCCCCTGCTCCTTCACTATGGCCTGTCTGCCTTCGATGATGGCATCGGCGACCTTTGACGCCATCAGGCGGATGGCGCGGATAGCATCGTCGTTGCCGGGGATGACGTAATCGATGTTGTCGGGATCGCAGTTCGTGTCGACGACGGCAACGACAGGAATGTTCAGCTTATTTGCTTCCTGGACTGCAATGGTTTCCTTGCGGGGGTCGATGACGAAAATCATCGACGGCGGCTGCGACATTGATTTGATGCCAGAAAGAATTTTTTCCAGTTTCGTTCGTTCCTTTTCGAGACCGGCGACCTCTTTTTTCGTGAGCTTGTCGTACGTGCCGTCCTCTTTCATCTTCTCGATTTTTTTCAGCCTATCGATGCTCTTTTTGACAGTGTTGAAGTTGGTAAGCATGCCGCCGAGCCAGCGATGGGACACATAGTACATGCCGCATCGCTTGGCTTCTTCCGTAATGGCGTCCTGTGCCTGCTTCTTGGTACCGACAAAAAGGATATCCTTTCCTTCGGATGCCGATGTGCGGACGAAATCGTAGGCTTCTTTGAACAGTTTCAGCGTTTTCTGGAGATCGATGATGTAAATCCCGTTTCGTTCTCCGAAAATGTACTTCTTCATTTTGGGGTTCCACCGTTTTGCCTGGTGGCCGAAATGGACCCCTGCTTCCAACAACTCTTTCATCGTGATCGTGGACATGATGTCCCTCCCTCTGGTTTTTACCGCCGCACCGATCATTCTTCCGCAGGCCCTGCTAGTTATAAGCGGGGCACCCTGCTAAAAGTCCTGGCACGTGTGGAATTAAGATTGCCTTCATAAAAAGGCGGCCCTTAAAATACCATATATATTAACGCATTTCAAGAAAAAATTAACGTTCGCATATTTTTATAAATTGCAGATTCGTGCAGAATTCTTTTCGCATTTTGTAAACGAGTTCTGAAGTTTTTCTCAGACTTGCAAAAAAAATTGCCTGTAGCCTTGCAAAATCATATAGTTACGTTCTGGCATACTAGATGCAATTTAATAAGCAGAGATAAAACAAAAAGGAGGAAATTACCATGAAGAGCACAATAGCAAGAAAAACAGCATACATCGGGGCCGGCGCTGGTTTAGTATTGTTCGCCATTTTCGGGCTTCTGCCGGGGAGTCTCTTGGGAGGCGCGGCAGGTATCAATGTAGCCGGTTGGCTCTTCGGACTTCCGCTCCAGCCGGGCCTTATATCCAGGATGATCGTCCTGGCGGCCATGCTGACCGGCGTGTTGGTTGCAGGCATCGTCATCGTGACTGCATCGTCCACGGTTGGTTGGCTCTTCGGCAAGATCCTTGAGTCAGGTGTGCATGCAAAGGAAGTAGGAGAGCAGAAAAACTTACCGAAGGCAGAGGAAAGGAGATAGCCATGAAGAATGAAATTGTAAAAGCAGGAATGAAGATCGGGGCCGCGGTCGGAGGGCTTGTATTCATAGTGTTCGGTATCATGCCGGGATTCTATTTTGGGAGCTATGGAACGTTGATTCTGCTCCAAAAACTAATGGGCGGAACGGTGGAGCCGACACTTTTTGTGCGGGCAGTAGTGGTTATGGGTATTGTGGTTGGAATCTCCTGCGCCGCGGCAGTGAGCATTGTCGTTGGTGGTCTTATCGGTACGGCAATGGGCTTCGTGATTTCTGCCCCGGCTAGAATCCGCGAGAGGCACGGAGATGCTCAGAAAGTATCTGTTGAGAAAGCATAGACATAAACGAGCACGGCGATACTTGGGTGGTGTCTCAGATTTATGTGAATGACTCACAGGCGTTGATTTTAACGCCTTTTTTTATTTTCTGCTATTTTAGTGAAAAAGTCCGCTTAAAACAGTCATCAATGCCGATACCGATGTTTTTAAAACCTTATAATTAATAAATTACGACGTGACGGATTTCCTGCCTCATCTTCTCGTGGAATTCCAAGGGACCCAGTGTGTCTTCCCCCGGGTACTCTTGATCACGAATTTATCTGTGGTTCTCTCATAAAAGGCTTGACAAAACAGACTAAATTGTTTATATTCGCTATTCTTGATAAAAAAATAATACAGCAGTGAGGCGGGCATATGGGAACTTATTCAGCAAAAAAAGAAGAAATTCAGAGGAGTTGGCACGTTGTAGACGCGAATGGCAAGACCCTCGGAAGGCTGGCTTCTGTAGTTGCATCGGTGCTCAAAGGCAAGACCAAACCTATCTATACGAAACACGTGGATACCGGCGACTTCGTGATCGTGGTGAATGCTGAGAAAATTCATCTTACCGGCAGAAAACTCGACCAGAAGATGTACTACAGCCATTCCGGATATCCTGGCGGTCTTAAGTCAACTACCGCGGGCAAACTGCTCAAAAGCAAACCCGAGGATGTTTTGAAAAAGGCCGTGGAGGGCATGCTTCCGAAGACCCGGCTTGGCAAGCAGATGCTCAGCAAACTCAAAGTGTATGCCGGGGAAAAACATCCGCACCGTGCACAGTTGCCTGTGGAAATGAAACTCTAAAGAATTACGGAACATCCGTTTAGGAGGAGTCAATGTCAGCAGCGGTATCAAGATACTACGCAACGGGGAAACGCAAGAACTCTATCGCCAGGGTGTGGTTGATGCCCGGAAGCGGGAAAGTAACTATTAACGATAAATCCATGGACCAGTACTTCGGCAGGGATGTGCTCAAGATGATCATACGCCAGCCTTTCGAGGTCACCGGCACCGCGGATAAATTTGATGTGCTCGTAAGCGTGCTTGGCGGCGGCAACTCCGGTCAGGCGGGGGCAATCAGACACGGCATCTCCAAGGCACTCCTTGCCGTTGACGCCGAATCCCGCGGGAAACTGCGCAAGGAGGGACTCCTGACCCGCGATCCCAGGGCGAAAGAGCGCAAGAAGTACGGCCAGAAGGGTGCCCGTGCCCGGTTCCAGTTCTCAAAGAGATAAGGGATCATATACCTATCTGTGTTCCAGCGTGTTGCAGATCCTGTTTTTAAAAAAAGGGAAGGTAGAGATGCCTTCCCTTTTCTTTTGCCCATTGCTCTTTACATCATATTCAGTTCAAATAACAGATGCAAAATATGGCTCTTGAGAAAGTAAATATAGCGATTGTAGGGTCGAGCGGGTATACGGGGGGCGAGCTGTACCGATTGCTCGTTAATCATCCCCGGACCCGTGTTGCATCCGTCACTTCGGAGAAGTCGGCCGGAAAACCGCTCACGTCCATCTTCCCCCATCTTGCCGGCTTAACGGACCTCATCTGTGAACCGCTTGACCCGGAAGCCATAGCACAGAAAGCGGATTTTGTGTTTCTGGCGCTTCCCCATGTGACTGCCCAAGAGGCGGCGTTCCGGTTCCATCAACTCGGCAAAAAAGTCGTTGATCTGTCCGCTGACTACCGGCTCTCCGATCCGGCGGCCTATGAAACGTGGTACGAGCATTGCCATCAGCACCCTGAGCTCCTGAAGAGCGCTGTCTACGGCCTGCCCGAACTGCACCGGCAGAAAATTAAACAGGCCTCGCTCGTTGCAAATCCCGGCTGCTATCCGACCAGCGCGATCCTCGCGCTTGCTCCCCTTGTAAAAAACGGGGTCATCGATCTTAAGAGCGTCATCATCGATTCCAAATCGGGCGTCTCGGGAGCAGGCCGAAATCCGTCGCTTGCGCACCACTTCCCGGAAGTCAACGAAGGCTTGATGGCGTACAAAATCGGGACCCATCGGCATACTCCGGAGATCGAACAAGAACTCGCGCTGTTGGCAGGGCATGCAGTGACGATCTCATTTACGCCCCATCTCATTCCCATGAACCGCGGGATACTGACGACGAGTTACGCCCTGTTGAACTCAGCGGCCGACACAGGCATGCTCCATGCGCTCTATCGGGAATTCTATCGGGATGAACCGTGTGTGCGGCTCCAGGCTCCAGGCGATTTCCCGAATGTGCGAAATGTGCGGGGCTCCAATTTCTGTGACATCGGGGTCTATGCCGATCGCCGCACCGGAAGGGCCGTTGTGGTGTCTGCCATCGACAACCTCGTCAAGGGAGCATCAGGGCAGGCAATCCAGAACATGAACCTGATGATGGGCTTTCCTGAAATGGACGGAATCAAGGTCGCGGGCCTTTTCCCGTGATAGAGCTATCCAAATCACTGCTGACAGGGGTAAACTCATGAGGACTCTGGATACAAAAAGTTTTTCCGTTCCCGGTTACAAGGTGTGGGGCATCTCGTGCGGGATCAAGAAGAATGAAAAAAAGGACCTTGCCATTATTCATTCCGACCGCGAAGCCATGGTTGCCGGCATGTTTACGAAGAACAAGGTGAAGGCGGCACCAGTTCTTCTGGACATGGCAAAAGTGAAGTCCGGCAAGGGACAGGTGATTATAGCAAACAGCGGTTGTGCCAATGCCTGCACGGGGAAGCGCGGTCTCGCAGACGCACGCGCGACGGCGGAAATGTCCGCGCGTCAGTTCGGCTTGAAACCGGACGCCGTATATGTGGCATCGACCGGGGTCATCGGAGAGTTCCTGCCGGTGCCGAAAATATCGACGGGAATAGCTACCGCGGCGGGACTCCTTTCGGCAACGGGCTGGGAGCAGGCGGCCGAGGCAATCATGACCACGGACATGTATCCAAAGCTGTCTATCGTCCAGGAAGAGATCGGCGGTAAAACGGTTACAGTCGGCGGCATTGCCAAGGGATCCGGGATGATCCACCCGGATATGGCGACGATGCTCTGCTTTATCGTGACCGATGCCGCCATATCAGCTCCGCTTCTCAAGAAAACATTGTTTGCTTCGGCTGAACGATCGTTCAATAATATAACGGTGGACGGCGAGACCAGCACGAACGATACTATCCTGTGTATGGCGAACGGCGCCGCTGGTAACAAGAAGATCGCCCCCGGAAGCAAAGACCTCAAGAAGTTTCAGGCATGCCTCTGACACGATTGCCCTGTCGCTCGCCAAACAGGTAGTGCGCGACGGCGAAGGTGCTACAAAGTTTGTGGAGATCGAAGTGCGGAACGCGAAAAACCCTGTCGAGGCCAAACGCGCTGCCGCGGCCGTTGCCAAGTCCAGCCTCGTAAAAACCGCGCTCTTCGGCGAAGATGCGAATTGGGGAAGGATCATGGCAGCGCTCGGTTACTCTGGCGTCGATGTGGAGGAGGGCAAAACCGACATTTTTATCGGCAAGACCAAGCTTGTCGAAAAAGGATTGGGCCAGGGTAAGGCCGCCGAGCGTGACGCAGCGCTCGCGCTCAAACAGCGGGACATCCGGATCGCGATCGACCTACACAAAGGCAAGGGGAGCGCTACGGTCTGGACCTGCGACCTGTCGTACGAATACGTCAAGATCAATGCCGCATACCGGAGTTGACCGCCGCAAGGGACCGCCCTTTGCAGCCAGCCTCTTTTTCCCTGTGAAACTAACTGAAAATGAAGCGACAATTTCCCTTGACTTTCATCAGGAGACTTGTTAATTTTGATGATTATGCCGCTTCTCCAAAAAAGCGGCCGCGGTTTCACTGTTTTATACGGCCCCAGATCGCTTCGGAATAGCATAAAACAGTAATAATTATTATTTTACAATGTGTTGTATCTGGAGGGGGGGTGTAGCGAGAGTGCCGAGTATCAGGTTACGGGAGAACGAGCCCTTCGAGGCCGCACTCCGGAGATTCAAAAAAAGCATCGAAAAAGAGGGAGTGCTGTCAGAGGTCAAAAAAAGAGAGCATTACGAGAAGCCCAGCGTAAAGCGCAAGAAGAAAGCATTGGCTGCCCGCAAGAAAGCCGCCAAGACTGCGCGCATGTACCGGCAGAATTAACCGGCAGGGCGCGGTCACACTACGCTGTTCACCTGTCCGGGAAGCTATATTGATCGGGAAGAGGGACGGAATGGAATTACGATCGAGAATCGAGTCGGACACGAATGTTGCCCTCAAAGCCGGAGCGAAAGACAAGGTCTCGACTCTGCGCATGTTGAATGCAGCGCTGAAGAACAAACAGATCGACAAGCGGCGCCCGTTGACCGAGGAAGAAGTGATCGAGACCGTACGGACGCTCATCAAACAGCGCAGGGATTCGGTCGAGCAATTTGCCAAGGGCGGTCGGCAGGACCTGGTGGACAAAGAGACCGCAGAAATAGCGGTGCTGGAAGTTTATCTGCCGAAACAGCTGACGCGGGAAGAACTGGAAATCATGGTCCGGGAAGCCGTTGCCCAGTCCGGAGCACAGGGCGCAAAGGAAATGGGCAAGGTCATGAAGGCGCTCATTCCCATGGTGGGCGGGCGCGCCGACGGCAAACTCGTGAGCGAGTTGGTAAAAAATGCACTGGGCTAGCGAAACCGATCAGGCAAAGGACATGCCATTTTTTCATTAAGGCGGACACAGGGGGCCATCAAGACCGAGGCCCCCTGATTTTTTTTAGGAGTTTTTACTTGAACCTGCATTTTTACAATCCGTTTCAACAATCCAACAACGAATGTCGAGAAGAGTTTCAAAGGAGAGCGCGCTCAGGCTCCAAACGTACGAAGCGGGCCGCATGAATGCGCCTGCCTGCGGTGTGATCCATGAATGAACATACCCTGCGGGTCCTCGAATTTGACAAAATCATAAACATTGTTGCCGGATATGCAGCATCGGAAGCCGGGAGAATGTCGGTCATCAATATGCTGCCCGCAGACGACCGTGCGGTCGCCGATCTGCGCTTGAGCGAGACGAGTGAGTTTCTCCAGATCCTTCAGCGCGGCGAGACCCCCCCGTTGGAGGGTATCCTTGATGTCGGGCAGGCGGTCTCAAAACTCGGCGCAGCCGGCGCCATGCTTACACCTGTCGAACTGCTGAATACGGCATTGACGCTTGGCGCCGCACGAAGGGTCAAACAGTTCTTTGAACGCATCAACGGTAAGAGCTGCGCTCCGCTTCTCACGGCGAAAGCCAACAGGATACGGCCTCTCAAGCATGTCGAGGATGCGGTTTTTTCCGCGATCGACGAACGGGCGGAGGTCAAAGACTCGGCCAGCCCGGACCTCCGCAAGATCCGCAGGCAGCTTGGGCGGACGCGGGATGAGATTCTCAGCCGCATGTCCGGAATTCTCCAGGACAGCGGTTTTCAGAAGGTCATTCAAGAGCCCGTCATTACGATCCGTGACGACCGGTATGTTCTTCCGCTAAAACCCGGTTTCCGCCAGAGCATTAAGGGTGTTGTGCACGGCCAGTCGGGCTCGCGGGCGACGCTCTTTGTAGAGCCTCTCGATGTCCTGGAGCAGAACAACCGGCTTGCTGAGCTCCGCATGGAGGAACGAGAGGAAGTAGAGCGCATCCTGCGGGAACTGACCCGGCTCCTGGCACAGGAGGCCGGTACGATCGAGGACATGATTCATGCCCTCGCTGAGATTGACGCCGTATACGCCCGGGCGCGGTTCGGGATGGCCTATAACGGGGCCATCCCCCTGCTGACCCCTGAGCGAGGCATGCGGCTCCGTACCGCCCGCCATCCGCTGCTGGTTGCCAGGCAAAAGGCCGCGGGAGGCTGCACTGTTGAACCGAATGATATTGTACTCAGCAGCAGCAAACGAGCGCTGATCATCAGCGGACCGAATGCGGGCGGCAAGACCGTGGTCCTGAAAACCGTGGGGCTCTTGAGCCTTATGGCGCAGTCCGGGTTGCCGCTTACCGCTTCCGAAGGAAGCGAACTGCCGTGTTTCGGCTCGGTGTTCGCCGACATCGGCGATGAGCAGAGCCTAGAACAGGACTTGAGCACCTTTTCGTCCCATGTCAGTCAGATCGCCGGGATCCTTCAAAAGGCGGACAAGGATTCCCTGGTGCTCCTTGACGAGTTGGGATCGGGCACTGAGCCGGGCGAAGGCGCGGGTCTCGGCGCAGCGGTGCTCGAAGGCCTGATCGAACGGGGCAGCATCTCTCTGGTGACGACGCACCATAATGCGCTCAAGCTCTTCGGCTCGCAGACGAGCGGCGCCGCGAACGCGGCCATGGAGTTCGACCCGCAGACGCTCAAGCCGACGTACCGCCTCATCCCGGGGCGGCCCGGCAGAAGCTACGGCCTGGACATGGCGGCGAGACTCGGCGTCCCTGCAGAAGTGATCAAACGGGCGCGCGAGAGACTCGGTGAAGACGATACGCGGCTCGAGGACCTGCTGAAGCACGTGGAAGAGGAATCCCGCATGCTGGGTCTGGAGCAGCAGGCTCTTGCACACGACCGCTCATCCGCAGTACGGGAC
Organism: Nitrospirota bacterium; assembly: GCA_963769335.1. Taxonomy (GTDB): domain Bacteria; phylum Nitrospirota; class UBA9217; order UBA9217; family UBA9217; genus JAJYKN01. The sequence continues at coordinate 64,335 of CAVYLT010000047.1, read as the reverse complement.
CGCAACGAGGCGTCGTCGTTGCTTACCGCGGCGCGGGAAGAAGCCCGGGGCATCCGGACCCAAGCCCGGTCTGAATCACGGGAAGTGCTTTTCCTGCTGAGGCAGAAGCTTCGCGAGCTTTCCCGCAGCGCGGTGCTTGAACAGACGGAAGTAAAACAGGCGGCATCGGAAATCGAGGCGCTTCGGAAGAAGCTCGAACCTGATGTCGAACAGCAGCCGGTGCCCGCCGGATTCACCGGGAATATTCACGCAGGCGACCGGGTGCGGATAGCGAGACTGAACAAGACCGGGACCGTTCTTACTCTGAACAGGAACTTGCTGGAGCTTGATGTCTCCGGGAAAAAGATCAGGCTTCCGGCATCCGACGTATCGCCGGCTGAACCCGCGTCGCGGCCTGCAGCGACCGTCTCGGGGTGGGGTTCCGAGCTCCATGAAGAAGAAGGCGCATCGGACCGGCTGAACATCATCGGCCTTCGCGTGGCAGAAGGACTGGCCGAGGTCGACCGGTTCATCGACCGGGCAGGCCTCAACCACTTCTCAACCGTAACAGTAATCCACGGGCTGGGTACGGGAGCGCTCAAGGCCGCGGTAACGGACTTTCTGAAAAATCATCCGCTGGTGGCGTCTATCAGGCCCGGAGAGCCGGCAGAAGGCGGCGCGGGAGTGACAGTGGCGGAGTTAAAAAAATAACGTGTTCTCCGATGATCTCATAAGCCGGGTCAGGGACAGTGTAAATATTGTTGATCTCGTTTCCGGATATGTGTCTCTCAAGAAGACCGGCAAGAACCATACGGGGCTCTGCCCGTTTCATACCGAGAAGACCCCTTCGTTCTCGGTGAATCCGGATAAACAGATCTTCCACTGCTTCGGGTGCGGCGCGGGCGGCGACGTGTTCAAGTTCGTCGAGCTCCAGGAAGGTTTGAACTTTCCCGAAGCGATCAGGAAGCTTGCTGATCGATCCGGCATAGCGCTGCCGGTTGACAGCGGGTCCCGGCGAGAGGACAAAAAAACGGCTGAAGAGCGCGCGGCGCTCCTTGCGGCCGTCGCAGAGGCGGCGAAGTTTTATCAGAAGGAACTCGAAGGGCCTGCGGGGGCCCCTGCCCGGGCGTACCTTGCGAAGCGGGGGGTCAGCGACACCATTATAAAGAACTTCGGGCTCGGCTATGCCAGGCCCGAGTGGGAAGGTCTGCACCGGCATTTAAAACAGCAGGGTTACACCTCAGGCCAGATGGAAAAGGCGGGTCTCGTTGTAAAGCGGAGCGAGGGAGAAGGCCACTACGACCGGTTCCGGGGAAGGATCATGTTCCCGATCCGCGATATCGCCGGGAACATCATCGCCTTCGGCGGCAGGGTGATGGACGACTCGCTGCCGAAGTATCTGAACTCCTCGGAGACCCTGCTCTACAGCAAGAGCAATACACTCTATGCCCTCGACGCAGCCAAGGAGGGTGGCCGGAAACAGGGATATTTCATCATCGTCGAGGGATACCTCGATGCAATCGCCTGCCACCAGTACGGAGTACGGAACGCGGTGGCCACGCTCGGCACGGCGCTGACCGAGGGGCACCTGCGGCTCATGCACAGGTTCGCAGATAAGCTCGTTTTGATTTTCGATCCCGATCCTGCAGGGGTGAAAGCATCGCTCCGGGGGTTCGACCTGTTTGTTGCGAGCGGGATGAAGGTGAACGTAGTCTCGCTGCCTGACAACGACGATCCGGACACGTTTCTCCAAAAGCACGGCCAGGAGGCATTTGCGGCGCGCTTGCGCCAGTCGGTAAAATTGATGGACTTTGTGCTGGCCCAGGTCGTCACGAAGAGTTCCGCGGCTTCAATCGATGATAAGGTGGAGAAGGCCGGCGTGATGCTCGAATTTATATCCAAGCTCTCGAGCGGCATCGAGCGGGACTACTATTTGAAAAAAACGGCCGAGGCCCTTGATCTTGATGAGACCGTGCTCAGACAGGAGATGCCGAAGCAGGGAAAGCACGCCGCAACAACGGCTGCGAAGGCGTCGACACCTTCACGAGGGCACCGGCCCAAGGCCGAGGAGATTCTCGTCCACCTCATGCTGAAGGACGAGGGGATTGCCCGGAGGCTGCAGACGCAGATACAGCCCCGGGATTTTACCGACCCGCTGTTCCGCCGGGCGGTTGAACGGATCTTTCATGTCCTGGACGCGACGAAAGGCTCGCTTGAGTTACGGGCGCTGATGCAGGACGGCGATGAAGAGCTGAACAGGCTGCTCTCGCACTACGCCGTGCTCGAGATGGAGTACGACGATCCGGAAAAGCACTGCCAGGACTGCGTCGATGTCATAAAGCAGCAGGACCCGGAGAAACAGATGAAGCATATCGTGAAGGCGCTCAAGGATGCGGAAGCACAGGGCGACGCCGCGGAGTATAAACGGCTTCTTGAAATACAGCAGCAGTTGTGCCGGCGGCCCGGACGGCGCATTCCCGGATTCTAGGAACGGGACAGATGCAGGCCTGCGTTTTTTTCGGCGAATAAAATCGTGACAGCATGAAGGCTGCCACACAAAAGGAGCACCAGAGTATGTCAAAGCGGGGCAAGCCAGAAGATTCCAAAAAAACGAACGGGACGGGGAAAGAGCGCGCCTACGTGCCCTTTGAGGAGTCGCACGAGCCCGTCCCTCACGAGGATGTTTCCACGGAACAGCTCGACAGCATCATCTCCCTGTTCGGAGACGGCGAAATGGACGATATCGCCGACTCGCGGCACGACGGCAAGGTGCGCCAACACGCCGATGACGAACTGGAGGAAGGCATCGAGCCGGACGAGGTGGGCCTCGAAGAGGCGGCCGAAGAGGACGTCGAGGAAGAGGAGGTTGAGGTCGGCGTGGGCAAGACCGACGATCCGGTCCGCCTCTACCTGAAGGAAATGGGCACGGTGCCGCTTCTTTCGAAAGAAGGCGAGGTGGCGATCGCGAAGCGGATCGAAGAAGGCAAGCGCGAGGCGGCCCATATCCTTTACGGCCTGCCGTTCGCCCTCCAGGACGTGCGCGATCTGGGAGACAAACTGCGGAAAGGGAAGATCAGCATCAACGAAATCGTGCATGCCGGAGACGACGATTTCGACGAACTCCAGAGCCAGAACGAAGAGGAACTGCACGCCCGGGTGATCAAACTCATTACCGAAATCGACCGCCACAGCAAAGAGCTCACGACGCTCACGAACCACGTTATGAGCGGCCGGTGCACCGAGGCCCGCAAGAAGAACCTCCGCGAGAAGATGCAAACGACACGGCACGCTCTCTTCGACAAGCTGGAGGCCTTGAATATCCACTGCCGCCAGACGGACCGGCTGGTCATGAAACTGCGCGAGATGGTGGGCGAGGTACAGCTCTCCGAGCGCGAGATCCATGGGCTCGAGCGTAAATCGGGCGTTACCATCGCAGATTTGAAAGACGTTTTCAAGAAGATGCGGCAGGGTGAGCGCGAGCTGAAGAACGCGGCCCGCAGGCTGGAAATGAAGCAGGACGCGCTCCTGGGGATGGAAAAAACGTTCCGGAACGCGGTCAAGCGCATGAAAAATATCGAGATGGACTGCGGGGTCTCGGCCGAGGAACTGAAAAAAGTGCTCAGGGCCTACGAGCGGGCCGAAGAGCGCGCCAAATACGCCAAGAGCGAACTGGTGGAAGCGAACCTCCGGCTGGTGGTCTCCATTGCCAAGAAGTACACCAACCGAGGGCTCCAGTTTCTCGACCTCATCCAGGAAGGGAACATCGGCCTTATGAAGGCCGTGGACAAGTTCGAATGGCAGCGCGGGTACAAATTCAGCACCTATGCCACCTGGTGGATCCGGCAGGCAATCACCCGGGCCATCGCGGACCAGGCGCGGACGATCCGCATCCCGGTGCACATGATCGAGACGATGAACAAGCTCATCCGCACGTCGCGCGGCCTCGTCCAGGACCTCGGCAGGGAACCGACAACCGAGGAGATCGCCCAGTCCATGAAGCTGCCCGTTGAGAAGGTCCGGAAGATCATGAAGATTGCAAAGGAGCCGATCTCGCTCGAGACCCCCATCGGCGAGGAAGAGGACAGCCATCTGGGGGACTTCATCGAGGACAAGAAGGTGGCCTCGCCGCTCGAGTCGGCAATCCGCAAGAACCTTCACCAGCAGGTCCGCAGGGTGCTCAACACGCTGACGGAACGCGAGGAAAAGGTGCTTCGCTGGCGCTTCGGCATCGGCGAGCAGACGGACCATACGCTCGAAGAAGTGGGACAGGAATTCGATGTAACGCGCGAGCGCATCCGCCAGATCGAGGCAAAGGCGCTGCGGAAGCTGCGGCACCCGAGCAGGAGCAAGCAGCTCAAAAGTTTCATCGAGTAGCGCGTGCGGCGACTCGGCAATTTCTTGACATTTTGCAGGGGTTATGACAATATAGGCAGCCGCAGTAAGTAGCATTTTTAATTATGAGGCAGAGCCCGACAAAAAAACTCCGAGCCTTTGCCGAAATTTTTTTTGATGTCATGTGTTTTTCCCCACTGGGGGCCCATAGCTCAGCTGGTAGAGCTACCGGCTCATAACCGGTTGGTCCCAGGTTCGAGTCCTGGTGGGCCCACCATATTGATTGAACAGGAGTGTACCGTGACGTTTGCCAAGCGTTCAGAAAAGAAGAGAATGAATAAAACGAATAATCTGTAGAAATGCGCCGATAGGCGCATTTTTTATTTTTGGAGGCCTGATGGACGAACAGCTCAATTTGCTTATTCAACTTCAAGAAGTCGACGCAAAGATCCGCTCCCTCGCGGAGCAGAAAAAACGACTGCCGGAGTTCCTCGCCGGCCTCGAACGGAAACGCGAAACGAACAAGGCAAACCTTGACAGTGTCAAGGAGGCGCTCCAGGCGGCCCAGAAGAAAAAGCGCGACCGCGACCAGGACCTGGAGGCAGGGGGCCAGAAGGTCGAAAAACTCAAGGCCCACCTCTTGGAGATCAAGAACAACAAGGAGTACCAGGCGCTGCTCAAGGAGATCGAGACCGGGGAAAAGGAGGACAAGGCCATCGAGGACGACATTCTCGTTCTGATGGAAAAGATCGACGCGGCAGCCGCAGAGATAACGGTTGCGGAACAGCGGTCCCGGGAAGAAGAAGCGGCCCTGCAGGAAGAGCAGAAACAGCGCGAGGCCGAGTTCGCGAAGACCGATGAAGAACTGAAAGCGGTCGAACGTGAGCGGCAGGAGGTAGCCGGCCGGGTCCAGCCCGCGATACTCACGCATTATGAGAAACTGTTCAGGACCAAAGCGGGCGTAGCCATTGCCGAGGCCCGGTCGGAATCCTGTTCCGGCTGCTTCATGAGCATCCCTCCCCAGGTGTTCGTGAACGTCAAGAAGAACGAAAACATCATCACCTGTCCCCACTGCAGCCGCATCCTGTATTACAAGGAAGCGATCGCGCAGAAGAACGGCTGACAAGGCGCAGGAAAGCGCTAACAGAACATCTCATCATTTAATTCGAGAAGAGGGGCTTATTTTTTCGCCGCAGCTTTTGCTCTCTCCTTTATCTCTCCCCGGCGGGTCTTGCACCTGTGTTTATGAGCGGCATCGCGAGTGCAGGGTGAGAGGGGGGATTCAGCGGGAATGGAATACTCATTGGTTCATGTGTATTAGTCTCCCGAAGTAATGTTTTCACGGTTTTCTCCGTGCCTCTCGTTGGCAGGTAATTTTTTTTCTCAATTTTAAGAAGGAACTTTCATGGAGCTGACCATTTATACCGACGGAGCGTCGAGGAACAATCCCGGAGAAGCCGGAGCAGGGATCTTCATCCTTCGGGAAGGCGAGCCGGTGGAGAAGATCGCGCACTATCTCGGCACGACGACGAACAACATTGCGGAATACAAAGCCGCAATCATCGGGCTGGAACACGCCGTTAAGCTCGGTGCGAAAAGCGTCAAGCTGCACGCCGATTCCGAACTCATGGTAAAACAGCTGAACGGGCAGTACAAAGTAAAAAATGAAGGACTCAAGCCGCTCTTCCTGCGGGCCAAGGAACTGATTGCAAAGATCGGCAGCGTTACGGTACAATACATCCCGAGGGAAATGAACAGGGAAGCAGATGCCCTGGCGAACCAGGCGATTGACGAAAAAATACAGTAAATGAGCCAGTGTTTTCCTGGCCCCTTTATTTATCATATAGAATGTTCTTTCACATCAGAGTGGGTGAGGTGATCGCTCTCCGGCAACGGAGGGAGGAAAGTCCGAGCTCCGCAGGGCAAGGCGGTCCCGAAACGGGACAGGGGGCGACCCCATGGACAGTGCCACAGAAAAGAAGACCGCCCCGTACAGGGGTAAGGGTGAAACGGTGGGGCAAGAGCCCACCAGATTCCCGGGCGACCGGGAGTGCTTGGAAAACCCCGCCTGGAGCAAGATCACATAGGGAAGCGTCTCCCGAGCAATCGGGAGTACGGACGGCCCGTCCTAGACTTCCGGGTAGATCGCTCGTGCTGTTGGGCAACCAACGGCCCAGACAAATGATCACCACTCTCGGGGAACCGGGAGGACAGAACTCGGCTTACGACCCGCTCTGATTTTTTTCACTTCAACTAGCCTCTGCCGGTTGCCCGGTAGGGGCTTTTTTGATACGATTCCCGGGCCGGCAAGCCGGACCTTCTCTGGCCGTGCTCCGTGCATATCGGGAAGCTTTCGGCCAAGGACTTTTATGATGCCGTAGAGAATCGATGCGAACAGCGCAGAGATATCTAAAGTGCGGAGCGATTGAGCGAACCGAGGGGATGACCCCGTCGGTTTGTTAACCGGTCTTGAGATGGGCGGGAAATGTAAAAGCCGGGAAGGCGTAGGAGAGGATTTCAGAAAAGCAGATTGACATTCAACCCCATGTATCCTACTTTACCTCGTCAGCGAAAAGGGCTGCAATTTTTCAATCGAAGGAATCTCTATGGAACCGGAAAACACAATGCCTAAAAAGGTGATCCGGGAAATCAGGATCAGCCCCATCATTCCGACCGAGTCGGTGCTGGTGGCAACAGCGCGCAGCATGCGTCCGAAAAAAGAAGAGCCTGCCGCGCCTCATGATGCGCGGCCGCACGTTGACACCTGCCCCTTTTGCAGGGGGAACGAGGATAAAACGCCTGCACCGATCGCCGTCATTCCTGAAGGGAAGGATTGGCAGATCAGGATAGTGGAGAACATGTATCCGGTCCTGGGCGACGACAGTGAGAACCCGAACTTCGCCTTCGGCTTGCAGCACGCGATCGACGGGTACGGCCGGCATGAGGTGATCATCGACAATCCCTCGCACGGGATCCGGATCCATGAAATGACGGACAGCCATCTTGCGATGCTTCTTGCCGCCTACCGCAGCAGGATGGAGCAGCTGTACCGGTCCAACGACCGGCTCAAATATGTACTCGTATTTAAAAATTTCGGCCCTGCAGCCGGGGCCAGCATTGGCCATACTCACAGCCAGATCATAGCCATGCCCGTCGTGCCGCGCAATGTTCAGGCAGAGGTGCGGCATAGCACTGCATTTTACGAAAAAACGCACCAGTGCATCTTCTGCAATTTGATCGATGAGGCGCTCACATTCGAAGCTACTCTCTACGACCGGGAATCGGGAGAACTCCGGCGGAAGATCAATGTCGGGCAATTCGTGATTGAAAAGAGCAGGAAGTTTATAGCCATCAAGCCCTTCACGAGCAGGTACGAGTGGGAGATCCACATCCTGCTGCTTATGCATTCAGCTGAATATCTTTCTTCAACGGATGACGATCTTGCCGATCTGGCCATTCTTTTCAAAAGGACCATGGCCAGGTTGAACGTCCTCTTGGGCGGAGTGCAATATAATTTCTTTATCCATTCCCTGCCCCACACCCTGCACCCGCCTTCCTCCACGAAAACAGCGGGCGCAAGCGGGGCCGTATACGCGGAAAGCTCACCGGCCTTCCATTGGCACATCGAGATCTGCCCGAGGACAAGCATCCCCACAGGGTTTGAAATGGGGTCAGGCCTGTCGGTAAACACAATTGCTCCCGAAGATGCAGCCGAGCGCCTGCGGAGCGTAAAGTTGTAAAAATGCTTCCCCTCACTGAGCGTCTTCCTGTGGCTTCCCTGTCGTTTCGTCGTCAGACTTACTGTCCGTTTCTCACCGCCTGCACCAGCAGCAGTACATTCAAAAAGGCCACGATCAGGGCCGTACACCAGAGCAGGATTTTGTCCACCAGGGAATTAACGAACTTCCCCATGACTGCCGGCGAGGACGTGAGATAGAGCAGGGAGAAGATCGTGAACGGCAGCTGGATGCTCAGGACGATCTGGCTCCAGATGATCCCTGCAAAAGCGTCGGCGATGAACAGGATCGCGCACAGGGCGCCTAACAGGGTTATGGCGATGCCGACGCGGGAATGAAAGTCCGCGGGATCGTAGGGTTCGCTGAAGAACCCGGCAAAAATGCTCCCGCCTGCAACGGCTGCCGTGATCGAGGACGACAATCCGGCCAGCAGCAGCGCCACGGCGAAAACGACAGCCGCAGCATTCCCGAGCAGAGGTTTGAGCGTTGCCTGGGCCTGCGAAAGTTCCGTGACAGCTGTGTGATTGGAGTAAAAAACCGCCGCTGCCACGAGCAGCATCGCGCTGTTGATGGCCCAACCCGCGGCCATTGCCGTGACCGTATCAAGAAACTCGAACCTGAGCCGTTGCTCCATCGTTCCTTCTTCTTCGAGGTGCCACTGCCTGCTCTGTATGATCTCTGAGTGAAGGAATATGTTATGAGGCATGACGACTGCACCGAGCACGCTCATAACGATCGGCAGGGAGCCCGGAGGCAGGGACGGCGAGACCGAGTGAAAGAAAACCTCGCCCCATGCGGTCCGTACGACACTCAGTTCGAACAGAAAGGCCAGGCCGATCAGGGACACAAAGCCGATGATCCATCTCTCGATGCTCCGGTAGCTGTTCGAAAGCAGCATGAATGCGGTAAAGAGGGCAGCGAGCACGGAGCCGGCAACGAGCGGGAGCCCAAACAGCATCTGCAGGCCGACGGCCGCGCCCAGGATCTCGGCCAGCGCTGTTGCGATCGAGGCCACGACCGCACTTGAGAGGAGCGTCCCGCTGATCAGCCGCGGCATGAATTTCGTCGAGGCCTCGGCCAGGCACAGACCGGTCACGATCCCGAGATGGGCGGCATTGTGCTGCAGCAGTATCAGCATGAGCGTCGAGAGGGTGACGATCCAGAGCAGCGAGTAGCCGTAGAGCGAACCGGCGGCGATATTGGCGGCCCAGTTGCCGGGGTCGATGAACCCCACCGTAACGAGAAATCCCGGACCGATGTAGCGCAGCAGGTCCCGGGCACCGAGTGTCGGCCTGTGGGAAGTAGCATAGTTGGACATAGGCAATCCGATCCGGCCGCATCCTGCCAAAGAGAAATGTTCCCGATCTCTTGCAGCGGCAGCCGGCTTTTTTAAGCTTAGCATACATCGTCTGCTGTTGGCTCAAATGGGGTCGTGATAGTCATCGTGCAAAAGGGACGGCCCTGTTCTAATATCTCCTGGATTAAAACAGACAGCTTGTGAGGTTGCCGGTCATGTAGTATAGTACGGCTATCAGGAGAATCGCAGCTTCGGGAGTAGTAAAGTTTGAAAGTCGAATTTGATGGTCTCATAAAAAGTCGATTTTCCTTCTTTTGACGTCATCCCGGCTTGTCCGGAATCTTTCTTTATGAATAAGTTGTACAGCCACATGATTCCCGACAATCGGGGAATGACGACTTTTTGCGAGTGCACCGAATTTAAGGTCCAACTGGAGGCTGGTTAACTATGTCATATCTTCTCAAACCTATAAACGTGCGGTCAATGAACCTGTCCAACCGGCTGGTCATGCCGCCGATGGCAACGGCAAAGGCCGCGCCTGACGGAAAAGTAAGCCAGGCGCTACTCGACTACTATGCGGAAAAGTCCCGGGGTGGATACATCTCCCTGATCGTCATCGAGCACAGCTACATCGCTCCGGAAGGAAAGGCAAGCGAGAACCAGCTTTCCGTTTCCGATGACGCCGTGGTCCCGGACCTTCGGAAGTTAGCTGATGTCATTCACCGAAGCGGATCAAAGGCTGCGATGCAGGTTAACCACGCCGGAAGCGCGGCGCAGAAGGAGGTCACGAAAACAACGCCCCTGGCTCCTTCGGCAACAGCGAACCCGAGGCGCGGGGACATGCCTCGTGAGATGTCGAGAAAGGAAATTAACGATATCGTCAAAGCTTTTGCGGCCGCCGCCGGCCGGGTCAAGGAAGCGGGTTTTGACGCCGTGGAAATACATTCCGCCCACGGCTACCTCCTGAATCAATTTTTGTCTCCTCTCACGAACAAGCGGACAGACGAATACGGCGGAGAGATTAATAGCCGCATACGGATCCATCTGCAGGTAATAGAGGCGGTGCGAAAGGCAGTCGGGCCGGACTTTCCCATTCAGGTGAGGTTAGGGGCTTCGGATTATACGGAAGGCGGAACGACGATTGAAGACAGCAAGATTGCGGCCAGGGAGTTTGAAAAAGCAGGCGCGGACATGATCCATATTTCCGGCGGGTTTGTCGGATACACTCCTCCGGGGATATCCGGACAGGGTTATTTCGCACCCCTGAGTGAAGGAATCAAGAGCGCTGTGACCATTCCCGTGATCCTTACCGGGGGCATTACGGAAATAGAAGCTGCCGAGAAATTGCTGGTAGAAAAGAAAGCCGACCTGATCGGCGTGGGCAGGGCCATCCTGCAAGACAGCACATGGGCAAAACGGGCGGTCGAAAGCCTGAGAATAAAGTAATTTCACGGTTGCTTCGATTCTTCTATAATTCCCTGTCGCTTTTTCGCCTCCCTGTCTCCGTGCCTGAATCTCCGTCACCGAGTCGCCTCTCGTCGGTTCATTGCTGTTTCACATAATTTCCTTGCCCGTCCCGCCAAAATAGGGTACGCTTGTCTTAGAGAACAGGGGGTAGCAAATGGCAAATACAACAGCCACGATCGCATGTCCGGAGTGCAGCGGTAAAGGTTCCATCACCTGTCCTGTGTGCCATGGGCAGGGAAGACAGTCCAGTACCAATGCGGCTCAACGCCCTTGTGCGAATTGTCACGGAAAGGGGAAAAGCGTCTGTCCCCAGTGTAAGGGCGCTAAAAAACTTGCTAAGGGAAAATAAGAATCATGGTGCTCGCTATCAAGATTGGTGTCAATTTTTTTCTGCACCCTGTCGCTTCATTGCATGAGGGTGCAGGAGGCTGGAAATGAGAATTGAAAAATCGGAAAGCCCGACCCTGTGCGATTCCGACCGCCGTTTAGTGGATAATATAATGAAGGACAATATTATTTCATGTAGCGATCTGCGCGACAGAGAGAAAGTTCAGACTTTACGTACCGGCGTTCACTATGGAAAAAATTTCAAAAAGTGACGTTCACTTCCTGGTCTCTTCGAGCGGCGACGCTTCGAACTGCGACCTCTCGGGCATGAACCTGCGGGGGGTGGAGCTGATCGGCATGCGCTTCGATGGTGCGAATCTAAAAGGGGCGAACCTGAGCAGTGCGAATTTGAGCGGATCGAGCTTCAGCAATGCCGATCTTGCGGGCTGCAACCTGAGCAGCTCGAACTTCACCGGGTGCTCGTTCACGAAAGTGAATCTCGACAGGGCGGACCTTACCTTTTCCACTTTCGTGGGCGCCGATTTTTCCGAAGCGAGCCTCAAGGGGGCGAATTTCACCAACTCGAAGCTTTCCGCTGCGCTTTTCGAAAAGGCCGATCTCACGGGCGCCACTCTCCAAATGACCGACGCCGCTCTGATCCGATGCAGCGGCGCAGTAATGACCAATGTCAACGCCCACAGTGCGAGCATGATCTGCGCCGTCCTCTCACGATGCGACCTGCGGGAAGCAAACCTGCACGGCACGGACCTCTCCAACGCGGACCTTTCTTCGGCTGACCTGCGCAAAGCGGACATACTCGATGCAACACTGACTGCGGCCGACCTGACAAACGCCGATATCCGGGGAGCGCGTGTCACGCGCACCGACCTCACCCGGGCAAAGTTGAGCGGGGTCAGGCACGACGAGGATTTGCGCGAACTTCTGTCGCGGTATGGACGGCGGGGATAGTTCAGCAAATGGTTCAGAGTGCACGAGTCTGATTTCAGTCCACGTCGTCCATTCGTTTCATGAACTTATTTTTTTCCTCCTCCCGTAATACGCTATAATTGACTCATCAGAAAGCGCGCGTACGTTGACGCTTGTGAGAACCGCTCATGGACGAAACCCAACCCGACCAGGAACTGCACCACGAGATCTTCGGCTCCATCCTCGACCGGACCGAGATGACCCCGTTCCTGCTGCAGCCTGCCGCGGACTATGCAACCTCCCTCAGACAGGCGACCAGGATGATGGCCAACCGGGGGTTCGATACTCCCGGGGGCGACGTCCTCAGTACGAGCGAGCGCGAGCGGGCCGCGCAGTACGTCCGCCGCGCCTACGAATACTGTTTCAACGGGCTCTTACCTTTTGTCATTCGCCAGCTCGACGGGCTTGCGTCGCTCCGTTCTCCCAACGAAGCGCTCTACCGGACCTGCCTGACCGCGATCAGCGAGGCGTCAGGGATCCTGCAAGACCGTTCCTTCAAGAACATCGTAGACGATGACCCCCGCCACCTCCTTTTGCTCGCCTCGTCGCGCAAGTATCCCTTCGTCTTTTCCGGCTACCAGGGACGTGACTGCGCGATACCGCCTGCCTGGCAGCAGGCCGCCTGCTGCCTGCTCAAGATGGTCCACCTGATCAAGTCGATCGAGGAGGACAGCCAGGACATCAACGATTACGCCCAGCTCGGGTTCTTTCTCGAATCACAGGGGGTCGCGCTGAACGACCTGTACCATTACGACTGGGAGCACCCGTCCCCACATCCCCGATACCGAGCCGGCGCAGCGGGCCTTTGCCAAGATCTCGCTGTTCTTCCACCGCCTGCGCGAGTCCCTGGGCTTCGACGCGGAGAAAGGCTGCCTGGTCTTCAACAGCGGCGACGGCGTGGACGTGGAGATCGCCGAGGTGAAGGCGCGGCTCAAGAGCCCGGAGAGCATGGTCACGAAGCTGGGCAAGGACGTGGAAGGGGAGGCCTTTGATATCCGTGACATCCTGGCGATCACCTTCATCCTGAAGGACGTGAACGACACCCTCAAGCTTTTCCACGCGCTTCAGAAGCGGGGCGTGATCCTGCAGGAGAACACGGCGTCCCACTCGATCACCCAGACGCTCTTCGACGAACCGGACGGCCATGAAGGAAGCGGTGCGGAGGCTGATGGTCAGCCTGGCCAGGGGCAGGGGACGGAGCGAGCTGCCGGACGAGACGAAGGTGGAGTCCTCGGCTGCTGCCTTCTACGAGGCCTTGAGCATGAACGCGGAGAAGAACGTCCATACGTCGCTGGGCCACCGGAAGTTCCAGTGCAAGATCGGCTTTCTCCGTCCCGATCCACCGGGCCGTAGCCACGAACGAGATCCTGATCCCCGGCACGCCGCTCTACGATGACCGCGACGGGTTGAGCACGAAGACGGAGCAGCACACGCTGGGCGTGGAGCTGCGCATCTCGGACGTGGAGAGCTGGCGGGCCTCGGAGCAGACGGGCGAGTCCCACCATGATGCCTACAAGTTCCGGCAGCTCGTCTCGGTCATGAACCGGGTGTTCAAGAACCTGTTCCAGTTTCCGGTGGAACGCTTTGGACAGCTCCGGCGAGACCAGGCCGCATTGTTTCCGGAGGGGCCTCTCCGGGAGGCTGTGTCCTGAATCCCGCATTTTTTGTCCGGGACAGTAAAGGTTCGGGCTTGTAGTATTAACAAAATGAGTTAAAGCTTTTCCGTTTGCAAAGTGTATAATAACTCTATCCGAGAGAAGCGTAGATTCAGACATTCTCCGAATACACCCTCTCTTCGAGCAGTTTCTCTGATATACATCCGCCAGAACGACGCTGACGGGATGAGGAGGCATTATGCTGGAAAAGAATTCAACAGGTCAAAGCATTGATTCTTATTGTGGGAAGTGCAAGCTCAGTCTCGATCATACCATCATGGAGATGGTTGGAGAGGTGATCGCCAAAGTGAGATGTAAAAGCTGCGGCAGTACGCATAAATTGAGGGACCCCCTTGTTGCTCAAAAAGTACGGAAGCCGAGAGCGAAGAAGAGCGCCGAACAAGAAGCGGCGACGGCGGCAATCATCTGGGAGGCCGGTCTTGCGGAGGCAAAAGGGAAAGAACGCGATTATGACATGGCTGCGAAATATCGCGTAGGCGAAGTCGTCAATCATCGAACGTTCGGCAAGGGAATCGTGGTGAAGCTCTACGCCAATAAATGCGACATGCTGTTCAAAGACAGGGAGCGGCTGATGGCCTCAACCAATGTATAGGGTCTTAATGCAGCGGCTTCTTCTCCTTGGAAAATGTAGAGAGAGGGAATAATAAAGCTTGACATTCCCTCCTGAAAGAGGGATTATACGTTTAAGAAGTTTCGGATGTTCTTGTAGGGAAACCGCAAAGACAGTTTGACTTTGCGGCATTTTTTTTGTCCTTTTCCGCCGCTTCAATTTCATAAGAAGGAGGTAGCTTATCATGGAGACAGGTACCGTAAAGTGGTTCAATGATGCCAAAGGTTTTGGATTCATTACCCGTGAAAATGGCGGCGATGTGTTCGTTCATTTCGGCGACATTCAGGACAGCGGCTTTAAGTCGTTGGCTGAAGGCCAGCAGGTTCAGTTCGACGTTGTCGACTCACCCAAGGGCCCCAAAGCGGGCAATGTTGTAAAGCTCTAAATTAAGGCTTAGACCTTACACAGGCCCTGATCATGTCAGGGCCTGTTTTTTTTCATCCGCCATTACTACGCGGAGCTTTTGCCTTTTACCTGAAGGAGAACCATGAACCACAGACCGAGTTACAGACAAAAACTGGAGTTGGAGAGGACGGCCCTGGCCGCTCTTGGCCTGATTGCGGATCGCCATACCGGGATTTCGAACATCGAATTTCGCATGACCTATTTCAATCGTGGCCTGAACTCAGTTTTAATGAAGCGCACCCTCAGTTTCACGCCTGCTGATTACGCCGGGTTTCACATGAAATGCATGGAGGACGGGTGCACGGGAGGCGGTTTCGATCTGGCCCCTGTTGTTGCAGGCCTGGCTAAGTCCCGTAAGAAGTCGATCAAGGGAAAGATCTTTTGCCACGGGAAAAACCAGACCGTGGGACACGCCAGTATTGCCTATGAAGTCAGCATCCAGTACCATAGGCAGGCTAAATAGAAACCCTCAGGACTTGCAGAATGCGACCATGGCCACACGATGTTCTTACCAGCAGCCTGCAATGCCTTGTCTGCTGGAATCTCCTGCTTAATTCCGCTGACCCCGCAGTAACCACACCTTCTATGCGATCTTCTTATTCCTTTCGAAGCTTCAACCCGGAAGAGTCCCGCTCGTTTCGTTAAAGATCTCCGGGGCTCCGCGTGAAATAAAATGCTTTTCTTTCTTCTTGATTTACTGATTAAGTGAAGTCAAATGCGAAGGAACAAGATGTGGTCCAAGAGGTTCCGGCCCTTGGTTCTCCGGCCAGATCTTAAGTAGATTCAACGCGGTTTCTGCCTTTCTTCTTTGCTTCATACAGAGCGAGATCTGCTGCATGGACAAGCTTGTCTGCGGAGTCCATGGACGCGTCCGGCATGCCGGCAACGCCGATGCTCACGGTAATCCGCTGCCCGTCCATTCCGGCGAACGAATGATCTACGACCGCCTTCAGTATCCTCGCGGCAGCACGTTTTGCGTTTTCCTTCGAAGTGTTGGGGCTCAGGACGACAAACTCCTCGCCGCCCCACCGCGCCACGGTATCGACCTCGCGCATGCATTTCTGGATGATCTGCGATATCTCCTTCAATACAACGTCGCCGGCAAGGTGACCGAACGTGTCATTGACATTCTTGAAGTGATCGATGTCGATCATGAGGCAGCTGAGCTGCCCGTCGTAGCGCTGCGCGCGTTTGAATTCGCTTGCAAGGATGGTTTCGAAACGCCGCCGGTTGAACAACCCGGAGAGGGAATCCACGATGGCGAGGCTTTCCACCCGTGTAAGCATGTCTTCAAGCTGCCTGTTCTTCCGGTGCAACTCGTCCTGCTGGGATTTCTCCCGCAGGCGGACATAGATCCTGGCGTTCAGTTCGCTTTCGTCAAACGGCTTGGGGAGGTAATCGTCAGATCCGGCCTCAAGGCCCGTCACTTTGTCGCCTACAGAGTCCTTCGCGGTCAGCATGATGATGGGGATGTCGCGGGTATACTGGTCAAGTTTCAGCCAGCGGCAAACTTCGTTTCCATCAATATCGGGCAGGATCAGGTCCAACAGTACGAGGTCGATCGTCTCTGTTTTGGCGGCCTTGAGCGCACCCATGCCGTTTTGCGCCCAGATGACCTCGTAGCCGTTTCGAGCGAGGAATTCCCTGATGATTTCGGCCTGCATCTTGTTGTCTTCCACGAGGAGGATCTTCGCCTTGGACAAGCGTTTTTCTCCTGCAGCCGATCGGACGCGATCGTGGTTTGCGTACGGTTTCTGTTTCTTTGACGTGGAATGTGGGCTCATGGGATTTAACCTTGGCTACAGGGGCGCCGCCTAGATCCCCCCGGAGGCAAAACCGTATCAAAGTTAAACACGCTCGTATTAGTATACGAAGACCGATTCATCAAGGCGATTATGTCATAAAACGAAGGGAATTACAAGATTATTACGCCGCAATGCGCGACCGGCGTGATCCGGGACCAGTCAAATCGCACGCAGGCAGCGTCCGGAACGCGTGCGTTCATCTCCACCGGCATGCCCGAATTGTCTTTTGCCAAAAAAGTTAAAGAATTTACGAACAACTGCCGATAAGTAACTAACTCATTCAGCCGAAATAATAATTGCCACATTTCTGCGAAATCCCCTTCACCGTAAGGGGAAACTGTAACAAAGAATAATCATGTTCGAAGAAGGAGTGCGCGTCACAGGAGGTGATGCGAAAACGATGAAAATGCCGATGTCATGATCACTCGGTAAGCCTGTAAGGCCCTGTCCGTTGCGATAAAGGCGTGCACGCTCCGGCTTTTGTAGACGATTTTCTTTGTGAGATCTGCTGTAAAGTCATATCAGAATTGGGAGAACCGGGTTCTCCGGACTGCACGATATGGTTACTGAAGTGCAGCGGCCGGCTCGCGAAGAACCGGTTGCACTGAGAAGTGCAATCCACGACGAACTACCTGGAGGATACGAAAATGAAGGGATTACCGGTATTACTTTTATCGCTCGCCATCGTGTGCCAGTTTGGTTGCGGAAGTAAATCTTCATCAGGCTCAGGCGGTGGCGGTGCCAACGTTTTGTTCTCTGCTGTAAAGCAGACCACCCCGACATTCAGGGCTACTACATCAGCCGCACCTCAGGTCCGGCATAGTCTGGCCACGGCCATGACGATTACCGATCCGGCCATGCTCGTTGCCTTTCAACTTCTCCGGGACTACACCTATCCAGATGATGAAGGCAAAGTGGATATGACCAATATCTATAAGGTCCTCTGGACGGCTGGAGAATATTTAGATAACGCAAAAACGATGTGCACGACCATCGCCCCCGTCACGGACAGCAGTATTTCTCCCTATCCCTTCGCTGATTTTCTGGGTCAAACCTATGATTGCGGGGGGACCCAGGCGGAAGTGGGAGGCTACGGAGGCAGCGTCGCTTACAAAGAGAATGGCGCGGATAAATACATGCTGGCTTCGTACAAGTGGGCGCCCGTCCCAACGGAGCAGATCACTATTGGCGTGATCCAGACGGCATATAATGACACGACAAAAGACGTTCAGCTGATCCTGGCGCAATCCGTCAGATATCCCGTGAACAGCAGCATGGGAGGAAGCAACGGCGGCGGTTTTGCAACGCGCACGAGCATTAAGGGCAACAGCGCTACGCACTCGTTTGACCTCAAGATTGCGATGAACAGCATGGTCACGTACGGTACCAGCACCACGACAACCCTGAACAGCACCTCGCTGGTGGGCAAGGGCGTATCTCAAGGAGCGGGAAATTACTTCCTGATCAGAAGCGGCTCTAACTACTATTGCATTTCCGCCGTTGCTACGGAAACCGACCTGGGCGGCATCATACCCACTGACCAGGCTGGCGTGAGCTCCAACTGTGCCGCCTATGTGGCGGCGGTGAGCGCGGCGACGGCATACGATTCAACCACAGACGTGCCGAACATTGATCTGTCCGACTTCAACCACGGTGTCGGCGGAACCCCGGTTAAATATACGATGTTCTGAAAGAGGTTCCGGGCCGCCTTCGGCCATCAAGGAGGCGGCCCGGAATGTTCCATGCGCTTTTGTCCATTTTTATCTCGCCGGTTCCTATAAGATCACCCTTAAAGGCATATCACCTTTTCCCCACAGTTCAAAAAAGCACAGCGTGGTACGCTGCCAGCGCCCGGAGGCGGCAGCGATCTGGGTTCACTCGGATCGCGGAGAACGCAGAGAAAGTGGAAGAACTGTTTACAGAGATTCTAAAGCGCACAGGGTCTTCTTATTTTCAAGCGAATCGTTAAGCCCCCGCGACCTCCGCACCGCCGCGTGAAAAAGATGCAGTTTTTGCAGGAAAGAGTTTTTTCAGCGGCCTGACAGGCCGCCGCGCAACAAAACAGCTCGCCCCGTCGTACCTGCCCTCTCGTCCATGAAAAAACCAAGTCATTCATTCTGTTGCCGGGATGCGTCCAAAAAAGCGCCTGAGACATGACAGGTAACGGGGAAAGCTTTGACTTATTCGTGCCTGGAGGAGTAAAATGCAGCAGAGGAACAGAGAATGGTTGCCCCTCTTCAAAAGACCAATGATCCGGCAGTGCCGGGGACAGAGAAGACAAACGCAGAAAAGCAGGCAGGTGCAGCCGAAGGTGATGCCTGCAGGTGCAAGGAAGCTTCGCGCATGACGCCCGGAGAACTGCTCAGGCTCATGATGAGCGATCTGGCCTTTTGGAAAAAAGCGAAATAGGAACAGGCCTGTGACCGTTGCGTTTTCATAGACACCGGTGGGGCGGGTCTGAAGGGAGAAATGATCAATGGGTTCCAAAGAGGTATTCCAGCCCCTTACGAGGGAAGACAAAATAACGGTTATGCTTTACCGCAGCGGCATCGTGCTATCCGCCATCATCATAAGCAGCCTCGCGACTCTTCTGGCAACGGCAACTTCAAATTCCGGCACCGCTGCCGGCAGCCCTTCGGCAGATGTCCTGGGCTACTGCCTCTATGCCTCCGTCGGTATGAGTGTATTCTTCATTCATCTGTATGTGGGCAAGTTCAAAGTCTACCTGAAAAATCTGTATTTCATCGGCATCGGCTGTCTTATCGTACTCCTCTTCCTCGGAAAGGGGTCACTGTCCGCTGCGCTCCTCCACGTACCCTACAGCGCGCTGCTCCTGCTGCCGCTTTCCGGATGCCTGGGATTCGTGACCGCGAAGGAGGCTTTCTGCTTCAAGCTCTTCGAGGGCTATCTCCTCGCCATGATCATGCCGATCTACCTGCTGCTGGTTTCGAACGGCGTTCTGGCGCGTGGGGGCGCGTCCTCCGGCCTGGTCCTGATCGCGGTCATGCTGGTCTTCTTCACGGTGCGAAAAGTGTTCATGCCCCTAGCCTACGATATCGGCGACAAATCCGCCTACCAGTAAATCTAAAAAACAGACAGAATGCGAACACCTCTTCCGCCAATTCTCATTCGAAATCTTCCGGTCGATCCGCCCCTGCTTCTGGCGCCGATGGTGGGCCTGACGCACAGCGCCCTGCGGCAGGTCATTTCCAGCTTCGGCGGGGCGGGCCTCCTCTCAACGGAAATGCTCTCCGCAAGGAGCGTGCCGGTCGAAAATCCCCTGGTCTCTCCCTACCTGATCAGGACCGCATCGGAAAAACCGCTTTCCTATCAGCTCCTCTTTTCAAGCACCGAGGAGCTGCCTCCGGCCATAGATGCGCTTCATGAGCTGAAGGCCGATGCCATCGACCTGAATCTCGGCTGTCCGGCCCCGCTTGTCGGGAAGCGCGGCGCGGGCATCAGTCTGATGGAAGAGCCGGAGAATGTCCGGCGCATCGTTGCCGAGGCGCGGAAACGTACGTCGCTCCCGCTCACAGCAAAGATCCGGCTCGGCATTGAACTCGACGCCCGGAAGCTGCAGGCCTTCTGCGGCATGCTCGAAGACGAGGGCATTGATATGCTTTCGGTCCATGCCCGGCTCAAAAAAGAGTCCTTTGCCCGGAAGCCGCGCTGGGAAAGTATCGCCGATCTCAAGGAGCGGCTCGGGATTCCCGTTATTGCGAACGGCGGGATCTTTTCCGTCGAAGATGCGCGCACGTGTCTGCGCGTCTCCGGAGCGGACGGCCTGATGCTCGGTCGCGGAGCAGCGATCAAGCCGTGGCTCTTTGCTGAAATTGCCCGGGACCTGTGCGGCTCCCCCGTTGCCGGGCCAACCGTGTCCCTGCCAAGCGTATACGGCGCCTTCATCGATCGCCTGAACGAGCGTTTTCGGCCCGAGTACCGGCTGGGCAGGCTCAAGCAATTCACCCATTATTTTGCCCAAAACTATCAATTCGGACACCACCTGGCCTCCAGGGTCCAGACCAGCTCGAGTGTGGAAGAAGTACGGAAAAGGGCTGATTGTTTCTTTGAGAATGCAGAGCGAAGCTTAACCGCCTCCTCTTGTACGTCAGCGGGACTTGACAAGAGCGCAATTCGTGCTAGTTTCTAATAAGACGGCTATCAGAGGGGAGGCATCGTATGGCAAAGATAGAAAAAAAGTGCAAAGAGGTGCTGGATAAGGCGGAATGGATTGCCATCGCAACCGTGGGTGCTGACGGGCCCCATCTGGCGGGCACCTGGGGGGAATACGTAAAGGCCCTCGGGACGGTCGATGACGATACGATTTTCGTCCCTATCGGCGGATACCAGAAAACAGAGGACAATCTCGAGATGAACAGCAGGATAGAACTGCTCTGCGGCACGAGACAGGTCATGGGGAGTCATGGTCCGGGCAAGGGGTGCAGGATCAGGGGAACGGGGCGGATCCAGAAGTACGGAGAAAGGTTCGAAGCGGCAAAAAAGTTATTCCCCTGGGCCAGGGGTGTCCTGGTGATCAAAGCTGAAGAGGTCTACGAACAGCTCTAAGGGGAAAATTGCGTCCTCGCCAATTCTTGGCCACCCCGCAAAGGGGCGACCCTGCAGGCAAAGAATATAAACGATCTCTCCCACGGTGTCCTTACCCGCCCCGCGCAGTCTCTGTCGAATCAAATCACCGAATCTGGTATAATAACCCCGGGAAGCATCAAGGCAGGGGATTGCCATGAGCGGCAAGAAGACCATATTTTCCGTTCGTCCCTTCGACAAGCTCCGGAAAACGATGGAGCGACAGGCTGCCGCGGCTGCGCCCCCGGCTCCCCGGCAGAAGAAAAAAGAGGAATACACCGACGAAGAGCTGTTCTGCCGCGAGATGGACGATGTGCAGGAGATCGAGGAATTCCGCACTCTTGCCTGCGCTCCGCGTGTCCGGAAAACCTTTGCGGAACCACGACGCCGCACCGAGGACCAGGAAACGCTCGTGATCCTTGGGGAGATCGCAGGAGGGCAACGGGCAATCCATTTGCCGGACACGCAGGAATATGTCGAATGGACCCATCCCGATTATCGTGACGACATCATTCTCAAGCTGCACGAGGGCCGTTTCTCGGTCCAGGCTTTTGTCGATCTGCACGGGTGTTCGGTAGCCGACGCGGAAGAGGAGCTCGAAGAGTTTCTTGCAGACTCTTTCAAAAAAGGCCTGCGCTGCGTCAAGATCATCCATGGCAGAGGTCTCCGTTCCGTCAAAGGCGCCCGCTTGAAGGAAGCGGTGGTGAAACGCCTCTCCGGCCGATTCCGGAAGGACCTCATCGCCTTTGTGACCGCCCGGCAGTGCGACGGGGGGCTGGGCGCTCTGTACGTCCTGCTGAAGAAGAAATAATTCTGAGCAACTTGTTTTAACGGATGCCTCGTTGACTGCTATCGCCCTGAATCCTGTCACAGCCCTTTCAACTCTTGCACTTTGCCGTAACTTGTAGTAAAGTCTTCAATCATTTGCGACAGCTGTTCATGGAGGATTATGGCTGACCTGGATACTGTCCAGCGTAAGATCCTTGCGTTCCGAAACGCTCGCGATTGGGCGCAATTCCACGATCCCAAGAACCTCGCCGAAGCCCTCTCCATCGAAGCGGGGGAACTGCTGGAAAACTTCCTCTGGAAGACGACCGAGCAGTCCCGCAACCTCACCGCAGAAGAACTCCAGAACGTAAAAGAAGAACTGGCCGATATTTTTATTTTCCTTGCTTATCTGTGCGAGGAATATAAGATCGATTTGTTGGCGGAAGTAGAGAAGAAGATAATTGTGAATGAAGAGAAGTATCCGGTGGAGAAGGCGAAGGGGTCGGCCAAGAAGTATACGGAGCTGTAAACGGACAAAGGAGCTGCTTTTCTTGAAACAAGTCGTCATTCCGGCCATCAACAATCATTGCGGTTTCGGCACGTGGAAGTTCATTGAGATTGCCGACCCGTGGAACGCGAAGAATGAGATAAAAACCTTTTTGAACGGGCTCTAACTGAAAGAGTAAGACAAGCTGATGAAATACCGCATCTACATCGATGAGGTTGGCAATCCTGACTTGGAAAGCTCTGATAATCCGAACCATCGCTATCTGAGCCTTACAGGAGTGATACTTGACTTAGGATATGTCGAGACTGTTCTGCATTCTCAGATGGAGACGCTAAAGACGAAGTATTTTCAGTCCCATCCTGACGATCCGGTGATCTTTCACAGTAAGGAAATGGTTAATGCAAAGCCACCATTCGAAGTATTGAAAGAACCCAAGACACTGAAGCGATTTGACGAAGAACTTCTTACGTTACTGTCGGCGTGGGAATATTCCGTCATCTCTGTGTGCCTTGATAAAAAGAGTCATAAGGAAACCTACACAACGTGGCGGTATGACCCTTATCATTATTGCCTTGCCGTCCTGATGGAGCGCTTCGTGTTTTTTCTCAACCAGTGTGATGCTCAAGGCGATGTCATGGCTGAATCGAGGGGTGGAAAAGAAGATTTACGCTTGAAAGATTCATTTTCAAGGATGTGGGCAAATGGAACTGAGTACGTTGCGCCGGATCAATTTCAAAAAGCCTTGACGAGCAAACAGCTCAAAGTAAAGCAGAAAATGAACAATATATCGGGCTTGCAACTGGCCGATCTCGTGGCGCATCCAAGCAGGAATGAAATATTGAAGGATCAGAGATTGCTGGAAAAAGAGTTAGGGAGTTTCGGCAAAAGAGTTATTAAGATACTACAACATAAGTATTACCAGCAAGGCGGGAAGATATTCGGAAAGAAGTTTCTGTAGGCAATAAAAAAGGCCCTCGCGGGCCCGATGGCTTGCGCCATCCACCTCCGGTTATCCGGATTGATTGTATTATAGCTTGTCTTGACAAAATGTAAAGTAGTTTTTACAAGAACTGTTTTTACACCAGATCGTAAGATTGCTCAACTGACGGACATTGATATGTCTATTGCAGGAGGCTCAAAAGCTAATGCCGCCGAAAAAGAAATCGAATAGCACCACCCCCATCGACACCGTCAAGCACAAAGACAAGCGGGTGAACATTCCGACCGAGGAATTGCGCGATTTTGTGAAGGACGACGAGGCGAAGCCGAAGACGATCCTCTATCCCCGCGATCCGTCGCTGGACCCGCAGCTTGTGTGGAAGGGGAAGGACGAGCAGGATGCGCAGGACCTGGCGGTCCCGGCGGTGCCGGTCTATATCCAGGAAAAGATCCATCCCCAGGCCGTCATTGAGAATGTCCGGGCCGAAGCGAAGAAGGATAAACCTGAAGAGCAGACGTCATTGTTCGCGGACTTCAACGGCATCAAGTTCGAGGACCTTATCGACTTCTACCAGCACGAGCAGAACTGGTCGAACCGGATGATTCTTGGCGACTCGCTTTTGGTCATGACCTCGCTTGCCGAGAAAGAAGGGCTCAAGGGCAAGGTACAGATGATCTATGTCGATCCGCCCTACGGCATCAAGTTCGGCTCCAACTGGCAGGTCTCCACGCGCAAGAACGAAGTGAAAGATGGCAAGGCCGAAGATGCCACTCGCCAACCTGAACAGGTGCGTGCCTTTCGCGACACTTGGAAGCTTGGTATCCACTCCTACCTATCATATTTGCGCGACCGGATTACTATAGCGCGCGAGCTACTCACGGAAACAGGTAGCGTGTTCGTTCAGATCGGTGATGAAAACGTTCATCTCGCACGGAGTGTCATGGATGAGGTCTTCGGAAGCGAGAACTTCGTTGCGATTATCGCATTTAACAAGACGACGGGTGCTGGAAGCCCGGCGATAGGGACGCTAACACTAGCCTCAATCTGCGATTTCGTCCTCTGGTACGCGAAGGATAAGAACCGTATCAAGTATCGTCAGCTATACGCTGAGAAGGACGAAGCATTCGATCCCGGCGGTAAATACGCCTACGTAGAAGAAGCGGACGGCACCAGGCGCCGGATGGTCGACGAAGATACAGCACGGGGAACGAATGCGGAAAAGAGGGTTCGCTTCTATCGGCTTGACAACCTTACGTCGCAGGCCAGTCCCCCAGTTCCGTTTCAGTTTAAAGGAAAGCAATACGTCGGCGGCTGGAAGACAAACGACTCTGGATTACAAAAACTTGTCCTCGCCAATCGTATCGTCCAGTCTACGAATACGCTCAACTACGTCAGGTTTATCCATGACTTCGCGGCAGTGCCTTATAACAACGCATGGATGGATGTTGGCGGAATTCAAAGTCGGCTTGACTCGAAAGTTTACGTCGTGCAAACCGCTACCAAAGTTATTCAGCGCTGCCTCCTTATGACAACCGATCCCGGTGATCTGGTGCTTGACCCGACGTGCGGCAGCGGAACAACCGCATATGTGGCGGAGCAGTGGGGCAGGCGTTGGATTACGATCGATACCTCGCGTGTGGCGCTGGCGCTCGCACGGACGCGGTTGATGGCGGCGAAGTATCCATACTATTATCTTGCTGATTCTCCTGACGGGGTGAAGAAAGATGCTGAAGTAACTGGCAAGCTGCCGCCGGACTACAAGACCGACGGCGACATCAGGAAGGGTTTCGTGTACAAGCGCGTGCCGCACGTGACGCTCAAGTCCATTGCAAATAACCCGGATTTCAAAGAAGGCATGAAACGCGAGGAGATCGACGCTGCCATTTCTCGGCATGCTGATACTGAAACGTTGTATGACCAGCCCTATGAAGATAACAAGCGCATCCGTGTGACCGGACCGTTTACTGTTGAAAGCCTTTCGCCACATCGCGTGCTTGCCACAGACGAAGAACGTCCAACAACTGAGAAGGAGGCACAGAAGGCCGCTGGTGCTGGTCAGTTCGAGACCATGATTCTCGACAATCTGAAAAAAGCTGGCGTGCAGAACACGGTTAAGAATGAACGGCTCAAGTTCGATCGGTTAGAGCCGTATGCCGGTGAGTGGCTGCACTTTGCTGGGGAGTATACTGAAAAGGGCGGCGTATCAAAGAGAGTGGCTGTCTGTATCGGTCCGGAACACGGAACTGTGGGATCAGGACTTATCAAAGATGCAGCTATTGAAGCGGTTAAGGGCGTGGGGTTTGATCTGCTGGTGATTTGTGGTTTTGCTTTCGATGCCTCTGCCAATGAAGCGGCAAATCAGTTTAACCCGGAGGGGAAGAAAACGTCGGATAAGATCGTAGCCGAAAGCCAGAAACAGTACGGAAAGTTGCCGGTATTGCTTGCGCGTATGAATCCGGACCTTGCGATGGGCGAGGAACTCCTGAAAAAGACCGGCGCGGGAAACCTCTTCATGGTCTTCGGCGAGCCGGACTGGAAGGTTAAAAAAGTGAAAGACGGCAAGATCACCGTGGAGATCAAAGGCGTGGACGTGTACGACCCGGCAACCGGCCAGATTCGCAGTTCCTCAACCGACGACATCGCCTGCTGGTTCATCGACACGAACTACAATGGCGAAAGCTTCTTTGTTCGGCATGCCTACTTTCTCGGCGCCGACGAGCCTTATGAGAAATTAAAACGGGCGCTTCGGGCTGAAGTTGACGAATCCGCCTGGTCCATGCTTTATTCTTCCGTAAGCCGCCCTTTCGACACGCCCGAAAAAGGAAAGATCGCCGTGAAGGTCATCAACCATTACGGGGATGAAGTTCTGAAGGTTTACGAGGTGAAGTAGCTGCTTGCCCCAACGGATGGAGGAGTCCGGCCTATCATGATAAATCGCTCACTTTTGATTGTCAGGGCAAAAGAGCCCTTTGCGAAATGGATCAATTCTCTCCCCAATCCTGCCGATCTCTCCCGACAGCAGGTGGATCTTGACAACACGGCCTACCTATTGCCGGAGTACGCCCATGACGGCGAACAAGATGAAATTCTCGCCCAGTTCTACGATATGATTTTCCAGGAACAGTTAAGCGGATGGTGGACGGACGAGGGCGCCTGGCCCAAGCGGGACCTTGTCACTTTCAAGAAGTGGTTCGACGTGGAATTTCATTCTGCGGTTCTCGATCTCGTTGATGAGCCGCTCGAAGACGATGAATAGTTAGCCGTGAAGACGCGGTAAAGGACTTGGGAACTGTTCGAGGAATTTTTGAAAAGGACGAAAAAGAAATGCTAGGAAGTGTGGGCCGCGGCGGTGGTGTACGTGATCGCCCGGCTGAACTTTCTCTTTGACTCCAAGAACCCGAACTATTTGACCGCGGACGCTGTAAGCGCTTTCTTCGGAACGAAAAAGACAACCGTGTCCGCCCGCGCCGCTGATATCGAGAAAGCCTGCCGCATACGCATGGGGCAGGAAGGGTTGTGCAGTCCGGACCTTGCCGACGCGTTCACGTTCGTTAAACTCTCGAACGGCATGGTAATTCCGAAAAAGATGGCACGGGAAGCGGGTTTGATCTGACGAGAAAAACCACACGGAAAGAACCTGCGCGCGAAAAGCGAATCGATATGGAAATCGTTGTGGACTGCTACGGGTGAAGCAGACGCGCCCGTCGTATACGGACGACTTTGTATTTATCGATATTTTGAAAAAGACGATAGACGGTCACGATCTCATCGCCAGGGTCAAACGGCTGTCGGACGGGAAAAAGTTTAAAATCGGGCTGTCGTGGCTGACAACGAAGAAGAAAAAAACGGAGGCCTATCAGGTGCTCGATGATTTTGCCACGTGGATCGTTAATTGGCAATAAGGACCGGTATGAGCAACAGCGAAGGTAAAAGAAAAAAACTCAAAGTCGACCTTTCCGAACTCATCTTCGAAATGGAACTGGGCGACAACATGGAGCGGAGCGGGTATCTCGACACCGAGACGGGCGAGATCATCGACATGCCCGACGACATCATGCGAGCGGTGGAAGACGGAGAATCCGAATCAGCCTTGGTTGAGCGGGACGAGGATCTCGCGGAGACAGCCGAGCAAATCCTGAGCGACGAGCAGAACCGCTTCCTGCCGATCCCGAAGCGCGAATCCCGCGAGGGATATGAGATTATGGTCGCATTTGCCGAATCCGTCAAAAACAAAGGCCTGCAGGAAAAACTTTCGATTGCCTTAGACGGCAAGGGCGCGTTCCGGAGGTTCAGGGACGTTCTGAACCAGCATCCGGACGAGCTTGAGCGATGGTACACGTTCAAGGACGACTGGATGCGCGAAGAGTCGGTCCGCTGGCTCCTCGAAAACGGCATCGAGCCGGTGCAGGTGATTTCCGGGTATTTCAACGACGACGGGACCGAGCTCAACAGCGACCTGGTTCCGAAGCCGGGCCTGTGCCTGACGTGCAAGAAAGACAACGAAAGCGGAAAAGAAGAAATCCTCTGCACCCTCAACCGAAATGATCAAAGGGATGAAAAAAAATTCGAGTGCGATGCCTATGAACCGAAGGAATAGAGAGACGCTTACCCCCTCCCGTATTCGCGCCTTCCGTAAAAAAATCTACAACCACTTCTCCGAACACGGCCGCGACTTTCCCTGGCGCAAGAAGCTCAACCCCTATCGTGTGCTGGTCTCGGAGATCATGCTCCAGCAGACGCAGGTGGAACGGGTGGTCGAAAAGTACCGGGAGTTTCTCGCCGCGTTCCCTGATTTTTCTTCACTCGCAAAAGCCCCCCTTTCCAAACTGCTCACGATCTGGTCCGGCATGGGCTATAACCGCCGGGCCCTTGCGCTCAAGGCTCTTGCACAGAAGGTCACGGACGAGCATCAAGGGAGGTTGCCTTCCGATCCCGGGAAGTTGCTTGCCCTTCCCGGCATCGGCGCGTACACTGCCGGCGCGGTCATGGCCTTTGCGTTCAACAAACCCGTGCTCTTCATGGATACGAATATCCGGCGCGTGTACATCCACGAATTTTTCCATGACCGCGAAAACATCCATGACGGGGAACTGCTCCCGCTTGTCGATCAAACGATGGATTCCGCGAACCCCCGAAAATGGTACAATGCTCTTATGGACTATGGGACTATGCTCAAAAAAGAGCATGCGAATCCCAACCGGAAGAGCGCGCACTATACGCGCCAGGGCCCCTTCGAGGATTCCAACCGGCAGGTGCGGGGGAGAATTGTGAAGGCGCTGGTGGGCGCATCCTCCCTCACTGCGGCACAGCTTGTGAAGGAAACCGGCATGGACACAGGAAGGGTGAAGAAAAATCTCCTGCAGCTGGAGAAGGAAGGGTTTATCCGGAAGAAGGGGAGAAGCTATCTGCTGCAGCCGTGAATCCCGGGACTGAAGAAGAGGAAAACGGTTTTCAAACTGCATTCCGCATTGAGCCATGCGAAGCGGCCCTGACTACATACAATTCTATCCCACACTCCGGTGCAACCGGTCCTGCGGTTTTTGCTTTAACCGGGCTGTGCCCTCCCAGCCGGACATGACCCTGAAAAATTTCCGGATGCTGCTCGGGGTCCTCACGCGGGTCGGAGTGCGCACGATCGACATCATCGGCGGAGAGCCGACGCTGCATCATGACATCGTCTCGTTCGTTCGCGAATCACTGGCCTCCGGTCTTTCCGTGAACATCAGTTCGAACGGGACGGACCTCTCTGTGCTCGAAGCAATCGCGCGTCTGGGGAGGCGGGTGACAATCGGCATCTCGGTGAATGATCGGGAAACGCTCGATCACGCCAGGGGATTTATTCGAGAGCACCAGCCGGTCATCAAGTCCCTCTTCAGCCGGGATATCGACCTTGACAGGATCGGGGATATTCTGGTTCTTAAGCCAAAAAAGTTCCATCTCATCTATCGAGACACTCTTCATCGGGAAGAGCTCCGGGACGCTGTTCCGTTTCACGAATTTACCGCGGCAATAGAACAACGCTTCCCTTCCGAGCAGGTGGGCATGGTCTTCTGCTCAGGCTTCGTTTCCGACACAGAGGACTGTCCCGACCTTGGCCGCGTCCGCTGCCCTGCAGGGACAACGAAGCTCGGCGTTCTGCCTGACGGCTCCGTGTATCCCTGCAACCTCTTTTTCGGAAAGCGGGAGTTTCGTCTCGGCAACCTGTTGAGCGATTCCTTCAAAGACATCTGGGAGCACCGGACGCTTTCCTTTTTTCGCAGCCCGGTAAAAAATTCCTGCGCTCAGAAAAGTTGTCGTCTTCATGCCCGCTGTCATGGAGGCTGCCCTGCCCACGGCCTCTTTCTCGCAAATGATCTTGCAGGGACCGACCCGCGGTGTAGCGCAATCTGACTTTATTTATTGGCCCAACAATAAAATATCTGGTATACTTGAGAAAATTACGCATCCAGGAGGATCTTCATGGTTACTGCTCTGGTGCTGCTGACGGTTGCGCGGGACAAGGTGAATTCCGTGGCGGAAACCCTCGCTGATATGGACGGGATCACCGAAGTGTATTCGCTGGCAGGGAGATACGACCTTGCCGTTGTCATTCGTGTACGGGACAACGACCGGCTGGCGGAAGTCGTTACGAACCACATGCTCAAAGTGCAGGGAATCCTGACGTCTGAGACGCTCGTGGCCTTCCGGGTCCACTCCCGCCACGATCTCGAGAGCATGTTCTCCATCGGTCTGTAATCCGCACGAAGTCTGGAGCAGATTCGGCGCCGTCAGGACGCGTTGTGAAAGGAGCAGGGTGGCCCCGTATACCGAAATCGATCTTGATCCCTATAGTGCAGTGCCCGCCGACAGGCTCGTTGTCGGAACGAGTCTGCCCTTCAGCGTTTTTCTCAAGGACCGAAGCCTGGTCATTCCCCTGTTCAACAAGGGAACCATCTTTGACGGAATTGCATCGAATATCCTGAAAGAAAAGGGCATCACAACCGTTTATGTCAACACTGCAGAAGAACGCGAAGTCGAGGCCTATCTGGAGCGGCGGGGCGAGCAAAAGAAGATCGTTCCCGATCCCGAAGTATTCAAAAAATATCTGGCGGAAAAAGACCGGCATTACGTCATTGACCGGACGCTCCTGCAGCCAGGCACGCAAATTTCCTTCAGTATCTACGTCCTGAATCAGTTCCGTCTGAGCGTCCTCCTTCCTGCCACGGAACAGGCGCCGGCAGCCATTGACCAGCGCGTTGCGAACACACCCGGCGATATCGTGATCAAGCCGGCGGACATTCCGCGCTACCACGCTTACCTGGAATCCCTGCTGAGCGCTGCTTCTACGAAGGAGCAGGACCGGGAAAAAGTGAAGCGGGGCGCGATCAAGGAAAACTCGAAACTTGTGCTCAAGGACCTCCTGGACAACCCGAGGAGCGGGGAAAAAATCAAGGAATCCCTCATTCTGGTCAACAGGATGGTAGATGCCATTCTCGAGAACAGGGCCGCGGCCTACGACCTCCTGTCGCTCCGGACCTACGACTATTACACGTACACGCATTCGGTGAACGTTGCAGTCCTGTCCGTGGGACTCGGGATTTCAATGGGTATGAAAAAAGAAGAGATCGAGAAGCTCGGCATCGGCGCCCTGCTGCATGACGTGGGCAAGAGCACGATCCCTCCCGAGATCATCAACAAGCCCGGCAGGCTCGATGACAACGAATACCGGATCATCAAGACCCACGTGTCCGAAGGTGAAAAGATCCTTCACACGAACGGAGAAATACCGGAAGAGTCGTTCATCGCCGTTTCCCAGCACCACGAGCGGCTGTCCGGCAGCGGTTATCCCTATAGAAAGTCGGGACAGGAAATTTACCCTTTCGGAAGGATCACGTCCATCGTGGACTGCTATGACGCCATGACCACGGAGCGATCCTATCAACCGGCACGGACGCCCTTTTACGCCCTGTCGATCATTACCCGGGAGGCCGGCGACTACGATCTTGACCTGCTCAAGCTCTTCATCAAAATGCTGGGAGAACTCAAAGCCTGACCCCAGCCGTGCGCGCCTTCACCCGGTACCCATTTCGAAAAACCGTTGTGAAACAGCCAAAAATAGTATACTATAGCTCCACTTTGTAACAGCGATTCATGACTTCAACGCTCAGGAGGAAGGAATGAGACAGACCAAGATTGTTCTCTCTGACAAGGAGATCCCGACCAAGTGGTACAATATCATGGCAGATATGCCGAACAAGCCCAAGCCGCCGCTCCATCCGGGGACCAAGCAGCCGGTCGGGCCCGATGACCTCAAACCCATTTTCCCCATGGACCTCATCCTTCAGGAAGTGAGCCAGGACCGCTGGATCGACATCCCGGAAGAAGTTCTCGACATCTATACGCTCTGGAGGCCGTCGCCCTTGTTCCGGGCGCACCGGCTCGAGAAGGCGCTCGGTACGCCAGCGAAGATCTATTATAAATATGAAGGCGTGAGCCCGGCAGGCAGCCACAAGCCGAACACGGCCATTCCGCAGGCCTTCTACAATAAGAAGGCGGGTATCAAGCGCATTTCGACCGAGACCGGCGCGGGCCAGTGGGGCTCCTCCATGGCGCTTGCCGGCAAGCTCTTCGGCCTTGACGTCACGGTCTACATGGTGAAGGTGAGCATCGGACAGAAACCCTACCGCAGGATGATGATGGAGACCTGGGGCGCCACGGTGCACGCCAGCCCGTCCACGGTGACAAACGCGGGCAGGAAGTTCCTCGAGCTCGACCCCAACAGCACCGGGAGCCTCGGCATCGCCATTTCCGAGGCCGTGGAGGACGCGGCCACGCACGAGGACACGAACTATGCCCTGGGATCGGTCTTAAACCACGTGTGCCTGCACCAGACCGTGATCGGCCAGGAGGCCAAAAAGCAGATGGAGATCGCCGGCGATTATCCCGACGTGGTTATCGCCTGCTGCGGAGGCGGGAGCAACTTCGCGGGGATCGCCTTCCCCTTCCTGCACGACAAGCTCTCGGGCAAGAAGAAGGATCTCCGTGCGATCGCGGTGGAACCTACGTCCTGTCCTACGCTCACCAAGGGTGAGTTCTGCTACGATTTCGGCGACGTGGCCGGCATGACGCCGCTCATGACCATGTACACTCTGGGCCACGACTTCATGCCCTCGGGCATCCATGCAGGCGGGCTCCGGTACCACGGAGATTCGCCGCTCGTGTCCCAGCTCTACCATGACAAGATCATTGAGGCCAGGGCCTACGGCCAGACAAAGTGCTTTGAGGCGGCGGTGCTCTTCGCCGGGACGGAGGCTATCATTCCCGCACCGGAGAGCAGCCATGCAATCCGGGCGGCAATCGACGAGGCGCTTCGCGCAAAGGAAGAGGGCAAGCAGAAGACCATTCTCTTCAACCTCTCCGGCCACGGCTACCTCGATCTGCAAGCCTACGCCGATTACCGGGAAGGCAAACTGTTCGACCACGAACATCCGGAAGAGGACATCAAGAAGGCGCTGGAGAATCTGCCGAAGATCTGATATCGCAACGTACCGTTTTTTTCTTAAAAATCCCCTCCCGATGCCGAGAGGGGATTTTTTTTGCGTGCTATTTCCGAGGGGGAAGGGACGAATTTTTCTGTGCAGGAACCCTGCGCGCGGAAGGAGCTGCGGTGAGCGCTGAACGCCGGAATGGGTAAAGCCGCGTTGCTTTATATCCTTTCGTGTTCCTTGAGGCGTTCAAGGGCGTGGCGTGCTATCAGGATATTGCCGTTTGCTTCTTTGACGATGGCCTTTGCCATGAGCACTTTGAGGCACTTGGACACGGCCTCACGGGACGAGCCGATGCGGGCAGCCAGTTCCTTATGGGTCAGTTTGCCGGCCTTGAGATAGCCGCCCGGGGAACCGGCGCTCTCGACTGGCGTCGCGTGTTCAAGCAGCGACCTGATGAGCCGCTCGCCGACCTCGAAAAAAGCCAGGGACTCGATCATTTCATCTGCTTTCCGGAGGCGGTCCACGAGGGTCGCCATGAGCTCGACCGAGAGCCGGGGATCCTTGTACAGCAGGTCGAAGAACACGTCCTTTTTCAAGACGGAGAGTTCGGCGTCATTTTCGGCCACGATGGTAGCAGACCTTCCTTTTCCGTCGAGCAGGCTCAACTCTCCGAAGAACGCGCCCTTCTCGAACTGCGCAAGCACGATCTCGCCGCCTTCCTCATCTACCAGCACCGCCTTCAGTTTTCCGGAATTCACGATATACAGGTCGGTGCTCAGATCGGTCTTGTGAAAAACCACGTCGCCCTTTTTGTACCGGGCGCTCCTGCACCGTGCAGCCATTTCCTTCAGCTGGGAATCCTTCAGGTGTTTAAAAAGAGGGATGTTCTTTAAATATTCTATGAGCATATGCTGTGCGAACGGAAACGTAATTGCCGATTCGTCTTGCGGTCCGTTCGGCGCCTCCCTTCCGGGGTAAAACTAAGAATGAGCGCCGAACGCACGCGTTACCGCCTTCCCCGGGGTATCGGCAGTTCCTGCGCCTATTCCGTTATTCGCGATAAAACAGCATATCATCGTCATGCGGCAAAATCAAGCAGATTGCGTGAAATGCCAAGCCGCAGTAGTAATTCCAATGGATTGTCGAATACTGGTTGAGTGCGCTGCTCACCGAGGCAGTTGTGATCGATGAAAACTTTCTGTCGCGAGGCGCGTGAAACCGCCGCCTTCACGGCGGGCACTGGGCGCAGACCGACGTAAATAACGCGGTGCTTAAATACCGGTCGCCGCGGTCGGGCAGGATCACGACAAGGGTCCCCTCTTTCATCTCTTTTGCTTTTTTGATTGCAGCCCACATGGCGCCGCCGCTGCTCATACCCACGAACAGACCTTCCTCGAGCGCAAGCCTGCGCGTGGTGGTGAAGGCGTCCTCGTCGAGTACGCTCCATTTCTCGTCGAGCGCTTTCGGGTTGAAGATCTTCGGAACGATGGCCTCGGTCATATTCTTGAGGCCCTGGATCTTGTGGCCGAGGTTCGGCTCCACGCCCAGGACCGTGATCGAGCTGTTATACTCCTTGAGCCGCCTGCCCGAACCCATGAGTGTGCCCGTCGTGCCCATGCCGGCAACGAAGACGGATACTTCTCCTTTTGTCTGTTCGTAGATCTCTTTTCCCGTGGTCTCGTAATGCGCCTTGCTATTTGCCGGATTGTCGAACTGGTTCGGCATGAAATAGCCGTTTCTGTGTTCGCCGTAGATCTTGTGCGCGAGCCGGATCGCGCCGTCGGTCCCTTCATTGCCGGGGCTCAGGACAAGCTCGGCGCCGAAGGCCTCGAGAATCTTTCTCCGTTCCATGCTGACGCACTCGGGCATCACGAGCTTGACCCTGTATCCCCGTGCAGTACCGACCATGGCAAGCCCGATGCCGGTGTTGCCCGATGTTGCTTCGAGAATGGTCGAGCCGCGGGTAAGCCTGCCGTCCTCTTCGGCGGTTTTGACCATGTACCAGGCAATGCGGTCCTTCACCGACCCGCCGGGGTTGCTCCCTTCGAGTTTGGCAAAAAGCCTGACTTTGGGATTCGGGTTGATTTTGTCCAACTGCACAAGCGGTGTGTTGCCGATGGTATCGATGATGCTCATGATCGGATTCTCTCCCTCAAAATGGAAAGCAGCTACGTCGTAGTATAGTGAATTTCACCATGACGCGCAATCCCTTTATGAGGTTTGCGGCGTACCTGCGGTCCCGGAAAAAACTTATCAAATAGCGCCGAGTCTGATATACTGGCTAGCATGATTTTCTCCAAAGGCAATGGGCCCGTAACGCAAAGGGCCGCTCATTCATGAAAGGCTTGGCAAACACCGTCATCGCTGTCGGCGGGGGCAAAGGCGGGGTTGGCAAAAGCTTTTTCGCTTCGAACCTCGCCTGCACGCTCGCGAAGCAGGGACGGAAGGTAATCCTGGTCGACGCTGATATGGCAGGTGCGAACATCCACATCCTGTTCGGCATCAAGTATCCGGAGCGAACGCTCGGCGATTATCTGAAAAAGAAGGTCAATGCCTTCTCCGACGTCCTGCTCCCGACGATGCTGCCGAACCTCCGGCTTATCTGCGGAGCATCGGACCTCCTGGAGATCGCCAACCCGCATTACGCACAGAAGCAAAAAATCATTTCCGAGATTGCCCGCTTGGAGGCCGATACGATCATTATCGACATCGGGGCGGGGGCCAGCCTCAACAACCTCGACTTCTTCAACTCAGCCGACACCGGCGTCCTGGTCACGACGCCCTCTCCCACGGCATTGCAGAACGCCTACGGATTCCTCAAGATGGCCGTGCACCGGAAGGTGCTGGGCCTGTTCCCCGGCGACGGCCCGATCAAACGCAGCCTTGCAGCGGCTTTTGGAGACAGCGACACCTATAAAAGCATGCACCAGGTCATCGACATGGTGCGCCAGAGCGATCCTGCGGGAGCAGCACTGGCTGACGCACTTCTGCGGGAAAGCAGCTATCGGCTGGTCGTGAACATGGCCGCCTTTAAAGAAGAACAGCGCGTCGCGAAAGCGCTCTGCGGCGTAGCTTATCAGTACCTGAACGTCACCCTCGCGTCCCTCGGGTCCATCGGGTACGATACGGAGGTCGAAAACTCCATACGGAAAATGGAGCCGCTTCTGCTCCTTGACAATTCGGCCATAACCCATGCCTTTGTGCATATGGCGGGAAAATTGCTCGAAGAGAGAGCCTCCTCATCGGAAGAAAAAGGTGATGACAGCCCCGTGAAACTGCTGAGCAGCTCACGGGTGCAGCTGTCCCTCCAGGAGGAACTCATGTGGAGGGGAACGAAATTGCACGTCCAGACCGAGGATCTCGGTCTGGAAAAGGGACAGATCGTCACGCTTGTGTTCAGCGGCGGTCTGATCCTCCTGTCGCGGAAGTCCGGATATCTCGATATGTTGGACCGGCACGATGTGCAGCACATCGTGGCTGAGCGGGTCAAGGCCCAGCATCGAACCATGCTGGCAGACATCGCCACGGGTCTTGCGGACGACGAACTCCTGAAAAGGAAAGGACCATGACATGCCCTTCCGGATAGCCCTTGTCGGGGAAAGCGACTATATGAGGGGCCGCCTGGCAGACCTCCTCCGGAGCGGCGGATTCGACGTCGACCTTCGCGCGCCGGCCGATGTTGCTTCGGTATTCGACCGCCGGCTCCATACGTACGAGGTGATCATCGTCAGCACGGACATGACCGCAGGACTTAAGGAAAATAAAATATTCGAGTCCATGCTGGATGCCCGCGGCTTCCTGTTTCTGGACGAAAACAGCAGGAACCGGGGCACGGAGCAATCGTTCCTGATCCATCCGGAGATGAGCCCGGAAGAAATCATTGCGACGGTCAATAACCTCATTTTTTTGAACTCAAATCTGCGCAAATCGCAGCGGATCAAGGTGAGCCTGCCCGTGGAATACGAGTGCGAGGACAGGCTCATGCGGAGCACCATCCAGGACCTGGGAGAAAACGGACTCTTTATCAGTTCGCTCGCTCCTCCGCCGACCGGCGCGAGGATCTCGGTACGGTTCGCCTTGCCGGGAAGGACCGCGGACGTCATTGCCGGGGGCCGTGTGGCTTACTGCATCGTCTGCGACCTCGACCGGTGCATCATCAGCCATCCTGCCACGCCGGAAAAAAGGATCGTGGCCCTGCCCGGTTTCGGCATCATGTTCGATGATATTTCGATTGCGGACCGTGACGGTATCAGGGAATTCGTCCGACTGCATCAATAACAGACTGTTTCCAGCCGGGTCATGGTAGTCCGGAAATGCGATCGCGGTCTATTTTCCCCTCACGATAAGATATATTCGTTCTATCGAAAACGGTCCGGAGGAGCATCGCAATGGCTGACGACAAAGACATCAGGCGGTATCGGGAAAACTTGAAGGAAGAGCAAAACAGCGCAGCGCTCTACAACGCTTTGGCTGAATACGAAAAAAATGCACAGCTTGCCGACGTCTACCGCCGTCTGGCCAGGACCGAAGAGAAACACGCGGAGGCCTGGGCCGAAAGACTCAGGAACGCAGGGGCAATCGTGCCGGAGTTTCATGTGTCTCTCCGGACGCGCATCCTTATCCGGCTCGCCCGCCGCTTCGGCGTCGATGCCGTGCTTCCCGCGATGTCGTCCATGGAGCAGAGAAACTCTCATAGCTACGGCGGACAGCCGGAAGCGGCCGGGATGCTGCCGGAGGAACGTTCTCATGCGCGCCTGCTCCGGCAGCTCGAGCAGGGGCCGCTCGGCATGGAGGGCAACCTGCTCGCCAAGATCGAAGGCCGTCACCGGACGGGAGGAGGCAACGCCCTGCGCGCAGCGGTCTTAGGAGCAAGCGACGGCCTGCTCTCGAACTTCAACCTCGTCATGGGCGTGGCGGGCGCAAAGCTCTCCGGCGCCGGGATCCTGCTCACCGGCTTTGCCGGGCTGCTTGCCGGCGCCATATCCATGGGGCTCGGCGAGTGGATCTCGGTCCAGAGCTCGCGCGAACTCTACGAAAAGCAGATCAGCGTCGAGGCAGAGGAGATCAAGACGGTGCCCGAAGAAGAGACGGAAGAACTCGTCCTGATCTACCAGGCGCGCGGCATGGACGAGGAAACGGCGCGCCTGCTCGCGACGCGGCTCATGAGCAACCCCGCGAGCGCACTCGATACGCTTGCCCGCGACGAACTCGGGGTAAACCCCGAAGACCTGGGGGGCTCGGCCTGGCAGGCGGCAATAACCTCGTTCCTTCTTTTCGCCGCCGGAGCGATCGTGCCGGTCATCCCTTTCCTTTTTTTGAAAGGGACCCCGGCCGTCGTCGCGAGCGCGGGCGTCAGCGCCGTCGGCCTCTTCGCGCTCGGCGCTGCGATCACGCTTTTTACCGGCAAGTCCGTGCTCTCTTCGGGCATCCGCCAGGTGCTCTTCGGCCTTGCCGCGGCAGCTGCGGTCTTCCTCGTCGGCCGGCTGATCGGGGTAAGTATTTCCGGATGAGGCCCCTTTTCCGCCCTGACCATTTCAAACAAGCCGCTGCGCTTCCCATCTGTGCTGCGGGTGCCCGAAATCGGCTCGACGCTGTTTCGCATCGCCAAAGCGCCCACAGAAAACCGTTTATCCTATCGTCACCCGTAAAAAAATCAGAGAATTCCGAAGATGTGTTGATAACAATATTGCGACTCGCAACACTCTCGCCTGAACATAATCTACGATTCAACGAGCCGAATCCCGGGATGACCCTACCGTAGGCCTCTTACATCAGCAACTCTCCCTGTATTGCAAACAGTCATTCATTGACAATTTCTCTTCCTGTGATATGATTTAAACCATGCGTTAAACTCATCACGTATATGCTTTAAAATCATACTTGAGATTTCAATGAGTTGTGAAATTATAATTTGAGGAGGAGGCCATGGACAAGATCCTGAGAATCAACGTGGGAGCTGAAGGCGGCCCAAAGGCGACGACAATACCGGTCGGCGATTATGCGGGTCTGGGAGGCAGAGCTTTGACCTCGGCGATCGTTTCGAAGGAGGTCCCGCCTCTGTGTCATCCCCTGGGGGGAGAGAACAAACTGGTCATCGCACCAGGGCTCCTGAGCGGGTCCGCCGGCGCCCAATCGGGACGGATTTCCGTGGGCGGCAAGAGCCCGCTCACCGGCGGCATCAAAGAAGCGAACTCCGGCGGCCAGCCTTCCCAGGTCCTTGCAAAGCTCGGTTATAACGCGATCGTGCTCGAAGGGAAACCAACGACCGACGATCTTTACAAGGTGTTCATCAATAAGGACGGCGTCACGATCACGAAGGACAACAGCCTCAAGATGCTTCCGAACTATGACCTGGTCGACAAGATGAAAAAGGAATACGGCGACAAGATCTGCTGCATCTCGATCGGACCCGCGGGCGAGATGAAGATGGCGTCCGCAACCGTCGCTTTCACGGACATCGAGCTTCGGCCGACGCGTCATGCCGGCCGCGGGGGACTGGGCGCGGTCATGGGCTCCAAGAACATCAAGGTCATCGTTCTGGATGCCACGGGCATGCCGGTGCGGGCCCCGAAGGACCAGCAGAAATTCCAGGAAGCGAACAAGCGGTTCGTCGACGGTCTCAAAAAACATCCGGTCACGGGCCAGGGGCTGCCGGCCTTCGGCACGAACGTGCTGACGAACATTCTGAACGAAGTGGGCGGTTATCCCACCTATAATTTCAAGCAGGGACGCTTCGACGGCGCGTCCAAGATCAGCGGCGAAACCCTGGCGGAAACCGAGAAAAATCGCGGGGCGAACCCTACGCATGGCTGCCACCGAGGCTGCGTCATCCAGTGTTCCGGCACCTTTAACGACAAGGACGGCCACTACCTCACCAAACAGCCCGAGTACGAGACCGTTTGGGCCCACGGCGGGAATTGCGGCATCAGCGATATGGACAAGATTGCGAAGATGGACTTCCTGGATGACAATTACGGCGTGGACACGATCGAGATGGGCGCGACGATCGCGGTCGCCATGGAGGCGGGTCTTGCCAAGTTCGGTGACGCGGACGCGGCGATCAATTTCATACACGAGGTCGGCAAGGGCACGCCCCTCGGCAGGATCCTCGGCAGCGGGGCCGCTGTAACGGGCAAGGCCTACGGAGTCGAACGGGTGCCGGTCGTAAAGGGCCAGGCCATGCCGGCGTACGATCCCCGCGCGGTCCAGGGCATCGGCGTCACCTACGCCACGAGCCCCATGGGCGCGGACCACACCGCGGGATACGCAGTTGCCACGAACGTGCTGAAGGTGGGCGGAGACGTGAACGCGCTCAAGCCTGAGGGCCAGGTCGAGCTTTCCCGGAACCTCCAGATAGCGACCGCGGCGATAGATTCCACCGGCATGTGCCTCTTCATCGCTTTTGCGGTGCTCGATCAGCCCGATACCTTCCAGGCTTTGCTCGACATGCTGAACTCCTTCTATGGCCTGAACCTGACGGGCGATGATGTGACCGCCCTGGGGAAGAAGGTCCTCTCCATGGAGAGGGATTTCAACGCCCGGGCGGGCTTCACCCCGCAGCACGACCGGTTGCCGAGTTACTTCAAGACCGAGAAATTTGCCCCGCATAACGTCACCTTCGCGGTCAAGGACGAGGACCTGGACAAGGTCTTCAACTGGTAGCCAGAACCGCATGATCGATAAAAAGGAGAGACGGAGGTCTCTCCTTTTTTATTATTCCTTGGGTGCAGGATAGCACCAGCCCCTCAGGTCAGGGAACCCCTTGCTTCATGCGTGCAGAATCGGATGAGCCTGAACAATAGACAACTTACTAGTCATGCCCTCGCGTTCGTCGTAGAAGAACCTGACGTGGCGAAGTTCTTCCTTCTGCTTCAGAAGGGGGTGAAGATCAGGAGCCGCATCGGCTGCAGTGTTGATGCCTTCCTCAGGCAGGAGCTCGGGGCCGGCCCGGCAATGATCGAGAAGATCCAATCCATTATGCTGGACGGAAAGCCGGTCGATGATATAAAGTCGGCCGTGGTCCATGACGGTTCGGTACTTGCTCTTTCGGCAGCCATGCCCGGACTGGTCGGCGCCACGCTCAGGCGTGGAGGGGCCTATTCATCCTTCAGAAGCGCCATCACCTACCACGAAACAGGAAACGCAGGTGAGCTCGGAGAGGGGTGGGTAAGCATCAAGCTCTTTAATCTGCTGATGTCCGAACTTGGGCCCGGCCTGCTGCGGCAGGGTGTGCTTATCAAGGCCGCTGACCTGGCCGAGTTCTTCGCAGAGCGGTCACAAGAGTTCCGCCGGGAATGCAGCGTCCTGCTCGACGACCAATCAATCGATGTCAAGATACTGAAAGAGAATTCAGCGTTGGCGGGGAAGGACCAGGTAGTGCTTACCGTATCCACGGTCCGATGAATGCATCATTTCCGAAGCTAGCCGCCTGCAATGGGAGGGAAGAGGGCGAGGTCGTCACCATCCTTCAAGACATGGTCCGCAGGCCGGTGTTCGCCGTTGACAATCCTGAGGAGCCTGATCGACTCGGGGATCTTAAGGATATGCACGACTTCATCGATCGTCGTCAATGCGGGCAGTTCGAGTACCTGCTCATCAGGGCCGAGGGTGCGCAGGGAGGCGAACAGTTTGACCTTCACCTTCATACCGTTATTATACCAGACATATCGCTCTTGTCATAAAGGTTCTCCCGGCAGCAAACATATGACAGGCATCATACCTCGGTACGGCTGAACGGTTATAATACAGAATGGCTGCGAACGAATATCCTTCCAAACTTTTTGTCGAAGTGACAACCCTTTGCAATCTGCAGTGCGGCATGTGCGTGAAGCAGAACGGCACGGGCGGCATTCCCGAGGGCAGCATGTCCTCGGAAACTTTCGACCGGCTTACACCCGCTTTTCAGCACCTTGATACGCTGGTTCTGAACGGGATCGGCGAGCCCTTGCTTCATCCTCAGCTGGAGACCTTCATCGCGCAGGCGCGCGCCATGATGCCTGACCATGCAGTTGTGGGGTTCCAGTCGAACGGTATGGCGCTGACCGACGAGCGCGCGGCGGCGCTCGTCGACGCAGGGGTCGACCGGATCTGCATCTCCCTCGACACGGTGTCCGATGACAGCTTCCGCTCCATCCGGAGCGGCGGGGAGATGCAGGGCATTAAGGCGGCCTTTGCAAGCTTGAATCGGGCACGGGAACGAAACAAGCGGCGTGATCTCAGGATCGGGATCGAGTTTGTGCTGATGCGCGACAACCTTTTTGACCTGCCTCTGGCAATCCGTTGGGCGGGCAAATCCGGCGCCAGCTTCGCTATCGTCACCCAACTCCTTCCTTATCAAAAGGATCTCGTTACGCAGACGGCATACGACACGAACACCAATGCTGCCATCGCCATTTACAAAAACGG
Source organism: Nitrospirota bacterium (assembly GCA_963769335.1). GTDB lineage: Bacteria > Nitrospirota > UBA9217 > UBA9217 > UBA9217 > JAJYKN01. The sequence goes on along the minus strand of CAVYLT010000047.1, from coordinate 22,041 downwards.
GAGAGCAAAAGCGGCGCAGGAGGGCCTGGACATCCGGCACTATCTCGATACCCTCACGAAAGTGGGACGGAGCACGGGAGAAGAGCGCATTGTGCAGCTTGTCGAACAGATGCGAAACGATGCGGCGAAACAGGGCATCACTCTTCATATGGAACGGCTGATTAGACGGGATGAGGAATGGCTGGCGTCGGCTGATAGGGTCTTCGATGAGGCCCGGAAGACCGCCCGAGAGGCGGGCGTGGAATTGACGCTCCCGGGAATGGCGCCGCGGAACACCAGAAAGTGCGAGTTCGTCGAAGGGAACGGCGCCTTCATCTCCTGGGACGGCGACGTGCATCCCTGTTACTTCCTCTGGCATCGCTATGCTTGCTATGTCGGCGGCATCGAGAAACAGGTCAAGCCGTGGGCCTTTGGCAACCTGCGGGATCGGGGCATCCTTGCAATCTGGAACGATGCTGAGTCCCGCTCTTTCCGGGAGCGCGTGCTTGGGTATAAGTTCCCGTTCTGCTTTGATTGCAGCTTCGCGCTCTGCGATTATGCCGGGGATGCGGACTTTGAACAGGATTGCTATATCGAACGCGTACCCTGTGGGGCCTGCCTCTGGTGTACCGGACTGTTTCAGTGCCTGCAATAAAAGCCCCCTACAGTCTCACGTTCTCAATGTTGCTCGCTTAATAAAAAAAGTTAGCCACCGGAAGGAAGGAGGGCAGTATGTCAGGCACTGCGGAGGAACGAGCATCAACTGGGGGCAGGTCCCTTTGCCTCGATATCTCAATTCGATCGGAAACATCACGCATAAAGACCAGCGACGGCAGGGAAATTCCCTTCACCAGGGCGATTCTGACGCTTCGCAATGTTTGCGATGCTGAGGCGGTCAACGTTGTGTCCCACGCATCTCTCGGCCAGGAGGGTGGAACCATCCAGGACGTCACCAGTTCCTTGTCGCATTCGGGTCCGTCTTCTATCCCTCCCGGGGGAAGCCTCAGCTGGGATGTGTACGACCTGCTGCTGCCCGCCCATTCCGGGACCGCCAGCAAGATCCACATGTTCGGATACCGGGCTGTTCTGAATTGGAAATTTGAGCTCGCAGCATGGGCCCAATACGGCTTTTCGACCTCTACTGAATCACTGAAGACGCCTGTCCATCGATGGTCGTTCCGATGGAGCGTCGCAGATCCTTCTATCGGCGCAGTCGAGCTGACGATAGCGGAACTCAAGGAATGACCGCAGCCCTTTTCGCGGCAATCGTTCTGATTCTTTTTCATGCCCCTTCAATAGCGGTGAGGCGAATCATTGGGGGACGACGGCCCACAATCACAAACCACATCACATTCAAGCTTGAAAAAAATGCGAAATCCGGAGTGAAACATGGAGGAATGATCAAACTCACCCTATACTATATTTCAATGGCTTTTAAAGAGAAAATTTTGTAACATAAATTACCATGGCGCAGATTATTTTGTTCTTACCCGAATATAAAATAAGCCAATCCAAGGGCGAATGCACAGTCTCCCGGAGGAAGCGCCATGACTGACGAGCGTACGCAGGTCGACTCCGACCAGGTTAAACAGCTGTATGATCACGCCCCCCTGGGAATGATCGCGACGGTCATGAACGCCGCCGCCCTGGCCTTTGTGCTGTGGAAGGTCGTTCCCCATCCTGCCTTGACCATCTGGCTTGCCTGCCTGTTTCTGATCACACTCTTTCGCGCGGTGCACATATACCGATACCGGCTTAAACCGCCGTCTCCTGCGGAAGCGCGAGCGAAGAGAATTCAATTCGTCATCGGTGTGGCCCTGTCCGGCATCATTTGGGGTTCTGCGGCCCTTTTTTTATTTCCCGTCGACTCGCTGGCCCACCAGGTCTTCCTCGCCTTTGTTATCGGCGGCATGGTTGCGGGGGCCGCTGTGACATTTTCGGTCATCAGGGCGGCCGTTTTCTCCTTCAGCGTTCCGGCCCTCGCGCCCCTCGTTTACCGGTTTTTCTCGTGCGGCGACGAGATCCACATCACGATGGGCGGAATGATCCTCCTCTTTGCCGTCCTGATCCACCTGATGGCATTGCGGGTCCACAATATAGCGGCGCTCTCGCTCAAGCTCCATTTTGAGAACAAAAGCCTGCTCACCGTTCTCGCCTCGGCAAAGGACGGCGCGGAGAAGCTCAATCAAGAGCTCCGCTCCGAGATCGTTGTACGCAAAAAGGTCGAGGAAGAGCTTCAGAAACACCGGGACCATCTGGAAGTGCTCGTGAAAGAGCGCACCGCCGACTGGGAGCGTGCGAACGTCCAGCTTCAGGAGGAAATGGCTGCGCGGACCGTTGCAGAAGACCTGCGCAGGCAGAGCGAAGTGTACTTCCGGTCGCTGATCGAGAACGCCCTCGATCTCATTACGGTCCTGGACAGCAGCGGGAAGATCCTTTTTGAGAGCCCTTCCGTGGAAAGACTGCTGGGATACCGGCGCGACGAGTTGATCGGCGAGCTCGTTTTCGAATACCTTCATCCCGATGACCGGCCGGCTGCGCAGAATGCTTTTGCGAGGCTCATCCAGGCGCCGGGAGCGTCGGAGTTGATCGAGATCCGCGTGCTGCACCGGGACGGCTCGTGGCGCCCCTTCGAATCGATCGGCAAGAGCCTGATCGACGAGGACCGCTCGGTCCGCATCATCGTCAATTCACGTGACAACACCGAACGCAAGAGGCTGGAAGAGGACATCCTGACGGCCCAGAAGCTGGATTCTCTGGGTGTTCTCGCCGGCGGCATCGCCCATGATTTCAACAATCTCATTACCGGCATCACGGCGAACATCGAGCTGGCGAGGATGCATGTAAATCGCGATGATCTGCTTATGCCGCTCCTGGAAAAAGCCGAGGAGGCATCGGTGCAGGCGCACGGCCTGACCCAGCAGCTCCTGACGTTTTCCCGGGGGGGCGAGCCGGTCATGAAGACGATCGCCATCCACGAGCTCATCAAGGAGGCGGCAAGCTTCGCCCTTCGCGGGTCCAAGGCGGGCCGTACGCTTTCCCTGGCCGACAAGCTCCGGCCCATCGAAGCGGACGGCGGACAACTGCGCCAGGTCATACACAACATCGTGATCAACGCCGATCAGGCAATGCCGCAGGGCGGCATGATCACGATCTCCGGAGAAAATGTGAGCCTCGGTCCGAACGAGATCGGGTCTCTTAAGGCCGGCGATTATGTGAGAATATCGTTTGCCGATCAGGGCACCGGCATACCGAAAGAGAACCTTGACAAGATCTTCGACCCCTATTTCACCACCAAAAAGAAGGGAAGCGGCCTCGGGCTCGCCACGGCCTATTCCATCATTAAAAAGCACGGCGGCGCAATGGCGGCTGAGTCGGACCCCGGTCGCGGTACGAAGATATCGCTTTACCTTCCGGCTTCATCGAAAGAGCTCAAAGAGCCGGAAGGTAAAAGCCTCGGACTCAGGACGGGTCAGGGCAGGATCCTGATCATGGACGATGAAGCGATCGTCCTTGACGCAGCCGGCAAGATCCTGGAGACTGCGGGTTATGAAGTGGAGCTTGCCAGGGACGGAAATGAGGCCATTGAGCGGTATGGCAAGGCGCGCGCGTCAGGAAAGCCCTTTGATCTCGTCATCATGGACTTGACCATACCGGGCAGCATGGGCGGCAGGGAAGCACTCGCCAGACTGATCAAGATTGATCCCGCGGTCAAGGCCATCGTCTCCAGCGGTTACTCGCATGACCCGATCATGGCCCGTTACGCAGACTATGGGTTTCTCGGCGTTATCGCGAAACCGTACCGCGTACGGGAAATGGCTGAGATCGTGGGCAAGGTCGTGGCAATGAAACGGTAAACCACGGCGGTTGAGTATATTACGAGAAAAGAAGCACTGCTTTTGCAATCCAGGTTTGCCTTGCCGCAGGGAATTTCCCCGCGCAGAAACCGGCAGCCTGCCCTCCCGCCCCACGGGCAACCCTCCCGCTCTCCCCCCAATAATAATTCTTGACAAAGGACGAGTAATTACTATAATCGCTGCAATGTATTTATGAATAGAGCTGCCGTCTTTCGATGCATTCGCAGCGGCGGCGCAAATCAAACGCGAACGGGAGGAGTGGTACGATGAACAGATTTAAGGTGCTTGTGATGGTTCTCATTATGGTTACCGGTCTTGGAGCAGGGAGCGCCTTCGCGGCAAACAGTCTGCGGCAGGGAGCGTTCGGATTCAACGTCGACGTCAATGATGATTTTGTTCTGACGGGCAAATATCTTATTACGAGGGACATGGCAGTGCTTGCTGGTTTCGGCTTAGGTCTGAGAGGCGGAGATAACAGCGGCACCGATATCGGACTAGGGGTCGGCGTAAGGAAATATCTCAAAGTTGAAGACTTCGCACCTTTTGTCGGAGGCACGATCTTTTACAGCTCGACGCAGGACGGCGACCAGAAGAGCTTCAGCCTGATGGGAGAAGGCGGCGCGGAATATTTCCTTTACAAAGAGTTCAGCATCGAGGGAAAAGTCGGCTTCGGCTACAGTTCCGAGACGACGACAACGGCCGGTCCGGCCAGCACGACGGTCAAGACCACGAACTTCGGCACCCAGAGGGCAGGCATAAGTTTCAATTACTATTTTTAGGCAAGCCACTTCGCTCTCTATCACGACCTCCGGCCGGCATCTGCCGCTCGGAGGTTTTTTTGTACTCTTCGACGGAACAGGGGACTGCCGCCCTCCTGCATGGGCAAATAGGGTATACTTTTTAAAATTCATCGCGCCAACCGTCAAAAACGGGCGTCATTAGCAGGAGGATGCTCCTGGCAACGAGACGCTTTTTCGCTGTTTTCAAGGCCGCCATCGTCAGCGAGCCCCACTCGGATGATTTTTAGTCAGAAGCTGACCGAGACACAGTCGATGCTGAGGCGAAAAATCTATTTGAACGATTTGTTCCATAGGTCGAACAGGAAAGCCTCATGACGCATTCGCAGCGTGATGTCGTCCTTCTCTTCACCGCACGCAGCGTTCGCCTGTTTGCGTACGGCGCACTGTCGGTCGTTCTTGCCCTGTACCTGCACGAAGCGGGCCTCTCGGGGGCGGAAATCGGCCTGCTCTTTACGCTCACCCTCGCCGGCGATGCGGGAATTTCGCTCTGGATCACGACGACCGCGGACCGGATCGGAAGAAAAAAGATGCTGCTCCTCGGGTCGGGGCTCATGATCATGGCGGGAGTCGTATTCAGTCTGACCGGCAATCCCCTGCTGCTTACGCTGGCTGCGATCATCGGCGTCATCAGCCCGAGCGGCAATGAAATCGGCCCCTTCCTCTCGCTGGAGCAGGCGGCACTTTCCCAGCTTCTGTCTTCCGAACAGCGGACCAAAGCTTTTGCCTGGTACAACCTCGCGGGCTCTCTCGCGGCCGCCTCAGGCGCACTTGCGGGCGGGTTCCTGTCCCAGGGACTGCTGCACGCGGGGTTTTCCGAAGGTGCCTCGTACCAGGCGGTGATCATCGGGTACGCTGCATGCGGTTTTGTGCTCATTGCCCTGTTCTTTTTTCTTTCTCCGGAAATAGAAGCAGCCCCCGCAGTCCCCGCCGACAAGCGCGTGCTCGGTCTTCATAAATCGAAGGGCGTCGTGTTGAAATTGAGCGGGCTTTTTGCCCTTGACGCTTTTGCAGGCGGGTTCGTAATCCAGAGCATGGTGGCCTATTGGTTCCATATCAAGTTCGGCATCGACGCGGGTGTCCTCGGGAGCATCTTCTTCGGTGCGAACATCCTGGCCGGAGTTTCGGCGTTGCTGGCCGTTAAAATCGCCTCGCGCATCGGGTTGATCAACACGATGGTATTTACCCATGTCCCGTCGAACGTGCTGCTGTGCCTGGTCCCGCTCATGCCGACTCTCGGCCTGGCCATTTTCGTTCTCCTGCTCCGCTTCAGCATCTCCCAGATGGACGTGCCCACGCGCCAGTCGTATACGATGGCAGTTGTGGCACCTGACGAGCGGGCGGCAGCGTCCGGGGTGACAGCGATAGCCCGGTCCGTGGGGGCGGCGATATCTCCGTCCCTCGCCGGCGTCTTGTTCGCTTCTCCGGCACTTCTCGGGGTCCCTTTTCTCGTTGCAGGCGGGCTTAAGATCGTCTATGATTTGCTATTATATAGAAGCTTCAAAAAAAGCGATGTACGGAGAGGATAAAACGGCTTTCTCCGTTGAGTCATCTATGATGGTTTCGTAAAAAGTTGTCATTCCCGCTTGTCGGGAATCGTAGTGCCTTGAAACGCACTGAATAAGGAAGGATTCCGGACAAGCCGGAATGACACCAAAGGGGCCATCACCGACTTCTTACGAGTTTATCATCCTTGCAGCTCTCATGATCTTTCAATACTTCATGCTATACTTACGAATAAAAGCAAGAGTCTTTAGACGCTTACGCCTACAACATCGACAAAATATTGTCGATCTTTGAATCGAATTCTATGAAAAAAAGGCAAAAAAAATTATTGCGCAAAGACGCTAAGCTCGCAAAGAAAAGCGAGAAATTTTGAATTTAAAAAACTTTGCGTCCTTTGCGGCTTTGCGTGAGATGCCTTTTGCTTTCGACTTTTTGGTTCCGGCTTGTCCGGGCTAGGAGAAAGGGGAGAAGAGATATTCTCGTCAGCTCACCCGTATGAATCCATCATCTTCTTATACCATTCTCATCACCGGTCTCGGGGCGCTGGGGACCGTGTTCGCAGCACTCCTCAAAAAAGCAGGCCACACTGTCTACGCCCTGACCAAGGACAAATACCTCTCCGCTCTTTCGGACAGAACGGTCCGCGTCTCAGGCATCTGGGGCGGGCACCAGGCCGTACTGGACGGAATTTACGGATCGATAGAGCCGCTGAAGAATGAAAAAATCGATCTCATTATCCTGACGGTCAAAGCATACGACACGGCAGAGGCAATCGGACAGGTCAAGCCGCTCGTGGGAAAGGACACGCTCGTGATCACTGCGCAGAACGGGTACGGGAATTACGAGACCGTGTCCGGCGCTATCGGCAAAGACCACACGCTCTTGTCGCGGATCATCTTCGGAGTAAAGCTGCAGGCTGCGGGCAAGGCGGAGGTTACGGTCATCGCCGACGACGTGCGGATCGGCCAGCCCCATGATGCCGTTGATCGGAAACGGATACAGGAGATCGCAGCTGCATTCACGTCAGCAGGCATCCCGACGGCTTATGCCGAAAACGTTGAAGCCATCCTCTGGGACAAGATCCTCTATAATGCCGCGCTGAACCCGCTCGGTGCGATCCTTGAGTGTACTTACGGCCGCCTCGCTGAAAACAGTGAGACCCGCCAGATCATGGATGCGATCATTGACGAGATCTTTCGCGTAGCAGAGGCGCACGGGATAGAATTGAACTGGAAAACCTCGGCCGCTTATAAAGACCATTTCTATAACCGGCTCGTCCCGCCCACGGCAAAGCATTTCCCCTCCATGTATTACGACGTAAAAGCAGGAAAGCGGCTCGAGATCGATGCGCTGAATGGCGCAGTGGTGAAGCTGGCACGGGAAAAGGGCATTGCTGTGCCGGTGAATGAAACCATTACGAACATCATCAAGTCCAAAGAGGCGATGGCCAAGCGCTAAGGAAGTTTTTGCCACAGAGGACACACTAAGATGATATTGAAAAACTGGTTTCGCAAGCTAAAGCCTGCGGCTACAAAATCGTAACGCTTTGATTTATAATTGGTAGCCGCACCCTTTAGGGTGCGTTTTAAGATTATTGAAGCCTTTTTCAACAGCCCGTTAAATAAAATGAACCGTTGTATCCACTGCAGAAGGTTTAATTTGTCTTGTCTCCAGGGGCGATCATGGACGAGTTCTTGGCAGCGGCAATAGAAGAAGCAGAGGCCGGAAAAAGCGAAGGCGGCATCCCTATCGGCGCGGTCCTCGTCTACAAAGGCCAAATCATCGGCCGGGGCCGCAACCGACGCGTACAAAAGGAAAGCGCCATTCTCCACGCGGAGATGGATGCATTGGAAAATGCGGGAAGGCTTTCACCGGCCATCTATCGTGACTCGACGCTCTACACGACCCTGTCGCCTTGCGCCATGTGCAGCGGTGCAATCCTGCTGTACGGTATCCCGCGCCTTGTCATCGGTGAGAATCTTTCATTCAAAGGTGAGGAATCATTGTTGATAAGCCGTGGTGTCAAAGTAGATGTCCTTCAGGAATCACGATGCATGATGCTCATGATGGAATTCATCCAGTCAGAGCCGGAGCTGTGGTTTGAGGACATCGGGAAGGAAGGGCCGTAAAACGAGATGTCGGATTATCAAGCAATCTACAAGCCAGAAGCCGCAAGCACTCTTTAGAGTTCAATCACCAAAGACGGCTTGTTGGTAAGACCGATTTCAATGTTTTTCAATCCCGTTGATGCATTCCGCGCTATTTGAAGTTCACAACACTACTCTTTTCCCTCCTGATTACCTCTCAAGTTGCAAATCTTTCCGGTTTATGATAATGTTGCACTCCCCATGGAAATTGTACTCGCCACGCGAAATAAAAAAAAGATCGAAGAGATCAAGCGGATTACGGCCGGCCTTCCCATCACCGTTCTCTCCCTTGACAATTTCCCCGATTGCCCGGAAACCGTCGAGGACAGGGACACCTTTGAAGGAAATGCGGTGAAGAAAGCCGTTGAAGTCTGCCAGTGTACGGGCAAACCCGCCCTTGCCGACGACTCGGGCCTTGAAGTTGATGCCTTAAACGGCGCACCGGGGGTCTACTCTGCCCGGTATGCAGGCGGCGGCAGCGGTAACGATGTCAGAAACTATGAAAAGCTGCTTGCCGAACTCAAGGACGTGCCAGACGAAAAAAGAGGGGCCCAGTTTGTTTGTTGCATGGCCCTCGCCTTTCCTGAAGGCACGACAAAAACTTTTATGGGTTACGCAAAAGGTTGCATCGGGCATGAACCGAAAGGGAAAACCGGTTTCGGATATGATCCGGTCTTCATCCCGGAGAATAAAAAAAGCACCTTCGCCGAGATGACCGGCGAAGAGAAAGATAGCCTCAGCCATAGGGGTAAAGCCCTTGAAAAACTAACCGAATTCCTCCATTCACACCTCCATTTATAAACAAAACTAATATTTAAATTATAATTATTAACTTGAAAATTAACCTGATTTAAACGATTATAGCTCCTGCTAAATCGTGTGAAGGGTTTATTGCGCCCTCAGTCTTTTCTCAACGACCATTCTTATTTTAAACTACGGAGGACTTGTTCCCATGGCAAAAAGGGTTGTACTGCTTGGAGCTCCCGGCGCGGGCAAAGGCACGCAAGCGAAGATGTTGATCGAGAAGTACAAGATACCGCAAATTTCCACGGGCGATATCCTTCGCAAGGCAGTGGCGGACGGTACGCCGCTCGGCAAAGAAGCAAAGGTGATCATGGATGCCGGCGGGCTCGTGTCCGACAAGATCGTGCTCGGGCTCGTCGAAGACCGCATCAAACAGCCTGACTGCAAAGGCGGCTTCATCCTCGATGGTTTCCCGCGGAACACAGCCCAGGCCGAAGCCCTGGACAAGATACTTTCCGCCACGGGCGCACCCCTCACCATTGCTCTCAACATCGATGTGGATATGAACGACCTCCTGAAGCGCCTCACCGGACGCAGGACCTGCAAAGGCTGCCAGCAGATGTACAATATTTATTTCTCAGCCCCGAAAAAAGAAGGGATCTGCGACAAGTGCGGCGGCCAGCTCTTCCAGCGCGACGACGACAAGGAAGCGACGATCAAAAAAAGGCTTGAAGTGTACTCCCAGCAGACCGCTCCGCTCATCGACTATTACTCCAAAAAAAGCATCATGAAGACCGTCATGGGCGTGGGCAGCATCAACGATATCTTCAACAAGGTAACGGCGGTCCTCGGATAAAGCATCATCATAGGTCCGATCCGCCGGATCCGACCTATCTGACCTATTTAAAATTCTTTCAAGGAGGAACATGTTATGGCACTGGTAAAACCTCATGGCAAGAAGAAAAAGCTCATGCCGCTTCTTCTCGCCGGCGGAGCTCTTCAAAAAGAGCTCAAGAAGGCAGCAAAACTGAAGCAGCTCAAGATCTCCTCGCGCGAGACCGCAGACCTCGTGATGATGGGCATCGGCGCATTCACCCCGCTCACGGGTTTCATGACGAAGAAGGACTGGAAGGGCGTCTGCGACAAGTACAAGCTGGCTGACGGGACCTTCTGGCCCGTCCCGGTGACGCTTTCGGCGAACGCGGAGTTCGCCGGCTCGCTCAAGAAGAACGAAGAGATCACCCTCGTTGACGAAGAGTCGGGCACGATCATGGCTACCATGAAGGTGACCGAGAAGTATGCCATGACCAAGGCGGATAAGGAACACGAGTGCAAGCAGATCTTCCGCACGAACGATGTTGCCGGTCACCCGGGCGTACAGAAGGTCATGAACCAGCCTGATTATAACCTGGCTGGTCCGGTGAAGGTCCTGTCCGAGGCTCATTTCCCCGAGCAGTTCAAGGGCATCTACATGACCCCGGCGCAGACCCGGAAGATGTTCGAGGAGAAGGGCTGGAGCACCATCGCGGCATTCCAGACCCGGAACCCCATGCACCGCTCCCATGAATACCTTGCCAAGATCGCCATCGAGACCATGGACGGCGTCCTGATCCACCAGATTTTGGGCAAGCTCAAAGAGGGCGATATCCCGGCGGATGTTCGCGCCAATGCCATCGATACGCTTATGGAAAAATACTTCGTGAAGGACTCCGCCATCCAGTGCGGCTACCCCATGGAAATGCGTTATGCCGGTCCGCGTGAAGCGCTCCTGCACGCATTGTTCCGGCAGAACTTCGGCTGCAGCCACCTGATCGTCGGCCGCGACCATGCCGGCGTGGGCGACTACTACGGACCCTTCGATGCACAGAAGATCTTCGACGATATCCCGAAGGGCTCGCTCGAGACCCAGCCGCTCAAGATCGACCATACCTTCTATTGCTTCAAATGCGACGGTATGGCCTCCATGAGGACCTGCCCCCACGGCAAGGAAGACCGTCTCATGCTGTCCGGTACCAAGCTCCGGAAGATGCTGTCCGAGGGCGAGAACGTTCCCGACCATTTCAGCCGCCCCGAAGTGCTCGAGATCCTCAAAAAATACTACGCCGGCCTCACCGAAAAGGTGGAGATCAAACTGCATAGCCATGCTGAGGGCACGCATACGGAAAAACGGTAGCACAACCGAGATTCGTACAACTGCAAAAGCAGTTTAATATATCCTACAGATAGGAGGTTCAGAAACATGCCGAGTTATGTGATTACAGAGAAGTGTGACGGTTGCAAGGCGCAAGATAAGACTGCTTGCCAGTATATCTGCCCGAACGACCTCATGACCCTGAACAGGGATCTCATGAAGGCCTACAACCAGGAGCCGGAGCAGTGCTGGGAGTGCTACAATTGCGTGAAGATCTGCCCGCAGCAGGCGATCGAGGTCCGGGCCTACCAGGATTTCGCTCCCCTGGGTGCGAACGTGATCCCGATGAGGGGTACGGACTCAATTATGTGGACCATCAAGTTCCGGAACGGGATCCTCAAGCGGTTCAAGTTCCCGATCAGGACCACGGCTGAAGGCTCGGTCGATCCCTACAAGGGCAAGCCTGAAGCGGATATGGCAAAAATTAAACAGCCCGGCTACTTCACCCATCAGGGCGCTGGCAAGACCATGCCGGTAATCAAGAAATAAGGAGGAACGACTAATGGAAAAAGAGACATGCACCTTTTCATTTTGCAAGAAGCCTGCGATTGAAGAAGTAGAGACCGATCTCCTCCTCATCGGCGGCGGTATGGCCTGCTGCGGCGCGGCATTCGAAGGCGCACGCTGGGGAAACTCCAAGAAAATAAAAATCACCATGGTTGACAAAGCCGCGACCGACCGGTCGGGCGCCGTTGCCATGGGCCTGTCGGCCATCAACACCTACATGGGTGAGAACGATCCGGCAGACTATGTCAGGATGGTACGGAATGACCTCATGGGCATCGTTCGTGAGGATCTGATCTATGACCTCGGCCGTCACGTTGATGATTCCGTGCAGCTCTTCGAGGAATGGGGCCTCCCGATCTGGAAAGTGGGCGACGACGGCTTCTCGTTAGACGGTTTCCAGGCCAAGGAAGCGGGAAAAGCCATGCTGAAGGACGGCGGCAAGCCGGTCCGCTCAGGCAAATGGCAGATCATGATCAACGGCGAATCCTACAAGGTCATCGTTGCAGAAGCCGCGAAGAAGGCACTCGAGACCAATCGTGCCGCCACCGGCATGACGACAAACCACTACGAACGCGTGTTCATCGTGAAGCTCTACAAGGATGCCAAGGAGCCGAATCGTGTAGCAGCAGCGGCCGGCTTCAGCGTTCGTGAGAACAAGATCTATGTATTCAAGGCAAAGGCCATGGTGTTGGCTGCCGGCGGCGCGGTGAACGTGTTCCGTCCCCGGTCGACCCAGGAAGGTCAGGGCCGCGCCTGGTATCCGGTATGGAACTCCGGTTCCGGTTATGCCCTCGGCCTGCAGGCCGGCGCAGAGCTCACCATGATGGAGAACCGTTTCGTGCCCGCCCGCTTCAAGGACGGCTACGGACCGGTGGGCGCCTGGTTCCTGTTCTTCAAGGCCAAGGCGACCAACAGCCTCGGCGAAGACTATTGCGCCAATACGGAAGCCCTGGCGGAAGCCAAGGCCAAGTACGGCAAGTACGTCGACGCGCTCGGCACGGCCATCCGCAACCACCTGATGATGCGCGATATGAAGCTCGGCAAAGGCCCGATCCTCATGAGAACGCATGAGGCGATGGACGCGATCAACAAGACCTTCAAGGAAAAGCTCGGCGACAAAGAGGGCGCCAAGAAGGTGAAGCATCTCGAGGCGGAAGCATGGGAAGACTTCCTCGATATGGCCATCGGCCAGGCCGGCCTCTGGGCCGCGCAGAACGTCGAGCCGGACAAGGTCCCGTCGGAAATTATGCCGACCGAGCCCTATCTCCTCGGTTCGCACGCGGGTTGCGCCGGCTTCTGGTGTTCCGGTCCCGATGATCTCGGCGCGCCGAAGGAATGGCATTGGGGCTACAACCGCATGTCGACCGTGAACGGCCTGTTCATGTGCGGCGACATCTGCGGCGCCTCCGGCCACAAGTTCTCCTCCGGTTCGCACGCCGAGGGCCGTATTGCGGCGAAGAACGCGATTGCGTTCATCCTCGACCATCCGAACTACACGCCGACGATCAAAGAGACGGCGGACCACCTGGCGGCAGAACTCTACCTGCCGTTCGAGGTGTATGAGAAGCACAAGACCTACACCACGGCCACGGACATCAACCCGAACTATATCAAGCCGAAGATGCTCCAGACCCGTCTGCAGAAGATCTCGGACGAGTACTTCGGCGGGATCTCGACCTGGTACATGACCTCCAAGACCATGCTGGATGCAGGCCTCCAGAAGCTCCAGATATTGAAGGAAGACACCTCGAAGATGGCCGCATCGAACCTGCACGAGCTGATGCGCTGCTGGGAGAACTACCACCGCATCCTTTCGGTGGAAGCCCATGCACGCCACATCCTGTTCCGGGAGGAATCGCGGTATCCCGGCTACTACTATCGCGGCGATTTCGATCTCGTGGACGACAACAACTGGAAGGCCTTTGTGAACTCCAAGTACGACATCGAGAAGGACACTTGGGAAGTCAAGAAGGTCCCCTATGTGCAGCTCGTTCCGGATGGAGCTCCTGTAAAGCATTAAGAACATATACAACTCCGGGAAGGGCTTTGCCCTTCCCGGAGATTTTATTGGGAATTGAAAATTATAAATTTAAAAATAAATCCCAGCCTGCTGTCTCAGTCTTGAAAATTTTAAATTTCCAATTTCCAATCTGTACTGCAATCAGTGAAGTGGTAACTGCCTTAAGGAGGAATAAGATACCATGGCGGAAAATAAGTTGTTGATTGTCGGCGGAGGCTTCAGCGGCCTCACGGCAGCAGTGGAAGCCGCGGAAGCGGGCACTGAGGTCATTCTCGTGGAAAAGAACCCCTATCTCGGCGGCCGGGTGACGCAGCTGAACAAGTACTTCTGGAAGCTCTGCCCCCCGAATTGCGGTCTGGAGATCCAGTACAAGCGCATCAAGAACAACGGCAATGTGACCATCTACACCATGGCCGAAGTGGAGAAGGTCTCCGGTTCCGAGGGCAATTTCGACGTGACCATCAAGATCAAACCCCGGTTTGTGAATGATAACTGCACGGGCTGCAAAAAGTGCTCTGAGGCATGCCCGGTGGAGCGCAAGAATGATTTCGATTTCGGCATGAGCACCACGAAGTCGGCCTACCTCCCTCATAACCAGGCCTTCCCGCTCAAGTACGTCATCGACGAAAAAACCTGCAAAGGCGCTTCCTGCGCCAAGTGCGTTGAGGCCTGCAAATACGATGCGATCCACCTGGACATGAAGCCGGAGACGGTGAACGTGAAGGTCGGCGCCGTGGTCATGGCCACGGGCTGGAACCCCTATGATGCCGCCAGGATGGACAACCTCGGCTACGGCAAGGTCCAGAACGTTGTTACGAACATGATGATGGAGCGGCTGGCTGCTCCCAACGGTCCCACGGGCGGCAAGATCGTCCGGCCCTCTGACGGCAAAGAAGTGAAGAACATCGCTTTCGTGCAGTGTGCGGGTTCGCGCGACGAGAACCATCTGGCCCACTGCTCCTACATCTGCTGCCTGGCCTCGATCAAGCAGGCGACTTATGTTCGCGAGCTCTATCCCGATTCAAAGGCAAAGATCTTCTACATTGACATGCGGACCCCGGGGCTCTATGAGAACCGGTTCTACACCAAGATCAAGGAAGACCAGAACGTGTCCTTCCTCAAGGGTAAAGTCGCCAAGGTGGAGCAGGCAGAGAACGGCGACGTGAAGATCACTGCCGAAGACATCCACGGCGGCGGCAAGATTACCGAGACCTTCGACATGGTCGTGCTTGCCACCGGCATGAAGCCTTCGACAGAGTCTCTCAAAGGTGCGGGAATTACGCCGACCGAAGACGGGTTCGTGGACCAGGCAACGCTTCCGAAGGGCATTTATGCGACCGGCACGCTCAAGACCCCCGTTGACGTTGCTCGGTCAGCGCAGGATGCCACCGGCGTGGTCATGAAGAGCATCCAGAGCTTGAGGAGGAAATAAGGATGGAGAAGAAATTCGGCGTATATATCTGTAAGGGCTGCGGCATCAAAGAGGCGATGGACGTCGAGAAAGTCGCCGGCGCGGCCAAAAAGGTCCAGAACTACAAATTCCATGACACCCTGTGCAGCCCCGAGGGTGTGCAGCTGATAAAAGACGACATGGCGAAAGAAGGCGTGAACACGATCATCATCGCCGCCTGCTCTCCCCGCTTCAAATATGAAGAGTTTGATTTCCCCGGCGCCATTGTCGAGCGGGTCAACATCCGTGAGTTTGTTGCCTGGACCATGGAACCGAACACGGACGCGACGAACGACGCAGCCTACGATTACCTGAACATGGGCATCGTCAAGACCCAGAAGGGCGATCTGCCCGAGCCGAACATCCTTGCGGACCTGAACAAGACGATCCTGGTGATCGGCGGCGGTATCGCCGGCATGACCGCTGCGCTCTCCGCAGCAGGCGCGGGCGAGAAGGTCGTGCTCGTGGAAAAAGACGTCCAACTCGGCGGGTTCGTGAACAAGCTTTACAAAAAGATCCCGACGGGTTCCTACATCAACAAACCGCTGATCGTGGACACGGACATCGCAAAAACCGTGAGCGAAGTGGAAAGCAACCCCAATATCAAGGTCTACAAGTCCACGGCGATCGCCAAGACCGATGGCCAGCCGGGTCTCTACGACGTCGAGTTGTCAAACGGTGAGAAGATCAAAATCGGCTCGATCATCATGGCCACGGGCTGGAAGCCCTATGATGCAACCAAGCTCGATTACCTGGGCTACGGCAGGATCAAGAACGTGGTCACGAACTTCGAACTCGAGGAAATCGCGAAGAAAAACAACGGCAAGCTGCTCCGTCCGTCCGACGGCAAGCCGGCCCTCAAGGTCGCCTTCATCCAGTGCGCGGGCCAGCGCGATCCGAGCCATCTTCCCGATCGCTCGTCCATGTGCTGCGCCACGTCGCTCAAACAGGCGCAGTATGTGCGGCAGAATCCCGATGCCCTTGCGATGATCTTTTACAAGGACATCAGGACGCCGGGCAGGACCGAGCTCTACTACAAGGAAGCACAGAACAATCCCGGAGTGATGCTGAGCAAAGCAGACGTCACCGGCGTTTCCGAAGCCGTGAACGGCAACATGTTTGTGGAGATGGAGAACACGCTCTTCGGCACCAAGACCGGGGAGAAGGTAAAAGTGGAAGCGGACCTCGTGGTCCTTGCCACGGGCATGGTGCCGACTACACGCTGGCCCCAGGAATACGCCGACGGCCTGACCAAGGCAGCGGGCGGCGGAGACGAATCGAAAAAGAACTACCTCGAGCAGACGCCGAAACCCGACTACATCCTGAACCTCGGCTACCGGCAGGGCCCGGAAATCCCGACCCTCGAAGGGGCCTCGGGCTTCGCCGATTCGAATTTTATCTGCTTCCAGTACGAGACGCGCAGGACCGGCATCTACGCAGCCGGCGGCGTGCACCAGCCGATGAACATGGCCGAAGCCATGGAAGACGGGGCCGGCGCGGCGTTCAAGGCCATCCAGGCCATGGACCATGTGGCGCGCGGCGTTGCCGTCCATCCCCGGGCCTGGGACGTCACGTTCCCCGATCCGATGCTCATCAAATGTACGGCCTGCAAGCGGTGCACGGAAGAATGTCCCTTCGGCGCCATCGACGAAGACGAGAAGGGCATTCCCAAGTACAACCTCAACCGTTGCCGTCGCTGCGGCACCTGCATGGGCGCCTGCCCCGAACGCATCGTGTCGTTCAAAGACTACAGCGTTGACATCGTGGGTTCGATGTCAAAGCCATCGATGTCCCCGACGATGAAGACACGTTCCGCATCGCCTGCCTTGTGTGCGAAAACGATTCCTATCCCGCTCTCGATACGGCAGCCATTGCCGGGAAGAAAATCGACCCCGCAGTCCGGTTCGTTTCCATGCGCTGCCTCGGCGGCATGAACCTCGTCTGGGTGGCCGACGCACTTTCGAAGGGCATCGACGGCATGCTGCTTTTGGGCTGCAAGTACGGCGAGAATTACCAGTGTCACTTCGTCAAGGGCAGCGAACTCGCGAACACGCGTTTCAGCAAAGTCAGCGAGACCCTGAACCGGCTCCAGCTGGAATCCGAGCGGGTGCAGTTGATGCAGATCGCCATCAACGAATATGAAAAGCTCCCCGATATGATCAACGAGTTCGTGGAAAAAGTGAAGGAGCTCGGTCCGAACCCGTTCAAGAGCACGTAACGGGCCAGTTCAGAGTGCAAGGTTCAGAGTACAGAGTAAAAAAATAGACGACTCCTAACAAAGTAATTGGAGGATAAGATATATGTCAGAAGCAACGGTTATTAAACCCGATTTGCAATTTGTGAACGAGATCATCAAGGGCGGCGGCGAGTCCCTGAAGAAGTGCTACCAGTGCGCCACCTGTTCCGTGGTCTGTAACGTCACTCCCGAAGGCAACCCCTTTCCGCGCAAGGAGATGGTGCTCGCCCAGTGGGGCCAGAAGGACAAACTTCTTGCGAGCCCCGACGTATGGCTTTGCCATCAGTGCAGCGACTGCACGGCGTACTGCCCGCGCGGCGCAAAACCGGGCGAAGTGTTGAATGCCATACGGAAACAGAGCATCAAGCATGTCGCGATGGTGCCCTTTTTCGCGAATATCGCACAGGACGCGAAGCTCCTGCCGGTCCTTTTTGCAATTCCCGCGGTCCTGTTTTACGTTATTTTGGCGGTGCTCGGCAACGGCGGTTTTACCGCTCCGCGCGCCGAGGGCAACATCATGGCCTACCATAAGTTCGTCCCGGTGCCGGTTATCGACACCGTGTTTATTCTGACGGCGATCTTTGCCGCAGTGTCGGCCTTCGTAGGCATCACGCGGCTCTGGAACGGCATGAAGGCCCAGGCCGGTGAAACGAAGTCCAGCGGAAGTCTTGTCGGCGACATCATTTCATCCGTCACCACCATTTTGGCACACTCCAAGTTCGCGGACTGCAACGTTAACCGGATGAGACAATGGGGTCACATGCTTTTGTTCTACGCGTTTGCCGGACTTGCCGTGGTGACCACGTGGGCGATCATTTATCTCTATGGCTTTGAACTCCTGGGCATCCAGCCCTTCGGCCCTTTCCATTTCGGCGAATCTCCCTACCCGAACAGCGATCCCGTGAAGATCCTGGCGCTCATCAGCTCCGTTGCTTTTGCAGCAGGCGTCGTGATCCTTCTGCTTAACCGCATGGCCAAAGCCGGCAAGGCGGGGATGGGTTCCTATTTCGATTGGATCTTCCTGACGATCGTGATCGGCGTCGGCGCCACGGGCATGCTGTCCTGGGCGCTGCGGCTGGCCGACATGAATGCCGGGTACTTTGTTTATTACCTCCATCTCGTGTTCATCTGGTCGCTCTTTGCCTACGCGCCCTACTCGAAGTTCGCGCACCTGTTCTACCGCACGACTGCAATGGTGTTTGCAAAGCATTCGGGACGCGACAAAAAATAGAGTCCTTAGAGACGGTTGCTCCCCGCACGGTGCATGAGCGTGCGGGTGCGCCGCCCTCTCCGTAAAGAGAAGTCGCTCTTTCTCTCTGCCGGGACGAAGTTGCGCAGTTGCGAAATGCCGCGTTTGGAGCGGGTTTTCGCGTGCATCATTCTTGGCAACAACCGGAATTATGATATATACTCATCCCGCTTTTTTGGGAAACCTGTACCCGATATCACGTCTGACGGCGCGGTGCAGTATCATAATCCGGCGGTGCAAACTGGATCTCCACCGGGAACGCGCCTTCGTTTGAACAACGGTTCGCCATTCCACAAGTATACGGAGGAGAAAGCCGTGAAAGTCAAAGAACTGCTGAGTATCAAGGGACTGGAATGCTTCAGCATCACGGGCGACCAGACGGTGCTCGATGGTGCGAAGCAAATGACGGAATGCAATATCGGCGCGCTCCTTGTCATGGACAGGGGGTCGCTCGCAGGCATCATCACCGAGCGTGATATCGTTAAAACGACGGCGGAAGAAAAAAAACAGTGCAAGGACGTCAAGATCAAGGACGTCATGAGCACGAACCTCCTCGTGGTAAAACCCGGCGACTACCTCGACTACGTGATGGCCATCATGATCCAAAACAACATCCGCCATACCCCGGTTGTCGAAGAGAGCGGACTGGTTGGACTTCTTTCCATGCGGGACGTGGTCCGGGTCCTGGTAAAGAATCTGAAGGCTGAGAACCTCTACCTGAAAGACATGATCGGCGGCAAGCTCGGCGAAATGGGCGATTGAGGTATCGTGCTTCTCACACGTTTCCACCAGAGGGAGGGATGCCGGCAAACGACAAACGACAGACAGCAACCTATTTCATATGGTTCATCGCCGTCTGGGATGATTAGGAATTATCAATGCTTACAGACATTTTTTTAATAGAAGTCAATTTTAAAAAGGAGGATATATAATGAGTAACACGATCTATTCGCCCTGATCTGCGGCGTTGCCGGCGTCATTTACGGCATCATGACCGCGACTCTGGGTGAACAAGCAGGATGCAGGAAATCAGAAAATGAAGGACATTTCCAGCTGCAGTGAAGGAAGGCGCCTATGCATTCATAGCGCGCGAGTACAAGACAGTGGCGATCGTCGCGGTGGTTCTGGTGGGTGTGCTTTGGTACGTCCTCGGGCCTGGACGCGATCGGCTTCGTCATCGGCACTTCTGGTGGGTCGCGCCCTCGCCGGCTTCATCGGCATGTGGGTGTCGCTGCGCGCCAACGTGCGCACGGCAGCGGCAGCGAGCAAGGGCCTCCAGGCCGCGCTCAGCCTTGCGTTCAAGGGCGGTTCCGTGACCGGCATCATGGTCGTGGGCCTCGGTATCATCGGTCTCGCCGGTTTCTACTTGGTCGCCAAGCGGAGCAACCCCCGAAGCAGTATCGCATGCGCTTATCGGGCTCGGCTTCGGCTGCTCGCTCATGAGCGTGTTCGCCCGTATCGCGGGCGGCATCTACACCAAGGCCGCTGATGTGGGCGCTGACCTCGTCGGCAAGGTCGAGAAGAGACATTCCCGAAGACGACCCGCAGCAACCCGGCAGTCATCGCCGACAACGTTGGCGACAACGTCGGCGACTGCGCCGGTATGGCTGCTGACCTCTATGAGACCTACACGGTGACCATCGTGGCCGGCCATGATTCTGGGCATCTCGCTGGCAACACGTGCTCGCCGCCACGAGTTCAAGTGGATTCTCTTCCCGCTCATGGTCCACGCCATTGGTGTCGCTCTTGCATCCATCATCAGCACCTACTCCGTGAAGTCGTCGGTGGAACAGAAAGCGCCTTCAAGGGCGCCCTGTATCGACCGTGGCTTGCCGTCTGGCAGCGCGTCATCTCGACCGTTGCGCTTCGATCGCCCTGGCCCTAGAGCTGTACGTGCAAGGCCTCGGCGCGTCGCTGCTGCACCGCGAACACGGCTATCGCCTGCATCGGCCTTGCTCTCACCGGGTCATCCTGTGGATCACCGAGTACTTCACGGCCACAGACCGTATTCCCCGTGCAGACATCGCACGGTCGACATCCGGCGGTCCCGCCACGACCATTCTTACCGGCCTCTTCGTCGGCATGGAAGTCGAGCGTGTGCCGGCCGTTCTGGCTGTTGCTGCCGCCATCTTCGTCGTCGGTGGTCTTGTCACTGGTGAGTCCTTCGCCATGATCCTCGCTACGGCGGTAGCCCTCTGCGGTATCGGCCCGAAGACTCACCCTCACCGGCAACAACATCTCGATGGACGCCTTTGGCCCCATCGCTGACAATGCCAACGGTATCGGCGAAATGGCCGGCCTCGAACCGAAGGCCCGCCAGATCATGGCTGACCTGGACGCGGTCGGCAACACAACCAAGGCCGTGACCAAGGGCTATCGCCATCGCCTCCGCCGTCATCGCCGCCGTCTCTCTCTTCGGTGCTTTCGGCGACACGGTCAACCAGACGCTCCTTGCATGGGCAAGACGGTATCGACTTCGCCATCAACATGGCTAACCCGCAGGTCTTCGTGGGTCTGCTGATCGGCGGCGTCCCTACACCTTCGCACGCTCAATGCTGATTCGTGCGGTCGGCCGCTCTGCCGACCTGATCGTCAACGAGGTTCGCCGTCAGTTCCGTACTGCCGGGCATCATGGAAGGCACCGTCAAGCCCGACTACGGCAGCTGCGTTGACATCTGCACCAAGGCTGCCACAGCGTGGATGATCCTCGGCGCTTCTTCCGGTCGTTGCCCCGCTCGTGGTTGGTCTCCTCTTCCGTAAAGAAGCCCTGGGCGGCTTCCTGGCTGGCGTCATCCTGAGCGGCCAGTTCAGGCCATTGCCATGGCCTCCGGCGGCGGCGCATGGGACAATGCCAAGAAACTGATCGAAGACGGCCACGGACCAAGGCCTTGTGCCAACACGGGCAAGCGAAGGACACAAGGCGTCGGTCGTCGGCGATACCGTCGGCGATCCTCTCAAGGACACCTCTGGCCCGGCACTCAACCCGATGATCAAGGTCATCAACATGGTATCGCTGCTGATCGTCCCGTTGATGAAATAAGCAACCTGTAACGTCAGTATCAACGAGGGGCCGGCCGAGGGCTTGCTCTTTTTTTCTCCCCAAGGGACCTACAGAACGTAAGCGATGGTCGCCAATTTTATTGAAATTTATCGATAAAGTGGTATTATTTATGCGTTATGCACGATCGTGATGTGGAAGTACTCGTTACAGCAGGTTGCTCCCCAGACGTTGTAGCACATTGTATCGTTGTGTCGAAAATGGCGCTGTCGATCGCCGATCGCCTGAAGACAGGAGTCGACCGCGATTTGGTGAGAAAGGGCGGTTTATTTCATGATATCGGCCGTTCCAGGACCCACG
>CAVYLT010000046.1:0-17208 GCA_963769335.1 Nitrospirota bacterium | reverse complement strand
TACTACGATAACCCGAATGAACCTGACGGTGATGGAAGTCTGCCTTTGACCTACCGGTTGAAGTCGATCGAGTCAAGCCTCCTGTCCTTGAGCTACCGGTATGACGCAGTAGGGAACGTCCGGATGCGCAAGGATAATTCGAGGGACTGCGAAGAGACTTACGTCTACGATGACCTGTATCGGCTGAAGACCGTCAGCACGAACAGCGGCGCTCCGATCCGCGAGTATGTCTACGACGAGTACGACAACATCATGGCCAAAGAAGGTACACTGTACCAGTACAACGATGCGACGCGGATCCACGCGGTGACGCAGGCGGGGAGCTACAGCTACAGTTACGACGACAACGGGAACACGATCGGACGGAGCGACGGGCAGACGACGAGGAGCATGAGCTACGACGCGGAGAATCGGCTCCTGGCGATCAGCGAAGGCGGGAGCGTCACCTGCTCCTTTCCTATGACGCGGGGCTGACGCGGGTGAAGAAGACGGAGGGCGGGATCACGACGTACAGCTTCTTCCCGTCGTATGAGGAGGAGTACGCGGCAGGGGCTACCGATCCGGTGGTGGCGAAGTACTACTTCGCTGACGGTAGGCGGATAGCGCAGAACCGAGAGGACGCAGGACTGTTGTTCTTCCACGTCGATCACCTTGGATCGTCGTCGGTGATGAGCGACCAGAGCGGTAAAGCGGTGACCGAGATCCGGTACGAGAGCTACGGCTCGGACAACGCCGAAGCGGGTGTGACTGACACGTTCAACTCGGACACGGATATCTCAGGGGATCCGTCGGGCGAGGTTCTGACGATCAAGGCCCGTAAATCGATAGAACTGGACGTGGGAGTGGTTGCGAACGGGACTGTAGATTCAAACATCGAGTTCGTGTCGGGTGGGGATCATCCTGAAGGCGGGGGCGAGGATAGCCCTGGGCTCGAGGGTGAGCTTCCGGATCGACGGGGAGCTGGCGAACGATCCCGAGGCGCCGGTGAAGCATCGGTTCACGGGGAAGGAGAAGGATGAGAGCGGGCTGTACTACTACGGGGCGAGGTACTACGACCCGGAGCTGGGGCGGTTCGCGAGCTGCGACCCGGCAGTGATATTAGGGGTGCAGGTATCTTTACGAGAGATGCTGAATCCGTACATGTACTGTGCGAATAATCCGGTGAGATTCACGGATCCTACGGGAATGGTTCAGGAGATAGATCGAGACATTTATGAACGGCCCGGTTCTGGCGGAAGAGAAGCAAAGGCAATTGATAAAAAGGGACATGAGGTTGATCCGAATACTCGATGAACGGAAAGAACGGCCGGATAGAGATAAGCCAGGTAAAACTGAAACAAGTACATTTAAAAACGATCCTTTTGCTGTGGCGGACCAAGCAGCAGAAGCAGCGGCACAAGCAAGTGGATTGACGACGCCAGGCAAAAGCTTGATAGCCTTGCCACTGGGGCTACTATTATTGCTGTTGCAGCAGTAGCGGCAGAGATACCTGGAGCTGAGTTTGTTATTGGTCTATATCAGAAAGCTTCCCATTATAGAAAAATGATTGAATTGGTTGCAAGTGTAGTAGATTTGGATGGTGAAACACAGGACGCGATTGCTGCAACTGATCGATCGGACTTAATGAGAGATACTATGGAAGCACGAGGACTTAATGGATGTCATGTTGCATCTATCAAAAAACATGGAGCCGATAGATTGGCCGAACCCGGGTGCAAGTATTTATTCTCCAAAATGAGGGTAGACTTGAGAAAGGAGGGCATGTTAAATGATGGATGATGATGCTATTGCTTCTATTGCGCCATTCCTTATAAAGTATATACGCAAAGATTTAGATATCGCGAAAGCACAAGGGATCAGTGAAGTTTCTATAAAAAAACAAGTCCTAAATGATGTGAATAAATACCTACAAGAGATCGTTGCGAAAGCAGAAGTACAGGATCAGCCAACGCTTGCCATTTTCACGATGCATTTAATAGGATTTCGGCTCAAATAGAGATTGAGAAAATCTACAATGATGGTATATTTACCACGCCCAGTGGGACTGACCGAAATGCCTAACGCCGCTTCGACCTGACAAGCCTGACGGCTTGCAGGTCAAGCGCAAGGTTAGGCTAATTGAAGACGTTAGCCGCCACAGTCAATAACCGCGGCGGCTTCCTTGTCTCATCGAACCAATAAAAGAACCCGCTTAACCTGCGACGCGAGCTTGGCGTGAGCCTGTAACATTTTTTGTGTAAACGGCAAAATCATAACGGCACTCTCGAGCCGTAGATGATCGCAAATTGGTTGAGGGCCGCGCCCCAATCCCGTAGGGGCATCGTCCATCTTTTCGAGATATTCTGCAAGGCCATGAACACGAGCTTGACCGCGGCATCGGTGGTCGGGAAGGATTGCCGGTTCCGCGTGATCTTGCGGATCGAGTAGTTCACCGACTCGATCGCGTTCGTCGTGTAGACGACCTTCCGGATCACCATGGGGAACTTCAGGAAGGGGATCACCTCGGGCCACCGGGTCCGCCAGGACCGGGCGATCATGGGATATTTCGCATCCCATTTCTCGGCGAAGGCATCGAGCGCGGCAGCGGCGGATTCTTCATCCGGCGAGAGGTAGATGGTCTTGAGGTCGGCAGCCACGGTCTTGCGATCCTTGTAGGGTACGAACTTCAGCGAGTTGCGGACCATGTGGACGATGCAGAGCTGCACTTCGGTCTTCGGGAACACGGCATTGATCGCTTCCGGGAAGCCGGTCAGGCCATCGACCGCGGCGATCAGGATGTCCTGGACCCCGCGGTTGCGGAGCTCGTTCAGGATCCCGAGCCAGAACTTCGCGCCTTCGCTTTGGTCAATCCAGAGGCCCAGAAGCTCCTTCTGGCCATCCAGGCGGATCGCCAGGGCCAGGTAGATGGATTTCTTGACGATATGCGCGCCGTCCTTGACGTTGGCCACCAGCGCATCCAGGAAGAGGACCGGGTAGAAGGGCTCCAGGGTGCGCGAGCGCCACTCGTCCAGGAGTCTCCTTGACCGAATCCGTCGCCCGGCTGATGAGCTCCGGCGATACGTCCGTTCCGTAGATTTCCTTCAGATGGCCGGCGATCTCGCGGGTCGTCATGCCACGGGAATACATGGACAGGATCTTGTCGTCGAAGCCCTTGAACTCGCGCTGGTGCTTGGGGACGATGGCCGGCTCGAACTCTCCGTCCCGGTCCCGTGGCACCTCGATATCGAGCGGGCCTTGGTCGGAGCGCAGGGTCTTTTTCGATGTCCCGTTCCTTCGATTCCCGGTCGGTTTTGCTTGCCGGGTCGCTTTTTTCGTAGCCGAGCTGCTCCGTCATCTCGGCCTGCATCGCCCGTTCGATGACGGCCTTGGTCAGCTGCTTCAGGAGCCCGTCGGGACCGGTGATGTCATCCGGTCCCTTGTAGTCCTTGAGCAACTCGTCCAGGATTTCCTTGGAAATGGCCATACGCGCTCCTTGGAGTAGTATAGCCGTTTACACAAAATTCGTTACACGCCCGCGAGCGACCGAAGAGAGCGAGTCAGGTTGAAGCGTTCTTTTTATTGCTCGTCGTCATGTACCTGGTTTTTATGCTCTTTAATTTCTACCTGCCGCTCTTGTTGTTTGTACTCTGCACAATAATGAAGAGTTAGTTTTATACGTTTCCCCTTTGGATCCGAAGGGTCTTTTATAGCATCATGCGTCCGCCGCCCTAGCCATACAATGGCATGATTGCAGTACTTGCATCTTCCAGGTTTGAAAGAACCAAGATCAGTAAAGCCAAGATTATTCAAATGTGCTGCTATAGCCCAGTAGTATTCAAGTTGGTCTATTTGTGGCCAGAAGCTATTTGCAGAGTGATTTTTTAATGCGGTTATCATCTCTTCTATCGTATCAGCATCAAGTTCCAAAATAACCGGGATTGTTCGCTTTGCTTCGCGGTTTCTCAACTGCTTCATCTTCCCTCCTAACAGAACCTGATAAAGGATGTCGGTAAGGGAAAAACCAGCAATCACACACGTGGCTTCAAATAGACGAGCTTCATATAAGACATAGTAATAACAATATCATGTTCTATTGTAATTGTCAATAACATAAGGAAATAAATGGTATCAATGTATTTAGAAAGACAGAAAAAATCTAAAACCAATGCTGATTAGGAAAAATAGCATGTTATAATGCGTTATGAGAAAGTCGGGCTCTTATGTTCCCCATGAGGTCGTCGAACAAATTTTCAAGGATATACCAATACCAATTGCGGTAGCATGGCGCGAACACGTCGGCCTTACCGTCGCCGAGGCAGCCGAACGAGCGGGGCTCTCCCCTTCGGAGTATTCCGCACTGGAACGTTCGGACCCCCGTCCTGCCGCAAGCCGCGAGATCATCGCCGCGGCTCTCGGGATTAACGTCGAACAACTCCCCGACCTGTCATAGAACGCGAAGCTCTTAATTACGGGGCAGTGTGGCATATCGCGAAGGAATGGGGTTGACAAACCGTATCTTTTTTGGTACATTATGGGTGTACAACTCGCCCCCCTTCGGCGATCGGGTGAAAGGAGGACAATGTATAAAGTCGTATTTTATAAGAGCGAATCAGGCAATGAACCAGTAAGAGAATGGCTGCAAAAACAGCCAAGGGAGGATAGAAAGACGATCGGCGCGGCGCCCTTTCCCGCACTGATGACTACCGGGTCAACGTCTTGCTGTTAAGGACCGTGCCGGGGATCAGCACGCTGACTGCCATGACACTCCTAACGGAACTGAACAGCATGAGTCGTTTTTCGTCGCTCGATAAGCTGGCGAGCTATGTCGGCCTTATCCCCAACACGAACTCCAGCGGTGAAAAGAACACCACCACCGGCATCACCAACAGACGCAATCCTTCGCTACGGGGCATATTGATTGAAAGTGCTTGGGTCGCTGCCCGTAAAGACCCGACGCTGATAATGGCATTCGATAAGCTTAGTAAGCATATGACTAATACAAAGGCCATCGTTCATATAGCGCGAAAGCTTCTAAATCGCATCCGGTACGTCTTGAAGAACCAGCATGAGTACGTACTGGCGGTAGTACAATAAAAAGCCGGATTGTTTTATGGAGGTCAATCTCAATAACTTGTTTATCTGTGGGTAACGCTATGTCATTCCTGCAGCGGATCTCAGGATCGTGTCTGCTTTAGCTAGACTGCGAACCCACGCCTTTAAAACATAATCTAAGAAATGCAGCCTTCCTCCATGCGAAGAAGTGTCTGCTTATAGAAGATTGGTTTTGAAGATTGAGCTCTGCCATAAAACAAATCCAGAAAGAGTCCGTCTGCCACCAAAAGAAGACTTGACTTTTAACATAGAGGAATGACGTCAGAAGGAAAACTTACTTCCCCTGCGCCCTGCCAGCCAGAAAAGCCTTCTCGTTCATTTCGAGGACTTTCTTCGGAACAGTATTCTTGATTGCGTCAAGGACGATTGTTTCTTTGAGCGGGAGGAATTTGAGCGCGGCGCCCAGGAGCACGAGGTTGAGCGTGCGCTTGTCGCCGGCTTTGACGGCGAGTCCGGTGCCGTCGAAGGGCATGACGGTTGTTGCCCGGCTTTTAATGGTTTCGTTTATGTCAGCGGGATATTTTTCCGCTGCCGTGGACACGCCGATCGTGCCGATGGGCCGGGTGTTGTAGATGACGGCTCCATCATCCTTGAGGAAGTGGAGGTAGCGCGCGGTCTCAAGGGGTTCGAACCCGATCAAAAGGTCTGCCTCACCCTCGCTCACGATGGGCGAGAAGACTTTTTCTCCAAAGCGCACCTGCGACAGCACGCTGCCGCCGCGCTGCGCCATGCCGTGGACTTCGCTCTGCTTGACATCGAGGCCGGAGAGAAGCGCCGCTTCGGCGATGATCTTGCTTGTCAGCAGCACGCCCTGCCCGCCCACGCCGCTGATGAGAATATTAAAAACGTTCACGATTAACCTCTATACAATTCATTAACCACAGATGAACACGGATTGACACGGATAAACAAGCTTGATCTTTTAAATTCGCCTTCACCGCGTTTATCTGTGTGTCACGACGAAGTCGTGACCTGTGGTTCCTACTGCTTCATCGACCCCGAGGTGCACAGCTGGCTGCAGACTCCGCAGCCGTTGCACAAGAGCGGATCGATCTCCACATAGCCCGTCTTGCCCTCAGGGGTAAAGGACAGTGCAATGCACCCCGCCTTGAGGCAGAGCTTGCACCCCTTGCAGGTCTCCTTCTCGACAACGTAGGACTTCTTCGAGACACGGTAGCGCAGCACGCAGGGCTGGTTCGCGATCAAGACCGACGGACCCGGTGCCGCGAGCTCCTCTTTCATGATCTTCTCAAGCTCTTTGATCTTATACGCGTCGATCTCCCGCACGCGCTTTGCGCCGATGGACTGGCAGAGCTTCGCGATATCGAGGCGAGGCGCTTCGATTCCTTTTGCAGAGCGTCCTGTCCCTGCATGCTCCTGGCCGCCGGTCATGCCCGTGGTGTCGTTGTTCATGATGATCACGATGGCGTCGCCGTTGTTATAAATCATATTGATGAGCCCGGTAATGCCGGAATGCAGGAACGTGGAGTCGCCGATCACGGCAATGGGCTTCTGCTGCTGCCCGCTCTGGAGCGCCAGGCCCTTTGCCATGCCGTGGGCCGCCGAAATGCTCGCGCCCATGCAGATGCAGGTGTGCATGGAAGAAAAAGGCGGCAGCGCGCCGAGGCTATAGCAACCGATGTCGCCGGACACGTAGAGCTTGAGCTTCGAAAGCACGGTGTAGAGGCCGCGGTGGGAGCAGCCGGGGCAGAACGTGGGCGGCCGCATGAGAAGGCCGGCAACCGGCGATTGCATCGGGAGAACGCTGCCCGAGATCTTTTCCCGCACCATGCGCTGGCTGAACTCCCCCGTGAGCGGCAGAACATTCTTACCCAGATGGACCGTGATTCCCATGGCCTTGATCTGTTCCTCGAGGAAAGGATCGAGCTCCTCCACGACCGCGAGTTTCGTTACTGATGACGCGAATTTTTTGATGAGTTTTTCCGGGAGCGGAAAAGTCATGCCGAGCTTCAGCACGGCGGCCTTCGGAAATGCCTCCCGAACATATTGAAAGGAAATACCCGAGGTGATGAAACCGAGTGAGTTATCTCCTTCGACGATCTGGTTCAGCGCAGAGGTTTCGGCCCACTCCCTGAGCCGCACGAGCCGGTCCTCGACGAACACATGCCGCTTCTTTGCATTGCTCGGAAGCATCACGTATTTTCCCAAATCGCGAACCAGTCCGCGATTGGCAGGCGATTCTGCTGCTTCCACTTCCACCACGCTTTTGCAGTGCGAGATGCGCGTGGTCGTCCTGAGGATGACCGGTGTGTCGAACGACTCGGAGAGCTCGAAGGCGGCCTTGACGAACTGTTTGGCCTCGGCCGAATCGGTCGGCTCGATGCAGGGGATCTTTCCCAGCCGCGCAAAGTGGCGTGTGTCCTGCTCATTCTGGGAGGAAAACATGCCGGGATCGTCCGCGGCCATGAGCACGAGGCCGGCGTTCACGCCGGTGTAGGAAACGGTCATGAGCGGGTCGGCAGCCACGTTCACCCCCACATGTTTCATGCAGGCCAGAGCGCGTACGCCGGAAAGCGCGCCGCCGATGGCCACTTCGAGCGCCACTTTTTCATTCACCGACCATTCGGCGTGAATGCCCTCTTCGCAGGAGAGCGTCTCGAGCACTTCGGTGCTCGGCGTGCCGGGATAGGCCGCGGCAAGCTTGCCGCCCGCCTCGATGAAACCCCGGGCGATGGCTTCGTTGCCGGAAAGGATCGCTTTTTTCAATACAACACCTCAAAAGAGTGTCTCGCGCAAAGACGCAAAGGTCGCAAAGGAAACCCACATCTAAAATAGTGGTTTAAAAACGGAAGACTCGCCTTGCTTTTCTTGGCGTACTTTGCGTCTTTGCGCGAAAATGATTTTTCGTTGTTACTTGGGTCTATTATCGATCACGCGCTTGGCCTTGCCTTCGCTGCGCTGGATGGTGTTGGGCGGCCGGAGGGTGACTTCGGTGTTGACGCCGATGATGTCCTTGACGTTTTTCTGGATCTCCCGCTTCAGGTGGATGAGCTCTTCTTCTTCCTGGACAAAGGCCTTGAGGTCCGTGGACAGCACCTTCGACGCCATTTCCTCCATGAACTTCGGCGTGACTTCCACGTGGATGTTGATTTCGTCCATCCTTCCCCGGCGGTTCACCTCGATGACGTAATGGGGCGCGACCTCTCCCGAGCGGAGCAGGACCGACTCGACCTGCGACGGGAACACGTTCACGCCGCGGATGATGAGCATGTCGTCGGCGCGGCCACGCACGCGCCTCATGCGGACGAGCGTCCTGCCGCAGGCGCACTTCTCGGGGTTCAGACTCGTGATGTCGCCGGTGCGGTAGCGGATGAGCGGCATGGCCTCGCGCGACATGCTCGTGACCACGAGCTCGCCTTCCTGGCCGTAGGGCAGCTGCTCGCCCGTTGCCGGGTTGATGATCTCGGGATAGAAGTGGTCCTCGTTCAGATGAAGGCCGTCCTGCGCCTCGATGCACTCCGAAGAAACGCCGGGGCCGATGATCTCGGACAGGCCGTAGATGTCGATGGCCTTGATCCGGAGCCGCTCCTCGACCTCGCGCCGCATTTCGTCGGTCCAGGGCTCGGCGCCGAAGAGCCCCACGCGCAGCTTGATCGTGTCGAAATTTATCTTCATCTCGCAGGCGACGTCGTAGATGTAAAGCGCAAAGGACGGCGTGGAGGTGAGCACGGTGCTGCCGAAGTCCTGCAGCAGCATGATCTGCTTCTGCGTGTTGCCGCCGGAGATCGGGATGACCGCGGCGCCCACGCGCTCGGCCCCGTAGTGCGCTCCGAGCCCGCCGGTGAACAGACCGTAGCCGTAGGCGTTCTGGACCACGTCCTTGTTCGTGACGCCTGCGCAGGTGAAGGTCCGGGCCATGACCTCGGCCCAGAGGTTGATGTCGTTCCGGTTATAGGCGACGACCGTGGGCTTGCCCGTGGTGCCCGACGAAGCGTGGATGCGGACGATGTTTTCGAGCGGCTCGGCAAAGAGCCCGTAGGGGTAGTTGTCGCGTAGGTCGGATTTTTTGGTGAAGGGGAGCTTCGTGATGTCCCGGACGTCCCTGACGTCGGCCGGCTTGACGCCTTTCTCGTCGAACTTCTTTTTATAGAAAGGAACGCGGCTGTAAACCCGCTCGCAGGCTTTCTGCAGGCGTTCGCTCTGCAGTTTGGTCAGTTTCAGTCGGGACAGGGTTTCCTCGGAATTCCAGGGCATACGCGGCTCCTCGGCAATATGATTGCAGGCGGCGGACCGGCTGCGGGAACTGAAACGTCGCCATTATAAACCGGTATGCGCGGTTTTGTAAATATAAAATCATATTCCTGTTGGAGGGGACGAGTGATTTTGCTATAATGGCAGCGCATTTGGAGCAGGGGCAGACCGCGAAGCCGGCCCTCTCCCTTTTATCACCGGTCATATGCTTCGGAAAGGATTGTCATGGATATTCTCAAGAAGTTCGTGGAAAAGGACAGCTTCGCACGGCATCTCGGTGTCGAGATGCTCGAATACTCGCCCGGGAAAGCAAAGGCCAGGATGGAGCTCAAAAGCCATCATTTGAACAGCGCCGGGACCGTGCATGGCGGCGCCGTCTTCTCGCTCGCCGATGCAGTCTTTTCCGTGGCCTCCAACTCCCACGGCACCCTCGCCATGGCAATCAATGTGAGCATCTCCTTCTTCAAGGCGGCGAAGAGCGGCACGCTCCTTGCGGAAGGCCGCGAGGTTTCGCTCAACCCCAAGCTCGCAACTTATCTCATCGACGTGAAGGATGAAGCGGGAAATGCAATTGCATTGTTCCAGGGCACGGTGTACCGGAAGAAGGACAGCATCGAGGACATCATCAAATAGCAGAACGATATGGGAACCTAAGGCAGGAATGCTTCATCAGACAGGGAAAACAGTTCCCTCGGTCATTCGGGATTATTCCGAATGGCATCGCGGCCGCCCGACATACGGCTCATGGCTTGTGGAGCTCGCATCAGACGAAATTGTTGAAAAGATTTCAAAGGCAAGAGAACATCTTTCCGGCTTCCTGCTCGCGCCCTATCTTCGGCAACCCCACATCTCCCTCTTCATCTGCGGCTTTCCGGCTGATGCTCCGCGATTTGACGATGATTACAGTACGGAACAGTTTCGCGCTCAGAAGGAACTGCTGTGCAGCGCGGCTATCGAACCGTTCTTTGTTGAAGTCGGGGGGCTCAACAGTTTTGCTTCCGCGCCCTATCTGGAGGTTCGGGACCCGCTTGGCGGGCTTGACCGCGTGCGGTCGGTCCTCTCGACGACTGCGAGGGAAATCGGGAGAAACACGCATACTCCCCATGTTACAATCGGGCTCTACTCGGCCGCGTTTTCGGGCAATGCAGTTCTGAAAAAGATCGCGGCCTTTCAAAGCAGGCCTGTCAGGTCGATCGTCAACAAGATCACCTTCGCCACCTATGAAGCCCGGGAAATTACCGGGGCGCTCACCTATCATTATTCAGCAACCCTGGAGTAGTCGGTCCGGAAAGCACAGGCAAAATGCCCCGCAAATGCAGAGTGAAAAAATTAAGGCCCGGCGCATGGTGATGCACGCCGGATGACCGGACGAACCTCACCGTTGCAAACAGGCCCTGTTCATTTTCTTATGCTCACCGATTCTTATGCACGCCGACGCTGCAACAGGATCATGCCGCCTTCCTGCTCACCTGAAGAGAGCGCTCGTATCTGCTCTCCACCACGGACCAGTTGAGGTTCCTCATGAAGGCCTCGATATAATCCGCGCGCTTGAGCTGGTAGTCCGTCAGGTAGGCGTGCTCGAAACAGTCCATGATCAGGATGGGGTTGCAGCCCGCGAGGTGCGAAACATCGTGTTCGTTGATCCAGCAGTTGACGAGCCTGCCGTCAACGGTGTCCTGGTAGAGCACGCACCAGCCGATGCCGCGCATGCTGCCCGTGGCCTTGAAGTCCTTTTCCCAGTTTTCATAGCTCCCGAACTCCTCGATCATTTTAAGGGCGAGTCTGTTGTTCTTGTTGATTGGCTGCGACTTCGTACCGAGGTTCTCGAAATAGAGCTCGTGCAGCCTCATTCCGTTGAACTCCCATCCGAGCCTTCGCTTCAGTTCCGCATATTCCGGGGTGGCGGTCTTGTTGTCCTTGAGCATCTGCTGAAGGCTGTCCAGGACCTTGTTCGTGTTCGCTACGTACCCCTGGTAAAGTGTGAAGTGATTTTTCAGCAACGTCTCGCTGAATCCCTGCATCCCGATGAGCTTTGAATAATCCTGCGCTGCGTACTGCATGGCTGTTCCCTCCTTTGATTGTTTGAACGTGTATGAGCAATCCGGGCTTTGCCGCCTTACCCGGACAGTTATGGGATGCATGGAAATGAATATATAATCGAGCATAGCAGTACAGAAGCTGAAGTCAATTCGCAGAAAGTATTACGCCGCCATGGAGGACAAAGTATCAGGTTCTTGCTCTCCAGGCAACAAGGTCGAATACCAACGTTCCGACTCTCACACCGGCCCCCGGACGTTTCTCATGACGGCGGTATAATAACAATAGAAGTGGTCTCGAGAGGTAAAGGAGGTAGATCCATGGTGAAAGCAGCGTTGTTCGTACGTTTGGAAGCCAAACCGGGCAAGGAACTGGAAGTAGAAAGCTTCCTGAGGAACAGTCTTCCCCTCGTCCAGGAGGAGCCGGCTACAACCGCCTGGTTCGGGATCCGTCTGGGGCCGTCAATGTTCGGCATCTTCGATGCTTTTCCGGACGAGAAAGGACGGCAGGCGCATTTATCGGGCAAGGTGGCGGCCGCTTTGATGGCAAAGGCCCCCGAACTCCTCGCAAAAGCGCCGGTCATTGAATCGGTAGACGTTCTTGCGGTCAAGCTTCCTGAAGCAAAGTACACGAAAGAGAAAAAGGCCGCCTGAAAACAAAATCGTGCAAAGGGCGCAGGCTTCGAACCTGCGCCTTTCTTTTCTCTTTTCCCTGCGCTGAAGAAAGGCTATTAGTTCCGTCCATGGCTGAACGGAGAATTTCCCGTCTTTCCTTACCGCCTTTCTCAGAAAACCCGATCCAAAGCATCTATGACTTTCAAGGACCTCGCCGCCGTCTCAGCCGTGCGTCCTTAAACCGCGGTCACAGGTTGAACGTCAGGACAAAAGACTTGCCCGTGTCTTTTTCGACGACTTGCAGCCTCAGCATTTTTGCCGTTTTCGCTTCAGCCGGGAAAAAAATGAACCCGTAGGCAAGGGCATTCGGAGTTATGGACTTACTCTGGAGCGATTTCGACTGGAGATCGTCGACGACGGCGTGGCGCGCATCGTCGGCATTATATGCGTTCGCCCCTCCCATCACCGCACCGCCCGCGCCGCCCACGGCCGCTCCCTTGCCTGCTGTTTCCGCAACGTTCTGGCCGGAAAGGATGCCGATCGCGGCCCCGATGACCGCGCCCGCGGCCGCGCCGAGGAAGCCCGTATGCGCCCCTTCGGTGAAGGCCTCATTCGTCTGCGCGTACTTCGTTGCCCGATCATAGGCCAGGTCCCGGTTCAGCACAGGCCAGAGGTTGCTCTGCTTGTCTTCGAGGAACGTCTGCGCCCCGTTGATCTCGAGCGGATGGGGCCCTTTGTTGTCGATCACGATCTCAACCGGCAGCATGCCGGCGCTGATGATGTCGAAGCCGAAGTTATCCTTTGCCTCCTTCGCGTCGGTATACGCCCGTGCGCCGATCACGGCGCCGCCGGCCTCCTGGGCGTTCGGGTATGCACTCGGCATTTTGAACGGCAACGGCTTTGCCACGTAACTCGACGCACAGGAAGCGAACGTGACCGCCACGCCAACTGCGATGAGCTGCTTGATTGCTTTCGTTATCATTGCATTCTCCTTCATTTTAATGCGGACCGGAGTGCCGCCGCCTGCCGGGAGGAACGTCCCTTCCCTCCTCCTGTCCGACGCGCCTCATGTCCCTGAATAATCCTAAAAAGAGCATTTAACCACGGATGAACACGGATATTTCAAAATCTTCAGGAGAAAACAGATATCACCCCCCGGATGGGGTCTTACTTCTCTATAAGTTCTTTTAGTTTTAACCGTGTTCATCCGTGGTTCCAACTGCCGTTTTTAGAATAATAGATCCATAAAAATTATATCACCTGCCTCGGTGCATAGCCGGCGGCATAACTGAATCTTAATACCATTAGATTACAAATTATTTACCAGGGTACAAATCGGGCAGCGGGCGTTATTTCTCCGACATTTCCTTGGCAAGAGATCACTTGTCCTGCCGGCATCCAGGGTGTATATTGGCATTCCCGATCGATGCGTTGACCCTTGTCTATTCCGGGGCGGTGGATAAATCCGTGGAGAGAACATGAAGCGGAAAGCGATTGCACTCTATTCAGGCGGGCTCGACAGTACTCTGGCCATTCTCGTGATGCAGCAGCAGAACATCGACGTCCTGGCGATCACTTTTCTGACCGACTTCGGGTGCGATGGCGGCGATTCATCGTCGTGCTCCAAGAACCCCGGCCCCGCAGCAGCCAAGTTCGGGTTCGCCCTCAAGCTCTGCCACCTGGGACCGAAGTTCGTCCAGATCGTGAAGCAGCCGCGCCACGGTCACGGCAGGAACATGAACCCCTGCATCGACTGCCGCATCCTGATGCTCAAAGAGGCCGGCGCGTTGATGGAGATGATCGGCGCGGACTTCGTCATCACCGGAGAAGTGCTGGGACAGCGGCCCATGTCGCAGCAGCGGCACACGCTGAATCTCATTGAAAAAGAAAGCGGCCTCGCCGGCCGCGTTGTGCGCCCCTTGTCCGCGCGGCTCCTGCCGGCAACCCTGCCCGAGACCCAAGGGATAATCGACCGGGACCGACTCCTTGCCATGAACGGAAGGACGCGCAAGCCCCAGATGGCCCTGGCCCGCGAACTGGGTTTGACGGACTATCCGTCGCCTGCCGGAGGATGCCTCCTGACCGATCCTATCTACTCCCGCCGTTTGCAGGACCTGCTCGGCTCCACGCCCGATCCCGACGACAGGGACCTGGCGCTCCTGCGGGTCGGCCGCCACTTCAGGCCGTCCGGGGAATGCAAGATCATCGTCGGAAGAAACGAGTCGGAGAACAGCGCGATCGAGAAATTGCAGCGGCCCGGAGACGTTCTCCTGTACGTCGACGGCGTGGGAAGCCCCTTCGTGCTCCTGACCGGTCCTGACGCGGGAAAACACCTCGATCTCGGCGCAATGCTCTGCGCGCGGTATTCCGACAAGAAACATGAACCGGAGGTTGCGGTCACCGTCCTGGGCAGCACGGCTGCCTCCCAGGTCCGGACCAGACCGGCAGGCGAAGAGGTCATAGATCAATATCGGATCCGGTGATTTCACTCCCCTTCGTCAGGTCCAAGCGTGCGGCTTTTTTTACGCTGCTTTGCTCTTTTTCGCCGTCGCTGCACCGCGCTTGATCAGGTTCAACGCGATGCCCGTGCCGCGCTTCGCCATGTACCCGAACCAGATGTTCAGGAATCCCATCGGCTCGAGATAGCGGGCGTTCGGAAGCGGTCCTGCGTCTATGGCATCGAACCCCATGCTCTCGATCAGCCTGTGCACGGTCTTCTTTGCCCCGTCGTCGTCTCCACAGTAATATGCCGCCGCGCGGAGTCCTCCTCCGAAGTCCGGGCCTTCACTGAGCACCTGGGCAAAGACGGTGTTGAACGCCTTCACGATCTTTGCACCCGGGACCGCCTTTGCGAGTTCCTCTGCAAAAGAAGTCGTCCACCCCACGCTCAGCCCCGACATGTCGGGCTTGAGCGGGTTGGCGATGTCGATGACGATCTTGCCCTCGAGGTCTCCGGCGCTGCGGAGCGCCTCAACTTGCGATCCTGCCGGCGTGGCGGCAATTATTAAATCCACTCCCTTCCCGATGTCGGCCAACGGCACGACTCTCACCTTCGGTCCGATTTCCTTTGCTACCTTCTCAGCTTTTGCGAGGTCCCTGCCCGCAATAACGACATCATGGCCAACAGCGGCAATTCGCCGCGCAAGCCCTGAACCCATGTTTCCTGAACCAATAATGCCCACTTTCATGTTCCCATCCTCCTTCTTTGAGCGTTTTCCTTCATACCATTCCCCTGCCATCCTGAACACTGTCTTGCCACCCTCTTTACGATGATCAGTCGAGAAATTGCTTTTGGCCGATTATCATACTTACGATCTATCTGCGACTTGATACCGTGTCGAAAACCCTTTTTAAATTTTTAGCGCGATAAGAAAGGCGTGTCAAGGAAGTGGGTAAAGAGGTGTCGGGGAAAAGTATTCGAGGTAAATAATGTCCAAAAAGACTCATTTCGCCGCCTGCCTGTCTGCAATATCATACAGAGTCGCAATCAGCTGATTTCTCGCCATAAATATTTTTTTCACCTGTTGAAAGCACAACACTCTGTCGGAAAATTCATACAACGTGATCAATCACTGTGAAAAAGAGGACGGCCCGGTTGCATAAATTCTTCCTGGAAATCAAGGCGATGACGTTGTTGTATCAGCCATGGCATCCGAATTGCTTTACATTCACTTCAGACAGTACCCGCATCGTAGAATGTATGCTGAGGAATGAAAAAATGAAAACCAGGAAATCAATTCTCATTGCCGACGACGAAGATCTATTCGGCGCCATCCTCAGGCGCCTTTTGGAACAGGAAGGTTATACAGTTTCCTGCTGCAACAAGCCGTCGGATGCAATCACGCTCGCTCAAGAAATAAATTTTGATGTAATTCTGACCGATTATGACATGCCGGAAATGAACGGGGCTGAATTGGCAAGATCGATGCGCTGCCGCTTTACCGATTCCTACATTATTGGTTTAAGCTGCCTGTCGATGGAAGCCGCATTTCTCGCAGCCGGAGCTGACGCATTCCTGGAAAAGCCGGTTGACTACCAAAAACTGCTTTCCTTAATCAGGCAAGCGGTAGCGGTTGCTCCGAACGAAAGAATTCTTGATACGATGTCTGCTTGAAATACATCAGATAAACCTGAAAAAACCTCCCTACTTGCCGCAATGCTGCAAGCCTTCCTGAACTGTTGAAGTTCGCGTTTTCAGCAACTATCAATATTTCATTCAGAATTAATCACGAAAGTCCTATTCGTTCGAGTCCAGCTTGGGGAGCCAAAGACTACGACACATGGCGCCCTCCCGTAGATCAAATCGGACCGCAATCGTTTTAACGCTTGGCTCTGTCTGCTAAATACGCCGAACGATCACTGGCCCTCGCTTCCACAGCACTTTTCTGAGCAGATATCATTTGACACGTCAAACGATCGGGCATAAAATTGTCTGAGTTCTCCACGTATTTGTATTTTCAGCCCCCGTGTTACTGATCCGGGGGCCGACAGCGCAGGATGTTAGGCATTCTTCTTGCTGAACTGGTAAATGCCGAAAAATCGTTCTTTCCTGACCGGATGCGGCTAGATATCCACTGGTATGCACCCTTCTAACCCGAGAGGCCCTAGCTAATGGCAAACCAACTTTTCTTCGCATGTCTCATGCTTGCTACAGGCATTGGTATCCCTGTTATGGCGGCGCTCAGCGCAACGTTGGGCACCAAGTACGGAAGCCCAGCGTTCGCCGCCTCTGTCTTGTTTCTGGTCGCGCTGTCTATTTCGCTTGCTTTCCTTTTCGCTGTAGAGGGTGGCCTGAGGCCACTCCCGAAAACATCGCTGCCGTTCTATTTCTACTTAGGCGGTGTGTTCGTAGCCTTTTACGTCCTCAGCGTCACCTGGGTAGCCCCGCAATTCGGTGTCGGAAATGCTGTGGCTTTTGTACTTCTAGGCCAGCTCATATCCATGGCGGCCATAGATCAATTCGGGCTGTTGGGTGCTCCAACGCATGCCATCACTTTTCAGAGGTCCATCGGTCTCATTCTGATGTCGGTCGGCGTGTTTTTGGCCGTACGCCGCGGATAACATGCGCCGGGCACATAACAATTCGTTTAAGGCGGACGCTTTCGGAGCCGCCTTAACTCCGCATCCTTGCCTTCGTCAACAAACGCTATCACTGGCTCTGTCACGCTTACTGCCGCCTGGACAATCACTACCATCAAGACGGCACAGAGCGTCGTCACGAGCAGCAAGAGTAAATGCACGTTGAATAAACAAC
>CAVYLT010000045.1:0-37469 GCA_963769335.1 Nitrospirota bacterium | reverse complement strand
GAAATGAAATGTATCTACTCTTCTAAAAAAAATAATCTAAGGTAACACCAATATCTGAGAAGTGATGTCCTGACTAGCCTACGCTAGAACAGGCACTGTGCGGTTAGCAAACACACTGGGCAAGCGAGCCTAGCCAATTCTAAATTTCAAGACAGTGCGGGCGTGGAAGGTGAATGAGGATATGAAACTCAACGTGAAAGTCGCAGTAACATATACAAACAAATTCAAAAAAAAAGAATTTTTCTAGTAGAAAGCAATAGTGAGAAGGAGAAATGCTAAAAACTACTGGAAATCCAATCTACAAAAAAACAAGAACAACAACAATAAACTAGCTAAGTGATGGCTAATGCCCATCGCTCCTCCTGGCTAATGGAGAGCTTCTTCTTCTTCGTCGTCTTGGCGCCAGAGTGAAGGTGGTGAATGTTGGAGCGAATAATCAAGCTCGGCATGGTTGAGGGAAGGGATGAATTTGTGTATGGTTGATGGTGGTAGGGTTCGACTATTTGACCTGCCTGAGATTCAGGTCAATGTGATGTCGATGGTAGTGCATGTGCAAAAGGGTTCTAGGCAGGAGCGCGCATGGAAGGCCAGATGGAGTTGATGTGGCCATAACTGGGGAAGGAGTGTTAGAAGGATGTGATAGCATACTGGAGCAGATATAGTGTAGCTGGAAGGTAATCTTGTCTGGTTCAGGATGAATTCTTCTCTGTTAAATCGTTGCAATCATGCCAAAGCCGACAAGAAGCGGGTCTTTTGGCAGATTTGAGATGCGATCCACTAACAGAATGACTTGTTATCGCCACGTTTGATAAAAAGATTCAAGTTTTGGTAGACAGCAATGGAATTTTCCAGCTTATCTTGATCCGATGGAGGAATAATGGGGAGATGAGCCGTGTACTTG
This sequence comes from Nitrospirota bacterium, assembly GCA_963769335.1. Classification (GTDB taxonomy): domain Bacteria; phylum Nitrospirota; class UBA9217; order UBA9217; family UBA9217; genus JAJYKN01. The sequence continues at coordinate 36,568 of CAVYLT010000045.1, read as the reverse complement.
CATAATTTTTAGGTGAAGTTCTCATTTTAATTTGGGTGAAGAAAGATTGGATGAGTTTTTTATCCGTGAGGAATTGCAGATGGTAGTTATATAGAATCTTGAATCAATAAGTCAACTGGCCGAAATTGATAAATGAAAATTTCTTTTTTAGATATCAATTATTTAATGACCAATTTATCTGAAACTTCGATAGAAGCAGATTTAGATTTGATAACAACCGTAGGCAAATTTACAGATAATTATATGGTCAGTTCATTGAGATGGCTTATTTGAAAATGTGTAGAGGAGAAAATTTGCGCCCCGAAAAAAACTCAAGAAAAAAAACTTTTCCTTGAGCTGGGCCGAATACTCACTTCTACTTATGCTGACCTTTGGATATCCAGACAAGTGAGGACCACCGTGTCCCAGTTGGGTAGGGTGTGATGCGGTCAGTAGGCACGGCGAAAGATATCTGTGTTGAATACCACGTCTTGGGTTCGATCACCAACCTGAGCAACACTTGATTAATGCTAGAATCAAGCTATATTTTTGAGGACCACCGTGTCCCAGTTGGGTGGGTGTGATGCGGTCAGTAGGCACGGCGAAAGATATCTGTGTTGAATACCACGTCTTGGGTTCGATCACCAACCTGAGCAACACTTGATTAATGCTAGAATCAAGCTATATTTTTGAGGACCACCGTGTCCCAGTTGGGTAGGGTGTGATGCGGTCAGTAGGCACGGCGAAAGATATCTGTGTTGAATACCACGTCTTGGGTTCGATCACCAACCTGAGCAACACTTGATTAATGCTAGAATCAAGCTATATTTTAGAGGACCACCGTGTCCCAGTTGGGTAGGGTGTGATGCGGTCAGTAGGCACAGCGAAAGATATCTGTGTTGAATACCACGTCTTGGGTTCGATCACCAACCTGAGCAACACTTGATTAATGCTAGAATCAAGCTATATTTTTAGAGGACCACCGTGTCCCAGTTGGGTAGGGTGTGATGCGGTCAGTAGGCACAGCGAAAGATATCTGTGTTGAATACCACGTCTTGGGTTCGATCACCAACCTGAGCAACACTTGATTAATGCTAGAATCAAGCTATATTTTAGAGGACCACCGTGTCCCAGTTGGGTAGGGTGTGATGCGGTCAGTAGGCACGGCGAAAGATATCTGTGTTGAATACCACGTCTTGGGTTCGATCACCAACCTGAGCAACACTTGATTAATGCTAGAATCAAGCTATATTTTTGAGGACCACCGTGTCCCAGTTGGGTAGGGTGTGATGCGGTCAGTAGGCACGGCGAAAGATATCTGTGTTGAATACCACGTCTTGGGTTCGATCACCAACCTGAGCAACACTTGATTAATGCTAGAATCAAGCTATATTTTAGAGGACCACCGTGTCCCAGTTGGGTAGGGTGTGATGCGGTCAGTAGGCACGGCGAAAGATATCTGTGCAAATCTCCATGCACTACTATTTTTGGCAACCTACTATCATCCATTCTCTCAACATGTCCTAAATATTTCAATCTATTAAACTTATTCTCCCTTCAATAGGAACAATTTTCTCACCAACACCTTTAGCTAACTCTATCAACTTTTCATAGGAAACAAAATCTTTCCAAGAAAACCCTAACATTCTTCTTAATAACTGAAACTGTTTTGATTCTAATCTTCCTATCTGCCTAACACTAATATTTTTATGTTGCACTACCATACAAAGCATTACTTAACACTATAGCCTCAAATGCTCTAAATTTAGTTTTTGCCTTAACATACTTATTCTCAAAAAGCCTACGTGATAATATTGCATATGACGATCCCATCTTTTGAACCCGAATATCTACTTCATCTGACATATTAGCTACATTATTTTCTGTGCTACCTAAATATTTAAACGACTTAACTACTTTCAAAGGAATACCTCTTACCAATATATTCACATCCTGATTTACTACATCCTTGCGACCAACAATCATCACCTCAGTCTTTTTAATTGCTAATTCTTGTCCGAATACCTCACTTACCTCCACAAAAACATCAACCATACATTGCAACTCTTCTTCCGAATTAGCTAAAAACCCTGCATCATCAGCAAACAATAAATCTGTAATTCTGATATTTTGTATATCAGCTTTTCTCTTTAACTCATTTAAATCAAAAATATTTCCACCTATTTTAAATTTTAAAGTTATTCCTCCAACACCCTTTAATTTTAACCTACGCACCACCTTTTGCATAATTGCCCCGAAAAAAATATTAAACAATAAAGGAGATATTACACTTCCTTGCTTTAAACTCATCTCTAATATAAATTGTTCAGAATATTTCCCATTAACTCTCACCCTCGCTACAGCACCAACTAATAAACCTTTTAATAAACTCAACAACTTTATAGGAACACCTCTTCTTTCTAAGACCATCCATAAAATATTCCTATCCACCTTGTCATATGCTTTCGTTAAATCCACAAAACATTTATATAACCTCATATTCTTCTCTACTACCAAACTTGATAAATATCTCGATACAAAAATTACATCAACTGTACCCCTTTCACTTCTAAAACCACATTGTGACTCAGGAATCCAATTTAGCAATACGCATACTTAACCAATCTATTTCGAATAACTCTTTCAAGTGCCTTACCCACATGAGTAATTAAACTTAAACCTCTATAATTATCACACGATTCAGTAACTCCCTTTTTAAATAATGTAGCAATTATAACATCTTTCCATTCACTTGGAATAATACCTTCATTTAATGCCTTATTATAATAACTCAAAATATTTTTTACCAACAACTCTGACTCAACAAAATTTTCCACCTCAATTTGTCTACCATCCACACCTGCAGCCTTTTCATATTTCATCATATCAAATGCAATACACACTTCTTCTTCAGTAAACAAATTATCTAACTGATCAATCACCTGAGCCTTCTCCGGCAAATAATCCATTATACACCCTTTAGCAGTCGCCTCCTGATTCAATAAGTTTCTAAAATGTTCATGCCATCTATTCATAAACTCTCCATGCTGAACACTGGTGTGTAGGACCACTGTACGCGTAGACATGGAGCTCGGGGTAGTAAGAGTTAGGATCCCTCGACCGCGTCTAAATTGGGTACCCTCCCATGGACATTAAACTCACACTATCACTATCACTATCACTATAAAAATAGATCTTGTTTCTTTTCAGGATATTGTTTTATGTTTTTATTAATTGCTTCTTAATTTTGTGGATTGAAACGCATTAACTAATATGAAGATAACTAAGTTTATGATTTTGAGTTATTCTTCTTAATTCGCTAACTAATACTTGTAACTGCTATATTTCGTATGCGGGAAACAGCCGCTGACATTCATATTAGTTAAACTCTTTTTATTTACCAAGTAAAGAGAATATGCAACAGTTACAATGATGGTATTAGTAGCTATGTGCTCTTTTATCCATAGTATAGGAGAGATGTAATTATCGGTGCTTCAGGTTTCTACGGATGCTGAAGACATTATAGGTGCTTCAGTTTTCTACGGTCGCTGATGATATCGTTTGTGCTCCATCTACTGCGGTCGTTGGAGATGTTTTAGTTATGTGTGCTCTTACCTCTACGGACGTGAGAGATGTTATCAATGTTAATGCTTCAGCTACTGCGGTTGCTGAAGATATCGTTTGTGCTCCAACTACTGCGGTCGTTGGAGATGTTTTAGTTAGTTGTGCTCTTACCTCTGCGGACGTGAGAGATGTTATCAATGCTAGTGCTTTAGCAACTGCGGTTGTTGAAGATATTGATTGTGCTCCATCTTCTACGGATGATCGAGATATTTTAGGTGCTCTTACTTTCTGCGGATGTTCGAGACATTAGGGTTTGCTGTGCTCTTTCTTCTGCGGATGATCGAGATATTTTAGTTTATTATGCTCCTTTCCTGATTGTTTAACGTTTTTCTGATTTGGTCTGGAAAAATATTATAGGTTTATAAAATATAGGCATTGTTTAGTAATTGCTAGTCGGTAGTTTGTCATGTCTTAATCATGTGAATGTCTCGTGTCAACTATATTATCCTATTGAATTATTATATTGATTGTAGTTCATCAGTTGATAGTCAGTGATATCTTGATAATAATTTCTTGTATCTTCATGAATTGAATTACCTAACACTACAGTTATATTACTAATTATATGTTTCTCCAATGACTTTAAGTTAAAGGATGAAATGCTAGGTTAATATGTGAGTTAGTGTAGCTAAGTAGAGAGTTCATTAGCTGTGCACTGCATGAACTCAGGGGTGTGTTAGAGGCTGGACAAGTCGGTCCAACTCTAATGTTCAGAAATATGTGTATTACTGGTATATAATTTTATAAAAATAGATCTTGTTTCTTTTCAGGATATTGTTTTATGTTTTTATTAATTGTTTCTTAATTTTGTGGATTGAAACGCATTAACTAATATGAAGATAACTAAGTTTATGATTTTGAGTTATTCTTCTTAATTCGCTAACTAATACTTGTAACTGCTATATTTCGTATGCGGGAAACAGCCGCTGACAATTGTTAACTTACCGGTATTGTTTGTTATTGACTCGCGTCTAAATTGGGAACCTTTCCATGGACATTAAACCCACACTATCACTATCACTATCATTATCACTTGTGGCGAACATATCGAAATTTGACTATACGACGCGTCGTATAGTCAAATTTCAATTATGTTCGCCACAAGTCAATAAATACATGAGTTGTCTGCTTGCTGTAGTATCTCAAAAAGATTTTTGTCTTATTTTTACAAAATTACGTTGTGTGGTTGTGGTTTTTTTCCCGGCGTTGATCGTCACCAGCAACCAGACGCTGCTGGCCTTTTGCGAGGGGCGAAAGAACAGCGCCTCGGATACGGGCGACATTGACCTGCTGCTCAAGCGCTCGACCGATGGCGGCAAGACCTGGAGCGAGCCGCAGGTGGTTTGGGATGACGGCCCGAACACGTGCGGCAACCCCTGCCCGGTGGTGGATGAAACCACCGGCACCATCTGGCTCCTGCTGACCCATAATCCCGGCGACACCGGCGAAGCCCGGATCATGGAGGGCAAGCCCGGCGGCACGCGCACGGTCTGGCTCTCCCGGAGCACGGACGACGGCAAGACGTGGACGCCACCCGTGGACATCACCGCCTCGACCAAAGACCCCTCCTGGGGCTGGTATGCGACGGGGCCGGGAGTGGGGATACAAATCCAGCATGGGCCGCATCGGGGCCGGCTGGTGATTCCGTGCGACCATTCGTTCCAAGGCCGCAGACAGCGCCCCGGGCAGGCCAGCCACTGAAGACGGCTCGCACGTGATCTACAGCGACGACCACGGCCAGACCTGGAAGCTCGGCGGCTGCGGTCCGCCCGCAGATGAACGAGTGCCAGGTGATCGAACTGTCCGACGGCGAGGGCGGCTTGCTGCTCAACATGCGGAACACCGCGAAAGCCAACCGCCGCGCGCAGTCCGTCAGCCACGACGGCGGGCAGACCTGGACGGCCCCGGAGTTTCTGCCGGAACTGGTCGAGCCTCGCTGCCAGGCGAGCCTGCTGCGTTACGACTGGCCGGACGGGAAGGAACCCGGGCGCCTGCTCTTCTCCAACCCGGCCAGCCCGCGCCGGCGAGACCTGACGGTGCGCGTCAGCCGGGACGACGGCAAGACCTGGCCGGTCTCCAGGACGCTGCACGAGGGCCCGGCCGCCTATTCCTGCCTGACCGTGCTGCCCGACAAGTCCATTGGCTGCCTTTACGAATGCGGGAGCACAAACGCCGTACGAGAAGATCACCTTCGCCCGCTTCCCGCTTGGAGTGGGTGGAACGAGGCAATTGAATTGGGCAGGAGCGGTGCAAGCCGCAGTCCGAGACGGCTGGACATTCTTGTCCGCAGCAAGGTAGAGCGGTCGGTGGCCACAGCCGTTTCGGAGCCGGGAGAGTTAGTGCGTTGCTGCGGACAAGAATGTCCGCGCGCCGTCAGGTTGCGCAGGCTCAGCTCGGATTCAGCGGCGTCTGGCGGGGCCTGCGCGTGCTTCTTGCGTTGGTGCCGGGCAACCAGCCTCTGCGTGAAGACGTATGAGAGGAGGGCGAACGGCGCGGCACAGACAATCGACCCGACCAGCAAAGGTTTGCCGACCGTGAAAAAGGTTGTCCAGCTTCGCCAGGAGTGCCCTTCCCAATTCGTTCTCGTCAGCGACGGCGGCAGGTGATGCGGCTGGCTTAGGAGCCAGTAGCCTACCTGGTACTCCCAGCGGAAGATCACCGGCATCAGGGGCAGGAGGACGTCGTGCGCCGCGCTGGCAATCACCGCCGCGATGATGTTGCTGCGCGTCAGCCAGGCGAACAGGATGGTCAGGACCGTCTTGAGGCCGAACAGGGGAGTGAAGCCGATGAAGATGCCAATGGCCACGCCGCCGGCGATGGCCTCCGGCGTGTCGCGAATCGCCAGCAGCTTCAACGAATGCTCATGGAGCCAGCGCTTGCGGATTCATGCCCTAATCGCGATCTGCGGTTGAAAGCCACGGCATCATCATACCGCACTCCGCTGCCGCCGAAAATGTCCAGGCGGAGCCGATAGTCAGATCAATCCTGCCCTGACCGAGCCGAGTGACGGTTTCCAGGTCCGCGAGGGAGCTGGCGCCGCCCGCGTAGGTGGTCGGAATCGGCGACCACAGTCCAAGGTTGGAGACCAGCTCCTGATCAATGCCGCGGCACTGCCCTTCGACATCCACGGCGTGAATCAGGAACTCCGCGCACCACGCAGCCAGCTTCTCCAGGCTCTCGCGGCTGATGGCCAGGTCGGTGAACTTCTGCCAGCGGTCGGTCACGACGAAGTAGCTCTCGCCGCGCCGGCGGCAGCTCAGGTCCAGAACCAGCCGCTGCTTGCCGATGGTCGCGACGAGCTGCGAGAGACGTTCCCAGTCCACCTGCCCGCCGCGGAAGACCCAGGAGGTGACGATGACGTGCGAAGCGCCGGCTTCCAGCCAGCCGCGCGCGTTGTCGAGGTTGACCCCGCCGCCGATTTGCAGGCCGCCGGGGTAAGCCTGCAGCGCCGCCCGGGCTTCGGATTCGTTGCCCGGAGCCGAGCATGATGACGTGCCCGCCCTTCAGACCGTCGCGCCGGTACAGCTCGGCATACCAGGCGGCGGGCCGATCGGAGACAAAGTTCGTCTGCAACCGTCCCGGATCGCCGCCAAGCGTGCCGCCGACGATTTGCTTCACTTTGCCCTCGTGCAGGTCAATGCAGGGACGAAACACGACCCAATGCTAAAGGCTAAAGGCTGAAGGCTAAAGGCTAAAGTCGAATGGCGGCCCAGTCACCGTTGACAGGGTGCTGTTTGTGCCGGAGATTTGAAGTAGTAGAAGAAAGACCGGTATGAGTATGAAAAGAATGTTTATTCTGCTCTGCGGTCTAGCAGTGTTGGGGGCCACCGCTGGACCGGCACGTGCGGACAATGCGTTGGAGTCGCAACTGCCCACTCGCCTGGGCAAGGCGATTTCTCTCTCGGCGGGCGAGGTAAGCGTAAACCAAATCGTGAAACGGGATGTTGCCTATAGCGGCATAGCCGTGGCAGTGATCAAGACCGATAACCTGCTTGAGCTCTTCAATCCCTTTGCGCCCGCCAAGTACGGTTCAGCGGCGGACAATACGCTACAAGACCCAGGCACCGGCAAAGCCCGCGCCTGGAAACTGTTCTCCATCCAATTCTGACGCGTTGGAGGAGGGGCCGCAGTCAAGGCACAGATAAGAGTGGTCGGAGCGACAGGATTTGAACAAGGACTGGCTGATAAGTGGGGCTGCTTTTTCTTCACTTGCATTGGCTTCAGCCAGGCGCGACCTGGTCAGCTCGCCGGCACCGCGCTGCGGGCCTGAGCTGAACTTGCGGTTTTCAATGCCCGCCTAGCTGAAATTGGGGTCTGATTTCTAAGCACAAAAACATAGCTGCAAGTCGGCCCGGAGCGGGTTATCAGGGAAATTGATCTATCTTCGTGCCCGGTCCGTGCGGAGCGCCTTCTCTGGGATGCCTTCCACGACCTGGACCTCGAACTCAGGCGGAAAGGCAACTCGACCTTTGTTCTTCCTGATGGATTCTATCGCCGCATGGAGAAGGACTGAAGCAACGTCCGCCCTTGAGAGCACCTCGCCTGCTAGCTTGTCCAGTGTTTCCGCGTCCTCATCCGTAACGCGAATCCGCACTTGAGAAGGTTTCGTGAGCGCAGCCATGCGGGCACGATAGACACGATCGGCCATAATTGACACGAAAGGTGTTGACACAAAATGGCACAAGTGGCACAGATGGCACATCATGAAAGTCATGAAACACAACAATCATCTGTTCCAAGAAAGAACACTCACTACGCGGGAGATTTTGGAAGGCGTTCGACAGCGCCGGCCATACTCCCGAACCGGCCTGCTGAATATCCTCAAAAGGCTCCAAATTCACCCCGTGGGCAAAATCAGAAGTCACCCATCGCACTACCCTCCAAACACCATTGATAAGGTGCTAGACGCGCTAGGCGAAAAGGTAGTCACCATGACGCAACTCCGCGCGGTCAAACGCCAGGTCCAGAAAGCGAGGGCAGCGTGACATCCGCGGCGATTGAATTCCGAACAGCCGAGGCAAAGAAGATCACAGGCTTAATCTTCCTGTTGGATGACAATGGCCCGCGGCTTCGGAAGGAGCTGAACGGGCTCACAGGCTTCAAGATCAAGTTTTGCGAGGATGCCCACTTGGAACAATTGCGCGATAAGCTCAATGAGCTACTGGCTCAGAAAGAGGGGGCAGCGTGAAGCGGTTCATCTTCACTGTTGAGGTTGAGGGCCTGCCTGACCACGCGAAGGAGTACCGGATTGCCGGAGCGATCTGCTCCGCGGCCACCGTCGAGCTACGGCAGGTCCGGCAGAATTACGGCGACCAGGTCAACGTCCTTGTCGCCCCGGCCTCTCACCTGGTGCGCGTGCAAGTGGAATCGGATGCGGCGTTTCGCAAGGAAGCGAGGGCAGCGTGAGTGACCAGCGAATCTTCTACCTGTGGTATGACCCGCGCGACAGCCGTTGGCAGCGCCACGACTACGGCCTGCACTGCGGAGACGGCTTAGACGTGTTGCTAAATGGCGCCTGGCAGCAGACCCGGATTGAGCACTCTAGTTTCAGCCAGCACAGCTACGGCTGGTATCTCGTGGGCTTTACAGAGCAGCCCCTGGAGGACCTCCCGGTCAGAAAGGCAGCATGAACGGCGAGCTGCAACCTGCGGACACCGGCAACTGGTTCATGGTGCATTACGACGCTCAGAGGGACCTGCTGTTCACCGTGCTGCGTCCCGGAGCGCCGCTCAATAAGGAGGGGGCCTTGAACTTCGCCGCGTGGACCGTGGCACTCGTGGACCCCGAGCAAAAAGAGTTTCAGCCGCTGCTGGCTGCCGTCCTCAAGACATGATTGCCGAGGAAGCCATCCGCTACCTGGAGCACGAAGCCCGGCTGTGCCGTGACAAAGACGCGCACGAAGCGCTCTGCCTGCTGTTGCCGGCGATGCTCAAGCTGCTCTGCTTGGACCCGATGGACAGCTTCGAGGCGTTGGACTTCTCCATCAAGATGCGTGACGAGCTGCGCGACCAGGTCGTGCTCGAAACGGCGAACCAAGATAACTGAACCCGCCTTCCGCGCCGTACGCAAAGCGCGCTGGAAGGCTCAAATGAAAGGACCCACAACGATGCTTCACATCCAGCCAGCCAGCGCTCAGGCGTGTCAAGAGTTACCACCGCTGCACCCGTCGTGCAAGGTGTTTTGTCCCCAATACATTTTGGCGAGAGCAAAGGCCCTGCGCAAGCAAGGTCAATTCCTCCAAGCCCAACAGTTGGTAGATGCTGTGCTCTGCGTCTGCCGCAAAGGACCCCATCACAATTAATGAGTATGCAAATGACAGACTACGATGAAGGCCGGCGCCCGCCGACCAACCAAGCACCACACGAGCAGAAGTTCCGCATCGAGAAAGCGCAGGACCCGGACACCGCCAAAATCCTCGGCGCCCGGATGGATGTGCTGACTGACCGGGAACTCACGGACGGCGCTCGTATGCTATTCACCTTGCTGCTTGACTTGGCGCTTGATCCGCAGTGTTGGTTCAAGCGCCGTGGCCAGGTCGCTATCTCCAACATGCAGTTGCGTGAGCGACTGTACCGATGTGCCCGGTCCATCTACGGATGGAGCCGAGAGCTTGTCAGCCAACGCCACGTTTGGATGAACAAGTTGGGCCGGCCAAACATGCAACCGATGAACGTGTTTCACATCACGGCGTTGCAGCCCCAAAGGGACCACGGGCCGGAGCTTCCAAGTGAGGGCATGTACGGCAACGGCTACCGTCAACCTGAGATGGTGATGCCCCAGGGCGCAAGGGCAGGGGGGGTTGGCAAGAAACGACACTACCTCTTTGATGCCTATGGGAAGCCCCTATATGCGCAAGTGCCTGATAATAGCCTTCCCACGGGCAAATTTTGCGGGTCTCACCCGCAAAACTTGCGGGTGACACCTGCACGAAACGACACTTGCCACCCGCAAAACTTGCGGGAGACCGGTGCAAAACTTGCGGGTGCCACCCGCACAAAAGGACACTTGCCACCCGCACAAAACGTCACTACCCCCCCGCAAGAACAGGCAGTCTTTATAGAGTCTAAGATAGAGACAGAGACACCTGTACCTAAGGGGGGAAGGGACTCCGCCCCCCCAGGAAGAGCCAAAAGGAGCTATTAAGGGGCCAAGTTGGGAAGGCTGGCGCAAGAATCTGAGCCGGCAATTCCCCAGGGAGTTGAAGGAAACCAAGGCCGCTCTGGAACGGCAGGTCATGACGATCCGGAGCAACCACAAGAATCTGGACCTGGGCAACGCTCCCTTAAAGAAGGAGGCCGAGGAGTTCCTGGCGTATCTGCGCAAGACTATCACCGAGCTAGAGCTGTCTCAGACTGACGAGGCCCGGCGCCAGCTCGCACAGCGGCGACGGGATGCCACGCATTTCCTTGCGGACCCGAAGAACTACGAGCGCCTGGCGCTCACGCCGGTTGCCCGAGAGCGGGTTGATCTGCTCAAGCGCAAGATTGCCGTCGTCAACGAGTATCTGGAAGGGCCGAGCGCGTGAACGCATCCATCCCTGATACCTGCCGTTGCTGCCGATTCTGGGCCGAGCTGGCTGTCGAGGGCGCCTTCCCGACTGGCCGTTGCAGGCGTTTCCCGCCCCCAGAGGCAGGCGAGAAAGACGAGCCGTGGTCGCCGTTTCCAGTCACCACGGAGAGCACCTGGTGCGGTGAATTCCAGCGCCGGGATATGTCCACAAACTAGAAGCCGGCTAGCTATGAACCCTCACGAAGCCGCCTTCGAGCGCTGGTTGGATAAGCTCAAGGCTTACCTCCAAGACAAGCGGGGCCGGTCAGCAGAACTGAGCCGCGCGCTTGGCGTTGGCCGGCAAGCGGTCAGCCGCTGGTTTATCGGGCGTCATTGCCGCCTTCCTGCATGGGCGGCAGTGACCGCCAACGTCTGGTACTGGAAGAACGTCCGTCCCCAGGAGGACAATGTCCGCCGATCCGCGGACAAAGGCTCAGAACTAGGCGTCCAAGACATGCCCACTTTTGCGACGCCCCCGCAGAAGTCTGGCCCGGGACTTGCGGACAGTCCCCCGTTACGTGGACATCCCGAAGTTCATCTGCTCGAAGGACCTCGCCCAGCAAATGGGCCTGAGTCCGGATTCCGTCGAGCGCTGGGCTAAGCGATTAGGGGTGCCCCCGACTGTCCCCGGCCATGCCTCCCACCGTTGGAGTGAGGGGGATGCCCAGACCCTCGTGGCCCGCTGGCAGGAATACTGGACCCAGAAACGCAAAGACCCATCCTATGAGCGAAGAAACGACCCAGACCCCCCCTGTGACCCCACCCTCACCCCCCACCCCACCCCCGGCAGACCCCCCTACAGCCCCCCAGGGGTCACCCACCCCACCCCCAGCCCCTCCCCCTGCGGCCAAGGTGGTAGTAGAGGCCACCAAGACTGAGCGCGAGCTGAAGCTCGAAGCCGATCTGAAGGCCCGGGAGACCAGGGTCTGCGAGCTCGAGGACGAAAACCACCGGCTCAAGACCCCACCCCCCCCTGCCACCCCCACCCCTGTCCGGCAAAAAAAGTCATGGCTGGCCGGCGCGACCTTCTTCGAGGAGTAAGGGCCTGGCTATGGCAGAGGAAACTGGCGGCCCTGGCAACCCGGTTGCGCAAGCAGCAGCAAGCGCTGTGTGCCCGGACCCGGTCACCGCGGATATATTGGCCCGGCACAGCGCCGGGGAGAAGCTCACCCCCCAGCAATACGGCAAGGTCGGGGCCTGGAGCGCCAAGCTCAAGACCCTGTTCAAGGGGAAGGATGGCCCGCCTGGCTCTGGCCCTGGACCGTCACAGCCTGGGCCTGCGCCTGGGCAGCCGCTGGGTGTGGGTACCATGGCAGCGACTGAAGCACCGGCTGATACTCTGCCTGCTGTCCCTCCTGATCCCCGCGTCGTTCAGCGCACTACTGAGTCTATCATTAAGGCGCTCGACGGCATTGCCCGCCGCAAGATCGTCACCGAGGCCCGCAAGACCGCTACCGAGCGCGGCCTGGCGCCTGAGCAAGTCGATAAGACGGCCAATCGTTTTGATTCTGCGGCAAGTGTGCCTGTGGCTGCACGCGACATGATGGTCGAGACCTCGCCCGACGTGGCCGCCGCCCTGGGAATAGATCCTCACTCCTACCCGATTGCGACCTTCCTGAGCGGCCTGGGCCTGTGGAGCGCCAACATCTGGCTGTGTGTGGATGAACTCAAGGCCATGCGTCCACCAGCGCCGAAGCCAGAGCCGGCGCGGGCGGCCGAGCCGGCCAATCACACCATTTCGCCATCCAGGCCCGCCTCGCCGTTCCCGGCGCGTCTCGAGGAAACAAAAGGGGCGGCCGTAGCCGCCCCTGCGAATCCTGCGTGATGCCTGGCTCAGAGCAGCTCGTTGACGAGCTTGTCGAAGTGGCCGAGCACGTCCTCGCTGGTCAGGCCCTTGCACAGGGCATAGACCGCAAAGGCTTGCGGCTCCATGTCCAGCGTGGCCGCCAGCGCATTGAACAGGGGCAGGACCTCCCCGGGGATGAGGATCTTCAGCGAGAGGCCCTCGCCGCGCGCCGTGCGCCGGGCTCTAAGCAGCCTCGCCATCGAGATCACCTTGTCTTCCGGCCTTTCAGCCGGCCGTTTCTGTGCAGTCGTTTTCATTGTAACCGTCGTTACTGCCCTGCGAGGGGCATTGAACGTGCGCCAGAAGGCTCGCACCTTGTCGCGCGACGGCACGACCCGTCCACGCTATCTGACGCACGTTCGGGTTCGATTGTGAACGCCAGCGGCTCGTTAGCCCGCTATTCGAACGGCGGCCCGCCTGCGAGGGCGGACAAGGGCAGTGTCTCTCCCCAGGCGGACAAGTGCAACACCTAAATGAGCCTCCGCAACATCACCGTCTGTGCCGGCGTCTCCGGCTCCGGCAAGAGCACGTTCGCGCTGCGCTACCTGGTCAACGCCGACCTGGCTGTCCGCTACATCTTCGATCCCGCCCCGGGCGAGTTTAACCCCGACCAGGGCGAATTCTCCGACCGGCTAGGCATCCGCGCGGCCAGCGACGGTTACGAGCTGAGCCTCTCCCTCTGCCGCGGCTGGGTCATCTTCGATCCGCACACCCTCTTTCCCGGCCGGCTCAAGGAAGCCTTCAACTTCTTCTGCGAATGGGCCTACGAGACCGCCCTGCGCATCCCGGGTAACAAAGTGGTGGTCGTGGACGAAGCCTGGCTGTATCAGACCACGCAGGGCATTCCCCAGGAGCTACAGACCATCGTCCAGAGCGGACGCAAGCGCGGCCTGCACCTCCTCACCAACCTCCAGGAGCCCAACCGCCTCAACTCCGCCCTCAAGAACGGGGTGTCTGAGATGATCTGCTTCCGACTCCAGGGCGAGCTGGCGGTGGAATCCGTCGAGAGCTACGGCTTCAGCCCCGAGGAAGTGCGCAACCTGGCCCCCTTGCAGTTTGTCGCCCGCAACCTCGACAGCGGCGGCGAGCTGCGCGGGAAGATTAAGGTTTAGGGATTCTGGCGGACGTAGGCGCGAACCTCATCATGGTTGCCCACAAAGACCAGAAAGAAGTCGCCGCTTTCTGGCAGCGCCAAGACCCGCAGGTCAAGGCCCGCGCGGAACTCCAAGTGTCGCCCAAAGCCCCGGATGCTGATACCCCCATGCTCGTGTGGCCGGCCAACCTTCTCTGCGAACTTGGCTACCGCTGAGTCCACGCGGGACTGCTGCAACGGGGTCAGCTTCTTATAGCGCCGCTCAAAGCCCGGGCGGAAGTAGATCATAGACCCGGCTTCCAGGGCTTGAGTTTTCCAGCTTTGCGGTCCTTGCGTATCGCGGCCAGCTCGCGCTGCGCCGCGCGCTCAACTTCCTCGGGGGTCACTCCGTATTCCTCGAATGGATTGGGCAGGCCATAGAAGAAGTTCCAGGTGGCATCTTGGACGGCGGCCGAGAAGTCTTTATAGCGGCCACTCTTGACCTGGGCCTTCACCATTTCGCTGACTGGCTCTGACAGGGTGATGTTGTGACGGTTCACGCACACAATCTATGCCACGCTGTGCGCGCGGACAAGCCAAAACCACTGCCCCCTTTTGTCCCCATTTGCCCGAGCCTCCGCACTGAGAGTGGCACCGGGGCTGCTGGTTCAGCCGGTGTCTGAGACGCGAACCCGTCAAGCGCCTGGCCGACGCGGCCAGGGGGGCGGCAGTAACGGCTCGGTCCCGGGAAAGCTCGAAGGCGAGCGCTACAAGAAATCGCCTGAAATCGTAAAAGAGCTGATGAAGATCGTGCCGAAATTCAAGGCCCCGGCCCGTCAGATCGTTTTTAAACGGTTTGACAAGCTTGAAGAAGCGGACAAACCGGACGCAGCCGTTTTTTTTGCGACGCCTGATGTTCTTTCCGGCCTTTTTACGCTCGCAAATTTTGACGAGATCGATCCGAACGGCGTGTTTTGTCCTTTTTCCGCAGGCTGCGGCTCCATCGTGCAGTATCCCTATCATGAAAACAGGGCTGACCGTCCGAGGGCGGTCATCGGAATGTTCGATGTGTCGGCAAGGCCTTATGTCCCGAAAGAAGCGCTGACTTTTGCCGTGCCCATGAACAAATTCATCCGTATGGCCAACAATATGGAAGAAAGTTTCCTGATCACGAAATCCTGGGAAAAAGTGAAGAAAAGGATCGGACCTTAGCCACTTAAAGGCATTGTTGACATCATCGGGAATCAGGCATATATTTGTCTGGAAAACGGTTAATGATGCGGTACGTTCATTGTGATACGAAATAACTCTGACCGGCCGATTTCCACGGAGGATAATGATGATGCGGAAGGGGCTCAACGCGGCATGGCCAGCCTCACCGGTTTGCATTCATATTTATTTGTAGGAATCTGTCTTAAATAATATACGGTGAAGATTGGTCGCTAATATTCGACGAGGTGACATGGAGGACAAAGCTATCAGCAAGAGTACGTTATTGAATAAACACGAGAACGCTCAGACAGCGGACATTCTTACTATTGTTTTGAACAATATTACGCAAGGGATAGTCGTTGTTGGACCGAACTATGCCGTGCTGGCCTTCAACAAACAGTTGGAGACACTTTTTGGATTGCCGCAGGGCACAGTCGAGATAGGCAGCGATTTCAGAGAGATTCTCAAGGCATGGGCTGATGCGACCGGGCGAGGAGGGGACATCCTCGAACGGGCCTTACGAGAACTCGATCTGCCCAACTCCTTTGAAATTGAATTTTTGCAGACGATACAAGGGATTAATCGATGGTGCCTCCTGACCCATAACCCGTTGCCTTCAAAGGGGTTCGTGAGGACCTATACCGACATCACCGCGAGGAAAAAAGCGGATGAGCAGCACATGTATGATGCCTTCCACGATCCTCTGACGGGCCTCCCGAACCGGGCACTTTTCATGGACCGGCTTCAACACGTAATTACCGCGTCGCAGCGTCGCCATGGCACTTCGAACTACGCCGTCTTTTTTCTCGATTTGGACCGGTTTAAGATCATCAACGACAGCCACGGTCATACTGTCGGCGATCAACTCCTCGTCGTGGTCGGTCGCAAGCTGGCCGATTGCATCCGGCCCGGCGATACCATCGCGCGGCTGGGAGGTGATGAATTTGCCTTTCTCCTGCAAAACATCAACGATCCCGCCGATACCGTCAACGTTGCCGAACGGATCCGGGAAAAATTGGCGGTACCGCTCGATATCAAAGGCCGTAAGATATTTGCCTCGATCAGCATCGGAATCGCATTAGGTTCGGAAGACTATGAACGGCCGGAACAGGTCCTGCGTGACGCGGACATCGCGATGTACGAAGCAAAAGGACGGGGAGATGCATCGTATGAGATCTTCGATATCAAACTACACGCCAATATTCTGGACCGGATGCAGTTGGTGGCAGATCTGCGGAGTGCAGTCGACAACAAGGAGCTTACGCTCTACTATCAGCCCATCATCGACCTGAAAACGCAACAGTTGACAGGATTTGAAGCACTCGTTCGCTGGAATCATCCGAAACGGGGCCTCATCTACCCCATGGAGTTCATCCCTCTGGCAGAGGAGCACGGACTCATCTATCAGATCGGAGCATGGATTCTTCACGAAGCCTGCCGCGAACTGAAACTGCTTCAGGCGCGGAATCCCGCGCAGCCGCCGCTCAATATGAGCATCAATATTTCAGCCAAGCAATTCTCACAACAGGACCTTGTCGGCATACTCTCCGGTTTTTTGACGGAGGCGGGCCTTGATCCGCATACCTTGATATTGGAAATCACCGAGAGCATGATCATGGAGAACGTTGATGCCGCCGTGGAGACGATGACCAGGCTGCGAAACATGGGAATACAGCTCCATATCGATGATTTCGGCACCGGCCATTCTTCGCTGAGCTACCTGCAGCTCTTTCCGGTCAGTGCGCTCAAGATCGACCGCAGTTTTATCAACAAACTTACTGCCAACGGTGACAATCAGGAGATCATCACACACATTGTTTCTTTGGCCAAGAGCCTGAATTTCGAGGTGATTGCCGAGGGCGTAGAAATGGAGCACCAATTAGCCAATATCAAGAACCTGCACTGTGGCTACGGCCAGGGTTTCCTCTTTGCCCACCCCATGACTTTTAATGCAATAGACCCCTGGATTCAGGAGCATAAGCATCACTTGTGAGGCATAATCCAGGATTGGTGCCGCTTTTTGAATCAGTTCACTACAGGGAAGCGTTACTACGGGAGCTATCGGGAGACATGCCTTTGAAAGCACCCCGCAAAATATTTCGGAGCTCTTCTTTCTGAAATTATGGCATTTCCATTCTTCGCAACAACGACCATTCATTGCGAATCAACAATTCAAAACTGTATTAAGATTATTGAAGAAATGGTGCAACTTATTACTCCAACGCGTGTCTAAAAAATATGTATTTTAGCAGTGATCGTAATTGTTTAAGGTGAACTTTTATGAAAAAGATCCTATCTCTGTCAACATTGGCGGTACTACTTTGTTTTACCCCGGCAATCGCTAAGGAGGAGGGGCCATATCTGGGAGCGGGCATCGTCTATAATAGTCCCGTTAGTTCAGATATCAATGACATAAAACCGGCTCCCGGCTATGGCTTCAGGTTCGGGTATGATTTTGGACCGATCGCCCTTGAAGCCAACATTATCGGATCGAGCCACGATGATAAGTTACAGGGATTCGGTACGGCGGATTTCAGCGGTTTCAGTCTCGATGCGCGTATTTTTGTTTCTCCCCTTGTGGACCCCAATCAGGTCTATTTTCTGGTTGGCCTCGGGTCCTATTCAATAGATCAATTCAATCCCAATTACGGTGATACGACACTGAACGGAAGCGGAATTAATTTTGGCGCCGGTCTGGAGCACTATCTGAACGATCAAATTGCCCTGAATGTGGGGGTCCTGTACAGGATCATAAAATACGACGAGTTCGACGTCGGAGGGATAGCATACTCTGCCGATATAAAGGGAGATACATTGTCGGTCGAGGCCGGGCTAAATTTTCATTTTTGAATCTTGATTTCCTTTTCAAAGCCCGCCTTATAAAAAAAGCACACTAGAGGACCAGTGTGCCTGAAAGAAAGGTCTTATACTTCAAATCAGTTACTTCTTGCCCTGGCTTGCCTCAACAGCCTTTTGCGGAGCAGATTCTTTCGCTTCCTCAGCCGGGCTATACGGCGTGCTATATGCCACTTGTTTGCCCTGTGCGGAGATGGTGACGGTATCAGGCTTCGGTTGTGGCGTGGCTCCGCTCACTTCAGGCTTTGCCGGAGTTGCTTGTTGAGGTTGATATGCAGGTTGGCCGGAAATGACGTTTGAAATTGCATCTGTCATGGTTACTACCTCAATTCTGCAGACTTTAAAAACATCTACAGGTATTTTATCGGTAAATCGGGGAAAAACTTTAGTCTCTGGGCCGGGACATTCAGGATAAAGTCGATCTTGCCGCAGGATCGGTAAAAAATTGGAAGAGCATATAGACCGTAAAGCAGGTCGCCATGAGCGGGGGCAGCCAGATTGCTTCCGTGTGCGGCGCCAGCAAAGGCTGAAGCACGCCGCTTCCGGTTGCGGCGATGGCAATGCCCGCAAGGAGGATGCCCGCTGTCAGCCGTTTTTCAATCAAAAACGCCTGGGCCAGGAACACGGCGATCGCCGGTCCGAGCAACGCATACGTAACGGTCTCTGTTCTTGGGCTGAACAATATAATATAGGTCGCCGCCAGCGAAAAGAGATAAACCGCCGAACGGTCCGCATCATACCTCCGCCGGGCAATGATGCAAAGGACCAGGGTCCCGCATGCGGCAATCAGGCGGACTACTGTCTGGACAAGCTCCGGCACTTCAACGCCTGCGGTCCGCAGCGCGGTGAAGGGAGTCGACCACCCGGCGGCCACCACGCCCACGTGCGCAGCCGTGGTCGTATTGTGCAGCCAGGCGGAGTACTGCTCCAGGACATAAACAGGGTCCTGCGTAAGGAAGGGCGCCAGCGCGACTGCTGCCATGCCGCAGAGTACGCGCCAGGTCATCGGCCAATAGATCGCCATGACGAGCAGCACGAGCACAATGATCAGGGGTTTGATTGCCACGCCGAGGGAGAGCCACAACGTCGCCCGCCACCACCGGGAGCCGGCCACGTCGTTGACGGCGAGGAGCATCAAGCCTGTCATCGCAAGCGTGGCCTGGCCGTTTCGTGCGCAGTCCCAGGCAAAGGGAATGGCCACGAGCGTCATCAACGGAAAGAGCTCAATTCCCGCCCCTTTGCCGGCAAGCCGCGAGAAGCTGCGGAGGCCCATGGCGAAGGTCCCGATATTGACGACTCGCCAGAGCACTTCGCACAAAGCCGGCGGGAGAACGGCAAAGGGCGCGAAGAGAATGGCGGCCTGCGGGAGATAGACAAACCCTCCAACGCCTGTTCCGTCGTAAAGACCGCGGCCTGCAAGCCAGTTTCGGGCGGCTATCCAATAGGAAGGAATGGCTACGCGGGTGTTCCCGGCTGCGATCATTACGGCAATCACGAGGAACAGCGCGGCCCATCCGGACCATGCAATTCGAACATTTCGTTCAGAGCTCAAAAACATTGTCACCAATCCCGTCTAAGAAATTGAAGTTGTTTGGAAAGCGGTTTAAAAAATGTCAAGTGGTTCGGCCGTTCCACTCGTCATAGTTTACCCTGAACAGAATAAACGGGTAAATTGCCATCTTGTCGGAACCTTCCCCCCTTTATCACGTCACGAAAATTTTCACCTTCGTTCCTTTTTCCTGCACACTTTCTATCCTCATGTCCCAGCCGTGGGCTTTCACCAGATGCTTGACAATGGCGAGGCCGAGCCCGGTGCCGCCCATCTGTCTTGAACGGCTCGGGTCGACCCGGTAGAACCGCTCGCCCAGCCGTTCGAGGTGCTTCTGCGGGACGCCGATCCCGGTGTCCTCGACGATTATGCACTTTCTACCGTCTACTTCAGCCATGCCGAAGGTCACTCCGCCCTGTTCGGTAAACTTGAGGCCGTTTTCCACGAGGTTGGTCAGGATCTGGATGAGGCGGTCCCGATCGGCGAGCACCTCGGTCGGTTCGGGCGTGACCGCTATCTGGAGAGACAGGTTCTTTGCCGCTGCCTTGTCCTTGAGAATGGCGTGCACTGCTTCCGCCGCATCGATGAACCGGACCGGTTTTTTCTCGATCGTCACCGCGCCCATTTCGATCTTGGAGATGGTCATGAGATCGTCGACGAGGCTGTTGATCCGCTCGCTGTTGGCTTTAATGGTCTGGAGAAATTTTACAGCATGTTCCCGATCGTCCAGCGCGCCTTCGAGGAGGGTGTCCGCAAACCCTTTGATGGCGGTGATCGGCGTCTTGATCTCGTGGGAAGCATTGGCAACGAAGTCTTTTCTGACCTGTTCGACCTTTTTGAGCTCGGTGATGTCATGGAAAATGGCGACGAATCCCGAAAGGTCGTCTTTGTGCTGGAAAAGAGGCGAAATGCGGACCACACAGTAGCGCTCCGAAGGATGTTCGAGCTTGAATTCGGACACTCCGGCAGCGCGCTTTGCGCGCACGTCGTCCAGGAGAGCAAAGAATTCGCTGTTGCGGACCACCTGGATGAACGGCCTGCCCAGGAGGGGAACATCGCCGAAGAAGTTTTTCGATGCGGCGCTCGAGAGCAGCACTACGCCTTTGCTGTCGATGATGAGGAGCGCATCAGGAATGCTCCGGAGAATCTCGTTGAGCCGCTTCCGCTCCTGCTCGTGCTCTTCGATGACGGTCTTCAACTCCTGGGAGAGCGTGTTCAGGCTGTCGGCGATATCGCTGAACTCTCCGGCGTCCCGGAGGAACAATTTCCCCCCGATCCCGCGCGGGACGAGCGAACCGGCAAAGTCCCTGATCTGTCTTGTCAGGCGCCGCAAATGTTCGAATTGCCAGAAGGAAAAGGACGCAGACACGAATATGACGACGCCGACGACGAGGATAATGTTCAGCCTGATGGCGTTCACGGCGTGGTCGATGTTTTCGAGGCGGACGCTCAGCCGTACATAGCCTTCCGGTTTGCCGCCGGACTGCGCCCGATAGGCCGCATACATGAGGTCATGCTTCACCGTAGCGCTGTGCCGGATGAACATGCCGGTCCCCTGAAGCGCTGCCTGCTGGACCTCCGGCCGGTGAGCGTGATTTTCCATGGAAGACGAGACCGCGTCCGAATCCCCGAGGACCCGGCCGTCAAGGGCAATGATCGTGACCCGCGCGCCGGTTTTTTCCTTTGCCGCTTTGCACGCGTCATCGAGAGAATGGTCCGGATGGAAGGGGACGTGGTCGGCGATGAGCGACGCCTGGACGATCAGGTTCCTGTTCAGGCCGTCGATATAATGTTCCCGGACGGAGCTGGTGACGAAGTATTCGATGAAAAAAAGCGAAAGAAGAATGATGGCGGCATAGAGGAGGAAAATGCGCTTGAAGATGCCGTGTTTCATTCCGTCTCCACGTAATAGCCGATCCCGCGCCTGGTCCTCAGGTACACGGGGTTTGACGGGTCATCTTCGATCTGGGTGCGTAAGCGCCTGATATGTACGTCGACGGTCCGGGGCTCGACAAAGGTTTCATCCTCCCACACTGCGTCGAGGAGCTGGTCGCGGCTGAACACGCGTCCGCGGTGCCGGATGAGGTAAAGCAGGAGTTTGAATTCCTTAGCGCTGAGGCTGAGCGGCACGTCCCGTTTCAAGACCGTAAAGGTATCGAGGTTGATCAGAAGGTCGCCGAGTCTGATCGCTTTTTCCATCGACGTCCGTTCTCCGGACCTGCGCAAAACCGCTTTGACACGGGCTATGAGTTCCTTCGGACCGAAGGGTTTGGTCATATAGTCGTCGGCGCCGGTCTCGAGGCCGCGGATTTTGTCAACTTCTTCCCCCTTGGCGGTCAGCATGATGATGGGCACGCGGGCGGTTTTCGGGTTGTTTCTCAAGATGCGGCAGAGATCCATGCCGTGAATGCCCGGGAGCATGAGGTCGAGCACGATGAGATCGAACCTCCCGTCCCTGACCTGCGCCAAGGCCTCTTCGCCGTCCGAGGCCCCGGCAACGGTGAAGCCCGCTTTTTTCAGGTTGTAGGAAAGGAGTTCGGTGATGTCAGGCTCGTCGTCGACGATCAATATGTTCTGGGCAGACATAGTGAATGAGCTCATTGGATGTTTAAGGCGTGATCGTGAATTTCCGGCTGATGAATGGTAATTATCACCTATTCCGCAGTTTTTGTCAAAGCAGTTTTGCTTCATTGCCGATGAAAAAAGGAACGCAATCTCCGCAATCACCGTTCCATGGAAAACCTGCGTGCCAGGTGCTATATGCTATAATGATAATAAGCCGGTTTCAATACCAACCGAGACAGGGAGGTACGATGAATTACGCCAGGTTATTGATCGCATCACTTGCCATTTTTTCACTGTTTGGTTTTAGGGCCTTTGGTCAAGAGACAAAGCAGGAGACAAAACCCGCTGCACCGCCCCCCGCAGCGCAGGAATTGAAACAAGATGCCAAGCAGGAGCCGGCTGCTGAAGCGAAGCCGGAATCGAAAGAGGCCGCGCCTGAGCATGCAAGGGGAGTTGAAAAGCGCTTTGTCGCGGCCGTCGGACCCGACGGCGTGCAGCATGTGGAAATCACCGGGGGAGAATACTACTTTGACCCAAACTATATTATCGTAAAAGTGAATACGCCCGTCGAACTCAAGGTCAGAAAAGCCCCGGGATTCATATCTCATGATATCACGGTCAAGGCCCCGGAAGCCGGCATAGATTTCAAGGCCGACCTCGGCAAGGAATGGCAGTCCATCAAATTTACACCGACGAAGGTCGGGAAGTATGAGATGTTCTGCGATGAACGTTTCCTCTGGTTCACGAGCCATAAGGACCGGGGGATGGACGGGTTTATCGAGGTCGTGCCGTGAGCCAGCGCTAGGCACTATCCCCTGATCGGCATCTGCTTGCTCAGCTTCGGGTCGTGCACGGCGGCTTCAACGTCTGCGTAATGCTGTTTTTCCTCTATCACGCCCGGTTTGGACTCACGATCAGGCGCGCCCGCACAAAGAGAGCGCCGCTTCCCGCAATCAAGCGGCATCGGAAAATGGGGCCCTTCCTTGCCTTGGCTGGTGCGATCGGTTACTGTGCCGGGCTCACCCTGGTGCTGCTCGAAACCGGAAATGTTCTGGAGTATCCTCCTCATTTTATTACCGGGTCCCTCATCGTCGTCCTTCTCATCACGACCTACATTATGTCCCGAAGGATCAAAGGACAGGAATCGCCCCTGCGGACGCCCCATGCCTATATCGGCATCGCAATTCTGTGTCTCTATGCAGTTGAAGTTTTTCTCGGCATCGGTGTGCTGTTCTGAAGGGATGGGAAGGAACAGGGCGTTCTTTGCCGAGCGCGCTTTGGTACGGCGCCGCAGCTTTCCGCTCCAACTGCCCATTTTATATTACTAATTGACTTCCCGTTCACACCTTGATACTATACGGGCAATGTTTCGTTTTTTCTCGAGAACACCCCGTCTGGGAGTAGAAATAACTTCGTCATCTTTGCGGCTCGCGCTCGTGACCGGCAGCGGTTCGGACCTGCGCGTTTTGCATACCGGTACGGCAGACTTGCCGGCGGGATTGATAACAGAGAGCTACTCATCGGCCAATGTCCGTGATCTTGACGGGCTGTCGAAGGTGCTGCGTGAATGTCTCAGCGGCGCACCTGTTCAGGCCGACCGGGCGGCGTTAAGTCTGCCGGACGGCGTGTTTCGTGTTCAGACGCTCGAATTCGACCAGCTTCCTGCCAAAGCAAAGGACCGGGAACGGCTCATTCGCTGGCGCCTCGAAAAAGCCGCGGCATTCGATGTCTCGGAGACGTTCCTCCGATATCAGGTGTTGCGGCAGCGGGAACACGGCTTTACCGTTCTTGCCTGTCTTGTCAAGAAACCCGTGCTCGCACAGTACGAGAGCGTACTCGCCGGATTGGGGCTCGAACCGTGGACCGTCAGTCTATCATCCTTCCATATCCTGAACTTTTTTTCTCCGGTTATCGCGAAGAACTCGGCTGTATCCGCAATTGCCTGTCTTACCGATGATTCCTTCACCACGATTGTAACGGAGGCGGGAGGCGCAAGATTTTACCGCTATAAGGAATTGAAACGGGGCAGCAGCGGCGATAACAAGACCAGGCTTTTGCGCGAGATCGAGGATTCGCTCCATTTTTATACGCACAGGGACCGGGCGCAAGCTTCGGCGGTGGACCGTCTGTATTTCGCCGGTGAATCGGCGTCGGCCTACGGGCTTGCCGATGAACTCCGCACAACCATTTCGCTGGAGGTCGAGGTCCTGTTCCCGGCCGCTATTCTTGCAGGATCGAGCGGAGGAGCATCCTCCACTGTCTGGCCCGTTTCCCTGGCCGCTGCGCTGGGCGCCGGGAGTGCATTATGATTTCGATCAATTTCGCCACCAGAAATTTCCGGCTCAGCGCGCTGATCTCAAAAGGGCTGCTCATCGGGAGCGTCATCCTGATGCTGACAGCCGCGGCGATGTTGTGGACGAGTGTCTCCCTGCGACGCGACGGCTCGATGCTGGAGCAAAAACTGAAGGCGTCAGAAGCCGCCCATGAGGAAGTAATGCCCGTGCTGGCCGAGCGCGCCCGTCTGGTGAAGGACTTAAGCGCCATGTCGGGCCTTCTCGAATCCCGGAAGTTTTCCTGGACGAAGTTTCTTACGAACATCGAGAAGGCCGTTCCGACCGGTGTCGCCATGAAGCGCATCGACTTCAATCCCCATGACGGCACCCTGTCGCTCGAAGGCGTAGCGCAGTCTCCGGAAGCGCTCCGTAATCTTATTGTAGGGCTTGAGCGCTCAGCTTCGTTCAGGGAATCATTTCTTAAACATCAGTCCTTGGAAAAGGGGAGTATCTCATTCAATGTCGTGGCAGTCTATTACGAAGATAAAAACGCAGTGGCTCGCGGGGCTCACTAAAAAGCTGCGTACGGCCGCACTGGCGTTTGCGGGGCTTGCCTGTGTGAACCTCCTCCTGTACGGGTTCCTTGTCGCGCCTTCCCTCGCCCGTCTCAAGGCAGCGGAGACGCGATACCGGGAACTCCGGCAGCGTCACGCAGAAGCAGTGCTGTTCAAGAAGCAGAAAGCGTCCTTCACCGGGATTATGGCGGGCGTGCCTTCCCAGAAGGACATGCCGCTCCTGGTCAAGGACCTGGTCCAGACGGCGCGGCGGCTCAAACTCGGCGTGGCGTCGGTCAAATACGACATGCCGAAACGCGGGAGCGGGGAAGTCGCCATGCTTGTATTCTCTTTTCCTGCAGAGGGCAGGTATCCCGAGATAAAGCGATTCATCTATGATGTAGAGAGCGCCGATCGGCTCGTCGGGATCCAGGATTTAAAGCTTGAGGGTGATAAGGGACAGGTGAAGCTCGATATGAAGCTCGTGACGTACATAAAGGGCAGCGAGATCCAATGACTTTTACCAAAGAACAGCAGAAAATCACGCTCGGCGCGCTGATAGTCCTTATTGCGCTGGTGAACGGCTACCACTTCATGACCGATACAAAGCCGAAGACCGCGCCGCTTCGGTATGAGCGGGGCGCCGTGGCCAGTTCGCCCGTCCGGCAGGGGTTGGTGTCTCCAGAAGGCGCCGGGACCGATCCCCTGAACGTTTTATTGGAGCGGCACGAAGGACGGTATCCGGGCGTCGTCCGCAATTTTTTCCGGATGGACAACCCGGTCGTCAAGAAGAAGCCGGACTCGATCTCGAAGGTCATGACGCCTCCTCAGCCGCCGATTCCTGTGAAAACGCCGGAGGAAATCGCCGCTGAGGCCGCGCTGGCGGACCTCTCGAAGTTCCGCTTTCTCGGGTACCTTACCGATAAGGAAAGTTCGCTTTTTTTGTCCAAGGACGGAGAACTGTTCATCGTAAAGAGCGGAGACCGGGTGCTGAAAAATTATAGAGTAAAAGAGGCAAGCAAGGACTTCGTGGTTATGCTCGACACGGTCACCCGGGTGGAAGTGCGCATCGACCTGTCCGGCGCCGTTACGCCGCTGCAAACGGCGCAGCCGCGTAGCGTGCTGCAGCAGCAACCGACACCGCAGGAACCGTCATTGCAGCAGCAATGGCCGCAGCCGGCGGTTCAGCCGTCAATTCAACAGCCCGCACAGCCGCAGCAGAACCAGGCACCGCGGCTGATGCGGCGGCAGCTTCAAAAGCAGGAAGTCAAGGAACTGAAAAAGGAAATGCAGCAGAAACTGCTGCAGAACCAATAGCTGCTTCGCGTCCTTATCAGAAAACTGCCTCCTGCCGGACAGCCGGGAGAGCAGTGTGAATCCCGCGGCGTGCAATTCTCCGGCTCCTGCCGGAGGGCTCCGCTGCGCGGAAGCCAGGAGAAATGCTTTTTTGTCCGGAATGATGTGACGGATTTTCGGAATAGTTGACGTGAGGAGGCAGATGATGAAAAGGATCATGCTCCAGCTTATTGCTGTCATGATATCGGCGACACTGTTGAGTTGCGCAGGGTCTCAGGCGTTCCAGCACGGTGAACGGTACG
Organism: Nitrospirota bacterium; assembly: GCA_963769335.1. Taxonomy (GTDB): domain Bacteria; phylum Nitrospirota; class UBA9217; order UBA9217; family UBA9217; genus JAJYKN01. The sequence goes on along the minus strand of CAVYLT010000045.1, from coordinate 9,892 downwards.
CCCAGCGCGGCGAGTGGGACATGGCCGTCAAGGAATACCGTGAGGCCAACAAGCGCGATCCTCATGACATCCAGTACCGTGCCGCTTTGCTTCGTGCCCAGGAAACGGCGGCGAACGAGCACTACAAGAGGGCGCGTAATTTTCTGAAGGAACGAAAACTCGACCAGGCCATCACGGAGCTCCAGCAGGCAATCTACCTGAATCCCACCAACGCGGCGATCCAGAGCGCCCTCAAATCCGTTCTCGATATGAAAGAGGCGGAAGACCACTACCGCACGTCGCTGTCCTTCGTGGAACTCGGAAGACTGAACGACGCAATCAGCGAACTGAACCAGGCCGTTGAACTCGACGCAGAGAATGTAAAATACCGCGATGCCCTGGATAAACTGCAGAAGAAAAAAAATGAAATTGAACCGGAAGACGCCCTTACCCTGGCCTCGGACAAACCCATTACTCTGAACTTCAAGAACACCAACATCAAGGACGTCTTCGAATTCCTGTCCAAACTTTCTGGCATCAACATCCTCTTTGACGAGGAGGTAAAGGCGCAGCCGGTGACCATCTTCGTCAAGGACGTATCGTTCCAATACGCGCTGAACCTGCTCCTGTCGACGAACAAGCTGTTTATGAAAAAGATCAGCGCCGATACGATCATCATAATCCCGAAGAATAAAGCCAAGACGGACCAGTACCAGGACCTGATGGTCAAGACTTTCTATATCGATAATGCCAAAGCGAAGGACATGATCAATGTCATCCGGTCCATGCTCGATGTAAAAAAAGTGTACGTGAACGAAGCGCTGAATTCCATCACCATCCGGGACACACCCGAGAAAATGAAGCTCGTGGCGAAGGTCATCGCGGCGAACGACCTCAAAGAGGCGGAAGTCATCCTCGATGTGGAGATCCTTGAGATCTCCCGCAGCAATGCCCAGACCTACGGGTGGAATTTCCAGCCGGGCCTGTCCGCAGCGGCATCGGTGCAGAACCCGAACGGCACCGTCAATCCCGTGACCGGTTCGGGGATCGCCCTGAGTACGCTCACCCACCTGTCGAACAATAATATTTTCGTGACGCTCCCGAGCGTGGTCGTGAACCTGATCAAACAGGATTCCGATGCCCAGACGCTGGCCAACCCGCGCGTGCGGGTCCTCAACAACAAGAAGGCCAGTTTCCTGATCGGCGACAGGATCCCGATCCAGACGTCGACTATCCAGTCCACGGCAACAGCCGCCGTCACGTCGCAATTCGATTATAAGGATGTGGGCATCAAGCTCAATATCGAGCCGACGGTCCATCTCAACAATACCGTGACGCTGAACATGAAACTGGAGGTCAGTACGCTCGGCAGCCTGCTGGATTTCGGCAACGGCCAGAAACAGTATGAGTTCGGCAACCGCAGTACGGAGACGTTCATAAACCTCCGTGACGGGGAAACCGTGATCATCGGCGGTCTGATCAAAGATGAGGAACGGAAAGCGCGGATCAAGATCCCCCTCCTCGGCGACATCCCGGTACTGGGCAGGCTGTTCTCATCCAACGACGACAGCACGGTCAAGACCGACATCCTCATGTCCATTACGCCGAACATCGTTCGCAACATGGAACTGCCGGACAAGGACACGCAGACCTTCTGGTCGGGCACGGAGGAGGCCTACGACGTGAAGCCGCTCTTCGTTGCTGCCGGCAAGAGCTCCAAACCGGCGGAAAAGCCCCTCGACAAGACTGCCGTGCTCGAATCGATGGCCAAACGTGAAGTTCCGGCTGCCCCGGCTACCGGCGAGGCGGCAAAACAGGCACCGGCGTCCGCAGGAGCGGTCGAGCAGTCCGCGGCAGGAGGCCCCGTTCTCCTCGAAATAAAGCCGGCCGAGGCCGTTGCACCGCTCGGTCAGGAGGCGCGGTTCGAAATCGCCGCGACCAAGGCTAAGGACCTGTACGGAGCTATCCTGACGCTCAGTTATGATCCCAAGGTGGTTGAATTCAGGACCGCGAGTGAAGGAGGGCTATTGAAATCAGATGGGCAGCAGACCTCCTTCCTGTTCTCGAACAATATAAAAACGGGAACGGTGGACATCTATATGACCCGGATCGGCGATGTCGGCGGGGTGAGCGGCTCCGGCAGCCTCTGCGGGATTGTATTTCAGGGCAAATCAAGCGGTTCGGGGGAAATGGCTCTTCGAAGCGTGAAACTCACGAATTTCAGCAGGGAACCGATCAAAACCGACGTGAAGAGCGCGAAAGTGGTCGTGAAATAATCAGAGGATGCGGAATCCGGAATTCCCCGAGGGACTCGGGATAAACTCCATGCACACTACCCGGCGGAAGGGCTTCACCCTTATTGAGGTGCTCGTCGTCATCGCGATCGTCTCCATTTTAGCTTCGGCCGCCATGCCGCTCTCGCGCATGACGGTGAAAAGGGCCAAAGAGATCGAACTGCGCAACAACTTACGGACCTTGCGTACGGCGATTGATGCGTTCAAAAAAGACTGCGACGGGAAAAAGTTGTCCGCCGTGGAGGGCTATTGCAAACCGGACCAGGACGATTATCCCGAATCGCTTGAGCAGCTGACCGAGCCGTTGAAACTTGCCGGTCCTGCGGACAAGACCATAAAGTATCTTCGCAGGATCCCCCGGGACCCTATGACGCAGGTCGAGTCCTCCGGCACCGCGAACAATTGGGGCTTGCGCTCCTACAGTGATGAGCCCGACTCAAACCAGTGGGGCGGCGGGAATGTGTATGATGTCTACTCGAAGAGCGAGGCCGTAGCGCTTGACGGGACGAAGTACAGTACGTGGTGATAGAAAAGTTCAAAGTCCGGATTTTTGAGTACAGGGCTGGACCGGCGTCGAAAGGCATCACGTTCATATGGAAAAATTCCAAAAAGTAAAGAGAGAGCAAGGCGGCGACGGACCCGTTGCTCTCGTCCGGCCTTCCACAGTTCTAATACTGAATTTCAAAGGCTTCACGCTCCTGGAGCTCATGATCGTGCTTGCCATCATGGGGGTGCTTCTCTCCATTGCACAGCCGAATCTAAAGAGCTCCGTTATCCGCGCCCGGGAATCAGTGCTCCGGGAGGACCTGTTCCAGATGCGCGAAGCCATCGACCAGTATTACGCAGATAACGGGAAATATCCCGATGCGTTTCAGGACTTGGTCGACCAACAGGATAAGACCAGAAGTTATTTGAGAGGCATCCCCAAAGACCCCTTTACCGGCGCCGGCGACTGGATCACCGTCGCACCTGAAGGCGAAGACGGCGGCGGCGTGTTCGACGTGCACAGCGCCAGCCCGTTGATTGCCTTGGACGGGACCGCCTACAATACCTGGTAATTTTTTACTTTACTTTTTCGTACATACTTTTCTTTTTCCCCTTTTCTTCTCTGCCCACTCCCTCCAGTCGCTCCGGTGCCAATCAGTCATTAATCGCGCACGAAAATGTTTCGTTAAACTATTTTCTCCCTCTCGTGTCCAATAAGTACGGCATCAGAAAATATCTCAAAAAAGAAAGTATCAAGGAGGCAGTCACAATGAAACGCGGAACGTTCGCATGGCTCATAATTTTGCAATCGGTATTTCTTATCCTTCAAGCCTGCGGCAGCAATGCAAGCTCGTCCAACAGTGGAAGCGGTACACCTTCAGGTACACTGAGCGTCATGGTCACTGACGCACCCGGCGATTTCGATCATGTTTATATCACGGTGAAGGACATCTGGTTTCACACGAACGATGCCACCGGTCCGAATGACCCAGGCTGGCTCAAGTATCCGCTGACCGCGCCGGTAACCATGGACCTTCTTACGCTCGCGAACGGAAACCTATCACAGGCCCTCTGGAACAACATCCAGCTTCCCGTAGGGAACTACCAGCAGATCAGGGTAATTATTGCAGGCACGGAGGATGCACCGACTGCTTCCGCTCAGGCATTGGGTCTCCAGTATAATAATGAAGTCGTTGCCGGAGGCGTCGAAACTCCTCTCCATATACCGGATGCGGTGCACGGGATCAGGCTGGCCGGGACCTTCAGAGTAACGGCGACCGGGACGCTCAGACTTGCCGTTGATTTCGACGCCGGCCATGATATCGTCGATTTCAGGACAGGAGAATATGTCCTGAAGCCGCGGCTTGCCTACTTCGACCTTGATAATGCCGGGGCAATTATCGGAAGGCTTGCAACAGCCGGTACCTTCACGACGGCGCCCCGCTTCGTGATCAAGGCCGAGCGGTTGGCTTCCGACGGCACGCGAACCTATCATGAGGTGCGGCGCTGGACTGTCCCGCGGTCCGACGGAACGTTTGTTCTCTATCCGGTATCGACGCTGGTGACGAGCACCTGGGACGTGGTGGTCCGCGGGGTGAACTATCAGACCGTCATCATCAAGGGGGTTCCCATTACCCGGGGTGCGTCCCCGGCGGGCGGGGCAACCGATTTGGGGACGGTCACAATGACCGCGGCAGGGTCGCCGGACTATGCCGCGTCCGCAAGCATCACCTCACCGAGCGGCGCATGGGCAATTTTCAGCCAAACTTTGCCCGGGGCAGGTGAGTATCCCTACGAGATCCGGTTCCGGCACTTCCATCCGCTCACCGGGAAGTTTGCCGGTTTTCCGCTGTCGGATATGCCGCTTTCTGTCGGAACGTTTACGACCGGTCCCATCACGTTCTCATCCGTGACGCCTCAGGAAGGTGCCGGCGGATACATCGCCGCAGCTGACGGCGACCTGTTCGACCGGGGTGACTATCAGACCATAACTGCTTCTACGTCGTCGGTTATGTTCCCCGCGCTCACGGTCTCGTCCCCCTATCAGGGCAACAGCGTAACGGGGGCAATCTCCATGACGATGCCGGTCAGAATGAACAACAAGATGGATAAAGGCGTGCTCTTTGCGGTTCACGGCGGTATGATCGTGAACGCCATGAGTGTTGATTCCCAAATGGCAACGGGGGGGGCTTATACCATGTCCAATCTTCCGGGCGGATCAACGGTCGCACTCCTTCCGGGGGCGTTCTATGGGATCGAGGCCCTCGGCTGGTCCTCGACCTCCATGCCGATGTCGACGCTTCCCTACAGGGCCGCGGCAATACCGCAGGTCGTCGATTTGCGCTCGGGCAACGATTCGGCCGACATGCAAATGGCGCCGCTCTGGTAAGGATATGGGCGCTGCCTTCCATGGCCTTCCGGTATCCGGAAGGCCTTTTTTTGACGTTCACGCCGGTGTTAACGGGCCTTCCGAAAAAAAGCTTGCAACCTCCTCGTAAAATCAGTAATATTATAAACGTGAAAAAAATCAGGGATTTTGTGCGGAAATATTTTATCACCGGCTTGCTCGTTATCCTGCCGGTGTGGGCTACTTATTACGTATTGTCAGCGCTTCTCAGTGTGATCGACGGCATTTTGGGCGACTTCCCGGCTTATGTCCTGGGGCGCCGGATCCCGGGTCTGGGCATCCTCACGCTGTTCATTTTCATACTGCTCGTCGGCGTTCTTTTTGCAAACTATCTGGGAAGCAGGATCGTCAAGGTCAGCGATGAATTGCTGCACAAGGTGCCGCTTGTCCGGGGTGTCTATTTCACCGTAAAACAGGTCATGGAGACCTTCTCCATGAAGCACCAGTTTCACGGGGTGGCCCTCGTCGAGTATCCGCGCAAAGGCTGCTACAGCGTCGGTTTTATGACCGGTGAAGTCCGGGGCGAATCCCTCGGCCTCTCCGGCAGGCTTGTGACCGTATTTGTTCCTACCACGCCGAATCCAACGGCAGGTTTTCTGCTCATCCTGCCCGAGGCAGAAGTCACCCGGATCGATATGACCGTCGAACAAGGCATGAAATTCATCATATCGCTCGGGCTCGTCCCCCTGAATGAGCTCCAGGCCAACAAGCTGAAGCATTCCCCGCAGGAGGTGCAGTAAGTGAACCCGACGATCGTCATTCTTGCCGCAGGGCTCGGCACACGAATGAAGTCCGGCTTGGCAAAGGCCCTTCATCCGCTTGCGGGACAGCCGCTCATCCAGCATGTGCTGAGCGCCGCCTCGGGTCTGGACCCGGAAAAGATCGTCCTCGTGCTCGGCCATCAGGCAGACAGGGTGAAGAGCGCCGTAAGTGATCCCCGGGTAAAGATCGTGCTGCAGGCCGAACAGCTCGGCACAGGCCACGCCGTACAGCAGGCAGCGGACGCGATTGCGGGGGGGGCCGGTCCAGTCATGGTCCTCTGCGCCGATACGCCGTTGCTCACCAGTGGAACGCTTAAAGAGGTCATTGCCCTGCATGCCCAATCGCGCGCTGCGGTCACGCTCCTGACCTTTCAGACGAAAAATCCCTTTGGGTACGGAAGGATTGTGCGCGGGAAGAACGGCGTCATGCGGGTCGTGGAAGAGAAGGACGCCACTGCGTCGCAGAGAAAAATTGAAGAAGTTAACGCCGGCATCTACTGTTTCGACGCTGCGTTTTTGCTCTCATCTCTGACCCTGCTGGGAAAGAACAACGCCCAGGGAGAATACTACTTGCCGGACACGATCGAGCTCGCACGGAAAAAGAAGCGGCCTGTTGCCGCTCTCCTCTGCAGCGAGCCGGACGAAGTCATGGGGATAAATTCCCGGTATGACCTGAGCCGCGCCGAGGCCGTCATGCGACAGCGGATCAACCGGAGATGGATGCTCGAAGGCGTGACCATGCTCGATCCCGCTACTGTCTTTATCGGGAATGAGGTGTCGCTCGGCCGTGATGTCGTCCTGTATCCCGGCGTGAGGATAGAGGGACGGACGAAGATCGGCGATGCCTGCACCATCCACCCCAACACGCGGATCGTTGACAGCGTGATCGCCGGCCGCGTTGTGATAAAGGACTGCTCGGTCATCGAAGAAAGCACTGTCGCCTCGGGCGCAATCATCGGCCCCTTTGCACACCTTCGTCCGGGTGCGATGATCGGCGACGGGGCGCACATCGGGAACTTCGTTGAAGTAAAAAAATCCACGATCGGCAAAGGGAGCAAGGCGAACCACCTCTCCTATATCGGCGACGCAACCATCGGCGCGGCCGTGAATATCGGGGCCGGCGTCATCACCTGCAACTATGATGGATATGAGAAGCACCGGACGATCATCGAAGACAATGTATTTGTGGGCAGCGATGCACAGCTTGTCGCGCCGGTAACGGTCGGGCAGGGGGCGGTTATTGCCGCAGGAGCAACGATCACCCGCGATGTGCCTGCCGAGGCGCTCGCCATCAGCCGCGTGCCGCAGGAAATCCGCGAAGGCTTTGCGGGCCGCAGAAGGAAATTGAAACAAAAAAGTAAATAACACGGTTTACGGTGGAGCAGAACGGCCATGTGCGGAATTATCGGATATATAGGAAAAGAACCTGCCGTCCCCATCCTGATCGAGGGGCTCAAGAAGCTCGAGTACCGCGGCTACGATTCGGCAGGCATAGCGGTGCTGCAGAACGGGCAATTCGTTGTCCGCAGGGCCGTCGGAAAGCTCCAGAACCTTGAAGCGCTGCTCCGCAACGAGACGCTGACCGGCAGGATCGGGGTGGGGCACGTTCGTTGGGCCACGCACGGAAGGCCGTCGGAAGAAAACGCCCACCCGCACCGCGCCGGCAGCATCGTGGTGGTCCATAACGGCATCATCGAAAATTATACGGAGCTCAAGAAGGACCTTGCGGCCAAAGGGTGCGTGTTTCTGTCCGAGACGGACACGGAGGTGATCGCCCACCTGATCGACCGCATCGCGAAGGACGGGATGGCGCTCGAAGACGCGGTGCGCGAGGCGGCGCGCCACCTGGCGGGTGCCTACGCCATCGCCGTCATTGATGAACGGAATCCCGACGTCGTAGTGGGTGCTCGCAAGGGAAGCCCGCTCGTGGTCGGTCTCGGTCTGGGCGAGTTCTTCCTTGCTTCGGACATCCCGGCCATCCTGCACCGGACGCGTGATGTCCTCTTTCTGAACGACGATGAAATGGCGGTCCTTTCCCGGGAAGGGGTGCGCATTACCGACCTGAAGGGCAACGAGCTTTCCCGGGAGGTCACGCGGGTCATGTGGAACCCGGTCATGGCCGAGAAGGGCGGCTACCGCCACTTCATGCTGAAGGAAATCTACGAACAGCCCCGCGCTATTATGGACACCATCCGGGGCAGGTTCTCCCAGGACACGGGCGCCATCCACCTGGAAGAGATCGGTCCCGCCTACGAGCGGCTCAAAAGGACCAAAAAGATATTTATTGTGGCCTGCGGCACATCGTGGCACGCCGGGCTCGTGGGCAAGTACCTGTTCGAGGAGTTGGCCTCCATCACGACGGAGGTGGACATCGCTTCGGAGTTCCGGTATCGAAGCCCGCTCGTGGGCAAAGACGACCTGTTCATCGCCATCACCCAGTCCGGGGAAACCGCGGACACGCTGGCGGCCATGCGCGAGGCGAAAAAACGGGGGGCTACGGTCGTCACCATCTGCAATGTCGTGGGTTCGACGGCGAGCCGCGAGGCCGATGGTGTGATCTACACTCATGCCGGACCGGAGATCGGCGTGGCGTCGACCAAAGCGTTCACCGCCCAGCTGACGGCGCTTTATCTTTTCGGTCTTTTCTTCGGCAGCCTGCGCAACACGCTTTCTTCCGAGGCACTGAAAAAATGGCTCGCCGACCTTGTGCACATCCCCACGCTCGTCGAACGCTGTCTGGAAACAAACGACCACATTGAACGGATCGCGAAGCGATATTTCAAGGCCAACGACTTCCTCTATCTCGGCAGGGGGCCGAATTTCCCGGTGGCGCTCGAAGGCGCCCTCAAACTGAAAGAAATATCCTATATCCATGCCGAGGGGTATCCCGCCGGGGAGATGAAACACGGGCCGATCGCGCTCATCGACGAGAACATGCCTGTCGTGGTCCTGGCAGGAAAGAACGGCGTGTACGACAAGATCCTGGCGAACATCGAAGAGGTCAAAGCGCGGGGTGGTGTCGTAATCGCCGTCGCGACGGAAGGCGATTCGGAGATTGCAAAGCGGGTCACCGACGCGGTATTCATACCCGCCACGAACCAACTGCTCATGCCGATCCTCATGTCCATTCCGCTTCAACTCCTGGCTTACCACATTGCCGTACTGCTCGGCGCGGACGTAGACCAGCCGAGGAACCTGGCGAAAAGCGTGACAGTGGAATGAAAGGCAGTAGTCAGGAGTAAGGAGTCAGGAGGCAGGAGAGGTTCTCCTGAATTCTGGCACCTGTCTTCCGGCTCCTATGTTGTTAATCATGGATTATCTTGAAAATCTTAACCCGCCGCAGCGCGAGGCCGTGCTCTACGGCGATGGGCCGCTCCTCATCCTGGCCGGTGCGGGCAGCGGTAAAACGCGGGTGATCACCTGCAGGATCGCCCATTTGATCCGGGAACGCAGCGTTGATCCGAGCAACATCCTCGCCGTGACCTTTACGAACAAGGCCGCGAACGAGATGCGGGAACGGGTCGAACGGATGATCGATGTCCCGCTTAACAGGCTCTGGATCAGCACGTTCCATTCGGCCTGCGTCCGGATGCTGCGGCAGCATGCCGACCGGCTGGGATACAAGCGGTCCTTCGTTATTTACGACGAGACCGACCGTTCTTCGCTCATCAAGGCCTGCATGGCGGACTTGCGGATCGACGGCGAGCAGTATCAGCCGCGGGCGATCAGCGCACGGATCAGCGCGCTCAAGAACAATCTCATCGACGCAGAGCAATACGAAAAAACGAGCGGCCATTTCGGGTTCGAAGAAGCCGTTTCACGGGTCTACTCGCTTTACCAGGAAAAGCTCAAAGAATCGGACGGCCTCGATTTCGACGACCTGCTGATGCTCACGGTCAAGCTCTTTGAACAGCATCAGGACGTGCTGGGGTATTACCAGGGCATTTTTCACCATATCCTGATCG
>CAVYLT010000044.1:0-142911 GCA_963769335.1 Nitrospirota bacterium | reverse complement strand
GGAGTTCACCTCGCTCCAGCGCTCGACCGAGGACCACGGGATCCAGCTCACCCGCATTGCATCGGACCGCGGCATCGAGGAGAACGAGCTCCTCTTACCTCAAGGCAGACCTGAAAGACATCGACGAACTGATCAATAAGAAGAGCGGGGCCGACTACCTCAAGTTGATCGCGGAGCTCGAGGAGGCGAAGAGCGGGATCAAGCTCGCCGAGCAGACGATCGTCCGGATGCGGAAGGAGAAGGAGACGAACCTCGAGGCGATCAACCGCGTCTATATGGACACGAAGAGGGCCGAGGGTCGGGTCGCGGAGTGCACGGACCAGATCCGGACCCTGACCATCGACCGGACGAACATCGCGATGGAAGTGGCGACCGCAAAGGCCCAGCTGGAGAAGTTCGAGATCGAGATCAGGCAGCACAGCGAGGACACGGAAGGCGCCCGCGACCGGTTGTTTGCGCTCCTGAAAGAGACCGAGGAGAAGAAAGGCCAGCGCTCGGAGATCCTCCACCGGCAGGACATGCTGATCGAGAAGAGCAGGATGCGGACGACCGAACTCGAACGCCTCACCGGCCTCCTCCGGGAGCTGGACGAGGAGTATGCCGCCAAACAGACGCAGGCCGACGGAGAGCGAGAAGAGCGTCGAAGATCTCGCCTCCGAGAAGAAGAACCTGGACCGCAACCTTTCCGAACTGGAGAGCACGCTCTTTGCCCAGCGCTCGTCGCTCGAACGGCTCCGTTCCGAGATCCGGGACCGGGAGCAGGACGCGATCCGGCTCGAAGCAGCCCAGCAGGCCCGTGGCGAGTCCGGCGGCAGGGCGATCGAGGCGGTCAGGGCGATGGAAGGCGTGCACGGCACCATCTCGGACTTGGGGAAGGCCCCGGCCGAGTACCCTCACCGCCCTGAACATCGCGGCGGGCAACAAGCTCCAGTTCGTGGTCAGCGACGACGACCAGATCGCGGCGGACGCAATCCGGTACCTGAAGGACGAGCGGCTCGGCCGGGTCACGTTCCTGCCGCTCAACAAGCTCAAACCCCCGCAGCTTCCCCCGCTCAAGGAGGCCGGTGTCGTCGATTATGCAGTGAACCTGCTGGAATACGATCCCAAGTACGACCGTGCATTCTCCGTCATCCTCGGGGGGACGGTCGTGGTCGATACCCTCGAACGGGCCCGGAAACTGATCGGGAAGTACCGGATGGTCACGCTCGACGGCGAACTGATCGAGAGGAGCGGGGCGATGACCGGCGGCTCGATGAAGAAGCAGGGCGGACCCCGCGGGTTCGGTGCCGCCGTTGACGACGAGATCCTGCGCATTCGCTCGCACCTTGGCGAACTCCAGGGAGAAGCGGCCACGCTCGAAGCCGGCGTGAAGCGGCTCACGGAAGAGGTGGATGCGAAGCGGGCGACCCGGAACGAGATCGACCAGAAGGTTGCGCGGTTCGGGATGTTCACCGAGGAATTCTCCCGCCGGTTCGATGCGATCACGGTCGAGAAACAGACGATCGAGGCCGCAGTGGCCCGCCAGTCGGAGGAGACGAAGAACAGCGCCTCGGAGTTTTCCGCCCTCGAAGCGGAGCTGGACGAGACCACCGGGCTGATCAACGGCCTGACCGGCGAGATCGATAAGATCAAGAAGCGCCTTGACGATACCAACATCCCTGCGCTCACCGAGCAGATCGAGAAGAAGCGCCGGGAGATCGAGGAGTCCGAACGCCGGCTCCGGAACAAGGACGCGGATATCAACGATGCCCAGCGGGAGCGCCAGCACTTCTCCGCCCGCCTCGGGGAACTGGCCGAGGAGCGGAAACGGCAGGACGAGAGCAACCGCCAGATTGACGTGGACATTGCCGCATCGAACGAGCAGATCGCCGTCCACAAAACCCAGATCGCTGCCCTCGAGGAACGGCAGAAAGAGTCCTCCAGGAGAGCTCGACGAACTGCGCACGAAGCGGGGCGAGGTGTCCCAGAACATCCAGAACTCCGAACTGAAGCTGATGAAGTTCGATGCCGAGAAGGAACGTCTCACCATCCAGCTGGGTGCGATTGAGGAACGGGCCCGGACCCTCGGGATCGAGATCGATATGCTCCGGCATCAGATCGGGGAGATGGACACGAACCTGACGCTCTCCGAGATCGAGGGGAAGATCGCGGAAGCCGACGGGGCGATAAGGAAGATCGGGGCCGTGAACATGCTCGCGATCGAGGAGTACGACAAGGTGCAGCGGCAGGTGACCGAGCGGACGGAGAGGAAGGAGACACTCTCGACCGAGCGGGAGACCCTGATCGAGCGGATCGGGAAGTTCGAGCAGATGAAGTACGAGGCCTTCACCACGGCATTCAAGGCGATCGATGCGAACTTCCGGGAGATCTTCGCCAGGCTGACGAGCGGGAGCGGCCACCTCGTGCTCGAGAACGAGGAAGACCCGTTCGCCGGCGGGATGACCTTTGCCGTGCAGCCACGGGACAAGAAGGTGCACCTGCTCAACTCCCTGTCGGGAGGCGAGAAATCGCTCACAACCCTCGCGTTCATCTTCTCGATCCAGCACTACATCCCCGCCCCGTTCTATGCCTTCGACGAAGTGGACATGTCGCTCGACGGGGCGAACGTGGAGCGGATCGCCTCGATGGTCACGGAGCTCTCCCCCAGTTCCCAGTTCGTCATCGTCTCCCTGCGGAAACCGATGATCGGGCAGCCCAGCGGATCATGGGGGTCACGCTGCGGCCGGACAAGAGCACCCTCGTTACCGGGGTAAAGGCGAATGGCTGAAGAGGAAAAGACGGAGACTCCCGCACCTCCCTCCCCCGGGGAGACACCGCCCGATCACCCCGGGCAGGGCGTTCTTCCTGTCCCCCCGACGGGCGATGGTGCAGAACCCCAGACCGTGACGCAGGGGATTGTCGAGGACCCGGTTCGAGATTCTCGTAGGCCTTGCCGAACGCGGGGAGATTGATCGCTCGAATATCAACATCATCGAGGTGACCGACCGTTTCCTCTCCGAGTCGGAGCGGCGACGCGAACTGAACCTCCAGGTCGACGGCTGCCGCCCTGGATTCCGTCCAGCGGGCGCCAGGCGCCGGCCATGCCAGCGCCATGCCGAGCCATGACGCCAGCAGCAGCGAGTCAAATCGGGCCGAGCATGAGACCGTGGCCTCCAAGGCGTATGGCGAAACCCACCATATCGACGCGAGTAGCGCTGCTAGCCAGGGGCCGAACCCCCAGCGCCGCAACAGGGAGAACAGGAGGACCCCACAGAGCCACTGCAGAACGAGATTGAAGAAATGATGGCCGACTGGGCTGTCGGCCCAGGCCAAGTAGCTCGCGACCCACGTCCAGGTCGCCACGGGTACTCCTCCGAGCGCTTCGGTGATCGTTTGAACGAAGGGGATCGATCCGCCCGCACCGACCACCACGGGTTTTCTGTTGTATCCTTTTTCGAGAGCGGTGAGCGCGGCCGCGAAGACCGGTCCGTTCGTGTCGGTTTTCCACCACGGGGATGGCGTCTCCGGTCGCACGGTCACCTGTACCCCCCACGGAGCAAGCTTCTTCAGACGGCCGGTAAGCAATTCCAGGGTTTTTCCCGGGTCCATGTCAGGAACAATGCGGATGCCGATACGGGCCCACGCCACGTCATTGATGATATTCGCGGCCTGTTTGCGGCTGCTTGCCTCGATTGCATTGACGGCGATCGACGGCCGGTACCACATCTTTTCATAAACAGATCCTTCTCCGCCGACGAGCTGAGCCCCGTCCAGCAGCTTAGATTGTCTGCGGTATAATGCTTCGTTGAATGGGAGGGCGTCGAGGTTTGCCCTGTCCGCGGAAGATAGCGTTCGGATTGCGTCCGAAAGCCCCGGGATCGCCGGTCTTTCGGCATCGTCCACGAGGCCCGCAATCATGCGGGAGAGGGCGATTACGGGATCGGGCAGGGGGCCGCCCCATGTGCCGGAGTGCACGCTCGATGCAAGCGATCGGACTTCTACTGAGACCGTTACGATGCCCCGCAGCGACGCCGTCAGCGTGGGAACGCCGCTGTCGAAGTTCTCGCTGTCGGCGATCACGACGGCGTCTGCCGACAGGAGCGCCCGGTTTTTTTCGAGAATAGCGTTCAGGTTGGAGGATCCGACTTCTTCCTCGCCTTCGATCAGGACCTTGATGTTGACCGGCAGTACCCCGACCGATTGCAGATATGAGCCGAGTGCCGCAAGATACATGGCCACTCCGCCCTTGTCGTCTGCCGATCCCCGGCCAAAGAGCCTCCCGTTCCTCTCGGAAAGTTCAAAGGGCGGCGTGGTCCAGAGTTCTTCCCTGCCGACCGGCTGAACGTCGTAATGGGCATACAACAGGATCGTCGGTTTGCCGGGTGCGCCGGTCCACTGCGCGAACACCGATGGATTGCCTGTTTCCGCTTCCAGCATGCGCACGTCTTTGAATCCACGGGCTCTAAAATGGTCTTCCACGGCCCCGGCGCAGCGCCTGACCGGCTCGTGATCGAAACCCGGAAAGCTGATGCTCGGGATGCGGACAAGGTCTTTCAGATCATTCAGGAACGTACCCTTGTTGGCACTAAAGTGCTTCAACGCAGCAACGAGAATCCTGCTGACCATGCCGGTCCTCCAAAAGAGCGAGCCAAAAAAAAGGCTGACCAAGAGGCCAACCCGTTCGTATTCCTGGTGGAGCTGACAGAAATGGCTCGCGGCCCCTAAGAATGTCGATCCTGGAATATTGTATTCATTTCATGGGCATTGTCAACTGATTGTTTTTTAGGCCGCACGCCGGATTGGAGGAGATTATGGTTAACGTGAAGACGAATCGGGACAGAAGGAGCAGAGAAAACAAGAACAGAAGGATGTTGGGCCCTCTGATGTCCACTGTTGATTTCTCCTGCATGCAGCTCCTGCTGCGGATGAAGGAGCGCAGCATGATGGCGAAAGATGCAGAAAAATGTGTCCCGGTACATTCCAGCCCAACAAAAGCGATAACCTCGCAAGGGAAAGGCGTGTCATGCAATACCATTTTCCATGAGCTGTGCTATCATATTTATATCCGCATGTGAGGACAATTGATCTACAAATGCGACATGCGCGGACTGGAGGGAATATTTATGACATCGCTGGACGCGGTAAAAAGGATGAAGGAGTCCCTGGGCAGAGCACAACCAGCCGGCGCCATGCATGAAATCGAATTTGAGTTTCATGCCCCGGACGCAAAAAAAGTCTGCATCGCAGGAAAATTCAACAATTGGAACACCTCATCTATGCCCATGAAAAAAGGCAAGGACGGGACGTGGCGAATCAAGATCAAACTGCCTCCTGGAAAACATGAATTCAAATACTTTGCTGACGGGGCCTGGGCCCAGACTATCCCCGGCGCCGACCTGGTGCCGAATCCCTTCGGCACCTATAATGGCGTAATCGGTGTAGAGTAGCCGCCGGCGGCGCTGCCTGCATATAGCATTTATGGGGATCATCCCTAATTGCTGTTACAAGGCAATGAAGCCAGGGACCGGAGCAGCTTCTGAGGCGTGTTGGCGAGTTGCTCCGCTTCCCTGCAGGCAGGATTGGTGAATACCTCCTTCGGCGTGCCCGATTGTACAACACTGCCGTTTGCATAAATAATGATTTTGTCCGCCAACGAGTACGCTTCGAATACATCATGAGTAACGAAGACTATCGGGATGGGAAACTCCCGACGGATTTGTTTAAGAAAATGCTGCAGCTCCGCCCGGAGCGGGTTGTCCAGCGCAGAAAAGGGTTCATCAAGAAGCAGCACTTCCGGCTTTCTGATGAGCGCCCGGGCGAGCGCCACACGCTGCTTCTGCCCGCCCGATATTTGCGAAGGATATTTGTTCTCGAGTCCTTTTATCCTGAACTTTTCGATCATGCTTGCAGCCTGTTGCTCACGATCGACCTTGGACAATCCGTGCGCCCCATAGAGGATGTTCTCTCGTATCGTCATATGCGGGAACAGCGCCAGGTCCTGGAAGACATACCCGCAGGACCGCTTCTGGGGAGGCAGGTCCTTGCCCGACGCACTGTCGAAACAAGTTCGGTTGTTGAGCTGAATGAAGCCATGGTCAGGCGGGACGAGACCGGCGATCATCTGGAGAGTCAGGGACTTGCCGGCGCCGGAACAGCCGAAGAGCACGGCAAGTTCATTGCCGATCGTCCACTCTGCGTCGAGAGAAAAACCGTTCACGACCTTTTTTATTTTAACGGACAGCCCCATCTACAATACCCGCCTGCCCAGCTTATTTGCGACGTACAGGAAGAGTCCTGAAATCAAAGTGAATACGATAACCATGATGGTTGCCTGCGATCGGTCGCCGCCGGCAACGGCAGAATAGATGGCCAACGGCATGGTGTTCGTCCTTCCCGGAATGTTCCCGGCAATCATCAAGGTTGCGCCGAATTCGCCCATGGCGCGCGTAAACGAGAGGATGACGCCGGCAATGATGCCTTTTCCGGCCAGCGGCAGAATGACTTTGAGAGCAGTCCAGTATTCAGAATGGCCAAGGGTATAGGACGCACGGACGAGGTTTTCATCCACGGATTCGATGGCGGCTCGTGCCGTTTTCACCATGAGCGGCAGCGCTACCACGAACGACGCCAGTACCGCCGCATACCAGGTGAACATGATACTCCATCCGGTCCAGGCGTACAAATGCCGACCAAGAAGCCCGTTCCTGCCGAAGAGGACAATAAGGCAATAGCCTGCGATTGTCGGCGGCAGCACGAGCGGCAGCGTTAAAAGCATATCGAGCAGTTCCTTGCCTGCAAAGTTTTTACGGGCGAGAAGGAAGGCGGCGGAAAGGCCGGCGAACACAACGAGCGCCGTCGCGACCGCAGCCACCTGCAGAGAAAGTCTCAGGGAGAACCACAGGGAATCTTCCATTATGAGCTCCTGTCCTCTCCCTAGAGCAGGGCCTGCTTTGCCGTTGCGATCGGCTTAAATCCGTACTTGGAGAGGATTTTTCTACCTTGATAAGATGTAACAAAGGCTATAAAGCTTTTAGCGGCTTTTTCGTTTTTCGTCCCTTTAATGACGGCAATGGGGTAAATGATTGGTTTATGGCTCGCTTCCGGCGCGGTCAAAATAATTTTGACCTCCTGCTCCTTTATCATCGCATCTGTTGAATAGACGATACCGGCATCCACTTCATCCCTGGCCACGTAATCGAGCACCTGTCTCACGTTCTCGGTAAAGACCAGCTTATCTTTAATACTATCGGAAAGCTTGAAATATCGGACCGTTTCGGCTGCGTATCTTCCGGCCGGAACGGTTTCCGGGTTTCCGACGGCAATTTTTTTAATCTCTGTATTTCCCAGATCTGCAAATGAGGCCATCGTGATCTTCGAAGAGGAAGGAACGATTAGTACCACTGAATTCGCGACAAAGTTTGTTCTTGTATCCTTCATGACAAGACCCGCATGGTCGAGATCGTCCATGTCCTTGAGCGCGGCAGAAGCAAACACGTCGACTGGAGCGCCGCCCTTGATCTGCATCATCAGAGCACCCGAAGCGCCGAGGTTTAATGTGACCTTGCTATTTGTATTTTGCGACTCGTAAAGCTCGCCGATCTCTTCAAAGGCATTTTTCAGGCTGATCGCTGCTGACACCGTTATTTCTATGGTTGGTCCGGCAAGAGCAGTTCCGATAGAAACAACAGCGACAAAAAAAGAAATAGACAGCAACAGCGCCATTTTTTTTAACATACTTTCGTCACCATTAGATATCCTCTCTGATGCCCTGATGTTATAAAGTAACATTACAAGGCTCGTCAGAAACTAAAACGGGCGCTTTTTCCCTTGCTTCGGTTTATTGCCCTCATCCTTATCTCCCGCCGCGAGGAGAGTGCGGGAGAGGGGGGATTCCGCAGGGAACCCCGTTGATTAATCTATTCAGCTTCTGTCATTATCCTTTGCAATCTTTCTACCAGAAGCAGGTGCTTATAAAAGCTAAGAATTGATCATGAAGGCGGGGCATAACTATGCTCCTTCTTTGAGCATTTGCGCTTTTTGACGGCACTCCTTTTGCTGCTCTCCTTCATGCCCTTGATTTGCTGTTCATCGTTGCATGTTGCCTGATAGGGGAATGCCGTATAACGCAGGATTAAAAAATATGCTCGTAGTACCTCTTGTCGGCGCAGGGCCTGCATAAGATCCTTCCATTACGGCACTGCTCCCTCCCGTCCTGCACCTGCTCCCTGCATGATTCGCATATGACCCTCCTCGTCGGTCTTCCCGGCATGTCCTCGGGCCGTATCCTTACACGAACTTCCCGGACCGCGAAAAGCTCCTCATCGGTCATGATCTTGTACGCTTCGAGTTGCGCTGCGAACTTGTTTTCGATGGCGGGAAAATAGTTTTTTGCCAGCGCCCGGGATTCGTCCTTTGCAATAATCCGGACAGCCCTGTTCGTTGCCAGGTTCACAAACGTCGCCGCCATCTTGCCGTAGTCCATAAATTTCAAGGTCCTGTGCCCGAGGCTGCAGCCGGTGACGGACTGGACCGCGTCGGTCGCGCACCGGTCCATCTCCACAAAGACGATGATGTTCTTCCGGTCGCCCCCTTGCGGGTCACGAATGCCGATCTCCCGTAATCCGAGCATGGACATCCGGACGCCGAGCACCTGGCCCGGACACAGGTGTCCATGTATTCCGACGGATTCCGTCAAGAGTTGATCAAATTCAAGATCCGTTATGAGCATGCAATCCTCGTCCGGCGTTGGCCGGCGTTCCTCTTCTACACCTTCTCAATTTTTACCGCGCACGATTTGTATTCAGGCGTGCCCGTTATCGGGTCCCGGTGCTCCGATGTGAGAACGTTCGTAAGCGCATTCCTGAAGTGGAAGGTAAGAAATACGTTGCCCTGCTGCGATCGATCCGTCACTTTGGCCGTTACCACGACCTCGCCTCTTCTTGAAGCGACCCGTACACGCCCGCCGTTCTCTATCTGCAAGGCCTTCGCGTCCTGCGCGTTCATTTCCAGCAGTTCCCCGGGTACCAGCTCCATGATCCCCGGGACCCTGCCGGTCATGGAGCCGTTGTTGTAATGTTCGCGGATCCTCCCGGTGATCAATACGAAGGGATACTCTTCATCCGTCGTTTCGCCGGAGCCTTTGTGGTCGAGTGCAACGAACTTCGCCAAACCGCCGGGCCTTGCAAACAGATCGGTATAGAGTGTCGTCGTGCCGGGATGGTCTTTTGTAGGACAGGGCCACTGAATGCCCCGGTCCTCAAGGCGTTCATAACTTATGCCGCCGTAGATCGGCACGAGTCCGGCGATCTCGTCCATAATATCGGAGGGGTGATTGTAGTCCATGGGATAGCCCATGAGCGTTGAGAGTTTACTGATGACCTGCCATTCCGCCATTCCCGCCAAAGGCTCTATCGCTTTTCGGACGCGCTGCACCCTGCGCTCACCGTTCGTGAAGGTGCCGTTCTTTTCGGCAAAGCTGGCGCCGGGGAGCACCACGTGTGCATATTTCGTTGTCTCGGTCGGAAAGATGTCCTGCACTACGAGGAACTCGACTGCCCCCAACGCGCTTCGCACATGATTAAGGTCAGGGTCTGTCTGTGCCGGGTCCTCGCCAAGGATGAAGATGCCCTTGAAATTGCCCCGTTTGCACTCATCCAGCATCTCGATGGATTTAAGTCCCGGCTTGGGGCTGATCTTAACGCTCCACGCCTTCTCAAATTTTTCACGCACCTTTGCATCAGTTACCGGCTGGTAGCCCGGCATCGTGGCAGGGAGCGGACCGAGGTCCGATGCACCCTGAACATTGTTCTGGCCCCTGAGTGCCATGATGCCGGTCGCAGGCCTTCCGATATGGCCGCACACGAGCGCAAGATTGGCGATTGCCATCGCATTCTCGGTGCCGGTCCGGTGCTCCGTTATGCCGAGGCCGTACACGATCATGGCCTTGTCGGCATGGGAGTAAAGTCGTGCAGCTTCGACAATCGTTTTTTTCGCAACGCCGGTGAGCTGCTCGACCCGGTCAAGGTTATACTCCGTCACCTTTGCAACCAGCTCGTCAAAGCCCTCCGTTCTTTGTGCGATGAATTCCCCATCCTCCCAGGTATTCTGGAGAATAACATTGATCATGCCGTTCAAGAGCGCAATATTGCTGCCGGGCTTCAGGTTGAGCCAGACGTCGGCCTTCCTCGCCATCCAGGTCTTTCTCGGATCAGCGACGACGAGCTTCGCGCCCCTGTGCAGGGCTTTTTTCAGCCACAGAGATACGATGGGATGCGCTTCCGTGGGGTTCGATCCGAACAGGAAGAGGGTGTCGATGTCCGGCATCTGGCTTAATGAATTCGTGGCGGCGCCCGCGCCGAGGCTGGTGGCCAGACCGGCCACAGTCGGGGCGTGTCAGACCCGGGCGCAGTTGTCCACGTTGTTGGACCCGACGGCGCATCTGACCCACTTGGAGAGAAGATAGTTTTCCTCGTTTGTACAGCGCGACGAGGAAAACCCGCCGACTTTTTCCGGCCCGTACTTTTCGATCAGTTCCTTGAATTTCGTAGCGACCAGCCCGAGCGCCTCGTCCCAGGTCGCCTCGTGAAATACTCCGTTCTTCTTGATGAGAGGGGTCTTCAGCCGCTCGGTGCTGTGAATGAAGTCGTAGCCGTACCGGCCCTTTATACAGAGGTTGCCCTGGTTCACCGGCGCTTCATAATCGGATGAAACCTTGATGACTTTCTTGTCCTTGACGTGCAGATAGAAGTTGCAGCCCGTCCCGCAGTAGGAACAGGTGGTCTTCACTTTTGTCACGTCATGGGACCGTCCCTTGCCCCTGCCTTTTCTGTCCGTAAGCGCGCCGGTGGGGCAGGTGGAAACGCACTGCCCGCAGAACTCGCAGTTTTTAAGTGATCTCGGCTTTCCAAAGGCCGTTTCGGGCATCGTATTAAAACCTCTTCCGGACATTTCGATCGTACCCGCCATTACCACGTCATTGCATATTCTGGTGCAGCGTGAACAGGAAATGCATTTCTGGGGTTCAAACGTTATGAACGGATTGTCCTCTCGAATGGGCAGGTCCCATCTCTCTCCTTCGTAAGTGCCGGGCTTCACTTCATAGAGGTAGGCCAGTTCCTGAAGAGTGCAGTCTCCCGCGTTGTCGCAGCACATGCAGTCATTGGGATGGTTCGAAAGAATCAGGGAAAGTGTTGTTCTTCTGAGCCTCGTCAGGAGTTCGCTCTCCGTCGTGATCTCCATGCCGTCGGCAGTCGACGTTGTACATGCGGTCAATGGCCTGCCCACGCCCTTCACCTCGACGAGGCACAGCCGGCAGCCTCCGTAAGCTTCAAGCCGTTCGTCGTAACAGAGCGTCGGAATGAAGATGGACGCTTCCTTGCAGACCTGCAGAATGGATGTGCCTTTTTGCGCAGTGAGGTGTCTTCCATTGACTATGATTTGAATTGTCGTCCTGTGCAGCGCTGGGTTTGGTTTCATTCTTCTCGCATCCTTTCCGCTTTTGAAACTCTTCTCACTGCTCGTGCAAGCTCCGTATCCACCACCCGAACGAGCTTCGGAGCGTAACTGCTCAGTCGTCAATCATAAGACCGAAAGGGGGATCACCGGGTAAACAGAGCGAACGAAGCGTCGTAGCGATGAAACTCGGCACAGACCGATGCACTTGACGGAATCCTGGGAGTATTCCGTCACTTATCCTGTATCGATCTGTGCCGATCCTGCTGCGCTTTTTGGCGTTCGGGATGAACCAGGCAAGCCGTTCTTGTCCTTGAAACCTGAGGCCGTATGCCGCACTTCCTGAGAAACATACTGAAGATATTTTATGACAAATGAAGCTTTTTTTGTTCGCGCTCCAGAAAGACTTTGAAATCTTTGGCGAATCGGCGAAAAAGCCGTATCGCTTTTTCGCCTTCTTCCGTGACCCGCGCACCGCCGCCGCCTTTGCCGCCTGCGCTTACCTCAACGAATGGCAGCTTTGATTGCCGGTTCATGGAGTCCACAAGGTCCCAGGCATGGCGATATGCCATTTCCAGGGATTTAGCAGCTTTGGTTATAGAACCGTGCTCCCGGATTTGTTCGAGGAGGTTGACTCGCCCCCAACCGATGAACGTACCCTCGGGACCGTCGATCCAGATCCGCCCGCGAGCACTACGCTTGAGGTCGCTTCTTTGCTTATTGGTGCTTTTAATGTTCTTCTGCATGACCGCAATATATCATAGGGAATAACGGTAGGCAAGAATAAAATGTACTCCGAAGTTGTCCTGCGTGAACCCGCACTTCAATGTAGAAGGCTTGATGGCACAACAGAAGACGGTGATAGGTCGATTCCAATAAGCGCGCTAAGCAGAACGGTGTGAAGATATAAACAGCGGACCGCAAACGGGACGATCATTATTGATTACCTGTCAAAGGTGTTCCTGGCTTGCAGCCTTCGGAGCAGGGAAGGACACAGAGATTCGCATACCGTCGGTGGCCGAACCTTTCCTCTCCCGATGTATCGGCAGCATCAGGCAGAACCCGCGGCGGGGACGTATTTTCTCCCGGCCGCGGGTTCCCTCGTCTCTTCTGCAGTTCTCCTACGACTGTATGGTCAGGTAGATCGATCCGCCATTGCGATAGATGAGCAACAGAACAGTATCCTTCGCGCCTATCCCGGACACCGCCTGGTCGTAGTCCCGGACCGAGTGAATCGCGGTCCTGTTCACTTCCTGGATGACGTCATTCGGCTGCAACACGATCCGGCTTGCCGATTCGGCGCTTACGCTCGTCACAACAACGCCGTTCACGTTTTCCGGAAGGCTCAACTTGTCCCGAAGGCCGGGAGTAAGCTCCTGCACCGTGACACCTTTCAACGCGTTATTGTAGCTCGTTTTCTGGACGATGTTCTTATCCTTGAACTCGCCGAGCGTGACCGTTAATGTCTGCTCCCGGCCGTCCCTGATGACCCTGACGTCGATCTTTGTTCCGGGCGCTGTTGACGCAATTATGTTCCTCAGGCCGGTTGCATCGTCGACCTTAGTCGCGTTTATTGCCGTAATAAGGTCCCCCCGCTTCAGTCCGGCTTTGTCAGCGGGGCTGCCCGCTTCCACACCTGAGACCAGTGCGCCGGCTGTTTCCTTGATCCCGAGTGACTTTCCGAGATCAGGAGTCAGATTCTGAATGCTGACGCCCAGCCAGCCCCGGATAACCTTGCCGTGCTTGATGATGCTGTCCATGACCGATTTTGCCATGTCGGACGGAATGGCAAATCCGATCCCCATATAGCCGCCGCTGGTCGAAAAAATGGCAGTGTTGATGCCGACCAGCTCTCCCCTGGTATTGACCAGGGCGCCTCCCGAGTTGCCGGGGTTGATGGCAGCATCGGTCTGAATGAAATCTTCAAAGTCAGCGAGCCCGATATTCGACCGGCCTACCGCGCTCACGATACCCATCGTGATGGTCTGGTTCAGGCCGAAGGGATTTCCGATCGCGAGCACGAGATCTCCTGTTTTCAGCTTCCCCGATTCCCCGAGCGTGAGTGTCGGCAGGTTCCGGGCATCGATCTTGACAATGGCAAGGTCCGTCCGCGGATCAGTGCCGACCACCTTACCCTTGAACTCCCGTTTGTCATACAGGATGACTTTGATCTCGTCAGCGCCCTTCACCACGTGGTTGTTCGTCAGGATGTAGCCGTCATCGGACACGATCACGCCGGAACCTAATGCCGATGATTTGTATTTCCGCTGTTGTCCGGGATTGCCGAACTGGTCTCCGAAAAAATGCCGGAAAAAAGGGTCGGTGAACATGTTCCCAAAGGGGTTTTCCTGCATCGTGACCGTCGAGGTCGTAGATATGTTGACGACCGCAGGCCGTGTCGCATCGGCGAGTTCGGCAAAAGCGTCACTCAACTTACTCAGCGTATTTACCGTTTCCTTCGAGAGCACCTTTTCTTTGGCATGCAAAATGACGCCGCCTGACAAGCCTGCGATCATGAAGATCACCGCGATGAGGACGATCGTCTTCCAAGATTTTGCAGAATGGTTCCATCTCATGTTCATACTTTCCTCCTTATGGATTTATATGTTGCGGGGAAAAGAGGAGACCTCGGCCCCTTCGTTTATAAGGAGCAGAGCCTTCTCCTTCCGCCCTGCATTAACAAAAGCATATTTTGTTCATCTCGTTACTGCTTCGGCATCGTGAAATAGAAATTCGAATCCTCGCCCGGCCTCGATTCGATCCAGATGCGGCCTCCATGGCGTTCCACGATCTTCTTGCAAAGGGCAAGCCCCAAACCGGTACCGGGATATTCCTCACTTGTGTGCAAACGCTGGAAGATGACAAAGACACGTTCAAATAAACGAGGCTCTATGCCGATGCCGTTGTCGTGCACGCCGAAGACCCATTCACGCTGTTCACGCTTGACGGTGATCCGGATGCACGGAGGCGTATTTTTTTTTCTAAACTTGATCGCGTTGCCGATAAGGTTCTGAAAAAGCTGAATGAGTTGGGTATCATCGCCCTCCACTTCGGGCAATTCGTCGCAGGAGACCATCGCTTCACTTTCATCGATGGTTTCTTTAAGGTTGTCGAGCGCCACTTTGAGCAGCGTCCCCATATTGACCGACGAGAATGGTTTACCCCGGGTCCCGATGCGCGCGTAGACGTACAGGTCGTGAATCAGCACGCTCATGCGTTTCGCACTGCTCACGGCGCGCGCAATATAATCATCGGCTTTTTCATCAAGCTTTCCTTTATAGCGCTCCGAAAGAAGCTCCAGGAAACCCATCACCGTGCGCAGCGGCGACTGGAGATCATGAGAGGCGACCGAGGCGAATTGATCGAGCTCTTTGTTCGAGCGTGCTAGGTCTTCCATCGATTTTCTCAGGTCCTCCTCGGCCCGTTCCCGCATCGCTATTTCCTTCTTAAGGTGTGCGTTCGCATCGGCGAGATCGCGGGTCCGTTCCTCGACGCGCACTTCCAGGCCATCTTGTTGTCTCCGGAGCTCTTCTTCGATCTGTACGCGCTTGACGATCTCGTTCTTGAGCGAGAAAAAGGCCGCGAGCAACAGGGAAAGACTCAGGACGCCGCCCGCAAGGATCGCTTCGCTCAAACGTTGGGCAGCGATCCCCTGGGCTGCTGAACGCTCTTTCAGCAGCCTTGTCTCCGTATCCCAGGCTGCGGACATTTTTGCGCGAATATCGTCCATGAGCTTTTCGCCGGTGCCCGTCTCAACGATCCGTCTTGCGGCCTGGTAGCCTTGCACTCTGCGAATCTCGATGGTCTCTTTGAGCGTGGCCAGTTTCTTCCTCATGGCGAGTTCAATCCCGTCGAGACTTTTCTGCTGTCGGGGGTTGCCCCTGGTAAGGCCCCGCAAGGCCGAGAAACTGCGGTTGAAGTCACCTGTTGTTTTATAATAAGGCCCCAGGTATTCTTTTTCCCCGGTGATAACATAGCCGCGCTGCCCGGCTTCCGCGTCTTTCAGGGCAGAGAAGATCTCGTCCAGTTTCTGCAGGGCAGTGTAGGTGCGGTCTACCTCTTGCGCGGACAGCCTTTCCGCTGCTCTGTCCCGGTAGGTCAGCCATCCGATCAGGATTAAGATGACGAGGGCAAGACCGAGCGCCCCGTTCGTAATACTGTTTCTTCTCGTTTGATTAATCATTCAAAGAAGTCCTCCAGCGCTGATCTCCCTTGAAGCGAGGGATTATGACGTCTCCATGCAATGTATAAGAGTTTCATCTGTCAGCTCGCTTCACTGAATTCGCCTGCTGAAGTCGATAACGGTTCTTCGTATGCGCAAGGAGACGCACGGACGCATTTCGCGGCAAGGCGTCGGCCCGGCTGCAAAGGATCCTGACGGTTTGGCCTCAATGAGCAAAGGAGTAATTAACGGTTACGGTATTGAAAAAACGTGAGACAACTACGCGGGGGGAGCGCGGGTACCCAGTGATAAGGGAATTTTTTGCAGCAGACGATAGGAAATGTCCCAGGAGAGGGAAACGCCTGTCCACTCCTGGTTGTGGTTAAAATCGTAGAACGTGCCGGTTGCCGTAAAAAGCAGGCAATAGATGTCGCAGAGCGAAGCGTTCTGCCCCAGGGCTTCATCATTGGGCGGATAATATGCGGGTACGAGAACAAGGACGAAAACGAGCGCAAGAAAAAAGAGAGCACGACGTCTTTGCATAATTGACTCCGATTCTCTTAAAATATTACTCTTGAGAAAAATCAAAGTCAACACTTTTTCCTTTTTATATTTTCGAAGGCCGAGAAAGATCCTCCCTTAGGATTACCGGGCTGGCCGGAATTGCAAGAAGTGCACCATCCTTTGTCCAACCGACAAAGGGGTGCAGAAAAAAACAGGGCTTATTATTTCGAAAAAATTCTTTATGAACCGTAGTCTGTGCTATACTGAAAAGCATCGACAGTGAGCTGCTGCATCCGGAAAACAAAAACCTTGGGTTTTGGGTGCAGAGGTAACAAGTGTAAATGTGCCTTCATGCGCGTTGCGGTGTGCAAGCCCTCGTGAGCCGGAGAGAGGGAAGCCTGAAGCAACTGCTGGGGCAAACAAGTTTGGGATCAGCCTCGTATAAACCCAAAACCCAAGGTTACTCATTTCCCCTGACATTCCTTTTGATCTGCTCGTATTTACCCCGGAATAGAATCCTTCAATCGGTACATCCTTCCTGTGCGACTATACAGTACAGTCGATCTGCCCGGCGTACGCATATTGATGACTTTTTTAACAATGAGGTGCAGAAAAAGTGCACTATCGTGCTCTGAGGTGATTGTTTATCAAGCGCCTAACATGAATTCTCTCTTGACGTGACGCGGACACAGGTGCGCGGCCGTCCCGAAGCCGCGAACAACAGGTCATGCTACAATATCTAAAGACGTATTTTTTTCACTATACCTGTCCCCTTTTCAGGAGGTACTGCCATGACGAATGCACCAATCTGTCCTCTCTCCAGGCTCGATAAACTTCTCTTGTCCACGGATCGTTCGACGTTCAGCGAGGGGGCCGTACGCGAGGCGATCAGCTTTGCGAAGCAGTGCTCCTGCAGGCTTTATGTGATGTCGGTGCTGGAAACAAACCCGCAATACGAGACCATCGGCGCAGATGTTTATGATAAGGAAGAAGCAGAGGCACTAAAATATCTTGAATCCATAAAAAGAAGAGCGTCCCAGGAGGGGGTATCCTCATGCGAGGCAGCCCTTCATTTTGGCGAAGAGCCTTATCGTCTTATCGTTAAAGAGGCCGAAGAAAGAAAGGCAGACATGATAGTCATCGGCAGGCGCGGCCGCAGCGGCCTGTTGAAGGTGTTGATGGGGCAGGTGGCCGCAAAAGTCATCGGTCATGCGTGTTGTAAAGTCCTGGTTGTTCCGCGAGCCGCGAGGATTGAATACCGGAACATACTGGTTGCCACAGACGGTTCTGCCCACAGTCTTGCGGCCGCCTCGGAGGCAATCGGCATCGCAAAACGGTGCGGAAGTCATATCGTCGCACTTTCTGCAGCGCATTCGGAGAATGAACTGGAGGAAGCAAAGGCATTGGTGAACAGAGTTGTCGAAATGGCCCGGAGCGAGGGCGTAACAGCAGAGGCAATAACACCTATCGGCAGGTCCCACGATGTCATTGTTGAGACAGCCGGCGGCAGAGGCGTTGATCTGATCGTCATGGGGACCTACGGAAAAACCGGCATAAAAAAACTGCTCATGGGCAGCTCGACGGAAAAGGTTATCGGACGCGCCGGGTGCGCTGTCCTTGTTGCCGGAGCGCAGTAGCTTGCGGTGCGTGAGAAGGACATTTTTTCTTGAACAAGACATTTGCCGGTCAAACGAATCCACGTTGCATAAGAAGAGATGGCTTAAGAAGTCTAAATGTCAGGCGGAGCCCTATCCTGCTCTTGCGGGACGCAGGCGCAAGCGGACTTGTCGTAATTATCTTTTCTCTTGCCTTGGTATGACGGGAGAAGATAAATTCCTCGAAAATTTCAATTGTGGCAACTGCTATGATCTTTGTTGAACCATACCCCGGAACTCCCATTGTTGACCAGCGCATTGAGATCGTTGAGCGCAAGGGCAGAGGCCATCCCGATTCCCTGTGCGATTTCATGATGGAGGCCATTTCCGTTGCGCTCTCCCGGGTCTATCTGGAGGAATTCGGGGCCATCCTCCATCATAATATAGACAAAGGCCTGCTTGCCGCGGGGAGCGTGAGCAAGCACTTCGGGGGAGGCGAGGTCCTGCAGCCCATGGAACTTACGATCGGCGACCGGGCAACGCGCGAAGCGGGCGGCAGGAGCATTCCGGTCGCAGATATCGCTATTGATGCCGCCCGTTCCTGGCTTGCGAAGAACATGAGACACGTGGACCCGTTTCGAAACGTTTCCTTCCGGGTCCGGCTTGCGCCGGGGTCAGAAGAACTCGCGGACATTTTTTCGCGTCCCGGTATAAAAGGCGCGAACGACACCTCGGCCACGGTGGGATATTATCCTCTCAGTCCCACGGAAAAAATCGTACTTGCATTGGAGCGGCATCTCAACTCTCCCGCGTTCAAAGCGATGCATCCGGAGACCGGTGAGGACGTCAAGGTGATGGCCCTGAGGCGGGAGAAGGACCTGGACGTGACCGTGGCCATGCCGTTGCTTTGCAGCTCTATTTCGTCGGAGGACGATTATTTTGCCTGCAGGGAAATTCTTACCCGGGAAATGACCGCGTTCGTACGGCAGTTCGAAGGGTTTGAGGACATCAGCATTCACTACAATGCGCTTGACGAGCGCGGGAAGGGCATGGAGGGCGTGTATGTGAGCCTCACGGGCACCTCGGCGGAAGACGCCGATTCGGGGCAGGTGGGCCGCGGCAACCGCGTGAACGGAATCATTTCGGTGAATAGGCCGCTGGGCACCGAGGCTGCAGCCGGGAAAAATCCCGTTAGTCACGTCGGGAAGATTTATAATGTGCTTTCCCATCGAATGGCGGAGACGCTTTTCAACGAGATACCGGGTGTGCGTGAAGTCTATGTCTATCTCGTCAGCAGGATCGGCACGCGCGTTGACAGGCCGCAGATGGCCGCGGTGCAGATCGCGCCGGAGCACGGGCTGGAGATACGAGAAGTGGCCCGGCAGGTCGAAGAGATCATCATGCGTGAATTATCGGGCATCGACAAGTTCTGCAAAGCATTGAGCGAAGGAAGATATCCCGTTTGTTGAGACCCTGGGGAAAGGGCGGATAGTATGAAGATAGATTCTTACTCATTCGGGCATATCGTCATCGACGGGCAGGAATACCGGTCCGACGTCATCGTCTATGGCGACCGGGTGGATGCAGCGTGGCGGCGAAAAGAAGGGCATCGACTTCAGCCCGAAGATATCGTCGATGTTATGAATGCCCGCCCGAACATCCTTATCATCGGGACCGGATACATGGGCGTGATGACGGTGCCGGAGAAGACAAGAAATTATATCACTGCTCACGGAATTGAAGCCAAAGTGGAAAGAACAGGAAAAGCGGTTGAACTGTTCAACACGCTGCAAGCGGAACAAAAACAGGTCATAGCGGCACTGCACATAACGTGCTGATCGGGTTTTTGGACTGACGCCGACGGCTCTTTCGATTGGTCCCTGACTCTCCGCTCACTGTACTTTGCTTTGGATCGGTGTTAGACGCACTTTCGCCCTGAACCTGGGT
The DNA here is from genome assembly GCA_963769335.1 of Nitrospirota bacterium. GTDB lineage: Bacteria > Nitrospirota > UBA9217 > UBA9217 > UBA9217 > JAJYKN01. Next base: position 123,273 of record CAVYLT010000044.1, on the reverse strand, counting down.
GTTCCATAACCAACGTTACCGCATCCCTAACACAAGCCGGCACCTGCTAAAGATAAAACAAAAAATAATGTGTAAACCAAAAATAGAAGAATTTTTTCTTTGACTGGAAGTATCTGTTATGTAATACTGCCTCAGGGTTTAATGCGATTTCAGCCGATGTATCGCTGCAATTGTCATGAACGCGACAAGGAGGATAGAACATGCCGGCCAGTCCTTCAGAGGGCGTGAGAATATTTTTGATTGCGGTTGGTTTCTGTTTTTACTTGTTTCTGCCGGCATCGGGGGATGTATGGGCTGCTTCTGATGCGGTGCCAAGGGAAACGGCTGATCTTCTTGATTTAAGTATTGAAGAGCTGCAGACGATCAAGGTCTCCACCGTGACCGGTGCCTCGAAATACGAGCAAAAAGTGACTGAAGCGCCCTCATCGATCAGCATCATTACATCCGATGACATCCGGAAATTCGGATACCGCACCCTGGCAGACATTCTGCGCAGCGTCAGGAGCTTTTACGTGACCTATGACCGGAATTATTCTTACTATGGTATCCGCGGCTTTAATCGTCCCGGCGACTACAACACCCGCATCCTGCTCATGGTGGACGGCCACCGCATCAACGACAATATCTACGATCAGGCCCCCCTGGGGACGGAGTTTCTCCTCGACGTAGACCTCATCGACAGAATCGAGGTCATCCGCGGACCGGGCTCGTCGCTCTATGGCAGTAATGCCTTTTTCAGCGTGATCAACATTATTACCAGAAATGGCAGAGATATGAACGGGATCGAGGCGGCAACTTCGGCAGCGAGCTTCGATACTTATTCCGGGCGGGTTTCGTACGGCACGGAACAAGGGAGTGGTTTAAACATTCTCCTTTCCGGCACCTCCTACGACAGCAATGGCGCCCGTCATCTGTATTATCCCGAGTTCGATACCCCGTCCACGAATAACGGAATTGCGGACCGTAAAGACAACGACCGTTTTCAAAGTTTTTTCACCAAATTCTCGTTCCGGGATTTCACGCTCGAAGGCGCGTATGGATACCGAGAGAAGGGGGTCCCCACGGCTTCTTTCGGAGCGGTCTTCAATTCCCCGGATAACAGGACGATCGATGAAAACGCCTATCTGGACCTGACATACCGCCACGAATTCAGCAGCAGCTTTGCAACAATGGCAACGGTCTATTATGACATCAAAAACTATTGGGAGGACTACCTGCTTGATTATCCGCCGTTGACGCGAAACCGAGATACCGCTTTTGGAAAGTGGTGGGGCGGCGAAATCCAGGCAACCGGGCGTCCCCTCGCGCGGCATAAAATGACCGCGGGCGCAGAATACAAGGACAATCTTCAGCAGGACCAGAGCAACTTTGACATTGCTCCGCCGCTCACTTATTTCGACGACAAACGGAAATCACGTGTCTGGGCGAGATGAATACCGCATGCTGGACTCGGTGCTCGTGAATATCGGCGTACGACGCGACCAGTATTCCTCGTTCGGCGAAACGACGAATCCGCGGCTTGCGCTCATTTACACGCCCTTCGAAAAAACGATTTTCAAGCTCGTCTACGGCACGGCTTTTCGCGCCCCCAATGTGTACGAGTTGTACTATACCGACGGGGTCACGTCGAAAGCCAATCCGGACCTGAAGCCTGAGGAGATCAAAACCTCTGAGCTGATATACGAACAGTATTTCGGCGCCCATATTCGCACGTCCCTGTCGGGGTTTTACTATCGGATCGATAATCTGATCACCTCGGTCACCGACCCCGTTGATGGAATGTCCCAGTTTCAGAACATCGACAAGACGGAATCACGCGGCGCAGAGATGGAACTGGAGGGGGACTGGGCGAACGGGTTCCGCGGCCGCGTGAGCTATACGATCCAGAAGACGACGGACATGAATACGGGAGAAATCCTGACCAATTCTCCGGAACAACTGGCAAAGATAAACCTAATTATTCCACTTGTGAGGGACCGGGTATTCGTGGACCCGGAGGTCCAGTACACGAGCAAACGGAAAACGGTCGGGGGCAATTACGTGGACGCATTCGCTATTGCGAACCTGACGCTTTTCGGTCAGAGCCTGGCAAAAGGACTCGACGCTTCGGTGAGCGTCTACAATGTGTTTGATAAGAAATACGGCGATCCCAGTGCGGGACCGCCGGAGTTTGTGCAGGACGTGATTGAACAGGACGGCAGAAGCTTCCGCGTCAAACTGATCTATCATTTTTAGAATAACGATGATGACAAAGGACCCGGGACATATCCGAAGGATAGTCGGCCTCATGGGAACGGCGGCAGTATGCTGGTTTGTGATGACGGCGCAGTGCGCGTGGTCTCAGCCCCCGAAACCCACGGAGTACCAGGTGAAAGCCGCCCTTCTTTTCAACTTCGCCAAATTCGTGGAATGGCCGGAGAGCGCCTTTGCCGGTCCCGAAGCGCCATTCGTCTTCGGTATTCTGGGGGCCGATCCCTTCGGGAGCGACATCGATGCCGTGGAAGAAAAGACCATCAATGGCCGAAGGGTGCAGGTGCGCCGGTTTAAAACTATACCCTCTGCCGGGACATGTAATATCTTGTTCATCAGCTCATCTGAGTCGGAGCGTCTCAGAGCGATCCTGCGGTCGCTGGAAAAAACCGGTATCCTCCTGGTAAGCGACATGAACCGGTTCGCCGTCCGTGGCGGCATGATCGACTTCGTTCTGCAGGACAACACTGTGGGGTTCAAGATCAATATCGACGCCCTATCCCGGGCCGGGATCACCATCCGCTCGCAGCTGCTCAACATGGCGATCATCGTACATGACGATCCAAAATTGAGGGAGGAGTGAGTTTGTTTATCCTGAAGAAGCTTTCCATCAGAGGGAAATTAACGCTGATCGGTCTCGTGACGACCGGCATGGCCCTGCTCGTGGCCAGCATGGTGTTCGTTATTCATGAGGTAGTGTCTTTTCGATATTCACTGGTGGACAGCCTGACGGTCCAGGCGGAAATGGTCGGCAGCAACTGCACCGCAGCTCTTGCCTTCAACAACCGGAAAGATGCGGCGGAAATTCTCGGCAATCTGAGCGCGGCCCCGAACATCGTTCAGGCCGCCGTCTATGCAAAGAACGGCAGCGTCTTTGCATCCTATCAACGGCCGGGTGAGACCGAAAGTACCGCGCTCCCGTCATCTCCACCGGAGGGCCATGTGTTCGGGGTCAACCGTTTGACCCTTGTCATGCCGATCCTGCTCGATAGGGAACGCGTCGGAAGCATCTATATCCGATCTGACCTCCGGGAATTCTATTCACGAATGCGGTGGTATGCAGGTACGATCGTGCTGGCTTTTGCGGGCTCGCTGCTGCTTGCGTTCCTGCTGCTTTCCCGGCTGCAAAAAACGATTACCGCGCCTATTCTTGATCTTGTCCGGTTGATGGGGGTCGTTTCGAGAAGCAAGGATTATTCCGTCCGCAGCACAGTTGAGCAGGAAGATGAAACCGGGAACCTGGCCACGGGTTTTAACGAAATGCTGTCGCAGATCCAGAGCAGGGACCGGGAGCTGGAACGGTACCGGGACCAGTTGGAGAAAGAGGTCATTCTTCGCACCGCCGAGTTGGCGAAAACAAATGAACAGCTGCAGCAGGAACTTGCCGAACGCAAACGCACGGAGGACCAGCTCCGCCATGCCCAGAAGATGGATGCGGTGGGCCGGCTTTCCGGGGGCGTGGCACACGACTTTAATAATATTCTTACCGCCATCATCGGTTATGGCAGCATCCTCCAGATGAAGATGCCCGACAACGATCCGTTGCGCCGCAATGTAGACGAGATACTTGCCTCCGCAGCGCGCGCTACGACCGTGACACAGAGCCTGCTTGCGTTCAGCAGGAAACAGGCCATCAATACGTTGCCGGTGAACCTTTCCCGGGTAATCGAACGTGTCAGCAAGCTGCTGCAGCGGCTTATCGGAGAGGATATCACGTTGGTACTCAAGAGTTCAGAGGGAGAACTGATCGTCGTTGCCGACAGCGGCCAACTGGAGCAGGTCCTGATGAATCTTGCGACGAATGCCCGCGACGCCATGCCCCACGGCGGACAATTGACCATTGAGACCGGACGGGTCGTGGTCGACGAGCGGTACCGGGAGTTGCATGAATACATCAAGCAAGGCTCCTATGCGCTGATCACCGTCTCGGACACGGGAGGAGGAATGGACCAGACGATCGTCCCCCGGATTTTTGAACCTTTTTTCACCACTAAAGAGGTGGGAAAAGGAACAGGGCTCGGTCTTTCGATCGTCTATGGAATCGTAAAGCAACATAACGGATATATTGACGTGTATTCCGAACCCGGCCACGGCACCACCTTTAAGATATACTTACCCCTGTCAGAGGAAGAGGAAAAGACGGCGGGCGATCATCATTTCCCGACCAGGGAGGTCAGGGGAGGGACCGAGACCGTCTTTGTTGCCGAGGACGATGCCTCAATCCGGCGGCTCGTACGGTCGGTGCTTGCGGAAGCCGGTTACAAGGTCATCGAAGCCGTTGACGGCCTCGATGCAATCGATAAAATTCGACAGCACCACGATAAGATCCAGATGCTTCTGCTGGATGTCATCATGCCGAAAAAGAACGGCAGGGAAGTATACGAAGAAGCGAAGAAACTGATGCCTGAGGTCAAGACGTTGTTCATGAGCGGGTATACCGCCGATATCATTCGCAATCAAGGGCTCTCTTATGACGGACAGGAGTTTGTTTCAAAGCCTATTTCGCCCCGGGAGCTTTTAGATAAAATTCGCACGATACTCGACAGGAAGCGATAACTCTTTGTTCGACGAGCACCGGAATTGGAATCCAGGCAGGACGTTCAAAGTCCGGAGCTGATACGGTGCGCGCACGAAAAAAACGACAGGAACAATGCGGCCAAACAATCCCGCGACTTGGCATCCCCCGGCTCCCGCCGGAGGGGGCTCCACTTGAAAAACGAATATGGTAAGTTGTTTTTCAAGCGGATTTTCAGTTTACGAGTAAAACGCCGATAGCCACCAAGAGAATTCTCCCGTCTTTCTTCCCCTTATGAATCGAACTAAGTCGCGACAGTGCTGTCCAGCTGCTTCCTAAATATCTCAATCGAATGACATAATCCTGGAAAGAGCATTGGGACACTGAAAAATCGGATTAAGTTCGGATAAATGCAGATAAAGATCGAACTTGAAGCCTCAGCTCTGATCCGCTTCTTATCAGCTTTTATCTGTGTCAAATGCTTTTTTAAGGATAATATGTTCTGTTAGGAATGCCTCATCCCATCAGAGGGTTGTATCTCCACTTTTATGGGTGGTATGAGCGACGATTGCGCTTTCATGCAAGTTAATGCTCGCGTAGCTTTAAAGATTTTACGATATTTGCCGATATAACATTCAGATAAAAACTCGATCAATACTCGAAAATCTATGCATTTGTTTTAGAAAGGACATAATACAAATTGCAAATAAGACTGGACGAGAATTCGTGGTCGCTTTCCCTTGCTGAAGCTGTTGTTAATGTAATTACAAGGAGAATAAACATGGACAAGACAGAGGATGTGGATATACTCAATTTTTACAGGCCGCCTTTCGAGCAGATAATATCAGCTCTCGACAACTCCGCCGGCTCCGATATTTTCACTGTGGCACTTGATAGAAGGAATGAAACCCAGTAAAATATTCGTGATTTATCAATCTGAATTTGCGGGCTCGGCGAACGGCAAGCCTGTTGCGCGAGTGTAAGGATTAATAAATTATTATGCCTATCCGGTTAATACATCAAACGGGTAATTTTACCCGAAAAACCAAAATTGGAGGAAAACCAAAAATGTCTAAACAGTCATACCGCGAGAAAGAACTTAGGCTAGGCAAGAAGATGATAGACATTATGACGGAAGCGATCAGAAAAGTTTTTCTTGAACAGCGTGTTGCATCCGTTGAACCACGTCTACGGCGGCGTTAAACTCCGCATTAGTAAAGCCTTTTGGATGGTTAGCGTGAAGATAAGTAAAAACAGCAGTTAGAAAGCAAGATGTCTGAATATTTACAAGAACGGTTTTTTCTGCGATGCCCATTGTAAAGTCTCCTTTCGATTTTTAAAATATCGAGAGTGTACTACAAAAAGTTGTTAGCGTAAAGCAGTTTTGATCTTGTTGCGTTAACCGGATAGGCATATAAATTATACAAGAAGGAGATTCGATCATCTTGTGAAGGTGGTCGCCTTTCCTGGGAAGTCCTTCCCCAAACCGTTGTGGCACGATTTTCGATCTGCCAAAGTCAAGAAGTGCCGACCTCGCACCACCATAACAATAAAAGTCGACCGCTTTAATCAGTTTCAGACATCGGAGGATTAAAAAGGGGAGAAGTGTTGATTGTCCTGTCTCCGCTTGGGGGCAAGCCCCATCTCCGCTGCCATCGGTCCCTCGCGGCGATTTGCCTGTGTTGCGGATTCCGATTTCCTCACCAGTGATATTTTGGTATACTTGCCTGGTTCCACTGCCGGAGCAATCACGATTGTCAGCGGCAAAAGACAGTAACGGCGGAAACGCAACCGGGGCAGCGGCCTTCAGGAGGTTTTGCTTGTGAAAGTTCTGGGCATTCACCTGGCAAAGGGCCAGCTTCGATACGCACTTCTCGACGGAACGAAAGATGCGCCTATCCTCGTCGAAAAAGGACGCCTGGTTACGTCGGACCCTGCCGATGTGCCGCAATTGATGGCTTGGTACGACAGCCATTTCCAGGAGCTGCTGAACCGGTTGACACCGGACAAAATTGCATACCGCGTCGCGCTGTCGCCGCCAAAAAAAGAGCAATTATTTACCTCCGAGTTTCCGTTTGGCCTTCTTAATTTATTTGCTCACCGTGCCGGCGTGCCTATCAGGCCCTATACCCCGCAGTCTTTTGTAGCGTCAAAGCTTGACCTGCCAAAAGGGACCGATCTTAGCACTGCCTGTGATGATGCTTTTGGCTTACACCCTCCGTATTGGGACCTTAGTCAGAAATACTCCATACTGGTCGCATGGTTTGAGCTGTGATACTATGCCACGCCGGGCCGGATAGTTGGCTTATAGAGTGGTGCCCGATAAAAAATCGGAACTCCAAAGCAAGCGGCCGTCGGCCGTTCCACGTGCCGAAGGCCCGGTTTGAGAAACACTGCCCCGATATATGGTACAATGGGACAGGAAAGGGGATTGACAAACCATCAGAGGTGGCATTATGAAGAAGAGCGCATTATTCAGCATCGTGGTCCTTTCGGCCCTCGCAATCGGCGGGTAATGCAATCGTGGAGCGCTTCGCAGCGGGCCAACCCCATGAAATGGTCACGGTGTATTATGATTACAATGGAAAGCTCACCTTGACGCACTACTGCTCACTCGGGAACCAGCCCCATATGGAGCTCACGAACCCCGGAGAGAATACGATGAAATTCGTCCTTTCCGAAAAAACTCCGAACCTCGTATCGTTGAACGAGATGCACATGCACGCCCACTCCATCACCGTTGACGACAAAAACAGTATGATGCAAACATGGACGCTTTTTGACAAGGGAGCGAAGAAAAATGAAGTTTCGGTGAAACTGGTGCGCACAAAAATGTAACCAGGGAGTGCGACCTGCTCACGCCTGCTCAAATGGCCGGGGAGGGAATAGCAGTGTGCAGAAACATCAAAACGCTGTTCAACTTCGAACCGCCGGTGACGGACGAAGAGATCCGTTCGGCGGCGCTGCAATACGTCAGAAAAGTGAGCGGTTTCAACAAACCATCGAAAACCAACGAGGAGGCATTCCTTGCGGCCGTCGACCAGGTGGCAGCTGCCTCCAAAACCCTTCTCTTTTCGCTGGAGACAAACGCTTTGCCGAGGAACCGCGAAGAAGAGGCGATCAAGGCACGGGCACGCGCCGCAAAGCGGTTTTCCCCATGAGTGCGAACGAAAAAGAACATACAACTTGCCTGTGACCTCCCGGAATTTGGCTTCGACAACGGCCCCGTATCAGCGCGATAAATTTTAGCTCAACGGGGAACCGCCTGTCTTGACCACGTCCCGGACGCTCAGTCCGCTATATACCGCCTCAAGCAGATCTGAAGCAGCTTTATCCAGAGACCACTTGCCGCCTCCTTTTATCAACAGAGCAACTGCTATGATGACAACGAGGAGGTGGTACTGCCTTTGATATACTCTATTGAACTTGGTTTAATTCAAAAATGATTGGGAGCTCTCTCGTAAACGAAGGTAAGGGGCATAAGCGTTGACGCCTTGAAATGCGAACTGCGTTGTGATATCCTTGCTCTATGGAAAAAACCTAACGGTTGGTATCTTAACAATAGGGAGCGATAAATGGCCGCCAAGGGCGACGTTACGAGAGAAAAAATATTGAATGAGACGATTTGTCTCTATAATCAACAGGGAATTGAATCCACCAGCATCAACGACATCATTGACGTCATGGGGTTGACGAAAGGGAGCCTGTATTTCCACTTTCACAGCAAGGATGATTTAACCCATGCCGTTCTCACCAAGGCCAAAACCGATTTTGCCGGGTTTCTCGAATCTGCATTGACAGGGAAAACGCCCGGAGAAAAGCTCGATAACTTCTTTAAGCGCGCCGTCGAAAAACATAAGAAAGCGGGTTTTGTCGGCGGCTGTCTTTGGGGCAACGTAGCGCTGGAGACAAGCGATAAGGACAAGGGTATTGCGAAAGTGGTATCCGACGCATTCGACGACTGGATCGGGAAAATTCGTATCACCGTTAAGGCGGCACAGAATACGGGACAGATACGGAATGATCTCTCCGCTGATATGCTTGCCCGCCACATCGTCATGACAATCGAGGGCGGCATTATGCTTGCCCGTCTCAAAAAGAGCGAAAAGCATTTGAAGGATTGTCTGGCATCACTTCGGAAGCTGATCGCTTTAAAGCTGGAATAACAAGTTAGAGATTGGATGATAGTATTCCGGAAGAAACAATTTATTTTACGAAGCAATAACCGCAGAAACAAGACAGAGGCGTGTATGATTTCTTTTGAACGAAGATTACGCCGGAAAAAGGAGAGGACATGACAGAGTATTACAAGGCAGAGGACCTGGATAAATTCGGTGACGTGGGAAAGCATAACCCGGCGCTCTTTAAAAAGTTCATTGACTGGTACACCTCGGCGCTTGAACCGGGGCAGCTTACGAAACGCGAAAAGGTCTTGATCGGCGTGGGTGTGGCCCATGTCATTCAGTGCCCTTATTGCATCGATGCCTATACCAAATCGTGCCTCGAAGAAGGGATGAGCCTGGAACATATCACGGAGGCCGTGCACGTGGCCTCGGCCATCCGCGGCGGCGCTTCATTGATCCATACGCTGCAGGCCCACAATGTCGTTGACCGAACTTCGCTGTAGCGGATCCTGTTTGCCCGCACCTTGCTCCAACGAAACTATCATGAAGGATATTGTTCGCATGACCATGATGAAATTTGAAGAAAAGCTCCTTACCGTAAAACCGGGGCCCTTCACGGCAAAGGACCTTGCTATCCTGCAGGTCAATCTCGGCTACCGATGCAACATGGCCTGCAAGCATTGCCATGTGTCGGGAGGCCCTGACCGGACCGAGGTCATGGACCCAAAGACCGTGGATCAGGTCCTGGGCGTACTGCTGAACAATCAATTCGAGACGCTGGATATCACCGGCGGCGCCCCGGAATTGAACCCGGGTTTTCGCATGCTCGTGAACGAAGCGAGCAAAGCAGGGCGAAAGGTGATCGTGCGCACGAATCTGACCGTATTATTCGCGGAAGGGATGTCCGATCTCCCCGGGTTCTACCGGGAGAAGAAGGTCGATCTGATCGCCTCGCTTCCTTATTATCTTGAGGACGGGGTTGACCGGGTCCGGGGCAACGGTACATTCAAGAAAAGTATTCAGGCCCTTCAGCAATTGAACAGTCTCGGCTACGGGATGGAATCTTCCGGACTGGCCTTAAGCCTCGTCTATAACCCCCAGGGCATGTTCTTCGCTCCCGATCAGTGCTCGCTGGAGAAGGAGTATAAGCGCGAGCTGAAGGACCACTTCGGAATATCCTTCACTCATCTTTATACTTTTTCAAACATGCCCATCGGCAGGTTTAAGGAATTTCTGGTGAGGACCGGGAATTTCAGCAGATACCTGGACAAGCTTGCAGGCGCTTTCAATCCTTTGACCCTCGACGGTATTATGTGCCGGCATCTGGTGAACGTCGGCTGGGACGGCAACCTGTATGACTGCGACTTTAACCAGGTGCTCGGGATCTCAACTGCGGCGAAGGTCCCGCGCCATATCGCTCAATTTGATTATGACGCTCTGCTCAGCCGGAGGATAGCGGTGGACGATCACTGTTATGGATGCACTGCCGGCCAGGGCTCCTCATGAGTGGGGTCGGTTGCGTAGCAGGCGGTCGCCTGCCGAGACCACACAAGAATACAGGCAATATGCGGCATGAATCGTATGCGGTACGAACAGAGCGCACCGCCTTCGTCACGCGATCATGACGCAAAGGGGAATATCAGCACCAGAGAGCCGAACAACCGGGGGCCGCATGAACAGCACGAAGCTCTTGATACTCATGATTTTTGCGGCGGCCGCGGTCCTTTTCTACGCATTCGACCTGCACACGTATTTCACCCTGGAATCCTACCGTGCAAACCGAACGGCGCTGCTTGAGTATTATAAAGCCCACCCCTGCGGTACGATCATCGCCTTCATTTTCATTTATATGGTGCAGACCGCTTTATTTCTGCCTACCGATATTTTTCTTTCACTTTTGAGCGGCGCTCTCTTCGGCGTTGCCCTGGGCGCGGTCTTTGTCAACATCGGCGCTACGCTGGGCGCTACTCTGGGGTTTCTCGCTGCGCGATATGTTTTTACCGATTTTGTTCATAAGCGCTTCGGCTCGAAGCTTGTGGCGGTAAATAGGGCGATGGAGACCGGCGGGATGCAATACATTATCAGCCTGCGACTCGTACCGCTGTTTCCCTTCGTCCTGATCACCCTGGCTGCCGCTCTTACAAGGATATCGCTGAAAAATTTTACTCTCGGCACCATGGTGGGGATTATTCCCGGGAGCATATTATTCTGCAATGCCGGGGCGAGTCTAGGCGCGATCGACAGCAGTCGGGATATGTTATCCCCGAGGGTAATGATATCGTTGGGCCTTCTGGGCCTGTTCTCGGCGCTCCCGCTCCTTTACCGGGAGTTTAAGCGTCAGCGCTCCCGTAACAGGCAAGAGTGAATCGGCAATTTTCTGCGTAGCTTAATGAAGTCATTTCCGAGGGGGCATTATGTCCTATACCAGGATTACGACGTTGTTTCTCGACATCGGGGGCGTACTCCTTACGAACGGCTGGGGTCGCGGATCGCGGAGACGTGCGGCCGAGAAGTTCTCCCTGGATATCGTCGAGATGGATGAACGCCACCACCTGACCTTCGACACCTATGAGGTAGGAAAACTGGACCTCGATGAATATTTGGACAGGGTCGTTTTCTATGTTGATCGGCCTTTCACGAGGGACGAGTTCAGGAAGTTCATGTTCGCGGAGTCACAACCGCTGCCCGGGATGATCGAACTGGTTCGCAGCATTAAAACGCGGTATGGACTGAAGGTGGCAGCGGTCAACAACGAGGGGAAAGAACTGTCAATCCATCGGATCCGGACATTCGGACTCGACGCTTTTATTGACTGTTTCGTGTCCTCCTGCTTTGTCCATTTTCGAAAACCCGACGCCGATATTTACCGGACCGCCCTGGACATCGTCCAGGCCGCTCCCCATGAGGTGCTGTACATCGATGACAGAGAATTGTTCGTCGACGTTGCCAGGGGCCTGGGAATAAACGCCCTTCACCACACATCGCTTCAGGATACGAAAAAAATTCTGGCGTCCTTCGGACTTTCAACGGAAAGCTGACGCGCAGGAACTCCGATGTTACGCTCGATAAGCCGGATCCTGATTGGAAGACAAATGACGAAAAATATGTTTCACTATGGGAGCGAGGTCATTCTATGAACGAGGCACCCCTGGTTCTTCCCCTCGACAAAAGCAACGAAACCCTTCTGAATAACGTCCATCCTGTTGCATGGAAAAATCCCGAGCCTGCCGAGAGATATAACCTTGTCGTGATCGGAGCAGGGACTGCCGGTCTGGTCACAGCTGCCGGCGCCGCAGGGCTGGGGGCCAGGGTAGCGCTTATCGAACGGCATCTCATGGGCGGTGATTGCCTCAATGTCGGCTGCGTGCCGTCCAAGGGGATCATCCGGGCAAGCCGCGCGGCCCACGATGCGAAGCATGCAGACGAGTTCGGCGTGGCATGGAGCGGCGCGATGTCCGTCGACTTCGGCAAGGCGATGGAACGCATGCGCCGCATTCGCGCAGGCATCAGTCATCATGACTCCTTTGAACGGTTCAGCAGGGAGCTGGGAATAGACGTTTTTCTCGGAAACGGCGCGTTCACGGGCCCGGACAGCATCCAGGTGGAAGGAAAACGTCTTCGTTTCGTAAAAGCTGCGATCTGCACCGGGGCGAGGGCCGCAGCTCCGCGCATTCCCGGTATCGGGGAAACGGACTATCTGACGAATGAGAATGTCTTCTGGCTGACAGAGTTGCCGAAAAGGCTGTTGGTGATCGGCGGCGGTCCCATCGGGTGCGAACTGTCCCAGGCATTCGCCCGAATGGGAAGCGAGGTCACGATCATCGAACCCTCCGGCCACCTGCTGATCCGTGAGGACGCGGATGCGGCCGGGTTTGTTCAAAAGTCCATGCTGCGCGACGGCGTGAAGCTCGCGCTGAATGCCAAGACATTGAAGACTGAAAAACGGGGAATTGACAAGGTCATTACCATCGAACAGAAGGGAAAGCCTCTTGACCTTGTCGGAGATGAAATCCTGGTCGGCGTGGGCCGCACTCCGAATGTGAACGGGTTGAACCTTGAGACAGCGGGCATCGTTTACGATCCGCGGATGGGCGTCAAAGTGAACGAGATGCTCCAGACCTCGAATCCCCGGGTCTATGCAGCCGGGGACATCTGCTTCCCCTACAAGTTCACGCACACGGCAGACGCACTGGCACGAATACTGATCGCGAACGCGCTCTTCAAGTCGCGGCAGAAGACATCGTCGCTCGTCGTACCGTGGTGCACGTACACCGATCCGGAGATTGCCCACGTGGGAATGTATGAAAAGGACGCCGGGGAGAAAGGCTTCGATGTGCTTACGCTGACCGTTCCCCTTGCCGATGTCGACCGGGCGCTCCTGGACGGTGAGACGGAGGGGTTCGCCCGTGTGCATTTGAAGAAAGGCAGCGACAAGATTCTCGGCGCTACCGTGGTCGCCCGGCACGCCGGTGAGATGATCAACGAGCTGTCTCTTGCCATGACAGCGGGACTCGGTTTGTCCGCAATCGGCAAGACGATCCATCCTTATCCGACCCAGGCGGAGGCGATCAAGCGGCTGGCAGACGCCTATAACCGGACGAGGCTTACGCCGTTCGTAAAGAAGCTCTTCATGGCATGGCTCAAATGGCAGCGGTCGTAGCAGATTGAGAAAGGGACCATCGTGAACAGCAAGAAAATCGCCGTTGCCTGCATCGTTGCCGCACTTGTCGCCGCGTTCTTTATCTTCGACCTCGGCCGCTTTTTGACGCTCGAATCGCTCAAAGCCAACCGGATCGCACTGCGATCGTACTACGAGGATCATTCCTTTCTTATGGCCGGCGGATTCATTCTTCTCTATATCGCGCAGACCGCGCTTTCTCTTCCGGGCGCCGCGATCCTCTCCCTCGCCGCAGGCGCGGTATTCGGCGCCGTCATGGGTACTGTGTACGTCAATATCGGCGCCACCATCGGCGCGAGCATGGCCTTCCTGGTGGCCCGCTATCTTTTCCATGACGTTATCCAGAATAAATTCGGGCCGCGACTGGAAAAGATAAACACCGAACTCGAGACGCGGGGGTTCAATTATCTCTTGTTCCTGCGGCTGGTCCCGGTCTTTCCTTTCTTTCTGATAAACCTCGGGGCGGGTCTCACGAAAATACCCCTCCGCACCTTTTTCTTCGGGACCATGATCGGCATTATTCCCGGCAGCTTCGTGTTCTGCAACGCCGGCGCCAGCCTCGCCGCAATCAACAGCGTGAGCGAAGTCGCATCGCCGCGCGTGCTCGGTTCTTTTGCATTACTCGGAGTATTCGCGCTGATACCGGCGCTCTATCAGAAGATGAGAAAAAAAAAGGCATCTTGAGGAATGCAATTATTGGAGCGGGGAGCGCTGGAATCCAAGTCTGAAAAATTAGCATAGTAAAACGAGAGAAGTTAGGTGCCAGCCTTTCGCGGGATTGACTCTTACGGCTGATCTTTTCCACCTGCTATTCAAACCCCAGGTATACGCCGATTCCAACATAGTCCGTTCTGTAATTGTAAAACTGTCCGTAGGGAGTAAAACCCTCGTATCCCTCAGCGAGAAGACGTATATAGCGGCCGTTGGAGCTTGAACCGTCAAATTGAAGTCCGAACTTCAGGGAAGAGTCAGCGGTCCAGTCGTGCTCTTGATCTATTTTCACGTCCAACCCCCCAACCAGTCGTGCCCTGCCGATGATCTTGTCCGTGCCGTAATATTCGGCCCCGCCATGCAGGGTGGCCGGCTTGAGACCTGTGGGGCCCTGGTGGATGATATATTCGCCGCCATAATAGGTGCGCCAGGCCGTCCACTCGTACGATCCGATCAGTTCCAGTGCTTCAAAAGAAAGCTCTATTCGCTCGACATTATTGTGCAGCAGGAATTCGTCGCCCAGGTGGGAGCTTTGATGATAGACAGCAAACCGATAGGATTCCGCTCCCCTCCGAAAGCTGAAGGGAAACCCGATCGTATAGTCGGCATTCACGAGGTCGAAGGACGGGGCATCGATATCAAACTGCGCATGAATACCTCCGCCGAAGCTCGACTGCCAACTGAATCCTCCGCTCGTATCGACGGACCGGTACAAACCGAAAAACTCTCCATAGCCGCCCGCGGCAACATGAAAAACCTCCGATCGGTAGTTGAAAACCCGGTAGCTGAGGTAGAATCTCGGCTCTTTCGGGTCGGCAAGAAGAGGTTTAAAAAGATCGCCCGTGGGGAAAATAATTGCTTCATCGGTTTTCCCTGTTCCGGCCGCGGGTTGAGCAATGTTCACCGTCGGAAGCGATTCAGGCGGGGGCATGATCACGGACTCGGCACGGGCAGTAACGGGGAGCGACAGACAAACACCGCAGAGCGCAATGGAAAAGATAATTCCTGCGATTTTGCCTATTCGATGGGCCGGCAAGTAATCATAGCCGGCAACGGAGCTGTCCCTTTGAACTGCTGATGGGCTCATCATCGGTTCTTTCCTTGAGAAAGGGAGATTTCAGAGGTGAATAAAAACGGCTACCCGGTTTTTGAGGACGTCTAAGTACAACCTCGCGCTTGACTCGAGATTTCAATGTATTATTTCAACTCGCTCACCGGTAAATCCTATTAGTGGGCACAGCCCCCGTCATCACTGTGGCCACCGCAGCACCCCTGGACCGTCAACACGGGAAGGTTTTTTGTATGAAACAGTGAAAGATTTTCCCGTATTGTCGCCCCTTGCGAGCGATGCACCGTGATTCCCATCTGATTGAGTCTTGTGAGCGCGCCCGCCCCGATGCCGCCGACAACGATCGCATCGACTTTTTGATTATCAAGCGCCTTCATCGGGTTGCATGCGCCATGCGTGTGGTGCTGGTCCCGATTGTTGATCGACGCAACGACGCTTGTGTCCGTATCGAAAACGACAAATACCGGCGCTGAGCCAAAGTGGTTATACACGGTGCTCTCGATCCCATTATCATTCTGGACTGGAAAACAGATCTTCATAGCATGTTCCTCCTTTGTACATTTATGCGACGATTACTGAAATACGATGGCCTGACCTTTGCTCAGGGCTTTCGCGACTTTTTTTCTGGCAACGGCAAGTATTCTTTGAATGGTTCCCCGCGATACGCCCATTCTGTCGCCCGCTTCCGATTGGGTAAGGTTATCAAGATCGCAGAGCTTTAAAGCCTCAAGCTCCTCCCGCAAGAGGGGGATGTGCTCGATCTCGGTCATCGGAACGCCCGTGGGTTTGAAGGCTTCGCCTTTAAACTTGCAGCGGCAGTTCCGCGGTTTTTTACACCTCGGCGACAAGCTTGCACCTTCTCGTTTTGTGCATATGCACATAACGATAGCAGGCGTCGTCGAAAATGTCAAGCAAACATCCGTGCCCCTTTCTTTTTTTTCAGAAAAAAATCCAAAATAGAATGACGTTATATCCCAGATGCCGGTGGTGTTCGTGAAATTTTAGGTTCGGGTTATTATTGTTAACACATCGGGAGGATGCAAAGACAGCAAACAGGCATTGTATCCCATATTCATTGAATGGCGTCGGGCAAGGATGCGGCCGATTGCAAGGCCTCCCTCCGCATCATCACCCTCTCTGTGAGAAGGATAAGGTAACCGGCATGACCCCGATTTCGGCGAACCAATTTCCATCGCCAACGTTGTTCGTTGCATAGTCATTTCACTTCCCCAACATGCTATACTTTGATCATACAGAGGCAAACCATGCGAATATCGGTCAAAAGTCTTCTTATCATAGGCATAGCGTTCGTTCTTTCATCAATGGCAGCCGGCGCAACGCAAAACGGCGTTGTCGAAGGGACGCTCGATCCTCCGGACGCGGTTGCGAAGGTCTCGGCAATTCGGGAAGGAAACACCATCGCGACCGTGAGCGCCGGAGGGCAGGGCGGGAAGTTCAGGCTCGCGGTCGAAGCGGGGACCTATACGATCCTGGTGTCCGCTCCGGTCTCGTCCTTCCCGGTCCGCCTCGACAGCATCGTCGTGAAGCCGGGAGAGACGACCACGCTCCCTCCGGTCCTGATCGTTCCGGGCTCCGGCAAAGCGGTCCTGTTCGGCAGGATCCTTCCGCCGGGGACAGAGAGCGAGGTCAGGCTTATCCAAGAGGGGAAGGAACGGGCAGCGGCGCGCAGCGACAAGGAAGGCAGATATGAGTTCCAGGGACTGTCGGCAGGGGAGTATGAAGTGCGAACGACGGCGCCCGGATACGCCGAAGACCTTGCCCCGGTCACGATACCCGAGAACCAGCGGGTGCACCAGACCTCGGTGCTCTTTCCCGTCACTGCCATCGATGGGGTTGACTGGACCGCCGGAAGGATCCGCGCTACCGGCGTCGGGTCGCCGCCGCAGAACGCGGGCAACCCTGCCGCAGACCGGGCCATGACCCAGCGCGCAGCCATGGCCGACGCGCAGCGAAATCTGCTCCGGATTGTGGAGCAGATCAGGATCGACGGTCGGCACAGCGTAAAAAGTGTCATGTCCACGAGGAGCGGCGTCGAGCGGATACAGGGGTATCTCAGCGGTTTCAAGGTGGTGAGTGAGAAAGACCTTTCCGACGGCCGGGTCGAGATAATCCTCGAACTGCCGCTCACGGGCCCCGGCGGGCTTTCGCGGTATCTTCCCGGGGAGAATTGAAAATCTGCGGGGTCCCGCCTTGCTGTTTGGCCGGGGATGTTGTTCAAGCGTCGATTGTTGAAGTTGCGCGGCGGAAATTGTCATCCTGTCGAGGCGGGTGAAGCGACCGCGAGCGTTTTAAATCTCTGAAGGAGATAAAAATCAAATGAAAATTTCTGACTGGCTGGATGAAAGGGAAGCAGAGAACGTGGATGTTTCTCAGATCGTACTGCCTGCAGATCTGTCTTATGATGAACTCCCGGAGGAAACTATTTATTTCAAAGAGATCAAACCCTGCGGACTTCTCTGTACAGGCAATCATCCCTTTTCCACGGTCGAACGCTTCGGACACTGGTATTACTGCAGAGGGCAAGACAAGAAAGCAGGCATTCATACTTCAGACATGAAGTGGAGGCTGTTTACCAGGGATAAAAATATTGCTCTCCAAACGGCGAAAGCGCACATAGAATAAAACAGACGAGGAACCGGGAAGGTACGTTGTGGGGGAGCTACCCCCCAACACCTTAAGTCTGTCTTCCATAATCTCTCCCTGGCAGGACAGCCATGCAGCAAGATGAAGAACCGCAACTCGACGAACCTTACGAATCGGCAATGTGTGGATAGCTTGCTGCTTATTCTCGTCGGGAAGCAAGAGGTATTATGGGCCGGAGCCTCATTGCAAAACCCGCGGATTACATTGGCGCTGGCATCGAAAAGAAACTAAAGGAATATTCTGCTGCGGTTTTTTGTATCGTAAGATTTGCTTCATAAAATCTTGCAATTTACCGCGCTCTGTACTATTCTCGGGTAGTAATTTGAAGCGGAAGGGTATTAAAGGACGAAGATGCCCCCAGGCCCCGAGGACATAGCCCGGGAACAGATCGACCGCATGCTGATTTCAGCAGGCTGGGCTGTTCAGGACGCGAAAGCGGTCAACCTGTTCGCGAAACAGGGCGTGGCTATCCGAGAGTTTGAACTGAAGCCCGGTTTCGGAACGGCCGACTACCTTCTATATGTAGACGGGAAAGCTGCCGGAGTGATCGAGGCAAAGAAAGCCGGGGCAACGCTTACCGGCGTTGAGATTCAGTCAGCAAAGTACAGCAAAGGCCTGCCTGATGCTCTTCCTGCATGGACCCGACCTTTGCCGTTCTGTTATCAATCAACAGGAATCGAAACCAGATTTACGAACGGCTTCGATCCCGAACCTTGTTCCCGCCAGGTATTCTTCTTTCATAAGCCCGAAACCTTTGCCGATTGGCTGAATCAGACGGATGGCAGTTCCGCCCCTAGCCGTCATCCCCGCGAAGGCGGGGATCCAGAGGTCTTGAAAAAGGACTGGATTCCCGATCAGGTCGGGAATGACGAATTAGGACGGGCAGCAGAAGGGCAAGGTCTGTTCGGCAAACAGCCGACACTCAACTCCCGCATCCGCCAGATGCCGCCCCTGATCGAAGCCGGGCTCTGGCCCGCGCAGATAGTTGCGATCAAGAACCTCGAAAAGTCGCTTGCTGAGAACCGTCCCCGCGCTCTCATCCAGATGGCGACGGGTAGCGGCAAGACCTTCACTGCCATCACCTTCCTGTACCGGTTGATCAAGTTCGGCGGGGCCAAACGGGTCCTGTTCCTCGTTGACCGGGGTAATCTCGGCAGGCAGGCCTTGAAGGAATTCCAACAGTACCTCTCGCCCTACAACAACTTTAAGTTTACGGAAGAGTACATCGCCCAGCGCCTCACGTCAAATACGCTCGATACCACCGCCCGGGTCTGCATCTGTACGATACAGAGACTCTACTCCATGCTCAAGGGCGTGGATCTAGCCGAAGAAGGGGACGAGGTGTCTGCGCAAGGTCTGGATACGGTATATAAGGAAGTGCCGCCCCTGGAATACAATCCCGCCATACCCATCGAGACCTTCGACATCATCGTGACCGACGAGTGCCACCGCTCCATCTACAACCTCTGGCGCCAGGTGCTCGAATACTTCGACGCCTCCATCATTGGCCTAACAGCCACGCCGAACAAGCAGACCTTCGGGTTCTTCCATCAGAATCTCGTGATGGAGTACGGCCACGCGCAGGCCTCATCACTGCCATTGATCCGGACCGTCAAGTTGAACGGGCGAAGCAGGATAATCCAGGAGTGCCGGAGCCGAGCGAGGCGCAGATTCAAAAGGCTGCTACCACGCTGATTCAAGAAGCAGTAAAGCCTCTGCACAATCCGGAGCTTCGCAAACTTCTCGTGGAACTCAAGAAGAAGAGCGAGCAGACGATTGATGTTGTGAGTAAAGACCGGGTCGTAGAGGCAGGATTCAGCGCGCAGGCTCTTGAAAAGGCAAAAGGCTTGGTGCAGTCATTCGAGCAGTTCATTAGAGACCATAAAGACGAGATCACCGCGCTCCAGGTGCTTTATAGCATGCCCTACAAGCAGCGGCTGCGGTACGAAGATATCAAAGACCTTGCAAGCCGCATCGAGAAACCGCCGCATCAATGGAGAGTGGATAATCTTTGGAATGCCTATGCAGCGTTGGAGAAGTCAAAGGTCAAAGGCGCAAGCGCGCCGCATATCCTTACCGATCTCGTGTCGCTCGTGCGCTTTGCCATGAACCGGGACGATGAGCTTGTCCCGTTCCCGGAGCGGGTGAATGCGAATTTTGAAAAGTGGCTGACCCAAACGACGCGTCATTCTCGCGAAAGCGGGAATCCAGAGTTTACGAAAGAACAAATCCGCTGGCTCGAAATGATCCGAGACCATATCGCCGCGAATCTTGCAATAGAAGTGGATGATTTCGATCTTGCGCCATTCGCGCAACAAGGCGGATTAGGGAAGGTGCATCAGGTATTTGGTGATGGCTTGAATGAGATGCTGGAAGAACTGAATGGTGTGTTAGCGGCATAAATCTTGAAGTCACAAATTGTGACTTCAAGATTTCGTTGATAGAGCCGCAGGTATCACAGAATGTGATACCTGACATGGAGGCGAGATGAAAGCACTTGTTCCGATGGAAGTCATCGAGCAGAAGATCCTGCTGATTCAAGGCGAGAAGGTGATCCTGGATAAAGACCTTGCCGCCCTCTATGGAGTAACGACAAGCAACCTTAACAAGGCGGTCAATAGAAATATCGAGAGATTTCCAAAAGACTTCATGGTTCAATTGACAGCAGAGGAACTGCAAAACTTGAAGTTCCATTTTGGAACATCAAGTTGGGGCGGTACACGGAAGCCGCCCCGGGCGTTCACCGAACAAGGTGTGGCGATGCTTTCAAGCGTTCTGAGAAGTAAGCAGGCGATCGAAGTGAACATCATGATCATGAGAACATTCGTGAAGCTCCGAAGGATGATTTCCACTCACAAGGATCTGGCCCGGAAGCTTGCTGATTTGGAAAAGAAATATGACAGCCAGTTCAAGGTCGTATTCGATGCCTTGCGGAACCTGATATCAGAACCGGAGCCGAAGGAAAAGAAGATTGGATTCATCAAGGAAAGTCGGGCAATCTATAGAACGACACGACAGGCCGGAAGAAGGCAGAAGTAAGAAATAAGAAAGTAGAAGGAAGAAATGACGACGAAAGCGGAAAACGACCTTCGCGACCGTACGAAACGGTTTGCATTGCAGATCATCAGGATGTTTACTGCCTTGCCGAAAACTGTCGAGGCACAAGTGATCGGGAAGCAGGTTCTACGGTCCGGTACATCTGTTGGGGCAAATTATCGCGAGGCCTACCGCAGCCGTAGCCGTGCAGAGTCTATTGCTAAAGCGGGTGACTGTCTCAAAGGGCTGGAAGAAACAGCATATTGGCTGGAACTGCTCGTGGAAGGTGGCATTGTAGAGGGGAAATATCTGGCTGACATGCAGAAAGAGTGCGACGAACTAACGGCAATATTCGTCACAATCATAAATCGATCAAAACAAAATGATAAACACTGATAAGTCAAATATCGCCAAACTCGGCGATGTTATAAAACCTCGGCGCGAAAAGGTTTTACCGTCGAAGTTCCCCAAGTTGCCGTTCATCGGCATGGAAAACGTGGAAGCTCATTCAATGCGTCTCTTGGGGACCGTTCCGGCTAGCACAATGCGCAGCTCCGCGAATCGATTTTATAGCGGCGATGTGCTCTATGGCCGGTTGCGACCGTATCTTAATAAAGTATACAGGCCGAATTTTGACGGTCTCTGTTCGTCCGAGTTCATTGTGTTGCCGAAGACCGACGGTGTAGTGCCGGATTACCTCAAGTATCGTCTCAATTCGCATGACTAATGTTTTTCTAACGTTCTATCACCTTACGAGTGATGATTTTGAAGAACTTAAAAAGCTGATCGTTCTTATTCGTAAGAAAAATATACAGCTATATTTGCCTGAGCAGGTAGCGACAGAATTCCATCGCAATAGGGCCAATAAGATTGCTGATGCGCTGAAACGAGTTAGGGAACAGAAGTTTAATCTTCAGTTTCCGCAGCTTTCTAAAGATTATGAAGAATATGACAAACTTCGAAAGGCTCAAAAGAAATACGAAAAACTTCACCAGGAATTGCTAAGGTCAATTGAGCTTGATGTGACTAATTATGGCCTAAAAGCTGATTCAATCATTGAAGAGCTTTTTAAGGTATCAAAAACAAGATCTACAACGGAGAAAATACTCAAGCAGGCAAGGACCAGAGTTGAAATCGGCAATCCGCCAGGTAAGAAGGGCTCGTATGGAGATGCAATTGTATGGGAATCGTTATTGTCAAAAGTCCCAGAAGGTAAAGACTTATATTTTATTACTGATGATACTGACTATTATTCTCCTCTCGACGACAAAGTTCTTGACCCCTTCCTTATCCAAGAATGGAAAAAATCTAAGAGTTCTAAATTAATTCCGTACAGACGGCTTTCCGAATTCTTTAGGGATAAATATCCCAATATTGAACTGGCAACAGAGCTAGAAAAGGATCTACTCATTCGAGAATTAGGAGCTAGTCCCACTTTTGCCAAAACACATGAAGTTATTGGAGACCTATCAAAGTATAGCGACTATACTTCAGCCCAGTTGAATGACATAGTAGAGCTGCTGTATCCAACAGTCAGGTTCGTTGGATTATCAATGACCCCGATTTGAGTGGATTCTACAATAGAATAATCAGGGGGAGACGGCGGCAAATTGATTGGGATAATATGGAACGCCTGGATAGATATCTTCGTGATGAAGATGCAGATGAGGGAGCTGACGGCAAGGTCGTTCTGATTAAGCCGGAAGACATTGTTGTGGAAGAGAAGCAAAAGTAAGAATCCTCTCCGACTTTCTTACCCTACACCCAAACCTTCCCCCTTCGGGGAATCAATAAAAAAGCCCCAGTCTTATCGGCGACTGAGGCGCTGCCACGGTCCTGAACCATGGTAATGGACCACCAGCCTTGCGGCTTGGCAATAATATACAGCAGTGAATCCCTGAGTTCAAGCTTAAAGGAAAGGCATCACCAGCTTATGACTCCTGCCGCAATTTTCCAAAAACTCTGGAACTACTGTAACGTCCTCCGGGACGATGGGATGAGCGATTAAACGTAGTACAGAGTTCAGAGTACAAAGTTCAGGGTGAATGCAAATCAAGAAAGCGTAGGATAAGTGCGAGGATGGCTGACGAGCGCACAAAGCCGCCTTATAACCAGCCGAGTGCGGTGCCTGCGAAGTACAACTGGCCCACGCTCTTAAAGAAGGACGGCGACGATCAGTTCGACCATTACCGCCACATGCTCGAAAGCCTGGGCAATGAAAAAGGATTGCTCGGCCTGATCTTCAACAAGTCCCAGAACAAGTTCCAGGACCCTTCGAAATTACCGGAGGGGTAGGGTCACCCATTTAAAGGGCACCGTCAAGGGAAAAAGCTATCTTGTGACGAGAAACGAAGCGTTTCTCGCCGAGCCTTTTCGTTATCTTCATCTTCGCTATTGCCGCAGTTTCATTCAGTTTCGGTGTCAGTCTTCACTGCACCAGTCACCCATCGGGATTAAGGCCATTGGTGAAGCTTTTTATCCATGACCCTTTCCGCCTTATGGCGGACCAGAAAATCTTCGGTTCCATGCCGTGTCCAGGAGTATGTACAAGTCTTATGGTTGTTAACCAGCCCCATGATGGCTCGCGGCATGGGCAGTAAAGATGCTGATAACGCTATAAAAGGGTGGGACGGATTACCAATCAGGTCTCGTGGTTTTTTGCCAACCCTAAGCAAGGTTCACCGTCCCAGCCAGCCTATGAACTTTGTGTAAAGATTTTCTCCGGCATAAAGGGAACTCCATCTCGCATGATGTAATACGCTGCCCGCGCCAGCTTGTGCGCCAGGGCTTGATGAGCTATCATGGCGTTGGTCTTTTGCATCTTGCGCTGGTAATATGACCGGGCTTCCGGATAATAGCGCCGAGCGATCTCGGCAGCTTCGGAAAAGGCCCATGCCAGGTACTTGTTGCCGCTTTTCTTGTTCCCTTTGCCCTTTTTCTTATCGTTGCTGATCCATTTGGTCGAAACTTTCCGGCAGTAGGAACAATAGTTGCCGACTTGCGAGAAGCGGCTGATCGGGCCGGTCTCCAGCATGATGGTAAGTCCTAATGTTTTACCTACTCCTTGCAACGTGAGGAGATTCTTGTATGGTTCGCGCAGCTCCATCCTCTCTTCGATAACGCTTTCAACCGCTTTGATCTTGAGCGTCAGAAAATCTATAGACTCTTTGCTGATCTTGCCGGCCAATGCCAGGTCTTCGTTTTGTTCAAGAAATGGCGCAACACGATCCGTATTCAATGCCTTTACGTCATTCGTCTTGATCCGGAACCCGTTGTTACGGCAAATGATGTTTTGCAAACTGATGATGAGCGAGGTCCGGAGCTTTACGAGATGGCTTCGTTTGCGTAACAAGTCGCGGATCGGTCGATCTTCTTTCGGGTAAATGTAGCCTTCGGGCAGGATACCGAGCCGCAGCATTTCGGCCAGCCAGAAGGCATCATGCTGATCGTCTGAATACTTAAGCCCCTTATATTGCTTGATCTCCGTAGGGTTTGCGAGATGCACCTTGTATCCTTCCGCCATGAGTGCATCCACCAACCAATACCAGTTGTACGTGGATTCGATTACGATGCCGATAATCGTATCCTTGTATAGTGCGAGAGCGGAAAGAATTTGTTCCGGATCATTCGACAACTTCCGTTTAAATACTCGTTTGCCATTTTCATCGACGATCGCCAGATAACTGTTGCTTGAATGTAGATCAATTCCTGTGTACAATCTCATAAAGCACCTCCTGGGATAAGATTGGTCTCTTCTCCCAAGAGCATATCAGAGCTTAACCGCTCTGGTATGCTCTGGAGGTGCCCTTTATATGGTTATACAGGTCTTGCCTCTTGACGTTGCTTCTTTTTTTGGTCGATATACTTGGTTTGAGGACGCGTTCACAATGGTGTTTTGATCTTGAGGATTGGAAGATCTCTGCCGATCGGGATTATTCATTACCCCGACCTGCTCGAAGGAGTTCCCATAGTTGCCTTGGTGTGACGATGAGAATGTTCTTGTATTGCTGTAAAACGAGCAGATCCTCGTCGCCGGTAATAAGGTAGTCCGCATGCCCCGCCAGGGCAGCGCCGAGAACGGGAAGATCATCTTTGTCGCGGCAATCCACATCAGTCACCGGCAGCGGTACCGCAAGAACAGAATATTCTCTGAGATATGCTATGATGTCGTCGGCAATGGATGCGGGAAGGGCAATTTTGCTGATCAGTTTTTCACGAACTTCGGAAAGGATGTGCTCGCTGGTTATGACGGTGTGACCGGAAAGGCAGAGTTCAAGAACGTCGGCACTCAGGCCGCGTGCGGCAAATGCGGCGATGATGACGTTCGTGTCCAGGAGGACTTTCATGAAATGGCTTTGAATACATCTTCATCGGTCAGCAGGCCTTGTGATTCGGCAAAGGGCAGGACTTTTTTCCGCAATAGCTGGAACTGTTTGACTGAAAGGTAGCGGATAAGGGCATCTTTAATGATCTTGTTCTTCGATGTCTTTTCCGCTTTCATAACGGCTTCCAATTCTTTTTCGAGCTTGTCAGGTATTTTTATGGTAATACTCGATGGCATTGTTATCTCCTTTTATGTTTAACGCTTCTCTTCCCGGAGTTCCTGCACGGCGTGAGCGATGTCTGATTCTATCTCATCAGATGAATACTGCGAAGAACGGGCATGGACTTTCCGGAGTACGGCGTCGAAGCGCTTCTGCCATTCGTCATGCGAGAGAATTTTCATTTCGACCTGTTCATGCTCTTTGAGGTCTATTTTCTGAAGCGGCTTGAGAACGCCGTCCTCGAATATTGCATTGACTACTTTTGACATGCGGACCTCCTTGTTACAGGTTCCCTGATTTTTGTTTCAGGCAGCTTTACGCCTTCAATTGCCGAAGAAGTGACAACGGATGTATAGAGCATGGCTTTCCACTTGGCCGGGTTCTTGAGGTATGGGTTAGTTTTGATGAGCGAGTCTTTCTTCATAAGAATATGACGGACCCTGTTGTGCCGATGTTCCCGGGGTTCATTCTCAACCTGTGGAAGGGAGCACCCCAAGCACGCAACTGGATTTACCCGTCTAAAGACATTATAATCGATATCCGTATCAAGTCAATCGATTCTTAAAGGTATAAAGAGATAAAGGGATTATTAATTACTCCAGCGGCAATTGTCCAAAAACTCTGGAACTACCGTAACGTCCTCCGGGACAATGTGATGAGCGATTTAAAAATAGTTCAGAGTTCAGAGTTCATCGTTCAAAGTTACGGCAAATCAAGAAATGGTGATAGGTGCGGGATGGCCGATACTTCAGGTATAGTAAAGCGCTGGAGCGAGCAGCGGGGACGAAAAGAGGAAAAACATAGTGAGAACAACGTCACCAAAGTTCAGGATCTATTGGAATGGAAATGAAGGCAAAACTCCTGCTTTAGAAGATCTTTGATTAAAATTACATCGCCCAAAAATACCCCATCAAAATCGTTGACTCAGGCTGTGCTATTGTGCTACAAGTAACATGCATTTCCGAATTATCTCGCCTTAACTCACTTCTTTAATTATTAGCATGAAAATCTGAATACGTACGGGAGAACTACCTATGGGGGCTTTCTGCCGGGTTTTACTTGGAGAGGACAGATTGAGGGTTCTGTGTCATGAAACCCGATGGAGATGTGCAGACAGGTCTCATAAAAAGACATCCCCTTTGTATCGACTCTCCCCCCTTGTTTTATTCGCCCTCTTCTTTTCTCCGGCCGCGGCCCAGGCTATCGATAACGACATAGAGCAGGACATTCAGAAAAACCTTAAGCAGAGCAAGATTCTTATTGAGCAGATTAACACAAAGCTCAGACAGGGTGCGTCAATAACATCCGAAGTCGCGCAGCTGAGAAAAGCAGCGGAGAGCGTCAAAGCTTCAAGTATGCTCCTTGACGTTCGCTTAAAGCTGAGAGAAGAAAAAGCAAAGACCCTGGGTCCTGCAGCGCTCGCACGACAGCAGGCCATGACCGCAGATTACAAGGCAGCGCTCACGGAATACCTGAGCATCATAGATGGTTTACCGCCTGATAATTCCCTGCCGTCATCGACTATCGAAACGCTGCGATCATTTTTCAATAAGATCCTTCCCGCAAAAAAACAGCCCATTATCGGGAGCCTTCCGTACAAACATCTGAACCTGCCCTCTCAAACACCGAGTACGGCGCCGTCGATTACTCCGGCCTACTTTGGGGGCAATAAAACCGTAAGTCCGGACGACACTGTTGCCTCACCCGAAGCGCCAATCTCACCTGAAATCGCCGCGCTCGCCCAAAGCCTCAACTGGAACTCGGTCTCGATCTACGAATACGTGAAGAACAACGTCGATACCGAATGGTACTGGGGATGCATGAAAGGTGCGGTGGAGACCCTGTATCAAAAGAGCGGGAACGACTGCGACCAGGCAACGTTGCTTACGGCCCTTCTCCGGGCATCAGGCTTTCCGACGCGGTACGTACGCGGAACGGTCCAGTTCTTTCCGGACATCGAGCGGGCAAAGAACCTCACGGGTGTCGACGATCCTGCAAAGATCGCCGAGTACTTCCAGAAGGCAGGGGTTCCCTATAAGCCGGTAATAGAGGGCGGCAAAATAGCGAACCTCCAGATCGAACATATCTGGGTTGAAAGCCAGATACCTTATTCAAATTACCGCGGCGCGATTATCGATGTAAACGGTAAAACATGGCTGGGACTCGATACGAGCATAAAAGTAAAGGGCTACACGTACAATAATGCTCCGGATGTCCTGAGCTCAATGTCGTTATCAACGGCCCGGGACGAATATCTAGGTTTCATAACAACTGGTACGGGCAGCACTCCCTTCGAATTGAACCAGACGCCTTTGGAGTTCCTGCAAACGAGAATAACGGAGCAGCTTACAATATCGCAGCCGACTGCGACGTACTCGGATTTTCTCAGAACGCGCACTCTGATTCCAGAAGTCCTGAACATTCTTCCCGCTAGCACGCAGTTCACCCTGATCAAGGCAACGAATGAATATATTGCCATTCCCGATGAGCTTATTCACAAAGTCCGATTCCACGCAACCACGATTGCACAACCCGAAACATCACTCTTCGACATTACCCTGCCGTCATATGAACTCAGCAATCAGCAGATCGCCATGAGCTACGAGCCGGAAACCGTCCAGGACCAGGAGGTAATCGATTCCTTCAATGGGTTGGACAATACGCCTGCCTATCTGGTGCGGCTGCGGCCCGTATTGAAAGTGAACGGCAATAGGGTGGTCGTTGCAGAGAGCGGTCTGCCGATGGGAACTGATTACAACCTGACGATAGAGTTGCAAGGTCCGGGGCACGGATCGGAAACAATCACAAATACTCATATAGTCGGGAACATGTCGGCAATAGGGATTGTTGCTCAAGAATCCGGAGCTTCTCGGCTTACAGCCGGTCAACAGGGAAAAGATGCCGAGCAGCTGCTCTTTGAGGAAACACAACGCTATGTTGAACGCTGGAACCGGGCAGAGGACGAACTTGCGTCCCTGTTTCAATTGGTCCCTGCACGACCGATTCCAACAATCGTGACTATCGGCGGTTTGATCGATGTCACGGAGCTTATGGGCATGCCGCATGGATTTACCTGGAAAGGGGTTTTTGTAGACGCAGATATGCGGGCAATAGAACCAGTCCAAAGTTCAGGGTCCGGAGATCAGGGCGAAAGGCAAAAGCTTTTTGCCCAGCTCGCTGCGATGCAGGGTTCAGTGCTGGAGCACAGGGTTCTGGAAGACGATTTCCAGGTGGAAAGCATATCAACAGCCAAGCTGTTTCAGCTTGTTAATCAGGGGGCAGGGGGCACGGGGCAGGGGTCAGGGCTGCTTTCCATCGACAAATCAAACGTTGCTTCTGTTCTCCCCTCACTTGCTTTTGACGAGAACATTAAAGACGACATAACCAATGCAGTCAATCAAAACCTTATTGTCCGGATCCCTCAATCGGAAATCACCTACAAAGATTGGACCGGCATTGGCTACCTCAAGGAAAATTCCGACACCTTTGAATCCGGATGGATGCTATCGGGCATGATCGCAGGCGCGGTACCGGTGACTGACGTGTGGCTGAACCGGTTTCTTCAGTATACCCTCAGCAATCCCTATACCGGACCCACAAATACAAATCCACTGTCCGCGGCGCGAATCCTCAAAATTCCCGTAACGGACAACCAACCGGCTCAAACCGTAGGAACAGCGCTTTCACAGCCCTTGGCAGTTGTTATTCTGGACAGCAATAATAAACCGGTAGTCGGAGCATCCGTGACGTTCACAATCATCGCGGGCAAGGGGAGTTTTGACAGCGTGCAGTCCACTGTTACAACAACAGCCACCACTGACCAGAAAGGCATGGCAAAAACACCGCTTATTCTCGGTATTCATACGGCGGAAAACCGTTATTACTTGAAACTTGATGATCAAGACAAATACTACACTCAAGTCGGCCTGAACCTCGTAACGGCGTCCGTTACAAGCGGCTCCGGTAACATATTCCTGGACCAGCCTTTTGAGGAATACGGGAAACCGGGCCAACCGACACAGATCAAGAAAATATTGCCCTTGCAGGACCCGATCCCCGCGATCCCGAACACGCCCGGAGGAAGCCTGCAGATCGCGGTCAACGATGACAATGGGAACCCGGTGTCGAATGTAAAGGTCGCTTTCCAGGTCCAGGAGCCGCAATCCTCACTCATGCTTCCTTCGGAATCGCAAGGGTTCAGGAACCTGATGCTCATGAAACCCGATGCTTGTCAGAGTCCTTATCCTCTCTACGACGATTGCGCTGCCGTGGCAGGTAAAAACATCGATGACCTCGTGACAGACTATACCGGCGTCATGGTGTACACGATCGTGGGCAACGCCATGAACACGCTCTACATGGTCAACGTCACGTCTCCGCAAATTACGCCGACTCCGCAAAACCCCGCGCTCGTGAAGGTCACCTTCTCGACCACGTCCTACAGGAAAACAGACGGCATGTACATGCTGCCCACCCTGTTCATACAATCCCTTGAAATAGTCAATGACAAGGGAGAGCCGATCAACGCGTCCAAGGCCGGAGGTCCTCTGAAAGCCCCATTCACGGCAGAGCTGTTTCTTCTGGAGGAAACAAAAGCCACAATGGAGGCCTACCCCGATCCGAACCACCCCGGGCAATACCTCTGGCGGATCATACCTTCCAACCTCACCTCCCTTCGAAAGATCACGAATGGGAGCGTCACCTTTACCGCGAAGACTGGGGGCGGTTCTGCTACGCCGGTCCTGAATTTGGGCAATGGCCAGTACCTTGCCACCTACACCACCGGTTCGGTACCGGCGATAAATACCATCAAAGCTGTGGGGAGCGCTACCATAACCGTGCCCCAGATCCGCAGGAAATACTGTAACTCAACTTTCACAAATGGCGTCTACACCTATACTTCATGCGGAGAAACAGAGGGCTACAGCGTACCCGGCCTCATACCGGACCCGACTCAGGTCTATACAACCGACATTCTACCCGCTATGACTGCAACGGTTCAAACCGGGTACAGCGTGTACTACGAGGACATGATCACTCCCGCTCAGCCCGCCTTCACCGACACGGCATGGGTGGACGAGAAAATAATCGGGCAGTATGAAAAGAGCGTCCTTTATACGGTCTACGGCTTAGGCGTAAGCCTTGACATAAGCCCCCAGCTGGTGCTTCTGAGTGACAGCGGTTACACCACCGCGGACATGACATTTAAATATAACATCCTTCCTCCTGAATACAACGCCGCAGGCGCTGACGTAGATATCTTTACTGCTGACCTGATTAACGACGCCTGGGCCGGCTATCTCATCGGCGACAAGACCCAGGGACAGGGCTCAGCAGGCTTCGTGCAGGGAACCAGCTTCGACATCAACAAACTTTATAAAGCACAGGTAGTATTGAACCGGGGAAGCGATTCGGAGGTGAGGGGGGAGAAGAAAGAGATACTGGTGGCGCAGATGAGTGTGAAAAAGGACCAAAGCCTTTTAGAAGCCGATGAAATAAAATTCGGTGACGGGAGCAGGCCGGAGAAAAAATATTACCTCGAATTCCTGTCGCGCGCGCTGCTAAAGGATTGCGCAAGTCTTACCGGTACGATTTCGATCATCAATAATAACGGACAGACAATCACCGTACCCGGGGCACAAGATGAATATTTTCTGTCGGAATATCCTCTTGATTTCCCCGAGGCAATCGTTGGAGGCTGCAAGGTCAGGATTAAGGACATGACTGACAACGCCAACTTGGACCAATATGTAGTCGTATCAAACAAGCCCCGCTCTGACTTGGACGGCGGCCTGCTCGGCAATCCCGCTCTCTGGGATACTACAGTTCTCTACGGCGGCATCGGGAACACTTTCAAAATCGAGGTGAACGGAGCAGCCAAATTCATACCCATTGAACCTTTAGCAGTCATCGTTTTGGGCATAGACGGACTGCGCCAGGATGTGCTGTACAAATATTTAGATGATACTGCGTTGACCGAGGCAGCTTATAACGATCCGAACGGCTGCGGTGGAAACTGCTATGTTCCAACAGTCAGTACGAATCTTCCCGGCCTTTCGCAGATCATCACCGATACGGGATCGATCAAACTCAAAAAGGTCACGGCCATATTCCCATCGATCACTTTTGCATCATGGGCGAGTATCTTTACGGGGAAGTTGCCGAATGAGACGGGAATACTGGGAAATGAATTTTTTGCAAGAGATCTGTACCAATCGGGAACGATAGTTCCCGGCATGGAGTCGCTTCCATTGGGCATGGTAAGCCTCGATGCTGATGGCGGTGCGTTTAGACCATTGATTTCGCAAGGCCCTTATTCGTGGTACGATGCGACAAAATCCATTCCTTTCGCTTTGGGCCACGTGATGCCCGCCGAATTTGCCGGATTCAGCAATGATACCCTTGAGAAAAAGCTTGGGGCTTCGGCGCCGCTCAAAGTAATATCTACAGAACCCCTTTGGAACGGCATTAACGACCTAGTCAAATCGAAATACAGCATTGACACTCAGACCAGATGCGACCAGAGCCAATATGAGTGCAGAACTGTATCGATGTTCAATCAATATACGAGAGGAGCGGACTGGTGGGGGACCCCAGGGAGCCTCTGGAGCACACTCTGGACCACGATCGATAACGGATTCGATGGAGCGAAGATATTCGACACCTCGTCAACGAATGAGGCTGTCGATTTCATAAACAATTACTTTGTAAAGACAACCGCAGAGGGAAAACGAAAGAGATTTCCTGCCGTATTTTCCGTGTATCTGCCCGGTCTCGACCATGACGCGCATGTGCACGGTATGGGAAATTATATCAAGTTCTTTACTGGAACTACAGACGCTAAAATCCAGCAGATTGTAACTGCGCTCAAAGCGCAGGACGAGTTCGACAACAAGATATTTATCATCACTGCCGACCACGGGCATACTGCGATGCCGATATTCGGGACAATAACGCTGCCGGATGGTAGAACAATTGTGCCCGATACGTCATGTAAATTGAATGTAAACAATTTTAACCGTAAGAATGTACAAGACGCCGAACTCGCCAATAACAATCTTCACATTTGGGAGTTGGCGGAGATAATGAAAGAATTGCCGACGGGCGAAGTTACGCCTGAAGGCAAAGCAACCTATTACAAGATACTTGCGCCTTCAGAGATAGTGGCTGCTAACAAAGGCGAAACAACGACGAATGATCCAAACAGCGCAAGTATAATAGCAGCTCTAAATGGACCCATGGCACACCTTTATGTAAAAGGTGTGGACGGCTGGAATTCTGACCCGCAAAGCGATTTGCTAATAAAAGTTGCCGATTTACTTCAAGCCTCCTTGTCAGAAGGTGATGGGCCAATTCCGCGCCTGTCCTCTTCAGTTGAAGCTATTTTAATTAGACCCACACGCAATAGTGATTATGTCGTCTATAATGGATCTACCATTAATGAAGCTGGACAAATTACGTTGAATACCTTCATCCCTCTAACTACATATTTTTCAGACGGCACCAGATATATTGATGCATTGAACCGGATTAATGGCATGGATCATCCGAATAGAAGCGGGGACCTTGTGCTTATCATGAAGGATGCAACAACCGGGGGCGTAGCTGACAGGTATACAACTGGCGTGGCATGTAAATCATGGCACGGCCGGGCTACCAGCGGCGGCGCGGAGCAGCCAATCGCGCCACGCCTTCGCCTCTTCGTAATAACCCGTGTTCATCAGCGCGAGGAGCGTCAGCGTGGCGTCGCGCAGCCAACAGTACCGATAGTCCCAGTTGCGCGCCCCCCCTAGTCGCTCGGGCAGGGACGTGGTTGGCGCGGCGCTGATGCCCCCCGTCGGCGCATAGGTCAGAGCCTTCAGCGTGATCAGCGAGCGCGTGACAATCTCGATGTGCTGTTCGGGGCTACGGCAGGAGCTCGCCCACGACCGCCAGACTCTTCGTGGATCGCAGCGCATTGTCGGCGTCCACTGGATCGGGAAGAGGCAAGTGGGAGGGGACGTAGGTGAGAACGAATGGCGTCCGCCGCCCAGCCGACACGGTGAAGTCGCTGACCGTCGTCAACGCCTCGCCCCGAAGCTCGACTGGAGTGCGCAGGAGCAGCATGTCTGGGCCCGCGATCGCGAGGAGATCCCCGTTGTCGCTTCGGGTTACCCACTGCGCCCAGCGCGGTACCCGAACCGGACGATCAACTCCGAGCGCATCGGCACAATGCCGCGCCGACCGACGACTAGACGCACGAGTTGGGACCAGGACCGTTCCCCACGCAGGGGCATGAAGTCGATCACGACGACAGCGCCGCCATCGGCGGTGGTGAACTCGGTTTCGAGGATCAGCGTGCCGCGCCGATAGCGGCGCCTGGACCGCACGCTCCCACCCGTTTCCGCGGCGGCTGGGGCGATCAGCCAACGGCCATTGCCCGCGTCGCCCAATAGCGCCGCGAAGCACGCCCCCGAATTGAAGCGGGGCCAACAGAGCCAGTCGATTGAGCCGTCATTGGAGACGAGCGCGGCGGTTTGGCAGATCTTCGGGTAAAGGAGGCCTCCAGCTCGTTCGTTCGTACGCGCACGTCGTGCTCGAGGCCAGCTCGGAGGCGGTGGACCTCGTCTTGGGAACGCCTCATCTCGATGACGTCGATCAGGGCGAGATGCCACTCTGGGCGGCCGCGAATCTCGGAGCGTTCGGCCTCGATCCGGACGATGATCGGCGCCGCGTGGTCGGCCAGGACCGTCGCCTCGACGGAGTGCCGTCCTCTCGCTTCCGACGAGACCTCACGGGCCAGGAACGCGGCGAAGAGTTGCCGGCAAACAGGTGAGAGATATGTCTCGAGCCTCGTGGAAAGGAGGTCAGCCTGAGGCTTGCCGAGGAGGGTCGCAGCGGCCGCGTTCGCTTCCACGATCACCCCGCCGCCATCCAGCGTGACGTAGCCCGCCGGAACGGCTCGAGAAGCTCGTCATACCGGGCGAGCTGGGCCGCCGCCTCATCACAGCTTTGCCGCAGCTCGTCGTCCCTGGAGGCCAGCTCGGCGCGAAGGTCCCGGAGCTGTCGCCGGAGGTCTCTCAGCTCCTCCAGTAGAGGGTCGTCAGCATGGCGCCCCGATGCAGCGCTCTCCTTTGGCGGCTCCCGGTCCCTGACCATCGCTCGATCTCGCCTCTTACCACTATGGTGGTGACACCACAGTACGCACTGCAATTGTAATCGTCTTCGTCGTCGAGGCTAGAAGTGACGTTCCCTGATCTTTCAGAAGGAAGCGATCGAGTGTGCCTCGGTCTTCCACTTGGGCGATTCGCCAGCGCCAAGCGTCCGGCCAGGCGAAGGATCTCGAGCCGCTCGCCGAGCCGGGGGGTGATGGAAGGGGAGCGGCGAGAGCATTCCGCCGGTATCAGCTGATCCCGGTGTTGCTGACGGCCCGCTCGAGCGGGCGGATCAGCTGGTGGTTCCATAGCCCCTTCTTCGCCTCGTCGGCGATGACCTCGAGGGCGGCCCCGTGTGAGAAGACGCTCCGGTAAGCACGTGGCGATCGAAGCGAGTCCCAGGCGTCGGCGATGGAGACGATCTGGACGAGCGTCGGGATCTCGGTGCAAACGAGGCCGTCGGGGAAGCCGGAACCGTCGATCCGCTCGTGGTGCCGGTGGACGAAGGGGAGGAGCGGCTCGAGGGACGGCACGCCTTTGAGCATCTCGTAGCCGATGACGGGGTGGGACTGGATCTCGCCGAACTCCTCCGGGCCGAGCGCTCCAGGGTTGTGGAGCACGTGATCGGAGAGCGCCATGAGACCGATGTCGTGGAGCAGCGCACCGCGGTGCATCAGGGCGCAGGCTTCGGGGGAGTAGCCGAGGTCCGTTCCCATTGCGACGGAAAGGCGGGCGACGCGGTGCCCGTGCTCGACCGTGAAGGACTCACGTCCCTCGAAGGCCGATACCAGCGTCACCAGGAGCTTCTCGTAGCCCGAGACCTCCGCCTGGAGCCGTGCGTGTCGCTCCATGCTCCGCAGCTGCCGGTCCACGTTGCCATCTTCTGGCGGCCAGGGGACCACCTCGTCGATTCCGGCCAGGCGGCCGCCAGGGCGTTCGCGGTCGCGAGGCCCAGGTCGTTGTGGGCGTGGTACTCGAGCGGGACGTCGAACATGGGAGATAGATAGCCCATAAGTCGAAGACGGTAAAGGGGTCCTGCGCACCGAGGGTATCGGCGTAGCGCAGCCTGAGCGCCCCTCCGGCGACGGCGGCGCCGTAGACTCGCAGGAGGAAGGCCGGGTCCGCGCGAGAGGCGTCCTCGGCCCCGACGATGACCTCGAGGCCGAGCTTGACGCAGAGGAGGAGGACCGAGCCGAGCTCGCCCAGGGCCCTTTCCGCGCTCCCAGCCGAGCTTGCGGCTGAGCATGATGTCCGAAACGGGAAGGGCCACATGGACGGTTCGGGCCCCCGGCCCTCGCCGAGGCTTCGATATCGCCGGCCCGTACGCGGTTCCAGGCGATAACTCGCAACTTCCCGGCAGGGCCTTGGTCAAGCGCGAGAAAATCCTCCTCCGCCTCGCTGCCCATGGCCGGTATCCCTCCCTCGAGCTCTCGTATCCCGACCTCGGCCAGGAGGCGGGCGAGCTTCTCCGATCCTGCGCCCGCGGGGGAAGCAGATGCCCGCCGCCTGCTCCCCGTCGCGGAGGGTCAGGTCGATGATCCGCGGGGGTGCCAGAAATGCTGCGCGGTTGCCCCACTCGAAGCTCTGGCGTTGGCTTGAGTGGGGGATTCCCCATCAAACGCCGCGATACTCCTTGCTTTAACGACTTCAGCGCATCGGCCAGCGTATCCCGTTGTGGTTCGCTGAGCAGGAGGTGGACATGCTCCGGCATGACTACGTACCCGTAAACCTGAAGTCTGAAGCTGCGCCGCACCCGCTCCAAGGCTGACTCGAAGATTTGCCGGCTTGCGTCCGTGGTAAACAACCGACGGCGATGGTAACAGCAGAAAGTGACAAAATGACTCTGCCCGCTGTGGTGAAAACGCGTCAGTCCCCATGGCATGAGGACAATCTAGTTTGTCAGCCGGGGTCGTGTCTGTGACGGATGAACATCCCAACTCAAGCCAAAGCCGGGCTTGAGTGGGCCACCCGCGGAGAACGCCGCTTCTCCATTTCACGCTGAGCCA
Source organism: Nitrospirota bacterium (assembly GCA_963769335.1). Classification (GTDB taxonomy): domain Bacteria; phylum Nitrospirota; class UBA9217; order UBA9217; family UBA9217; genus JAJYKN01. Next base: position 86,542 of record CAVYLT010000044.1, on the reverse strand, counting down.
AGACAAACGGAGTGAACTTCAGCAAGAACTTCTCCTCCGAAAGCTTGGACGAAACGCTCAAAGAAATGTCGGAATTTATTCCTATTCACTTATGCCTCGCGCTTCCAACGTAGCATTTTAACATAGCGAAGTAAAGGCGAAAGAGTGTATCATCGGGCTCGAACAGGCTGATCGACGCAAGCATTCAGTAGCCCAGAAATCATGGCAGAGGATTAACTAGAGTGGCGAGTAAGATTTTGTTTATGTTCCCTTTCCAGCAACTCGATCTATCCAAACTCTCGTACGCAACCGTATTGGACGTTATCGCGCCAGTTTTGCCGGGAGGAACGATTGCTCTTGGGTGGCTCTATGGTCACCCCGAAGTCTGGAGCAATCTGCATGACGAGAGAACTCTGGGGATAGTCATTTCGGGATTCGCTATCTACGTCTTAGGCTTCGTCGTGCTGTATCTCAGCACGTTCGAGCTAGGAGCCGTGGCACTAGCGGTGTTGATCCGAAGAACCACTGTGTACAAGCCTTGGCAGAATACCGAGTGGCGGAAATTGGCATCCACGTTCTTGGGGCCGGAACTCAGCCCACCCATCGAAGATATACCCATAGAGCCGCCGCGTGAGGAACCATCAGCAAGCAATGTGGAGAAGCTCTCTGGGATCATAAAGAACAACTTCGCGCGGGCAATGGCACCTCACCACTTACAGGTTCGTTGGCAGAAGTGGTACGACGTTCTGCGCGTTTATTTCCCAGCTCCCCAAAACGCTCAACTCGCATTCGGAAATTTCTATTTCTCAGTGCTCAACTCAATTGGATTAGCGGGCCTCGTATCAGCTTGCATCTCTCACCGGCATGTTAGTTGGTTGGTGTGGCTCCTGTGCGTCCTCGCCGTCGGTGTCTCTCACGTCTCCTTCGTCACCGGCTTTTCACAACAGCAAAACCCAGATTCTTCAGGCGATCAACTTGCGGCTGCAATCCTGACAGCTATTAAGAGTCGTGAGCAAAAATGAGGTTCAACACCTTGACTGAACGTGTCGTACCCCTCGGGTTCTCGCTTGATCGATTCTTAGAACCTCTATGAGGGGAGGCTCTTTATGCTTCCTGATTTTCCGAAATCGCGCAAAGAACTTTCCGAAAAACTACGTCTCCACCTACGCCTCCGCGTTCAGGACAAAAGTCCCTGGGCCGCACTAGGCCGTGAATATACGCAGCACGAAGGAAGGGCCTTTTCCTACGAACAAATTATTGATGAAGGCAAGAGAATCGTGGAAACAGAGTTTGAAGAGATGGTTGTACCGATACGGTTCGAGTTCAAGGACATACCTGATCTTGTTGGAGAAACCCTGTTCCGTAAGCTCGATGACATGGCGGACGATATAGCAAACAAACAAGTCAGCTGGGGCAGCGTAGATTGAACGAAGCAACGCAACTCGCTGGGACGGCTATTGATGCAGGCGGACATCCGATTACTCAAGAACTGTTCCTACGAGGGGAAAGTGCTCGGGACTGGGAATTCAATCATCTGACTGGTCAACAAGAGGGTGTGTATATCGCCCATCCCCAAACGGCGGAACGAATGCACAGCCTCTGGCAGGAATGGGAAAAAGATTCGGCATTTATGAAGCGTGTCGCGGAACTCAAAGCTAGAAAATACGAGGAATGGCGTGATCGAGAGAGTCGTAGAAAACTGGTTGACTAGCGCCAACGAGCGCCAGTATCAGATTCCATTCTGTCAAGTCCTCTCATCTGAGGGTGAAACAGTCATTTATGCGTCCCCCCACGGTGCTTTGGAGCAGGGGAAAGACGTGATCACGATTGCTGCCGATAGAGTTCCCTGTGCGTATCAATTGAAGGCTGGGAGAATAAACCTAAACGGTTGGCAAGCCATCAAGGGTGAGATAGATGAACTCGTTGAACTTCCGATCTCTCATGCATCCATCCCTTCGGGAAAGTTGCCTAGCTAGCTGTCGATCTTTCGTGTTTTCGTGTCGCCTACTCCGACTCGATCTTCACTTGTCCCGTTCAGCCGGTTGACGGTACAAGAGCAGGTCCCTCAGTCCACAGATGGCGGGTGCCCCGTACCCCTTCGCGAAAGGGCGGGCCACGGCCGGTAGCGACCACTCCGCGTCAGAATTTTTCCACAGCTAAAATCGGATTCGTTGTGACATCCAACCTTGACCCTCGCCAGCAAAGGCGCACAATGGTAGCGTGCGCATTTGCATCGCAGAATCGTCCGGTTTAGGCTCCGAGCCCCGGGCCGCAAGACGGTCCAGCTAAGTCCTTATTTCGGAATATTTTACGTGTAACTCTTTCTTTGACAATATTTTGCGAGGCCTGTCGGCGATCTGAATCCCGCAACATGCCTCGAATCAATATTTTGCGGAATCAGGTCTTAAAAAAATATTTCGCACAGACCGGCAAAATTCTCCAGCTAAGTCCTTATTCTGGAATATTTTGCATGTAAGTTCCTTGTTTTGAAGATTTTGCACGGAACAGCAAGGGTCAGAAACCCGCAACTCCTTCAGCTAGAATATTTTACGCTGATCGATCGAAAAATTTCGCATTTCAGGTATGCGGAAGGTTGCAGGTTTACGACTACACGTGGGGATGTGACGACGATCACAGTCATTTCAGTCTTGCGTGCATAGGATTAGCACAGTTTTACTTGTGAATCTTCGTTCCAAACTCGTCGCTTTGCTTCTCCTATTGGGGATGCTGGCTGGTCCTGCCTCGGCGCTATCGCGATGCTGGATGAGTTCATTCGGCGAGTCTCAGCATTCGTGCGCGCCACACTGCCCGATGATGGCGATGAAGCTTGCCACCACGGTTACGGCGACTAACGGTGCAGCGCAAAGTCCAAGTTGCTGCCAAGTGTCTCCGGCGAAAAGCGAGCCGGTGTCGCCCCCGGTAATTCCTGGCGATTTTTCAAGGACTGTACCGGCTGCGGTTCAGGTCACGGCCCTTGTGGTGTCGAATCCAGTGGTTGTTCGCTGGTCCGACGCGGTCCCTCCCCCGCTAGTTGCTCCTTCCCAAGCCTCACTCTGCACATTCCTTATCTGATCTCTGTTCTCCTCTCTTTGTAGCTGATCAGGCGCTGACGCCTGCATATTCAAACGCTTCTTGCCGGAAAGAGAGAATTCGATGATCAGGAGAGTGTTCATCCTCGTCCTGCTGGCTGCATCCGCTGCTTCGGCTAAGGCTGCGGACGAAGCCACAAGGTCCAAAATCACAGCTCAGATTGTCAGCGGTCAAACGCCGCCAACTTCCGGTCAGAGCACGTTGACGCTGGACGATGTTGTCCGGACGGCTCTTGCGAAGAACCCTGCCGTGCAGAGCGCGGCACACAGTGTGGCAGCCCAACGTGCGAAAGTGCCACAGGCCAGCGCTCTGCCTGATCCGACTTTCGGAGTCGGATGGATGGGCAACCCAAGACCGTTCAGTGTACAGACGGGAGACCCATCGAGCTATCGCAGCGTAAGTGCCATGCAACTTGTGCCTTTCCCTGGCAAACGCAGCCTCCGTGGACAGATTGCCGGAAGGGAAGTCGATGCCAGCCAATGGGACTTGGAAGCAGTTCGTCGGCGCGTGGTCGCTGACGTAAAAGCTGCTTATTACGACTACTGGTATTACAACAAAGCAATCCGGACTACCGAGCAGAATCGCGATCTTTTAAGCAAGCTATCTCAGATTGCGGAAGCCCGCTATCGTGTCGGCAAAGGAATGCAGGCGGATGTGCTTCGTTCGCAGGTTGAAATCTCGATGTTGCTCCAGAAGCTGACCACGCTGGAACAGCAACGGGCGACGGCGCAAGCGCGCTTAAACACACTTCTGGCGCGTGATCCCGACGCGCCACTGCCGCCAGCCGCGGACGTAACGAATGCGTCTCCGCTGAACTACCCGCTTGAAGATCTATACAAGCTGGCGCGCGAAAACGATCCCGAGTATCAGCGTATGCAAAAGTTGGTGGAGCGCAATGAGCTGGCCATCAACCTGGCACATAAGGATTACCTGCCGGACCTGAGTGTCGGGTACATGTACGAACAACGCCCCGCCATGCCCGACATGCACGGATTCACGTTTACCGTGAATATCCCAGTCTTCTACAGATCCAAGCAGCGCGAGGAAGTACTCCAGGCGAAGGAAGAGGAGATCTCCGCATCGGGGGCCCGTGACAACCGCCAGAACGAACTCTATTTCGACCTCAAGCAGAACTACCTGGCAGCGAAAGCCTCAGACAATCTTCTGAAGCTGTTTTCGCAGGGAGTCGTGCCGCAATCGTCGCTTGCGCTGGAATCTTCGATGTCTGCCTACCAGGTCGGCAACGTTGATTTTTTGACCGTGATTGGGAACTTCACGACAGTTCTGAATTACGAGACTGACTACTACCGCGAATTGGCCAATTACCAGACTTCCCTTGCACGCATGGAAGAGCTGACCGGCGCCGATCTGACCAGCGCGCAGCAACTTCCGAGCGCGCCTGCGCCGGCGGAGAAGAAATGAAGGAGCAACCCATGACTCGGACAAACAAAATCTTACGAACCATTGCACTGATTATCGCAATCGCAGTTGTCCTCGGTGTTACGTACGGAGGGAAGGTGCGTGCAGCGTTGCAGCACGAACACAGTCAGCAACCGGCCGCAATCGGGGAGCGAAATGTCCTGTACTGGTACGACGCTATGAACCCGCAGCACCACTACGACAAGCCGGGCAAGGCTCCGGACGGTATGGGTCTGGTCCCGAAATATGCCGACGAGCAGGCGTCAAGCATGGATCCTGGGTCGGTGATGATCTCGGCCCAGAAGCAACAATTGATCGGGGTCCGCACCTCCGAAGTAAAACGCGAAACCCTGCTTCGTGATGTGCGTACTACTGGTCAAATCACCGCGGACGAGACGAAGATAGCGCACGTTCACGTCAAGATCAACGGGTTCATCGAGCAAGTCTTTGTCGATTACATCGGTCAGCTCGTGCAGAAGGGCCAAGCTCTGTTCACGCTCTACAGCCCTGATTTGGTCTCGACACAAGAGGAATACCTGATCGCAAAGCGAGGCGAGAAAATCCTCAGTACATCGAGTTTTCCTGAGGTTGCGCAAGGATCGCAGTCGCTGTTGGAGTCCGCCCGCGAACGACTGAAACTGTGGGACATTAGCGAAGAGCAGATTAAGAAACTGGACCAATCCGGCGAGGTGAGCCGCACGTTGACGTTCTATTCGCCGATCGCAGGGTTTGTAATGGACCGCAAAGCGTTCCCACAGACCTCAGTGACGCCCGACACCGAGCTCTATACGGTTTCCGATTTCTCCACAGTATGGGTAAACGCTGACATTTTCGAGTACGAAGTGCCGTTCGTTAAGGTTGGTCAACACGCGGAAATACAACTCAGCTACTACCCTGGCAAGACCTGGAACGGACGCATTTCGTTTATCTACCCCACCGTGGATCCCACCACACGCACGGTGAAGGTGCGGATGGAGTTTTCGAATCCCGACTTCAAGTTGAAGCCGCAGATGTTTGCGGATGTCGATCTGAAGATCAACTACGGCAATCAAATCGTCGTTCCGCAAGAGGCGGTGCTTGATTCCGGTAAAGAACAGAGGGTCTTTGTCGCCAAGGGCAACGGCTACTTCGAGCCGCACGCGATCACAACGGGCGCGAAGCTGGATGGCAAAGTCGTCGTTCTTTCCGGATTGAAAGCTGGGGAGATCGTTGTCAGCTCGGGCAATTTTCTTGTTGATTCCGAGAGCCGGCTGAAGGGCGCCACAGGCTCAATGCAGCACTAAGGAGGAATGATGGCGCGCAAAAGTTCTTACGCTGCTTTAGCGCTGCTGGTCGTAGTCGCCGGATTCCTGGTCTTCGGCGAGTGGAGCCTGCATCGGCGATCGGAAGAAGTGTGCGGGATTTGTGCGCGGCACATTCATCGCCAGGCTGGAGTCATTGCTGAGATTGGCGGACGCCGTCATCACGTGTGCTGCGCCCACTGCGCAATCACCGAAGGCTTTCAAGAGCACAAGCCGGTGCGGCTGATCGAAGTGACGGATTACAGCAGTGGCCGCAAGCTCGATCCGGCTCACGCGTGGTATGTGGACGGAAGCCGGATCGTGGCCTGCACGCATGACATGACCCGCATGAACGAAATGAAGCAGGTCGAAACCACGGCCTTCGACCGCTGCTCGCCGGGAACGTTCGCGTTTGCAAGTCACGAGGACGCCGACTCATTTGCGGCAAAGAATGGCGGCGCTGTTCGAAGTCTTGGAGAGATGCTCGCCGGCGTCAATGCCGGGGAGGCAAAACAATGATCGATTGCATTATTGAAAACTGTGCAAAGCACAAATTCCTCGTCTTCTTGTTCATCGCAGTCGGTGTCCTTTTTGGCTGGCAATCGATGAAGAACACCAAGCTCGATGCCATTCCCGATTTGTCTGACACACAGGTCATCGTATACGCCAAGTGGGACCGCAGCCCCGACATCATGGAGGACCAGGTCAGCTACCCAATCACCTCGGCTTTGCTGGGTATGCCGAAGGTAAAAGATATTCGTGCATTCAGTGATTTCGGTTACTCGTACGTCTACATCATCTTCGACGAAGGCACTGATATTTATTGGGCTCGCTCGCGCACGCTTGGAGTACCTCAATTCAGTCACCCCTCGCCTTCCCAAGGGCGTCAACGTCGAACTAGCTAAGGACGCCACCGCGGTCGGCTGGGTGTACCAGTACGCGCTGGTGGATGACACGGGTACGTACTCGCTTGACCAGATGCGGAGCTATCAGGATTGGTATCTGCGGTATGCATTGCAGGCAGTACCGGGCGTAGCGGAAGTTGCGCCCGTCGGCGGATTCGTCCGGCAGTACCAGGTCAATGTCGATCCCAACAAGCTGCTTGCGTACAAAATCCCGATCAACATGGTCGCGGACGCAGTGCAGAAATCGAACAACGACGTCGGCGCGAGGCTGGTGGAACAGTCCGGCCGCGAGTACATGGTGCGCGGGCGTGGATATATCAAGTCTCTGGATGACATCGCACGCATTCCGCTGATGGTGAATTCACAAACGGGCACACCGGTGCTGGTGCGGGATGTGGCCACGGTGACATTCGGACCGGACATTCGCCGTGGCGTCTCCGAGATCGATGGCCGGGGTGAGGCGGTCGGCGGTGTCGTCATCATGCGCTTTGGCGAGAACGCGCAAAAGACCATTGAGCGCGTCAAGACGAAGATCGCTGAGATCGAACCGACGCTGCCGAAGGGCCTTAAGATCGTACCCACCTACGACCGGTCCGATCTGATCGATCGCTCAGTAGACAATCTGAAGCACACGCTCATTGAAGAACTGATCATCGTCAGCTTGGTGATACTTGTCTTCCTGTGGCATTTCCCGAGCGCCATTATCCCGATCATCACGATTCCAATCACCATCGTCTTGGCGTTCATCCCCATCCAAATGTCGGGCATGACGGCGAACATCATGTCCCTGGGCGGAATCGCCGTAGCCATTGGTGCAATGGTGGACGCGGCGGTCGTAGTAGTCGAGCAAACGCACAAGAAACTGGAGCACTGGAATGCCGAAGGCCGACCCGGAGACTATCACCGGGTTGTGATCTCGGCCGTGAAAGAAGTCGGCGGGCCGAGCTTCTTCGCGCTACTCGTCATAGCTGTCGCATTCTTGCCGGTGTTCACGCTCGAAGCTCAGGAAGGCCGCCTGTTCAAGCCGCTGGCGTACACGAAGAACTTTCGCCATGGCGATCGCGGCGGTGCTGGCGATCACGCTTGATCCGGCCATACGGCTGCTGTTCACCCGCATGGACAATTTCAAGTTCCGGCCGAAATGGCTGGCCAGGATTGTCAACTGGCTGCTCGTAGGCAAGATTCACAGTGAAGACAAGCACCCCATCAGCCGACCGCTGATGAAGCTGTACCACCCGATTGTCGAGTTCGTGCTGCAGCACAAATGGAAGACGATCGCTGTGGCTGTCATCGCCATGGTGGCGACGATTCCGGTGTTCTTCAAACTCGGGTCCGAGTTCATGCCGCCACTCGATGAGGGCACACTGCTCTATATGCCGACGACGCTGCCCGGCATGTCGGTCACGGAGGCAAGCCAGCTCCTACAAACCGAAGACAAGATTATTAAGAGTTTTCCCGAAGTGGACCGCGTTTTTGGCAAAGCAGGTCGCGTGGAAAGCGCAACCGATCCCGCCCCCTATTCGATGATGGAAACCGTCGTCGTGCTCAAGCCGCACATGCAGTGGCCGAAGCGTGAGCGGTTCTACTCGAAATGGGCTCCCGAGTGGGCTCAAAACATCTTCCGCCGCTTCTGGCCCGACCATAAGACCACGCAGGAACTGATCTACGGTCCGGGAGGCATGAACGAGGCGCTCAACATTCCGGGAGTCGCCAATGCCTGGACAATGCCCATCAAGGCACGAATCGACATGCTGACCACCGGCGTGCGTACGCCGCTCGGTGTCAAGGTGTTGGGTTCGGACCTGGCCGAGATCGAAAAGATAGGCGAACAAATCGAGACCGCGCTGAAGGATATTCCGGGCACGACCAGTGTTTTCGCGGAACGTACGACTGGCGGCTACTTCTTGGATTTCGACCTCAAGCGCGATCAACTGGCGCGGTATGGATTGACGATTGACGACGCCAATGAAGTATTGATGTCCGCTATCGGCGGCGAGCCCGTCACCACGACCGTCGAGGGCCGGGAGCGCTATTCCGTGAATGTCCGCTACCTCCGCGACTACCGTACTGATCTCGATGCGCTCCAACGCGTGTTGGTGAACACCCCGACAGGGGACCAGGTTCCGCTGGTGCAGGTCGCCGACATCTCGGTCAAGACTGGTCCCGGCATGATTCGTGACGAAAACGGCCGGCTGAGCGGCTATGTATACGTGGACGTTAGCGGGCGTGACATCGGCAGTTACGTTACCGACGCGAAGAACGCCGTGCGACAGAAGGTCAGCGTTCCCGCTGGATACCAGCTGGTGTGGAGCGGCCAGTACGAATCGATGCAGCGTGTGAAGGAGCGACTGAAAATCGTGTTGCCGGTAACGCTGTTCATCGTTTTCCTGCTGCTCTATTTCAATACTGGTTCCGCAGTGAAGACCGGCATCATCCTGCTTGCGGTTCCGTTCTCCGCCATCGGCGCAATCTGGTTCCTGTATCTGCTGAAGTACAACATGAGTATCGCGGTCTGGGTTGGCCTGATCGCGTTGCTAGGCGTGGACGCGGAGACGGCGGTATTCATGTTGCTGTACCTCGATCTCGCCTACCACGATGCGATCAGCAAGGGACTTATGAATAGCTGGGACGATCTGCGAGAAGCCATCGTCCATGGCGCAGTGAAACGGTTGCGGCCAAAAGTGATGACCGTGGCGTGCATGCTATTCGGGCTTCTTCCAATCATGTGGTCGGTTGGAGCGGGTGGCGACGTGATGAAGCGTATCGCCGCCCCGATGATTGGCGGCATCCTGACCTCATTCCTGATGGAGCTAGTGATTTATCCGCCGATCTTTGCCATCTGGAAGTGGAATTTCGAGGTGAAGCCGAGGCTGAAGAAGAACACGCCATCGCAACCCACTCTTCAGCCGCAACAGGATCTGGTCCATGTCTAAACCTAGATCATATGCCGGAGCACTTGCTCTCGCGACACTGACAATCCTGCTGCCCGGCATGGGTGTGGGCCAAGCAGGTCAGGCTACACAGGCGCGGCAGGATGTCTTCGCCGCGCTCCACGAGACCCTTAGTGATGCTGCGGATAGAGCACTCGCTGCATCCCTGGCGGACAAAATATGGATGAAGGCTTCAGATAGCGCGACGGGTAGTGCGAGTAGTGCGTCGACAAGCGCAGATCCCATTCGTCGGCTACGCGCTGCGATCGAGCGCGTCAGCAATCTTCGGCCGACCGTAGAGCCTATTCTCCGCGAGGAAGGCATACCCACCGAACTAAGTGCTGTCGTTTTGGTCGAAAGTGGCGGGCTAACCACGGCTCTCTCGCCCAAGGGCGCACGCGGTCTCTGGCAGTTTATGCCCGACACCGCGCGCCGCTATGGCCTGGTCGTAAACGGACCCCGGGATGATCGCACCGACATTGAGAAATCGACACGTGCTGCCGCCCACTATCTGAGGGATCTCTACGGCCAATTCGGAGATTGGTCACTTGCTCTTGCCGCTTACAACGCCGGAGAACCAGCCGTGCGCGCTGCTATGGATCGCAGCGGATCTCGGGAGTTTGCGATCGATTAGCGCCAGGAGTTTGCTGCCATCGGAAACTCGCAATTATGTGCCTGCTGTGGCTGCCGCGATGAACCGTCTGCATTACGCGAACTTTCTCGGTCTAGACCGGAGCGAAAGCAAAGGTACACAGGTCGTCTATGCTGCGTCGGGATCAGGGGAGTGAAGTAGCCGTCAAACAGTCAGGCTGAGATTGGATCGGGCAGGGAGAGGTTCCGGCGATCTGCCCGGCGCCGGATGTGGAAAGGAATTTGAATTCGAGGCAAGCGAGGCACGCGTGTTCGACGTGCCTTACCACTGTTTGAACGCCGCCATTTGTTTTTGTGCGCAAAGGCCAAGTTTAGAAATCGATGCGGTAAATGCGCACACGCTGTTTGGGAACTACGACCTTCAGGTCCAGGTTCCTGCCCGTACCCGGAAATTTCTGGCCGGTCATGAGTTCATGAATTTCGGCGGCGGGCTTTTCCAGAGTGCGGGTGAACTCCACCGATGCCGCGCGCTCCCCGTGGTTGAAGCAGAAAACTAAACGCCCTTTGTCGCCATTCATCTGCCGTAGCTCAACCCATGCAGGAGCGCGAAATTTGGGTCCGGACACTCCCGCCCAGTTAGCCAGGATTGCGCCCAGCGGGTGCATGGCAATGGGGTGCTGATAATTCTCCTGGCCAGCGAAGCTCCCAAAGATCATCGCACTGCCCTTGATGTAATGGTTCTCGTACGCAATCGGTGTTCCGTCGGTTGCGAACGCCATCGCGCGAGCCCCTCTGCCTTCTACTTCGAACTGCTCTTGGAATTCCATCCCTTTGAATCCCGCGTTACCCCACTTCACTTCAACCTCTTTGCTCGGGATCAACTGTTTCTCACGAACGCCAAGCATTTCGTCCCAACCGAATCCCGGGATCTTTGGCTCGGCGTGCCCCCGCTCATCTACCCAGCCAGGGCGTGCTTCCACAAAAAGACGCCCACCATCAGAAACGTACTGTTTCAGAATCCTGCCTTCCTCGACGCTCAGCATCAGGGGATATGGAACAATCACCAGCTTGTACTGGTTGAGATTGTCTTGGACCAGTTCGCGCGAACTAACGACATCAACTGGCAGATTGCGCTCGAAGAACATCCGGTGATACCCGGCGACGGCTTGATGAATGGAGGTGCGGCTGCCTTCCTCGTCGTAGCCACCCAAAAGAGGCGCCAAGGGACTAAACACAATTGCAACTTCCGCGGGCTCGGGGTGCGACTGCAAAAGGAAATCGGCATTTTCCTGGATGCGTTTCGCAATATCTCCGGCGTGGCGGCTGCGTTCGGTCAGGGTGCCGTCCAGATTGATCATTCCGTAGCCGCCGGATTCGTATCCCGCGTTCATCGGATAAAACGCGTAGTAGTTTATGGCCCGGGCGCCGCGCGAGACCATGCCCCATGTCCAAAGCTCCAGGTCGCTCGCCGTGACGGGAGAGCCAATGATCGTGCCGTGAACCCCGTATCCACTCTGCAATTCCCCAACGTAGAAGCCACGGCCAGCGGTCATGCTATTGGTCAAGTCCATGGCCAGAACCCGGCGCTCAAGGGTCCAATTCCGGCTGGCCGAAGTGAGCTTTGGATAAAAACTGGTGCCGAAGAAATCAACGGAATCCTTCATCAGGAAGTCATCGGTCGGATCGTACGGGTCAGCCAGTGTGCGTACCAACGGCGAAGGATTTGGTGCATGACTGCTGGTTACGTGAGCTGGATCGATGGCTTTCACGGCATCGTTGCGCATTTTCAGATCTTCGGCCAGCTTGTAGCCGTAGTAAACGCGCCAGTCCATGAAATCCGTGTAGGTAAGAATCGTTCCATACCGCGGCGGTTCCACCTGGCTCCAGTCGGTAAACGTCCGGTGCCAGGCCTCGTTGAGCTGCTCGATGGTGCGATATTTGCCCTTCAGCCATTGGCGGAACCGTTCCAGGCTGCTGGGGCAGTAGCAGAACATCGGCTCCGACTTATAGCCGACACGTACCCAGTTGAGTGCGGCAGGTTCACTCCATAGATCCCATCCATAGAATGCCGGACTGCCTGCCACATGCCGCGCAACTTCCTGATAGAAGTCGAGAACTGCTTTACGCACACCCCGGTGATCGAAGCAGTATCCGGGTGCGGCCTGCGAAGGTATCGCCTGTCCGTCCTGGGCGGCATAGTGCCCTTCAGGATATTTTTGCCCCACCCACTCCGGAGCGGAATCGATATACACCTGCACAATCACCTTTAGCCCGACTTCGTCAGTCAGACGCAGAAGCAGGTCGAGATTCTTCAAGTGGTATTTGCCTTCCTCAGGCTCGCCTACGCTCCATTCGACCCAGGTTCGAACTGTGTTGAATCCCAGGTTCTTGATCTTCCATAGATCTTCCTTCCACAGCGTTGCTGAATCAGGAGTAATCGATTCCAGCATCGGCGCGCGAGCCTTGCCTCCGCTATACCACACCGCGACGGGGAAGAACGTCGGCTCCCGCCTGCGATTCTGGGCAGGTTCCACCTGTGTTGATGATGTTGTATTGCGTATGCCAGGTGTCCGGTCCGGAGCTTTTGCTTCTCCCGCCATGCCCAGAGTGAGTAAAAGCGCGATGATCGGTGCGAACTTCTGTCGCAGGATCCACTGGCTGTTCATAGCATCATCTGAGTCACAGTTCGTATCTCTTGAGGGATTGCTGCAGAATCTGAAAGTACCGGCATCAAGGGACTTACGATTCTGCGCCGTTGTTCTCTGGCTGGGGGTGGCACAAGAAATTACCTTGGCGTAGACATCTGCGTCAAACCGATAATGTCGTCCGAATTGGAAACGGGGCTCCTGGCGATGAAAGCGGCCCCGTTCGGCGCAGGTGAATCCCATGCGAATATGCAGAATGTTCGGAAAGAAGCACGCGTCATAGCGGCGACAGTTCGTCCTCCCTTTCCTCTTTCTTACCGCTCGCGAGCCTCCGCTCCAGGAACTCGCGCGCCAGATCCTTGCCGCCGATGCCGAACGCAATGGCCAGTCCGAGCATCACAGCTCCGAAGACGGTTCCGAAAGCGATCAGCACCGTCCCTTCGGCAAAACCCAGCACTTCGAACACCATAGAGAGAGCGAAGATGCTGATGATGATCCTGACTGAAGCACTCAACAATCGCGACGCCCGGAAATTCGCATTGACCGCTGCCAGTAATGCGGCGCGCGAGAAAAAGCTGGCCGCTAACGATCCGACGAAGAGAATGACGAGGGCCACAAACAGCCGAGGCAAGAACAAAAAGAACCGCGAGATGGAGTCCTGCAATCCCGCAATCCCTAGAACGCTCACGCCCAGAAGAATGAAACCAACCCAGGCTACCCAAAAGACAAATCGGCTCAACAGTTCGGTGGAGGAGGGTAGCTCCGCTTTCTTCAGCAGTTGTGTGGCGCCAGCGCTCTCCGAGAGCTTGGAAAATTTGGTCACGCGCAAGATGCCGCGCACAAGCACCTTGCATAGAATGGCAATCACCCATCCGACGAAGGCGATGATTAACATCACGACCAGACGTGGCAGGTAATGCGCGAAGGTTCTGGCCATCTCCTGCAAGGCTTGCGTCAATTCGGTGACGATGATTTTCCACATGGGTACCTCACTTTCTGTCAGCCCAAATTTCGAGCAGGTACGGTTTGAGTCGTTCGAATTCGCAGCAAAGAGACTCCACGCCGCTCTCGATTTTTTCTTCAGAACAGTCCCGATTTTCCAGCAAAAAGCTCAAGGTCCTGCCGCGATAAAGAGGAACCAGGGCCTGAAGAACATGGTCGCGGCTGATTACGGATTTGTGATAAGAAGCCGCGAACTCGAATACGGTCCGGGCCCATAAGCCGGCTGGGTAATGGAACTCGTGGATCTCCAGCGTGGCGATTCGTTGTAGTTCGGAAAGCGTAGAAGCCGGGAGAATGGACTGGAAAACAGGCTGTAATTCGGAGACTCCTGTGGTAAACATCTCCCGAAGATGCTTGCGATTGACACGTACAGGTTCCAGTTCGAGTTCTGTTTGAGCGCCTGCCGTAGGTACAGGTTCAGAGCCGGCGACTGTACTCCAGAGCGGAAAATTGCCATCCAGAGATGAGAACAGAGGACCCACAGTCTGGCGGATGGCCGCGACCAGATCACTGGTGCCTCGACGGGGCCGTGCTTTGGTCCCCAGATAAGATTGACACACGCGGTACTTTCCAACGATGGCCCTGATGGCGAGGCAGATCTCGGGACCGATCCTGCCCCATTCGTCGTTCCATGCCTGGTTGCTCAAGAAATCGGTTGCCAGGCGGCTCGAGACTGCGAATTCCGACGGGTAGGGCTCACGGACTCTAAAACCGTAGATGGCCCGTGTCATCGGATACAGCAGATTGCTCATCAGGACGCCTTCAAACTTCTGCCTGCGATAGATGGGGGAGACGAGGTCGAAGTTGTCTTTATAGACAGGGCTTACCAGATGCTGGAGCCAGTCCGGTTCAATGGTTGTCGAATCGGGAGAAATCAGCACGCAGGTTTTGGCGCGAAGCAAGTCGGCTGCCGCCAGGATCGTTCGCAGAGCAGTTCCCGGTTCTGGACTGCGTCCATATTGCGTGCTGATGGAGTGCAAGGTGCGCAACGCATACACCTTGGAAACGCTCCTGGCGTCATTGATCGAAGCGCTGACTACGAGTTCCGGAGTCCCGTCTTGCGATCCACCATCGGCATTGATGATTACGGCTCGCTCACGGGGGAAGCATTTAAGAATACCGGCCTGAACGGCCCGGATGACGGGTTCAATGGTCTTGGCATTGTTATGGGTTGGTAGGCCGACGACGATATCGACCTCGCCGACATTGATGAGCTGGCGAAGAAAATCGTCGGTCAAAAGCGTCTCCTCCGCCAATTCAACCTCCTGCACAGTTGTGAGTCAGTGTGGTCACGCCGACGGAGGGCCCACAACCTCAGTCTCAGATCAAATTCGTCGCAGCCGGAACCAGTAAAACTGGTAAGGGCCCATGGTTAAAAGGTAAGGCGCATCACCAATCCGGGGAAAAATGTTGCGGCCAAACATCTCAATGAGAATATTCCCTTTGTGGCGCCGCAAGTCCAGTTCGACCGCTTGCGCCGCACTGGACAAGTTATTCACCACCAAAACCGTTTCCTTGCCCAACTGCCGGAAGTAGGCCAGTACCCGGTGATTCGCCGGGTACAAGAACTCGATAGAGCCCGAACCAAACACAGAAGTTGAGCGCCGAATCGCTATGAGGCGCTTCATCCAGGAAAGCAGAGAATGCTCTGTGCGCTTCTGGGACAACACATTCACGGCCGGGTAGCCATAAACTGGATTGAGAATCAGTGGCGAATAGAGATTTTCCGGATCCGCAGCCGAGAAGCCCCCATTCCACCCGCCGCTCCACTGCATGGGAGTCCGCACTCCGTTGCGATCGCCCAAGTAGATATTATCGCCCATTCCGATCTCATCTCCGTAGTAAATGATCGGCGTACCGGGCAGAGACATCAGCAGTCCATTCATCAATTCAATTCGCCGCCGGTCATTATCGAGCAGCGGAGCGAGGCGCCGGCGAATGCCGAGGTTCAGGCGCATTGATTTGTCGCGCGCATAGATGTCGTACATGTAATCGCGTTCGATATCGGTGACCATTTCCAGCGTCAATTCGTCGTGATTGCGCAGAAAAAGACACCACTGACACGAGGCGGGGATCGCCGGCGTTTGTTGCAGAATTTCGGTGATCGGCTTGCGGTCCTCCAGTCGTAAACCCATAAACATCCGCGGCATCAGCGGAAAGTGAAAGGCCATGTGGAATTCGTCGCCATTCCCAAAGTACGGACGAAGATCCGCCGGCCACTGATTCGCTTCCGCCAGCAGCATCGCGCCTGCATATTGTTCGTCGACTTTCTTGCGAAGCTCCCGGATCACTGCATGGGTTTCTGGCAGGTTCTCGCAAGACGTCCCCTCCCGTTCAATGAGATAGGGGACCGCATCGAGGCGGAAACCATCGGCTCCAAGGTCCAGCCAGAACTTCATCACATTCCACATCTCGTCGCGTACTGCGGGATTGTCGTAATTCAAGTCTGGCTGATGGCTGAAAAAGCGATGCCAATAGTAGGACTTGGAGATCGGGTCCCATGCCCAATTCGACTTCTCGCTGTCAAGGAAGATGATTCTTGTGTCCGGATACTTCGTGTCAGTATCGCTCCACACGTACCAGTCCCGTTTGGGATTGTCCTGAGAACTGCGAGACTCGACGAACCAGGGGTGTTTATCCGAGGTATGGTTGGCCACCAGCTCTATGATTACGCGAATACCACGGTCGTGAGCGCTCGACAGGAACGTTTTGAAATCCTGCAAGGTCCCGTAGCTGGAATGAACCGACCTGTAATCGGCGATGTCGTAACCGTCATCTCGAAGAGGAGACGGGAAGAAGGGCATCAACCAGATCGCGGTGGCGCCAAGCTCTTCTATGTAGTCCAGCTTCTGGGCGAGACCCTGAAAATCGCCAACACCATCGCCGCTGCTGTCAGAGAAGGAGCGTACATGAATCTGATAAATGATTGCATCCTTGTACCAACCTTCTTCGCGTTTTAAAGCCACTTTATCTCCCCCGACAATAAGCCAAGCCGGCAAGCAGCGGCCTGAATAGAATAGCAGCGCAGATAACGATCCGCCTCCAACTGCACGGCTCGACCTTGCGTGGAAGGCAACAGGCTGTTTATGGTTCTGCCATGGAGTTTCCCCGATCCAGTGGAGTTTTGCTTCATCCTACGTCTCTGCCTGGGCCGCACGGTGTTGGCGACTTCGGTCCCCAGGCGTACGGTTTTGTTGACTTTCTGCACGCCGCCGGACAGAGACTCTGGCAGGTGCTTCCCCTCAATCCCACGGGCTACGCGGACTCGCCCTTTCAATGCTTTTCCGCGAGCGCGGGGAATCCACTGCTCATCAGTCTGGACCGCCTCGCCGATCAAGACCTTCTGAGCCAGTCCGATCTTCGCAACGTTCCGATGTTTCCAATAGAGAGTATCGACTACGGCGGGGTCGTTCGTTTCAAAATGCCACTCCTGCAAAGGTCTGCGAGGAACTTCTTCAGCGACGCGTCCGCTGGAGATCTCCGCAAGTTTGAGGAGTTCTGCCAGGCAAATGCGAGCTGGCTCGAGGGTTTCGCGCTGTTCATGGCCGTGAAGGAAAATCACAGTATGGTCGCGTGGACCGAGTGGGCTTCCGACATTGCCTCGCACCAACCCGAAGCCATCCAGCGGTGGTCGGAAAAGTTGGGGCCCTCGGCGGCTGCTCACAAATTCTTTCAGTTCGAGTTCTTCCGGCAATGGCAGGAACTTCGGGCGTACGGACGCGACCGCAACATCCGAATTATCGGCGATATTCCAATCTATGTTGCCCACGATAGCGCCGACGTCTGGTCGAATCGCCAGTTTTTTCAGCTCGATCAACGAGGCATACCGGTGAAGATCGCCGGAGTACCTCCCGATTATTTCAGCGCCACCGGACAGCTCTGGGGCAATCCCATATACAACTGGCCACTGCTGAAGCAGAACCAGTACAGGTGGTGGATTGAGCGAATGCGCTCTGCCCTTCATCTTTATGACTTTGTTCGGATCGATCACTTTCGCGGTTTCGAAGCCTATTGGGAGGTGTCTGGAAACGAGGCCGCTGCGGTTCACGGTCGCTGGGTGAAAGGTCCGGGAAGGGAACTATTTTCCGTGCTGCGCGAGTCGCTCGGCGATCTTCCCGTCATCGCGGAGAATCTGGGTGTAATCACTCCCGAGGTGGAAGCAATTCGCCACGAGTTTGGCTTTCCGGGGATGGCCATCCTGCAATTCGCATTCGGCAACGACCCGCAGGCTCCTACCTTCAAGCCGCACAATTATTGCCATGATCTGGTCGCCTACACAGGTACCCATGACAACGATACTGTTGTCGGATGGTGGAGCAGCAGCGGTGCCGGCGACAGCACACGTACGCCCGAAGATGTCAGAAAGGAGCACGCGTCCGCGCGCGCATATCTGGGGTTCACGGACGAGCCGATCAATTGGGTCCTGATCCGCAGCCTCATGTCCTCCGTCGCGAATACGGTCATGGTCCCCGCGCAGGACATCTTAGGTCTGGGCAGTGAAGCACGCATGAACCTTCCGGGCACATCCAACGGCAACTGGAAATGGCGTATGAAGCCCGGCGCCGTCACAAAGGAGATAGCGGCCCGGCTCAAAGAATTGGCTTCGCTGTACGACCGTTGACCTGAACGTCTGGAACGAATGGACACAGGATTCGTGACCACCAAATTAGACGGAGTCGGCTACACATAATTCGTTATGCGGCGACCCCGACATCGCAATTAGTTTCTCTCCGCACACTTTTTCTTTGGCCAGATTCGATGCCTGCATTTATCCTGTGGCGTCGTTTGTAGCTAAATTGCTCCACCCTATGTCTGCGAAATGTGCCCATGAGGTTTCTGAGACGTTGGAAAATCCGGATCCTACTGTTCTTCGCCGTAGTTGGTCCGGGATTTATTACGGCGAACGTCGACAATGATGCCGGCGGCATCCTGACCTATTCGCAGGCCGGCGCCCAATTTGGACATCTTCTGTTGTGGACCATGATCCCGATCACGCTCGCGCTGATCGTGGTGCAGGAGATGTGCGCCCGCATGGGAGCTGTTACCGGCAAGGGCCTCAGCGATCTGATCCGCGAGGAGTTCGGGCTGAGAATCACGTTCCTCATGATGATCGGAATCCTGATCATCAACTTCGGCAACGTGGTGACGGAGTTCATCGGTATTGCCACGAGCCTGGAGTTGTTCGGGCTGCCACGTATTTACACCGTTCCGGTATGTGGGGTGATTGTCTGGCTGATCGTTGTGAAAGGTCAGTACAAAAGCGTCGAGAAAGTTTTTCTGGCTGCTTCATTCTTTTACGTAACGTACATTTTTGCCGGAGTGCTGGCTCATCCTTACTGGAAAGACGCGACCTTCGCCACTTTCAGACCGCCCGATGTGCACGCATTTCGCGATCAGGCGTACTTATTCATGGTTATCGGAGTTGTGGGGACCACAATCGCCCCGTGGATGCAGTTTTACTTGCAGTCATCGATTGTCGAGAAGGGCGTTACGAAGCGTGGATTCAGGGCTTCGCGTCTCGACGTGGTCACCGGATGCATCTTCACCGACGTGGTGGCGTGGTTCATCATCGTTGCCTGCGCCGCCACGTTGTGGGTCCACGGTTTCCGCGATATCCGGTACGCCGCCGATGCGGCCGCTGCGCTGAAGCCTCTTGCCGGTCAGTATGCCTACATCCTGTTCGCGGTCGGACTATTCAACGCATCGCTCTTTGCGGCTTCGATCTTGCCCCTCTCCACGGCATACACGGTGTGCGAAGGCTTGGGATTCGAATCCGGCGTTGGATTGAAGTTCGGGGAGGCGCCATTCTTCTATTGGCTCTACACACTTCTGATCATCGCTGGGGGAGCATTCGTCCTGGTAATTCCGTCCGAACGACTCGTGAACATCGTTTTGTGGTCGCAGGTGCTGAACGGGATCGTACTTCCGTTTGTCCTCATCTTCATGCTGCTGTTGATTAACAAGAAAGAGTTGATGGGCGAATACACTAATACACGCCTGTTCAACACAATCGCTTGGGCGACCACTGTCATCGTCATTGCGCTGTCGGTGGCGCTGATGCTGGCGTCGGTCGGAGGCAAGACCGGGGGCTGAGAGGGAACACGATTACAGCAATTTTCCGGCAGCCAGATCGTGGACTAGCGTCAAATCGGCCTCCAGGAAATCGTACGACGGAAGTTGCTTCGGTTCGGCCCACTGGATGTCGCGAAAGATGCGGTTCTCGATTTCCTTCTGATATTCGCGAACCTCGTAGAAGCGCAGTTCCACCATGGCCCCGTTCGGATACTCGTGCTGAATGCGGGCGACTTCGTTCCCGATCTTCGCAAGGATTCCGAGCTCTTCCTCGAGTTCGCGGCGTAGAGCGTCGCGCGGCTGTTCGCCTTCTTCGATTTTTCCGCCGGGAAATTCCCACTTGAGGGGCATCGTCTGGTGCCGCGTGCGCTGGCAGACGAGCAGCTTGCCCTGCTTCACAATGAGGCCCGCGACGACGCGTTTCATGGCTGGGCCGCTGCCTGCAGAGCGCTGGTCACAGGATCGACGCAACTGGTGAAGGTGAAGGCAAATGCGGCCACGCCTGGAGAGCAGCGAAGTTCAAGTTCGTGCTTGCCAAATTCGTGATTGTCCCCGAGAAAGTACATCCGCGCCGAATCCACCACGACGTAGCTCTCTTCTTCTCCGCTGCCTGCGGGGGAGCGAAAGCGAGTGTCCTTGGTCGCTTGCCTGCGAGTTAAGGGCTTACCGTCCTGAAGAATCACAACCTCGGCGGACTGGGCATGGGGGCAAGCCATGACCAAGTTTACGGCGGCGGCCTCATATTTCAATCGCAAAGTGTGAGGTCCAGTTTCGGCGGCTTCGAAATATTCCGCGGTGGAGGCCCAGCGTCCGCCGGCGTAGAAGAAATTCTCCAGCAAATTTCCCGTGAACGAATAATCCGCAATCTGATCCTCCTTGAACCCGCCTTCGTTGCCGATACGCCCACGGCGATGGCCGAGGTACAGCTCGCCGGTAGCGCGATAGCAGACCGCGCCCATGTGGTCTTCCTCGCGCAATGGCTCCATTACGGCCGGTAGTTCCAGAGCGGGCCTGATCTCGCGCAGCAATTCCTGGATCATCTGCTCGCACTCGGCGTAGCCGCCTTCTCCGAAATGGCCGTACCGTAGGTATCCTTCCTGATCGAGCAGGTACTTCGTCGGCCAGTAGCGGTTGGCGAAGGCTTTCCAGATCTCAAGATTGCTGTCGATCACAATGGGGTAGGTGAGCCCAAACTCGCGGATGCCCCGCTCCACGTTCAACTCATATTGCGCGAACGTAAACTCCGGCGTGTGAACGCCAATAACGGTCAGTCCCTTGTCGCGGTAGCGCTCATGCCATGCTTGGACATAGGGAAGAGTGCGAATGCAATTGACGCAGGTGTAATCCCAGAAATCGACCAGCACCGCGCGCCCGCGCAACTGACGGAAGCTGAGCGGAGTCGAGTTCAGCCACACCCTCCCAATTTCGGGGGCGCGTACCTTGCCTTTCTCGACTCTCATGCGGGAGTCGTTTCCAGCTTCTTCCCGACGAGCGTGGCGCAGTATTGGACGAGGTTCTGATGCTCGGAAGTAAAGGCGGCGGGGAAGTGGCTGTCGATATCCAACTCTCCAACGACTTTGCCGTGAACGAAAACGGGCACGACAATTTCCGACTTGGTTTCAAGAGAACACGCCAGATAGCGAGAGTCTTTGTTCACATCGTCCACGACGACGGTCCGTCCGCTCGAGGCGGCAGCGCCGCAAATACCCTGATTAAGGGGGATGCGAGTATGAGGAGTCATGGTGCCCTCGAAAGCTCCCAGTACAAGCACCGGTGGATTCGCCCCGGGCTCGAGCATGTAGAAGCCGACCCAGTTGTACTTCAGCATGCGGTCATGCAAAAGCTTCACCATCGTCCGCATGAGATCCTGAGCTGTGGGTGCAGTCTGGGCCAATTCGCTGATTTCGCTGCGCACTTCTTCGATTCGGGTGACTCCGACCATAAGTGAAATCTTAACTCACTGCGCGAAATCCTCGGATGGGGAAGCCGAAACGCCAGTAATCTGCCGGATTCCTTTCGTGCGAGGGAAGAGTTCGGGATGAATGGCGAAGGCGAGCGCATCGAGCCCTTGAAGCAGCGTGGGGGCAGGAGTATTAAGGAATTCGTCGCGAATGCAAAAGACGCGGCCCGAGCGCGCCGCGGGGGTCTGTTGCCATCCGCGGTCGGCAATGACCTTCTCAAGGGGCACGCGATCGCCTGCCCCGCACCATGCGGCGATGATGACGTCCGGGTCGAGCGCAACGAGTTCGTTCGCGGCAACAGCTCGTCCCGGTTCGCCCATGAAGTCGCCGGCGGCGGCCTCGACCAGCTCTGCTACCCACATCTGCGAGGCAATGACGGGCTTGCCCCATTCCTCGCAGAAAACTGACGGCCGTGCACTGGCACCCACCCGGGCGCGAACCTCCTCAATCCGCTGGCGCATACAAACGACCAGCTGTTCCCCTTGTCCACTGGCACCGGCCGCGCCAGCGATCGTCGCGATATCGGTGTAGATGTCGGCTAAGGTTTTCGGTGCCAGACCGAGAAAGCGCGAACCCGATTTGAGGATCTCGGCGACCGCCTTTTCCTGGTAAGGGACGGCGGCAATGACAAGTTCCGGACGCGCGGCGATGATCTGTGCTGCGTCGGCCGTCCATGAATCAGCCAGGATCGTACGGGTACCGTCAGCAACCGCAGGTACAACATCCGCGCAATACCGCGTACATGCGACTACGCGGTCGAGTTTGCCGATGGCGTCGAGAATGACCGTGGCGCTGGGCTGGAGACAAGCGATGCGGCGAACGGTATGGTCCGACGGCATGTTGTCATCTTATAACCAAGACATCGCTCGCTTGTCGGTGGCGCATGATTGTCGGATCAGTCGCTAGAGCTTCTGGGCGGCGGCTGCAACCTGACTGAGCGCTGCTGACAATACGTCGAGTGCGAGTTGCGCTGCGTGCGTGGAAGCCTGCGGCAGTCCTCCAACGGCAGCAATCAGATCTTCGCGCCGGACGTTACGAGCCTCGAAAGGGGTCTTTCCGAGAACCAGCTCCGTGAGCGCGGAGCCGCAAGCCATTGCGGGCACGCACCCTTTAGCTTTGAATCGGATCTCGCGAATGCGCCCGCCGTGCAGCTTCAGGCTCAATCGAATAACATCTCCGCAAACCGGATTTTCGATTTCAGCCGAGGCATCCGGTCGTGAGACATCGCCCGCGTTGCGCGGGTTCTGAAAGTGGTCGAGGAGTTGCGCAGAGTACATCAACGTTCTTCCAAGTGGCAGTATTCACGCCGCGTCATCGACGCGCAGTACCATCCGGATAGTAAACCGTCCAGCCTTGCTTGACGGCGAGGGCTTCGAGGTCCGGATTCGGATTCACAGCAAAGGCATGTTTGGCCATCGCCAGCATGTCGGCGTCCCAGCGGGAATTGCCGAAAGCCGCGTCAATGTTCTTGTTGACGACCTCGCGCAGAGCCCGCGGCTTTCCGGGGCCAGAGGGAACGCGTACCAAGCGATCGGTCGCGATGCCGTTTTGGAGTTCCACCTTTGCGGCCAGGATTCGATCAGCCGCAATACCGAATTGCTGCACCCCGGCACGAATCACCCATTCATTTGAGGATGAGACGGCCCATATCTCGCAGCCTTTCTCGTGTAACTTGCGTACCAACTCCTGCATTTCAGGAAAGGCGTGCCCGGGAAATGAAGTTGTCATAAACTCCGCCGCGGCTTCCATCATGGCACCCTCCGAAAGCCCTCGATGCATGGTAACCATCTCGCCGCACATGTCGTCTTCGCTCACTCGGCCCGCCTTATATTCGGCGTAGCGGGCACGCATAGCTTGGCCGATTTTGGCGGTCACAACACCCTTCTTGATTTCCCAATCGAAAAAGGTTTCTCCGGCATCGCCTGACCAGAGAGTGCCATCGCAATCGAAGGCTGCAACTCGTGGGGCGAACCGCAGAACCGATTGAATGAACTCTCGGCCCGCCGTCCGTGTGGTTTCTGTGCTCAATATGTCCATGCACTTCGACAATAACGTGCGCACGCCATAGTGCGCAATTGTGTCTGGAATGTCGCGTTTAGGATGACTTTGCCGTCAATGCGGCGTAGTCCTCGGGAGTATTGATGTTCAGGGCAACGAAAGCGTCGCCGACGGGTACGTACTGAATATGGTCCTGATAGCGGTGCTCGATGTCGCGGGCATTGCCTGTTGGCGGCTCGCGCAGAAAGCGCTCGATCATTTCGCGGCCCGCCACGTATGGATGGCCATGTTTCCCTGAAAACTCCGGCACCACTGCCCAGATGTTCTGTGGCGCAGCTTCAAATGCATTGCGCAGGGCGTGAACCGTTGCTTCGCTGGCAGGGGGGCGGTCCACCAGTGTGATCAAGGCGGCATCCCGCCCGCGACTAAGGACTTCGTGCAGCCCCACCTGCAGGGAACTGAACTGGCCGCGGCCGGGGTCGGGATTGGTGATGATCGACGCTCCGTTGGCATAAACGACCGGCGCGAGGGCGGCTTCATTCTTTCCGGCGACGATGAGTACAAAGTCTGTGGAAGACTCCAACGAGCGGATTGCGACCGAGAGAAACGTTTCCTTTGTGGATTGACCTTCCCTCGGCGGCCAGGGAAGCAACGCCTTGTCCGTTCCCATCCGCGAGGATTCGCCTGCAGCCAGAATCACGCCAGCGAAGCTTGACGAACGAGCCATGCTGCGCAAGATAGCAGAAAGCCGGGAGAAAGTCAGTGACCGGAAGACGGTCAGCGCAGAGGGTCGTCCGGGCCGGTAACCTCCTCCGCTGTGCAGGCAGCGGCGTCCGAATCAGCCTCCTCCCGCGAGCCCTTGAACCAGCTCATGTGAGGTAGGGCGGCGGTGGCATGCCGGCGGAAAGCGATCAACTCCGCGGTGATGGCGACGGCGATCTCCTCCGGAGAAACAGCACCGATATCGAGCCCGATCGGCGCATGAACGCGGTCGAACAGATGCGCGGCCAAACCCTCGGCCTGCAGGGCCTTGAAAATCCCAATCACCTTGCGCTTCGAGCCGATCATGCCCACATAGCGGGCGCGAGTTTGTACGGCCCAGCGCAAAAGGCGCATGTCATCGCGATGGCCGCGCGTCACGATGACGATGTAGGAAGATTCGTTCGGATCAAGCTTCTGCGTAGCCTGGTCGAAATCCAACGCGTGAACTTCCCGGGCGGCGGGGAATCGTTCTTTCGTAGCATAAGAGGAGCGGTCGTCGGCGACGATTACCTCGAATCCTGCATTCGCAGCCGTGCGGCAAACATTTAAGGCGACGTGGCCTGCGCCGAAAATGTAAAGTAACGCTGGAGGCAGCACCGGCTCGACAAAAATCTCCAGCGTCCCGCCGCAGACCAGACCCGTATCGTATTTCGGATCCTGGTTCAAGTCGAACTTTAAGGTGCGGGGCTTCTCCGATTCCATCACTTCGCGGGCTGCCTGCCAAACGTCGGCCTCCACGCAGCCGCCGCCGATCGTGCCGGCGATCGAGCCGTCATCGCGAACCAGCATTTTGGCGGTCTGGAAGGACGGGATGGAGCCGCGGACGTTCACGATCGTGGCTACCGCACCGCGGCGTCCTTCGCGGCGAAGTTGCACGATTTGTTCGTAGATATCCAAGAGCCAGAACCCGCAGTGATGATTATCAGTCGGTCAACAAGAGGAGTCAAACGGAAGGAACAAAGCAAAAGCCCCGGGTCATCACTCCGGGGCCTTTTGCGTCAAATCGGTAGATCCTGAACACGACCTGCCAAGCACTTGCACTGTGACGCGAACCGCACGGATTGTCAATGAGTCGCCGGTGAGTGCAACGCACCGGAACGAAACCATTTTGGGCTTATATTAGATTTACTGAGAGGACTCTCTCCCCATGAAAGCCGTCCGCATTCATCAATTTGGTGGGCCCGAAGTTCTGACCTACGAAGATATTCCCGATCCACAGCCGCGCAAGGATCAAGTGCTGGTGCGAGTGAAGGCCTGCTCGCTGAATCATCTCGACGTGTGGGTTCGCAAGGGGTTGCCGGGCGTGAAGCTTCCGCACATTCCTGGCAGCGATGTCGCCGGAGAAGTGGCCGAGGTCGGCGAGTACGTCAGCGGCTTCAAAACGGGCCAGCGCGTGCTGGTCGCGCCCATGCATTATTGCGGACACTGCGCGAAGTGCGTCTCCGGACTGCAGAATCAATGCCGCGAGTTCACCGTCCTCGGCAATGGCGTGGACGGAGGGAACTGCGAACTGATCGCGGTGCCGGCAGCGAATGTGATTCCGATCCCTGACTCGCTGGACTTCAATCAGGCGGCAAGCGTGCCGCTCGTTTTCGTGACCGCGTGGCACATGCTGGCTGGTCTGGCGGGAGTGCGGCCCGGCCAGACCGTGCTGGTGCTGGGAGCAAGCTCGGGCGTGGGCATCGCTGCAATCCAGATCGCGAAGCTCTTTCACTGCCGAGTGATCACGACAGCCGGAGATGAGACGAAGCTCGAAAAAGCGAAAGCTCTAGGAGCAGACCACGGGATCAATCATTACAAGCAGAAGATTTCCGAAGAGGTTCGCAAGATTACGAACAAGGAAGGCGTTGATATCGTGGTTGAGCACGTCGGCGCGGCTACCTGGGACGAGAGCTTGCGATCGCTCAGGACCGCGGGCACATTAGTGACCTGCGGAGCGACCACCGGACCGAACGTCGGCGTCGATCTGCGCCATCTCTTTGCGCGCCAGTTGCGGCTGTTTGGCTCATACATGGGGACCATGGGTGAGCTTCACGAAGTTCTTGGTCATGTCTTTGCGGGCCGGCTGAAGCCGGTCCTTGACCGCACATTTTCTCTGAGCGAAGTGCGTGCCGCGCATGAGCATCTGGAGAAAAGTCAGATGTTCGGCAAGGTAGTCGTCAATCCGTAGCAGGTCTCGAACGGAGCAGACGACGTCAGAGAAGCCCACATACGAAATCGATGGCCGGCATTTTTCGATGCTGGGAGGCTTCTATGAAGAAATCGGCAAGGTCCTCATTCCAGGCGTGGAATTACTGCTGGAATGACCGGGCGCGGGCGCGCCCCATGGTTTAAAATAAAAAACAAATGTCCCGCGAACTCAACTTTGGCCCCTATATCGACCTCGAGAACGGCAAGAAGGTCGTCAAAGACTTGACCTTCGGCAATCCCACGCCTGAGGGAGTTGTCCTCACCACGCTCGATTCCGCCGTCAACTGGATGCGCAAGAGCTCCATCTGGCCCATGACCTTCGGCCTGGCCTGCTGCGCAATCGAGATGATGTCGATGGGCGCATCCCGCTTCGATATAGCCCGCTTCGGCGCCGAGGTATTCCGGCCTTCGCCTCGACAGAGCGACCTCATGATCATCGCGGGACGCGTGTCGAACAAAATGGCTCCTGTTATTCGGCAGTTGTGGGAGCAGATGCCCGAGCCGAAATGGGTGATGTCGATGGGCGCCTGCGCCACGTCGGGTGGCGTGTTCCAAAACTATGCTCTGGTGCAGAGCGTCAACCAGGTCATCCCGGTTGACGTTTACGTTCCAGGGTGTCCGCCGCGTCCTGAGCAGTTGATCTACGCGATTACGCTGCTGCAGGAAAAAATCCAAAAGGAGCGCGGCACCATCAAGAAGGCATTGAACCTGGTGTAGGTCCGCAGAATCGCATAGAACTCCCCGGTTAGTGCTGTGCCGCCGCGAGAGCAACAGCGGAAGCCCGTTACTTCCAAATCCCTCACGGTAGTTTGAACACAACCGTAATTCGTTTCTGCGTTTCAACAGGCTTGCCATTGAGTGTGGCGGGCCTGTAGCGCCATTGCCGGATGGCGGTGGCGGCTGCGTCGGCCAGAAGAGACGTTCCGCTGACGACGGCGACCGCGCGGATCGATCCGTCCTCGGCAATCGTGGCGTCCAGCGTCACCGATCCGGTGAGCCCTTGGATTCGAGCCTTTGGCGGATAGATTGGATCGACTTTTTGAATCAGTTTCGGTTCGATGGCTCCCTGGGAGATCTTTGCGCCGAACGCCGGCAGCGGTGCCGACCCCGCAGCCAAACGAACGAGTTCATCCGGGGTAGTCGATGCCGCTACCTCAATCGATGGAGGAGGCTCGCTCGCGAAATTTGCGGGGCTGGGCCGTGCAGCCGCTTTTTCGGACGCGTCCCGCGAGGCTGGATTCTTTATCGAACTTGGGGACTCGGGCTTGTCCGTTGCAGACTCGATATCGGCCGCGTTCTGAAGCAGATTCGTTCGCGGGCGATCCGGTTGGCGTACGGTGACTGCAGCGCCCGGCTTGAGCGGTACCACGCGCGCCGGAGCATTGGACGAAGCATCTCCGGAGATGCTCAGGGGCTGCGAAGAAGGCTCACTGGCCGCGATCTCGGCCCCGGTTTGCCGCCAACTCAGCCGCACAACTATGGCGGTTAGCGTCAGAAGGATTGCGGCGGCTCCAATCAACCAATAGCGCTTCGTGGGGGAACGTTGCTCCGAGATCTCGCTGCCGGGATTCTGATCCGCGCCCGCAGGCGCGGCAAAGAGTGCCGGACGGCTTGTAGGTGAAGTCCCCGCCCCCAGGGCGGTAATGGTAGCGCGCCGCTCGCGCTCGTATGCCGCTTCCGCGATCTCCGCCAGTGCCCGTAACGAATTAATTTGCTCTTCCCCAAAGGCGCCCGGACGCTCGGAGAAAGCTTCCAGAATTCCTAGCATTCCGATCCTTCCGCGCAACGGCACTACCACAACGGAACGGATCCCGAGGCTACGGCACACCTCGGGGTTTACGCGATCGTCAGTAGTGGCGTCTCGGCAGACCATGATTGTCGCCGTGCGCAGGCATTCGCCCGAAATCCCGGAATCAGTATTGAGCGGGGCTCCCAGTTGTGGGGCGATCTCACCGCTTCGAGCACGACACACGATCACTCCATCCATGCGCATGGCAATTGCGGTGCCGTTTGCAGCGGTCAAGACTCGGGCGGCGTCGGCAACGGCGGTAAGGATCGAGTCTGTCGATTGCGTGCCCGCTGCCAGGGCTTGGCGCAGAACTCCGAGCAGAGCGAGATTGTCCGAAGGCTGTGTGGGTGTCGCCTGAGCGAGACCTATCGGAAGAGGATCGGCGGCACGGCTTAATAGACCGGGGACGGAGGACACCGGAAGCGGCAGATCTCCCATGGCACAACTCGCATAGATCAAAAATTAGCCAGAGACGAAGCCGCCTCTACTCGACGGGCGATAGCGCGATTGGCAGTAAGTTTGTCGCAAAACCACATCGCTGTCAATGCCAAAAGCTCGCAGAACCCCGCGCCAGACGGGCATTTTGCGAGTATGTTTTGCTCCACGAATTGTGAATTGACAGGCCGTCTGTCTGATTCCGCTCCGCGCTATAATGTGAGAAAGCCGACTTGGGGTGCTTTATGCAACGTCTTCCCGTCGCCTCTTTCCTGTTTCTTTCCTTTCTCCTGGCACCAGTTGGGGTCCACGGGCAGAGCACCAATCCGAGTGCAGTGAAAGGTCAGGCGGCGGCAAGCGGCAACCAGGCAGCGCAGTCTCCAGCGGCAGTGCCGCCAGTTCCTGCGAACGCGCCCCGCATGTCCAAGCAGACGCGCTATGAAATCATTCGCGTCTTCGAGACGCAACTGGTGTATTCGCGGACCGCATTTCCTATGGGAACAAAGGGCCTGAATCTGAAAGATGGTGTGATTACCCCGAGCGGGCAGGAACTGCAACAACTCCTTGCCCTAGCGGGACCGTCAATCAAGCCAGGCGATCCCGCGCATATCTCGTACGTCCGCATCAAAGACGATCATATCCATCTTGAACTCAACGGCGGCCCGGTGCGTCGCAAGAAGTGGTACCAGCGAATCGAGATCTCCGGCACCGCCGGAACTCCGGTTCCTCTCTCGAACGGCGATTCAACGGATAATCCACATGGAAGCTATCTGGACGTCTACTTTGATAAATACGTTCCTGAGATGAGCGCGGCGCAACTGCGTAGCCTGTTATACCCAGCCCTTGATTTTACGGCGCGCAACAAAGAGGAAGCCTATCTGGACACAGTGCCTCCGAAGGTGAAGGAGGCGATCAAGGCGCACCATGTGCTCGTGGGAATGAATAGCGAGATGGTCGTACACGCCATGGGCAAGGCGCCCAAGAAAGTTCGCGAGAAAGAGGGCGATACCGAATACGAAGAATGGATCTATGGCCAGCCTCCGCAGGATGTGGACTTTGTCCGGATCGTGAACGATGAAGTGGTACGTGTGGAGACGATGAAAGTGGGCGGACAGAAGATTGTGCGCACCGAGAAAGAAGTAATCCTCAACAAACCCGACAAGGACACCGAGGCCAAGAAGCAGCAGCAAGACCGCCCGGCGAACGCTCCCAGTCTGCGCCGCCCTGGAGAAGACTCGGAAGACGTTCCCAATCCGGCGAACGCCCCGTCTCCAATGCCACCCGCCGCACCGCCAGATATACCACAGCCGCCCGGGAATCCGGGACCGGGAGACATTGTCGACGGCAGATAAGCTGATCTCTTCGAAGTGAACGGCGTTTCTTTACGGCTGGTCCGTACTCATTTTGCCGCGACCGTCGAACTAGCGTCTGCAAACGCGAACGCCAACGAGATATTGGCATACTCCTGGCCATCGACTTCCACGTAGGGATAGACAAAATAGTTCAGCGGTTTGCCGTCTTGCGGCGGATTGAGGCGGAGGTCGCGGCCCATGCTGAACTGCACGCGGTTCACGTCATGCGACCCGAAAAAGTAGTCGCGCTTTCCCGGATGCTTCCAAGCCTCGGAAATATCGACGGGAATCCATCCCTTGCCGTCGATGTAGAAATCGGACCAGCAGTGATATCCCGCGATCTCGGCGGAGCGGGCGTCATCCGGCAGCGGGAATCCGATCTCGAACCGGGCCGGAATGCCTTGCGACCGGGCCATGGCGATGAAGAGGGAATGGAAGTCGGTGCAGTTGCCCTTCTTGGCGTCGCAGGCATAGAGGACGTCGCCCCGTCCCCAGCCAGTGCCGGTCTTTTCATAGCGCATCGTCTTGAAGATGTAGTCGTAGATAGTGCGGGCTTTGTCGAGAGGGTCCGTTTTGCCCTGAGTTACTTTCGCGGCGAGATCGGCGGGCACGCCGGTGATCGGCACGAGCGTATTGGGCTGAAGATCCTGCTCCCGCTCTTTCCTCGTGAGAGCAGTAACAACGATATGCGGAGCCGGACTCAGCGCAATACGCTCCCGCCGTATTACGTCATACTCAACATCGAAATGTAACTCCGGCTTGGATAGCTTTGTCGATTCGGCGAAATAGAGTTCATTCCCATATCTTGATTCGCGCGTTTTTTTGAGCGGAAGATCGCTCTTGATCGACAGGATCTTCACATCCTGAAATTCGTCCGTGTGGGCCGCGGGAATCCAGATGCGTATCTTTTTGCCCTCTGGCAGGTTCTTCACTGTGAAGGCATAGTGAAATGTGAAATGGCGGGATTGCTGAGCGAATGCGGAAATGGCAAAGACGAAGAGAGAGACAAACGCACAGAGCTTGCGCAACATTGGCGGCTTCCTTTCAGATCTGGCTAATGACAACTAGCCACTGGCACCTTGAGTATGGGAAACGACACACGGGCGTCTTAGTGGGCACCGCCGTCAAGTGAAGCCACGCTTAGGAATGCGCATGGAAGAAAGATGCCCGACAGATGTCGGGCGTTGCGGTATTTTAGCAGCCTTTTGACGCAGACGAATGTGGGAACAGCCTCCATCGGCTGTCCGTCGAGCAAAGCTCGATTACTGCGATGCAGACTCGGGACGCGCGTTACTATCGTCCGGTAGAATCACTTGCATGCCCACCGCCATCCAATGCCGCGACCTGCGCAAGACCTACGACGGCAAGGTCGAGGCCGTGCGCGGCTTGAACCTTGAAATCCAGACGGGCGAATGCTTCGGGTTGCTGGGTCCAAACGGGGCGGGGAAGACCACAACCATCGAAATACTGGAGGGGCTCCTTGCGCCAACTTCCGGTGAAGTTACAATCCTGGGGCACAAATGGGACGAGAACGAGCGCGAGTTGCGAGAGTGGCTCGGCATCTCTCTGCAGGAGACACGGCTGTCGGAAAAGCTCACGGTGCGCGAGACCATTGACTTGTTCGCCAGTTTCTACCGCGAACCGCGCTCGACCGACGAAGTGCTCGAACAGTTGCAGCTCACCGAGAAGGCCGATTCCTGGGTAGGAAAGCTCTCTGGTGGCCAGCGTCAGCGGCTTGCAGTCGCAACCGCGCTGGTCTGCAATCCGAAGATTCTCTTCCTCGACGAGCCGACGACCGGCCTCGATCCCCAGAGCCGCCGGCAACTGTGGGACATTATTCGCGCCTTCCAGCGCGATGGCGGTACGGTGCTGCTGACCACGCACTACATGGATGAAGCCGAGCGTCTCTGCGACCGGCTGGCGATTGTGGACCACGGGCAGGTCATTGCCGAAGGATCGCCTGCAGATCTGATTAACCGGCTGGGCGGGCATCACGTGGTCGAATTTTCCGTTGGCGGCACCGATGGTGCTCTATTGCCCGCGTGGCGCGGACTCCCGAGCGTCGAGTCCGTGCGAGAGGATGAAGGCATGATCGCGCTCAATGTGAAGCAGCCGCACCTGACGATTCCGGCGCTGCTCGATGCGATCGATAAGCAAGGCGGGGAATTGCAGCATCTGACCACGCGGCAGGCGAGTTTGGAAGACGTCTTCGTGCGCCTGACGGGAAGACACCTGCGGGAAGATTAGTTCCGATGGAAGGAGCGACATGGATCGCGCTATGAAGTTTGCGTTCGTGACTGCGGTTGTCTTGGTGATAGCCTGCGCCGTCTCGGCTCAGACTTCTCCCGCCACTGCAGACGCAGCCAGCTTCACCCCATTCCAGCAATGGATGGGCGCAATCCTCACCGGAGACGCCACGACTCTGAAGGGACTTTACAGCACCGATCCGCCGGCGCAAGTGCGCGTGAAAACCGTGATGCACCCCGCGGACGCTGATACCAGCTTCTGGCTCGATCAGAAGGTTCGGACGATGAATGTTGAAATCGTCCGGTTGATTGTGCGGCCGGACAAAGCCAGCATCATCTTCCGCGCGGATGTTGTACCCGGATTGCCGAACGCGCACAACTTCAGCGTCACCGACGACCAGTATTGGGTAAAGCAGGGTGATCAATGGCGGCTACTAGGCGTTGAGAGGACGGACGCCCCGCAACTCAAGCAGCCCGCCGACATGAAGAAAGACATCTATCCGGCCAACGTCGATGCGCATGCCGAGATCAAGGAAGCCGAAGAGAAGGCTGCGAAAGAGCATAAACGCCTGCTGCTGGTCTTCGGCGCGAACTGGTGCTTTGACTGCCACGTGCTGGATCTTGCGTTTCATGGACCGGATCTTGCCCCGATTCTGGCCGCAAACTATGAGGTTATTCACGTCGATATCGGGCCCGACGGAAAGAAGAACGCCGATGTGGCGAAACAGTTTGACGTTTCGCTGGAGAAGGGTGTTCCTACCCTGGCGGTCGTCGAAAGCGATGGCCGAGTGGTCGTCAGTGAAAGAAATGGCGAGTTCGAAGATGCGCGTCAACTTACGCCGGAGTTTCTGGCCGAGTTCCTGAATAAGTGGAAGCCCGCTGCTCATAACTAGTTCTGGTGGATTGGAATGAGTGTTGCACAAGAAATCCCGTCGAAAGCCGAAACCCCCGCTCCGATTCCGCCCCCTCGCCGCAATGGCCGCTGGGCGGGCTACTCCCATCTGCTGATGGCCCGCATGCTCGAACTCAAGCGCGAACCGGAAGTGGTGTTCTGGGTATTCGTCTTCCCGCTGCTTTTGGCTCTCGGTCTGGGGATTGCGTTTCGCAATAAGCCTGGCGATGCAGTTTCAGTGGCCATCGTCGCGGGTAACGGATCCGAGGTGGCCCAATCTCTGCTCGCCCGCTCGCCGCAGCACGACCTGTTCAAGATTCAAATGCTGGATGCGGCTGGTGCGCACAAGGGGTTTCGCCTGACCGATAAGGACATCCTCTCCGGCTCGGGAAGCTTCAGATTGGATGCCGGCGCGACACTTGTGATCGGAAATTCCAAGGGGATCAACACCGCTGTCGGTTGCAGCGGATCAAACGGCGGAGGGAACCTGCTCTCCAGGGGAGCGAACTACGTCTATCATGGGACGGTGGCGCAGATGGCCGGGACGAAACTTCCTTCAACGGTCAACAATCTCACGATCGATAATTCGGCCGGCGTTACCCTTGAAGATCCTGACACTGTCACCGGGACGCTCTACCTCGAAAAGGGAAAATTCACCCTCGGCGATCATAACCTTACCGTCACGAACATCGTCGGAGCATCGTCATCGAACTATATCTACACCGACAAGAAAGGAACCGTCAACGTTCAAAAAGTCGGCTCCACGGACGTTGTGATTCCGGTGGGAACGGCAGCGTCGTATCTTCCCGTGGTCCTGAACAATACCGGAACAGTTGATGACTTCTCCTTTCATGTGAAGAACACCTTCGACTATCCGCCGTCGTCGAGCGCTGTCGTCAATGCCCAGTGGACGATCAGTGAGCGGGGGACGGGAGCAAAAGCAACCGTCACATTACAGTGGAATAAGAGCGATGAAGGGGCGACGTTTGTCCACGATAACCCGTTGTTTGTGGCCCGCTATGCAGGAAGCAGTTGGGGGGAGAGCCCGGCCAAATTCAACGATCCGGGTGACGGAACCTATACCGCTTCCGCAGAGGGGTTCACCGCGTTCACGGTGTTCGGTGTGAGCAATTCCGGCGCTCTCCCCGTACAAATTGCTGCATTCAGGGCGACGGCGATGGGAGCGGAAGGTGTTCGGCTGGAATGGAAAACTTCAAGCGAAATCAATAACTACGGGTTTGTGGTTCAACGATCATCTCAGCCGGCGTCAGGTTTCGGGTCTGTTTCGGGACTCATCCCGGGTCACGGGACTACGCTTGTTCCTCATGAGTATTCATTTACGGACACGAGCCATAGCGTTGCGACCTGCTATTACCGGCTCCAACAGGTCGATCTCGACAACAGTGTCTATTATAGTGAAGCGCTATTGGTGAACAGTGTGACCAGCGTTGACAATCAATCGGCGATGTCGTTTGGCCTCCAGCAAAACTATCCCAACCCGTTCAATCCGACGACGACTATTCAGATCGTCGTGGGAGGAGTCGTCGCCCCGAGCGGAGCCGAGGGGCCAACAACAGTGATCAGGGGTCAGTGGTCAGGGGACAGTTGACGTTCGGCTGGTGGTCTACGACGTTCTCGGCCGTCAGGTGGCGACCTTGGCAAACAGTCGATATCCGGCCGGGAGATACTCCTTTACGTTCGACGGAGCGAACCTGGCAAGTGGGGTGTATTTCTATCGCCTGACTGCTGGGTCGTTTTCCGCGGTTCGGACGATGCTTCTCCTTCGTTGACGGTATCACGCTTTTCCAACCCTTCTCCAAGTCTCCCCATCTCCGCATCGCGCGGTGGGGAGAGCGTGGTACGAGGGTGGCAATCCTTCGCGGATTTTGCTATACTATAGTTACTGTTCCGGTGCCACAGCCGCGGAACGGGGTGCGCCGGCGTATCATGGTTCCCCCTGACTCTCACCTTGGCTGTGGCGCGGCGCTGAATCTATCCTAAGTACAATGCTGCGTCGCAGGGATTCCCCACCTGTGAAGCTATCGCGGCCACTCAACATTACCTGTAGTTCGTCTCTACTTCCCGTCCCGGAGCACCCGGAATGGGAAGGCCCTATGCACCAGAGTGTGCCACTTCTGGCCGCGTATTCTCGCACTTCATTTCGACGGAGAATCACCATGCCTACTCGACCTCCCGCGCGTATCCTCCATTGCTTCTGGGGCATTGTTGCGCTGCTCATCCTTTTCGGACATGACATGTCGGGACAGGTGGTCTACAAGCAACCACCCCCGGGATCGATCTACCGTGAATACTATCAGACGATGGGCGGTTTGTCTGACTGGCGGATCACGGACCCGAACATCGACCTTGGCCGCTGGCCTGATGCGACGCCATTTGTCCCCAATCCCATTCTCCATCTCACGGTCGACGACCTAAGTGGTGCAGTTCGTGCCGAGGCGGTCTTTACGATGTGGGGTGGGCATCTCGGGACATTCGGGAAGAAGGTGCGGTTCAACGGTTCCTCGCACTCCTGGATCGATATCCAGCCGCTTGATCAGAGCAACGGAATTCCCTCCGGGCACGATGGGACGATGTACATGAGCGAGCCAATGGAGGGGGTCGATGTTCCATTGTCGGATTTGCAGGTCGGGGACAACACGTTCGAAGGGACGAACGAAGGGCAGATCATGAACCCCTCAACCGGGTGGGGACAGTTCGGTTGGTTTGCTGTTATCCTGCGCATCTACTACGGGCCGGGGAAGGCGCACCCAACAGGAAGCATCACGTCTCCCGGCCCTGGTTCGAGCTTTGGGGAGAACCCGACCGTCGCAGCGAGCGTGAGCTCCGGAGTCGACCGGGTTGATTTTCTTGCCTACTACGACGGCTACGACACCGACGGCGACGGCATCTATCAGGAGTATCACTCTGACTACCATATTCATCAGGATGAGGGGAGCGTCGTCCTTCGCAATCACGTCGGTACAGCGAACGGCGCACCCTTTCAGACGACGTGGAATACCCAGTGGATTCCCGATCAGCCGGCAGGAGGGATCAAGCTCCTGGCACGGATCCGGGACAACAGCGGGATGTGGTATGTGACGGATGAAGTCACCGGCCTCACACTCTCGCGCCCGAACAGTTCCGTGAAGCTGTACAAAGCGGCGAATGTTCCCCAGGACTACTGGGTGAAGCAATACCAGGAATCCAACTCCAACACGTTTTCGATCCCCGCAGGCGACGATCTCTCGAAGGCGACAGACGCGATCTTCATTCTTCGGTCGTGGAACGGCGCGAATGGCGGCGCCAGCTCGCCGGCTGACCATTTCTCGCTTCGGGTAAACGCCTGGACGGCGCCATCCTTCGGGAACGACCATTACTATTCCTTCGACGTGTTCAGCTTGTCGCCGTCGGAACTCCTCAGCGGCACGAATCAGGTCACGGCCTTCTGTGATTCGTACGTCCATGGCGTTGAGATCTGCTGGCCTGGTCCCGCAGTCATGGTCCGGTACGGCGTGGCGGCGTCGAACCAGGCACCGCAGATCACCCTGCAACCGACGGATCAAACCGTCGGCGTCGGTGAAGCGGCGACGTTCACAGTCGGGGCGTCGGGCAATCCCGCGCCGACGTATCAGTGGCAGAAGAATAATGTGGATATCACGATAGACGGAAATTCTTCAACCTATACGACGCCGCCAGTGGCAAAAGCTGACAGCGGCGCCGGATTCCGCTGCGTGGTCACGAACAGTGAGGGGAATGCCACCAGCAACACGGCCCACCTGAATGTTTCGACGACCGCACCGGCCGTAACGTCGCAACCTGCGAATCAGACCGTCGGCGTCGGCGGGACAGCCACGTTTACCGTGGTCGCCTCCGGGAGCGGCACGCTGCAGTATCAATGGCAGAAGAACGGATCGAACATCGGCACGAATGCGAATGCCGCCTCCTACACAACGCCGCCGGCGACACTGGCGGACAGCGGTGCGGCCTTCCGTTGCGTGGTCTCGAACAGTGCCGGAGCGGATACCAGCCACGTCGCATACCTCTACGTCGGTTCCATCGCTGCATCGATCACCACGCAACCGGTCTCGCGAACAGTTCGCGTCGGACAGACAGCGACCTTCAGTGTGGAAGCCGCCGGGCACGCCGCCATTGACGTATCATTGGTTGAAAAACGGTGCGGAAATTGCAGGGGCGGACAGCGCTTCCTATACGACGCCGGCGGCTGCGCTGGTCGACAGCGGGTCGATCTTCCGGTGCGCCGTGAGCAACGCCACAGGACATGATACCAGCGCTGCTGCAATCCTGCGTGTCACAAACGACGTCGGCAATATCGTCATGAATGGCGGCTTTGAAACTGGAACGGATCCCTGGTTCTTTTATATGAACGGACCGTCATCGTTTGCCACTGACGTCGCGGGTCCGTCAAGCGCGCATGCCGCGCATCTGACGATCGGCCAGGCAGGATCGAACGTTCAGCTCTCTCAGCCGGCGATCGTGCTTGACCCAGGATACGATGTACACCCTCAAGTTCCGTGCATATTCGTCGACCGGGCATGACCTTTCGGTCTCGATCTTGAAGAATACCCCTCCGAACGGATCATACGGCCTGATGTCCGAGGTCTTCGATCTGACGACCTCCTGGACCAACTTCTCTGTTCAGTTCAAGGCTTCCGGATTCACGGGGGTCGAGACTGACGGACGGTTGATGTTCTGGTTCTCCTCGCCGTTGGCTTCGTCGGGTGATGAATACTTCATCGACGATGTGACAATCTATCCGTCAAGCCTTCTCGCACTCCCGGTCATTGTGTCGCAACCTGCGGCGCAGAGAGTAACCGAAGGTCACACAGCCACATTCAGCGTCTCTGCCACGAGTATCACGCCGCTATCGTACCAGTGGGAAAAGAACCTGGTGCTCATCGATGGAGCAACCCTTTCCTCGTATACCACCCCCTTCACCACGGGAAGCGATAACGCCGCTCAGTTCCGGTGCCTGGTGACCAACCTAGGAGGAACGGTCGAAAGCAACCCAGCCCTGCTCACGGTGGACCCGGCAGGAGGGGTTGCGCCGAAAGCGGAAATCCCGAAGGAGTATTTCCTCGCACAGAACTACCCGAACCCCTTCAATCCGTCCACCCTCATTCAGTTTGGCCTTCCGACGAGCGGGTATGTTACGCTCAAAGTGGTCAACATGCTGGGTCAGGATGTCATGACGCTTGTCTCCGACGTCATGGGGGCGGGGATCCACGTGGTAGCGTTCGCTCCGGGGAAACTCCCGTCGGGGATGTATCTCTACCGCATCCAGTGCGGATCGTTCGTGGAGACCAGGAAGCTCGTCTATATGCGCTGACCTTGTACGGGTAGCAGTCCATCGCGCCGGACGCTCTCATCCCTTCCCGGGACCTGAGGGTTGTCCGGCGCGGACGTTTTTCACCTTCTGTAGATAGTTCCGCCAAAGCTGCGGAGACAGTTCTCTTTGCATTACGAAATCGCAGGGATTTTGCGGAGAACGCGTCCGACGGTCGGTGATGGGACTCACGACCGGACATCCTTCTCTTGACTCGCCGAAAGAGAAGAACTACTTTACGTACGAGCTCTTCGGCTCTCTCGCTGACCCAAATCTCGACGCTCCGTCGATACACAGACTATCAATTGTCACGATCCGTTCTTTCTTGCTTCGTAAAGCTTTCTCCCCGGTGGCACCTATGAAAATTCATGTTGGCGCAGGACTCCTCCTCCTGTTGTGTTCGACCCTGACGTATGGCCAAATCGCATCCTTCACCTGCTGCCCGACCCAGTTGTCTCGATGGCTTTCCCATCATTACACAATCCGGCGATCAGATCACTCCCGCAGTGACAAGCGACGGCAGGGTGGGTTCATCATCGCGTGGCAGGACAACCGCGACGAACGTTCCCAAAGTCTATGCGCAACACCTGGATTCAACCGGCGCGCAGCTCTGGCCATCCGGTGGTGTGCGGGTCAGCTTCGATACCACCATGCAACTCGCCCCGAGGATCGTTTCTGACTTTGCAGGAGGTGCGGTCATCGAGTGGCAGGATGACGGTGTGGTTCCCATTGATGCCCCGGATGGATCTCCATCACTGGTTGAGTACACGCGATCCTTTTCATCGCAGCGACTTGATCCGTCCGGCAATCGACTCTGGGGCGATCAGGGTGTTGTTATCCTGATGGTGCACGCGACGTATGATCCGTACGCCCTGAATATGAATTCCAAGGGGATAACGGATATTGCCCCGGACGGAACAGGCGGTGCACTTCTATCTCACCTGGGAGTTTATCTGGATGTCGTCGCATTCATACCGTGACCTTCTGCTGGGCCACGTTTCCGGATCCGGATCCCTTCTCTGGGACAACGTGGGGATTGCGGTCTCCACCGAAACATTGCCGTTAAGCCGCGGACAAATCGTGCCGGACGGGCTGGGCGGTGCAATCGTCAGCTGGACGTATGCGAAATAGTAAATAACACGGACGTAGGTTTCAACACACTCAGTGCATCACGCGTTGACGGGACGGGAACCACAGTGTGGTCGACAAGTCCGCTCATCGATGCTGCGGAACAATCCATCTTCTCCTACGACATGTGCCCGGATGATTCCGGTGGAGTCTATCTTTGCTGGGATGGAGCGAGCCCGTATCCAGCGCCGTTCACTGCCGATCGCAATATCGAAGCGCAGCGGATCGATGTCAACGGTATTCGTCGGCTGGGGCCGAAGCGGCACAGTTGTGTGCAGCGCTCCAGGCCTGCAGACCAACCCGATGATCACGACGATCCCGGGAGGCGGCGCAATCGCCGCGTGGCAGGACTTTCGAGATAACGCCAATGATGCCGATCTCTACGCAGCCCGGATCACATCCACTGGAGCACTGTCATGGACAAACGACGGAGTACACGTTGCTCATTCCGATTCGACGCCGGATATTCGCGGCATTGTCTCTGATCCTCAGGGCGGCGCAACAATTGTCTGGAACGACCTCCGGACTTCTGCGCCCGGCGTCTACGCGCAATCCCTGAGCGGCTCGGGCAAAGTCCGGTGGCAGTTGAATGGATCGCCGGTGATAACAGGAATGCCGGGACTGAGTCAAACAGCGATCTCTGCAAACAATGTGGGGCGAGCGTTCGTCGTCTGGCAGGACAAACGCAACCAGACGGACTTCGATATCTTCGGTCAGTGGGCGGACATCCATGCGATCCTGCAGTCGGGCGCACTCGCAGTTGACGTTCACAATTTTCCCGGCTATGGCGACACGGGTCCTAATGTGACTGTGGGACTCTTCGACGAAAACCAGATGCTGACTGATACGCGCGTTGCTGATGCGGATGGCACTGCGCTCTTTTCATCGGTCCTGGCGGATACGGGATACTCCATCCGCGTAAACTACGCGCGGCTGGATCCTGGAAAGGTCTTTGGCAATGAATATTGGGGCGGAAGGAGCGGATTGGCGGTATCGGTTGCGGAGACCACGGCGGTCGAATTCCAGCGCAACATGCCGTTTACTTCGAAGATCAATGTGTATGATGCTGCAACAAACCAACCTGTTCCTGCAGGCATGCCCTTCGGCACCCCGGTCCGGGTGTCGATAGAGATCACCAACCCCGATGTTCCCGGAAGCGCCCCACAGGCGGTGAAGTGCACGCTGGCGGTCGATCGCGACAAAATTCCCGGATACGATTTCCAGGATACCTCGGCGGCGCAGCCGATGGCCATCGGTGCGATGCAAACATTCGACTTCACGTTCCTTCCGCAGGATTCCGGCAGTTACTTCCACGTTGCGGGGGCGCAGATCGAGCAAGCAGGGACATTCTATCCAGACCGAAGGCGGGTGCTGGGGAACGATCCCGGCCTTCGTTGTTGATCCTCCGCCACCCGGCGGTGTGCTGATTACCGTCCGTACGGATCCCCCGGGTCGTTCGTTCGTCGCCGATGATTCCACGTATGCAGATGCAAAGACATTCGTCTGGATCACCGGCTCTTCGCACACCATCGGGACGACATCCACGCAGTCCCCGCATGCAGGAATGCAATATCGCTGGACGCAGTGGAGTGACGGAGACTCGTCGACGCACGCAGTCACGACTCCGTCCGCGCGGACAACATACACGGCGACGTTCGACACGATGTACTATTTGAGCTTGGCCGCGGGGAACGGAGGGGTGGTTGCTCCGGCGAGCGGTTGGTACAGGTACGGTTCAACCGTGACGATTCATGCGGAGAGTGTTGCTGGATGGCGCTTCGTTCGTTGGACGGGAACCGGTGCGGGCGCGTACAACGGGGTCGATACCGTCGCATCCGTTCTGGTCGACAGTGTGATTTCGGAGAGTGCGACTTTCGAGCCGACCACCGGCATTGCCGGTCTTCCGCGTGATGTCCCGACGACGTTCTCCCTTGAGGGGAATTATCCCAACCCGTTCAACCCGACAACGATGATCCGCTTCGGCATCCCGACACGATCGATGGTGCGGCTCGTCGTTTATACGCTTCTGGGGCAGCAGGTCGCCGAGCTGATCAGCGGCGAAGTGGCAGCGGGATATCACGACGTGCGGTTCGACAGCAACAACCTTGCGAGCGGCATTTACATTTATAGGCTCACTGCGGACAAGTTTGTGCAGACGAAGAAGCTGATTGTGTTGAGATAGGGGACAGGAGACGGTGACTTGTCTCTTTCCCCGATTGTCACCACTATGTATATAGACTCATTTCCGCCGACGGGCACAATGGACGGCCCTGTCGGCGCCTACCTGATCCACGCGCCCAACATGTTCCCCTGGAGGTCTCATGCTCCGCAAATCCATTTTGTCTGCAATCATTGTTCTGATAACGCTCTTCTGTCTCGATGGCGGTCTCACCTCTTCGGTCGCTCAAGAGAACGGGGCCGGATCACTGCCAATGGTGCCGGTTCTCGGTACCCAGCTTCTGAAGATCCACTCTGACGATCGTCGGTCGGGACTACGAGCTGCACGTGAATCTTCCCCGTTTCTATTCCGATACGACACGGACATTCCCCGTCCTCTATCTCATGGATTCCCAATGGGACTTCCCGCTTGTTAATGCGGTCTTTGGTGAGCAATACTATGACGGATTCGTTCCGGAGATTGTCATCGTCGGAATTGCGCCGGGCGGGACGAACCCGAACTACGACAGTCTTCGCACCATGGATTTGACACCGACGCGGGTCGCGCAGGCGCCCCAGTCGGGCGGTGGCCCGAAGTTCCTCGAATTCATCAAGAAGGAAGTGATCCCCCTTGTTGAATCGAAATACCGTGTCAAGAAGGACGATCGGGCACTCATGGGGAGCTCCCTCGGCGGGCTCTTTACACTGTATGCGATGTTCGAAGAGACCGGATTGTTCAACCGCTACATCCTTACCAGCCCTGCCATTCAGTGGGATAACGGCGTTCTGTATTCGTACGAAAAAGAATATTCCGCCAAGAACACCCGGCTTCCCGTCCATTTATTCATGGCAAGGGCGGAACTTGAGGGATCAGGAGCGGACTTCCAGAAGTTCGTTGATTTGCTGAAATCGCGGAACTACGGTGGACTGGACTTCCAGACCTCTGTTGTTGAGGGCATGGGACACTCTGGCGGGAAATCCGTCGGATACCCGCGCGGACTGCAGGCGGTCTACGCACGGCCGTCGGTAACGCTTGATCCGTCGCAGCTGGATGCATTCGTCGGCACGTATCAGATCAATCCGCAGATCTCCGTCGGCATTGTCAGGGTAGATCAGCAACTGGTTCTCGTCGCACCGGACAGCTCGAAGATCCCTCTGCTCGCGTCGTCCGACAAGGATTTCTTTGTCAAGGGGACCTACCTGTTCCTGCATTTCGACAAGGACGCGGCAGGAAAGGTGCGGGGTGCGATCGTGGAGCAATTTGGCGGCAATGCCTATGTGCAGAAGACTCGCTGACGAACGGTGGAGGCAGGTATACTCTTCCTCATCCAGGGTTCTGCACCAAACGACCGGGCGCCATGCAACGACAACTGTATCGAACGGCACGCGCGGGTTCGCTGCGCCGACTCCGCTTGATGGAAGAGGAACTCCGACCGGCGGAAGCGAACGAGGTGACCGTTGCGGTCAAAGCCATCGGATTGAACTTCGCCGACGTC
This sequence comes from Nitrospirota bacterium, assembly GCA_963769335.1. Taxonomy (GTDB): domain Bacteria; phylum Nitrospirota; class UBA9217; order UBA9217; family UBA9217; genus JAJYKN01. Next base: position 42,879 of record CAVYLT010000044.1, on the reverse strand, counting down.
TTTACGATTCTCGGTCTGTATAAGGCCGCCCCCAAGCGTGATTGCATCCCGGGGATCGAGTTCAGCGGTGAAATCGTGGCAACGGGAGCAGGAGTCGTCGGACTCCGCCCGGGCGATCCGGTGATGGGATCGATCCGCTTCGGGGCGTACGCGAGTCACCTGACCATCGACCAGCGATATGTCCTCCCGATTCCCGTCGGGTGGAGTTTCGCTGAAGGCGCTGCATTCATCGTTCAGGCGCTGACGGCGTATTACGCGCTTTTCCCGCTCGGGAACCTCCGGCAAGGGCAGACAGTCCTGATCCACAGTGCGGTCGGCGGGGTCGGACTCAATGCCCATCGCATCGCGAAGAAATCGTCTGCGTACACCATCGGGACAGTCGGAAGTCAGGAGAAGGTCGCGCTGGCAATGGAGGAGGGGTATGATCGGGTCATCGTCCGGAGCCGCACCTTTCCCCGGGACCTTCGAAACGCATTGGACGGGCGCCCGTTACATCTTGTGCTCGACGCCGTCGGTGGGAGGGTTCAGCGGGAGAGCTTCGACATGCTCACGACGACCGGTCGCCTGGTCGCCTATGGTCTATCGGAGTTCGCCTCGCACATGGCGACACCGAACTATCTGATGCTGGCGCGACGCTATTTCTCGATGCCGCGGTATCATACACTCAGACTTATCGAGTCCAACAAATCCATTCTCGGATTCAATCTCATCTGGCTGTACGACCGTGTCGACGTCTTGAAAGACATGTTGCGCACGATTCAACAGCTCCAGCTACCTCCACCTCGCGTTGGCATGACGTTCCCGTTCGATCGGCTCGTTGTCGCGGTCAGGGCTCTTCAATCGGGGAAGTCGACGGGAAAGGTCGTGGTGACACTCTGAACGATATGTCAAGAAACTCTACGGCCCCGGCGTTATCAGCGTCGGGGCCGTTTCCTGTGATGATCGCCGTCGCCCGATCGGTGTTACGGAGCGGTGGTGAAGGTTCGGGTTGCAGAATTACCGAAGGAACCCGTGAAGGCGTACGTATTCGTGATGAAGCCGAGTGCCCCGCCGGACCCGGCAGCAGCGTCAATCGATGAAAACGGGGCAACCCCGATGACGCTCCAAGCATACGTTGCAGAGGCGGGCAACGCAAGTCCAGCAGAGGTGAGATTCGGGATCGAATCACTCAGCGCTGCAGTGATGAGGAGAACACTTGGTTGTCCCGCGGCGACTGGGTCGAATGAAACGAGGTGAACGCCCCCGGCAAACTGTGTCCAGGAGAACGGCGTGCCGGTGGTGACCCCTGTCGCGTTGTTGACGGGGAGACTCAGCTCTGGAGCGGCAGGGATCGTCATCGTCGCGTTGGTCTGATTCACCGCGAGGCCGGACAGGAAGCTTTCCACGAGTCCGCCCGTTGTGTTCGAAATCGAGGCAAGCAACGAGACGGTCACGCCGGGAATATTCGGCGTGTTGTACGCGAAGGCCGGCACGGTCGTCCCGTCGGAGAGGACCGGGATCCCGATGCGCGTTTCGAAAACCGCGTATAACGTGCGGGAGGCAAGGGTATAGCCGGAAGGAACGGTGACGGATCCGGAAATCTGGGACGATTGCACGACGCCGATCGTGTCGTTCTGATTGGCGTTGGTTGTGCCGTCGAGAAGAGAGACATTGGATCGTTTTCCGTACTTCTCGTAGGTCGTGGGCAGGCCGTTGGCATCGTAGTCCCACACCAACCCATAAATGGTGCCGGTCGTGGTGGTAGGTCCGTACCAGGTACTCGAGATGGAAAAGGCACCGCTGGTCAGATTCACCTGTGATCCACCCACCGCATCCGGTGACGCATATGCGGCGCGTGCGGTGGTCTTGGTTCCCTGCGTAATGGCTGTCCACGGGATCAAGCTTGCCCGATGCCCCAGCGGCGTGTGCTGTGCCGGGGGAGGTGCCGAGCCAGAAGAGCGTTGGATCGCTCCGGGTCAAGCCCCGGTAGACCAGCGCGCGTTTGTTCGTCCCGTCGACGACAATGAGGGTGTACGGCGTTGTAACATTTGCGATGGTGAAGTTCCCGTTCGCATCCGTATTCACGGAGGGAAGTCCGGCGACAAAGACCGGGACGCTCGCGACAGGTTGCTTGTTAATGCCGATCACATGTCCCGTGACGGTGACAATGCCACCCGTGCCGGGCCCGGTCGGGGTCGAGTTTTTCGAACAGGCACCCAACAGGACCGCAAGAGAGAGTGCGAATGAGAATTGCGTGAGGAGAAAAAGCGTGGATCGCTTTCCCATGGGTGGAACCTCCGTTCATCGTGAGTGGGTAAGTACGGGTGATTTCCGAGACACGCCACACCATCCGGTCAATAGCTGGTGAGCGCGACGTAAGCAACATTCTTCTGCACAGGAGCCTGGTGATGTCTTTCCTCAACAGCCTGCGTCGTCTGTGACACGGCGTATTTGCACGATGAACGATGGCGGTGACTTCTGCGCCGTCATCATGGGAAAGAACGGGGACTTCCAAAAAGAAGAAGTGCAAAGAAAAGTATTCCCTCCGACAGAAGCAACTCCTCCTGAAACTACCGGCAATCGGCAACGTGTTTAAACAGCTATTCCTCCGCACGAGTTCTCCGGCTGATGAAGGGTGAACGGAGAGCGATGTCCTGGTGTTACTTTGTAGTTCCCCCGAAGGGATGACCGAGATCTATCAATAAATGTCAATCGTTATTCAATTCGCATAAAAATGCTTTTGTTCGTAGATGACAACACTTTTTCTTTGGTCGGGCTTGACAACCATTTAAACCAACTCCGGAAATTGCTATCATACTCGTGATATCATCATTTCATTCCCCGAGTCTTCTCAACAACAGGATCAACGTCGCTGGCGGTCTGGAGAGATTTATGGAGAAGCGGAAGATCGGCGTTTCTGTTTTGGCACTGCTCTTCGTCATAGCCTCGGCTGACTCCCAAACGGGCTCAACGATACAGGGGACCGTCACGGACAAGCAAACCGGGGAGGCCCTTCCCGGCGCCAATGTCCTCCTCGCCGGAACAAGTCTTGGGGCTTCAAGCGACGTGCATGGAAAGTACGTTGTCCGAGATGTTCCCGCAGGCACATACAGCGTCCGCGCAACGTATGTTGGCTACACCCCCGTTGTCAAACCGCTCGTTGTTCAGGGATCCTCTCCGATCACACTCGATTTTGCCCTCGACGCTGTAGCGATCGAGGGACAACCTGTTGTCGTCACTGCGCAAGCCCTTGGCCAGAACCAGGCCATCAATCAGCAACTCGCCTCCAATCAAATCGTCAGCGTCGTCTCCGCGGCGCGCATTCAGGAACTCCCCGATGCGAACGCTGCTGAATCCGTGGGCCGACTCCCGGGCGTCTCCGTCACCCGCGAAGGAGGAGAGGGAAGTCAGGTCGTGATCCGCGGCCTGGCACCGAAGTACAATCAGGTGATGGTGGATGGTGTCGCGATGTCCGCAACCGACGCCGGGGACCGGGGGACGGACCTGAGCATGATCTCGTCCAGCATGCTCGAAGGCATCGAGGTGACCAAAGCCATCACCCCCGACATGGATGCCGCAGTGTTGGGCGGGACCGTGAATTTCAAACTCAAGGAAGCGTCGGCCACCGAGACGGACATTCCTTCGGTGAGTCTCCTGACCCAGTACGGCTACAACGGCCTTCAACATCGGTACGGTGACTTCAAAATTGTGGGGAGCCTGGAAAACCGCTATTTCGACAAACGGTTCGGCATCTTTGCGGAGTTCGATGTCGAGAGACGCAACCTGACGTCAAATGAGCTCGGCGGGGGCTATTATCTGAACGGTCCGGTCCTTGGCGTGACCAATACCGTCTATCTCTCCACGCTGAACCTCAACGACGTCCTCCGGGACAAGCGACGGTATGGCGGGACGTTCGTGCTCGATTATGATCTCCCGGAGGGTAAGATCGCCCTCAAGAACTTCTTCAGCATCGGCGACACCAAGATCCAGAACCGGGGAGAAAGTTACAGTCTTCCCGCGAACGAACACGACTATACCACTTCGGTTTCCGAGAACAAGCTCAACGTAATTACCAACCTGCTCGAATTCGAGCAGACGTTGCCGCTCTTTACGATCGATGCACAGGTTTCGCATTCCTATTCCGAGAACCACGACCCGAACGACATCGCGTTTACGTTTATCAATCAGAACGTCGGCCTCAACAGCCTGTCCTATCAACGCTTTGACCCGCGGCTGATCCCCGGGCTCGCGAACAACGATCCCACGACGACATACCTGCAAAACATCTCGGCCTCCGGCGATTTCTCCCGAGAGCGGACGCTTACCGGCTCCCTCGACCTGACGTCTCCTGTTCGGGTATCGGATGAGGTTTCGGGTGCGGTGAAATTCGGAGGAAAGGTCCAGTATCGCACCCGTTCGTACGACTATGACCAATCGGATGGCGTCCTGACCTATTCGGGGGGAGGGCTGCGCCAGGCGATTCTGGATGCATTTCCCTGGATGAAACAAACTGTTCCGAACGGCAACTCCCGCCTCCCCATCACGTTGTTTGAAGACGGGAATTTTTCCTACGGGAAATTTCTCGGCGGCGACTATACGATGGGTATTCCGACGAACATCGCACTCATGCAACCGATCATCGATATTGCACGACAGGTCGGGACACTCGACGCTTGGTCACACAACAGCCTCGCGTCAATCACCAATGACTATTCGGGGATTGAGCATCAGGACGCGGTCTATGCCATGGTCACTGCGAACCTGGGCACGGAGTTCACCTTCATCGGAGGGGCCCGGTATCAAAATCTGTCAACGTCCTACACGGCACCGCGCGGTACAGAAACCGCTACTTCGCGCCTCAAGTATTTCTATCGCGATACGACCGTTGCGGAGTCCCAGGGCCGTTGGCTGCCGATGGCGCACATGATCTGGAAACCCCTCTCTTGGCTCCAGGTCCGACTGGCGTATACGAACACGCTGGCATACCCGGACTATGCATCCATCACGCCACGGATTGATCTCGGGATCGGCTCCATCACCTGGAACAACTTCGGGCTCAGGCAATCGCATTCGGCGAACTATGATTTCGTGGTTTCAGTGCACGACAATACCATCGGGTTGTTTTCGGTCGACGGATTCTACAAGCAGATCGACAATCTCATTTTTCCCGTGAGCCGCTATGTGATCGATCCGTCGCAGTATCCCGGCCCGCCCCCGGCGCCGCAGGGCTACCAGGTCGACACGTATTTCAACGATCCCTACACGGTGAACCTGACGGGAATCGAGCTCGATTGGCAAACGCACTTCTGGTATCTCCCGAGCGTGTTCTCCGGGCTGATCCTGAGCGTGAATTACACGCACATCTTTTCCCAGGCGAAATATCCTCTGACGACCGTCAGTACCACGTACAGCCCGGATCCCCCCTATGTGATCAAGACGTATAACGAAACGTACTATACCGATCGCATGATCGACCAGCCGGACGACATCGTCAATGTTGCCCTCGGTTATGATTACGAAGGCTTTTCGACCCGGGTCTCGATGCTGTCGCAGGCCGACATCTTCAAGTCGGAGGATTTCTGGCCCGAACTCCGGGTCAACACATCGAAGTATCTCCGGTGGGACCTGACGGTGAAGCAGGCACTTCCCTGGTTTGGCCTGCAGGTCTTTCTCGATCTCAATAATCTCAACAACGCCCGGGACATTGACCTCAACCAGGGGTCCAGCTTCCCGACGGCGGAACAGCACTACGGTCTGACTGCGGACCTTGGTCTCCGCGTCCGACTCTAGAGAGACTTCACCAGGGAGTACTCTTATCCACTTATACAACACTTCAGGAAGAAGGGAGAGCGATTATGTGCAATGGAACAAGGAGACGAATCGGAATCGGTGGGGGGGCGCTGGGGATGGTGGTACTCCTCTTCGCCGTCCAATCTGTCACGTTCGCAGCGGGGGACACCGTCTGGGTTGCGGCGAGTCCGGCCGGCAACATCAACAACTTCATCCAGGGCGACACGCTGGGGAACGGTCAACGTGCGCACCCGAACCGGACATACAGGCTGTATCGGGACTCGATCTACTACTTCAACGCAACGCTCAATGTAAACTTTCCGGTTTCGCTGATCGCGGACAGCGGCTCGCACCGGCCTCCGGTCATCGCACCGGCGATCCTTGGGGACAATTCTTCACCGAACCCGTTCATGAACTTCTTCACCGGCGCAACAACACTGGTGTTCCGAAACCTCTACTTCACAGGCGTGCGCCCCGATCAGGTTCTCGTCGGCCAGGGTTATGCGGATTGCATGACGTACACCAGCGACAGCACGCAATCCACGTATAACAACTGCGTGTTCGACGGATGGGGGATCGCGATCGACGACCATAGCGGCAATTACAACAAGTATACGATCACGGACTGCATATTCAGAAATGCAATTCACCCGACCGTCACATTTGAAGGGGATGCGTTTTTCTCGAATTCCGCCACGCCCACCGATAGCGTCGTGATGGTCAACAACACGATGTTCTGTAACAATGCGTACGCGGACTGCAATGTGGACTACAACGTCTATACGCGGTTTGAACACAATACCGTTTTTCTGAATTGTGTCAATCCCCTCAATGACTTTGTGATGACCAATGCGGTGTACAAGAACAATATCTTCTATGGAACCCTCGGGGAGTCACAGGAGAATAGTGAGATTTCGCAGTATTATTTTGAAAACTCGACGACGCCTTCATCGACGTTCAGTTTCGACTCCTTGAATACTTCGCCGAGTCACATCGCCATTCCGGAAAACGAACGCAGGATCACGGTACTGAACAACAGTGTCAACGTGGCCCGCAAAGCTGAAAACGTTCTGGGCGACTCCGTTGATGGATACACTGATCCCACCCGTCTTCCTGAACGCAAGGACAACGGGCATGTTCGGCGACAAGACCCGCTACCCGAATCTCACCATCGCGGGAAATGACACCGTTGATGATCCCGGGTTCCCTGCATCGGTCATGGGGCAGGTCGACAGTCTGATCAAGTTTGTCACGCTCTACAGAACAGGCGGCGCGGGCACGTACCTATGGTACTACAATCCGAATGGTCATCTCTTTGCACCGGTCTGGCCGGTGCCGGAGAACCTGGCCTACTCAAACACGACGTTGCAGCATGCCGGGACCGATGGATTTGCCCTCGGCGACCTGAACTGGTTCCCGAGTCAGAAAGCCGCATGGCTTCTGACGGACGTCAAGACGCAGCCTTCGGGGATCGCGGAACAGTACTCGCTGTCGCAAAACTATCCGAACCCCTTCAACCCGACGACGAAGATCTCGTACACACTTCCGAAGGCAGGCAATGTTGTTCTGAAGGTGTACAACACGCTCGGACAGGAGGTCGCGACGCTGGTGAACGGTGCGATGGCAGCAGGTGAGCATGTTGCGTCCTTCGACGCGCGGAACCTCGCGAGCGGCGTCTACTTCTATCGGCTCACGGCGGGGAGCTACGCGGCAACGATGAAGATGGTGCTTTTGAAGTAGACACTGTTCACTGTCAACTGTTAACTGTCCCATATCCAGGAAGGCGCCGGCGACAATAATCGCTGACGCCTTCCCGGTTTCTGACGACTTGTGGTTCCTTTGATCCAAGTGGTTCAAATTCCTCATTGTCACTTCTTCATTGACCGGACTGACGTCTCGTTCTGCTGTAACTTCTCTCCGAGCAGGAGACCATCACCTCGCATATTGTGGCTCTTTTGAGCTCGTAACACGGCCTATCGGTAGATCTTACCCCGGAAATTCTTACCCCTTCTTTCGCCGACTCTCATCGAAGGTCTCAGAACTGGCTGTTTGAGCCGCAAAAGTCGAGATTGGCGACTAGCGGACCCTATGGCACGGGTCGTGCTAAAATAATACCAGAGCTCAGAAGCCGAGTTTGGGCAGGGTTCGTCGAATTCATCAGTACTTGCTTCCTTTCACTCATAACCTATTTTATAGAGGGTCATTATGGGACAGCAACAACTTCTGCTCATCATCCTCGGCGTCATCGTGGTCGGTATCGCTGTCGCAGTCGGTATCACGATGTTCTCCGACAACGCAGTCAATGCGAACCGCGATGCAGTGTCGAACGATCTCGTCAACCTCGCAGCGCGCGCGCAGCAGTTCTATCGTCGCCCGACCGCTTTGGGCGGTGGTGGCAACAGCTTTGTCGGTCTGACCGCTGATGCTGCGGGTCTGTCCAAGCTGACGAACATGGCCGGTGGCCAGAATGCCAACGGAACCTATTCCGTCACGACTGCCGGTACGGCGAACCAGGTTGTGGTCCAGGGTGTCGGGACAGAAACCGCCCCTGATGGAAACAAAGTCACGCAGCAGATCTTCTGCCGCGATGCGGGCCGTGCAGACAGCCTCGTCGTTGTGCACTAAGCTCAACCTTTTCACGGGCCTCTCTTCGAGAGGCCTTTTTTTTTTGCCCTCGTCGTACTGTCCGACTTCGCATCAAGCCGCTCGCCGACCGGACCACGAATGGGGCGCAGTCGTTTTTCCCACGCACAAGACTCCGGTGCCTGCAATCGCTTGCCCTCAGATCCGCTTGAGTGTCCACCAAAGACGACTATGAGTTCAGTCTAGTGCACTGTCCACACGCGAAATTCCACCATTCGGAAGGATATGGGCGGGCACGAGAGTTGCAGGAGTCTTCTGTGACTTGCGGAAGGATCCCTGCCATGAAATCGATCAAGCTGTTGAATCACCTGCCTGTGTTGGCGATCCTGAGTTCCCTTGTGTTGAGCGGATGCTACACGCAGTTCGAAACGACCGATGCAACCCAGTGCACCCGAACAACAACCGCCGGAGGTTATCTACGTGCCTGCTCCGTATCCATCGCCCGGTCCTCCGCCATGTCCGCCTCCGCCTCAACCGATCTACCTTCCCACTGCCGTTGGTACCACGCCGTCTCCAGCAAGCGGGAATCCCCAGGTCGAGACGCCCAAACGCGACATTGGTCATACGAGAACGGACGGAAATGCGCCGGCACAATCCACTCCGGACCGTGAGTCTGTCTCCAAGCGTGGGGGGCGGTAACTCGTGAAATGATCATGCCGCCCTGTGATTACAGAGCGGCATGGTCGTATCAGAAGAGATGAGCGATGTGATCGGCGGGTCGAGTGGACACTCAGGAAACGGGTACCTGCTGCCTCCGTGATTCCCACCAGTTTGTGATCTTGTACGTCTTTGGCCCGAAGCCAGGGAAGAACGGGGGGCGCTGGGATGGATCGGCAAACCGATCGTCCCAATGGTACCGTTTCAAATATCCGTCGGTTCCGTTTGAGCCCATGATCGAACCCTTGCTTCCTTCAATGACCGTGCCGGTGACCCTAAGCACGCCTGTTCCTCCGGGGTTGACGGCGGAGAATGACCCTCCCAATGCGAACAACGCCGCATCAATCCTGCAATTCGGCCAGTTGGCGGGATCGCTCGACGAGTTGTTGAGCCCGATCGTGATGTTATTGGTCGCAAGAAGCCCGAGAACGTCGCCGGAAGGGCCGTTGAGAGGATTCTGCTCGTACCGGACACCGCCTCCCTGGATGTAGATGTTCTGCGAGCTCCCGATGGACATGCGACCGTCGACCGTTCCCCCGAGAACATGCACATCACCGTTCACCCACATCGCCCCGTTAAATCCCGCTGCAGAGATAAGAAACGAATCGACGAGGGCACTCGTCGCGGCGTTCCGGACAGAGACATAGCCATCATTGCTGGCGCCGCTGCCGGGATAGAACTTGACGTTCATGTTCCCCGTATAGAATCGTCCGCCCGCAGCTGCCGCAGATGAGATAGTTGAGAGATCCGCCGGTAACGGGACGCCGACGGTCTTTACCGGCGGCCCCTGGTTGTAGATCGGAGTACCCGGCCCGGTCGTGTTTTTCGCGAGCATCACTCGCCCGTTGAACACTTCCGTTCCCCCTCCCATATGGAGTCCGCCGTTAGACCGAATCGTCCCCCACACCGTATCACCACCGTACCAGAACTGATCGTTGCCGGAGAATGCCGTGAACCAGGCATAAATGGCAAAACTGCTCGAATCGTTGACGTTAAAGAAGACCCGCACCGTGTCATGGATGGTCCCGCCGGTTGCCCACCAGGTGTGATACGTCGAGATACTCTGCAACGTCGCATTGATCCCGCCGTTGACGAGAGTCACTGCGGAGCTTCCCTGAAGCCCGGGTAGGGTGAAATTCTGTGTAATCGCCCCGCTCCAGGTGCGGTTATTGTAAAATCGTGTCAATGCCATATTCGCCCCCGCAAGGGCGAGGTTATGGGAGACGGCCCCGTCGCAATACGCCGACATGTTGCCTTCGGTCTCGACGGTGTATTTGCTCAGATTCCTGCCGATGGTGCCAAGAAGCATGGCGAACCCAAGGACGTAGATAAGACCTGCTTTGCCGACCATGGTCTGAACGCTTTCCGGAATTCGTTATCGTTTGAAATTCTGAGACGCCAATCGCGTTTGCTGCCAGAGTGAACTCGAATACAACGCATTGCGCTCACCGGCCTGAACCTGCGTCGGGTCGCGGTACTGCGCGTACGGATTCTGGACTTCGACCGTAATCTCGATGGTCTGGATGTTACGAAGGTTCGAAACATCCACCGGGCTTGACATCACATTCTTGTTATAGTCGATATACTTCAGTGAGAATATTGTTACAACGCCCACGCTCGCCGTCGGTGAAGTGTTCTGACTCCGGTACAGCGGGCGGTCAAGCTCGTTCTGCGTTCCAGGCAGCTCATCCGGTGTCCCAACCGAGTACCGGATGGTATCGATGTGTGTGCCAGTCCCATCCAGGCATGTGAGGAAAGTGATGGAGGATGTCGTGGCGCTGAGGATTGTCGCGGTCGTATCCTGGACGCCGAACCCCATATTGCGGAATTCGCTTTCCACGCCGGTGACCAGGTCGGTCAAGGATTCCTGCACGCACATGTCGCCGGCGTACTGCGCCTGCGTTTCGGTCGCGGCGCCGTTTGCGTCGACCGCGATCATGATGAGAGCCCCGCCGAAAATCATGGAGCCGAGAAGATCAAGGATTGTTCCCACGCTTCACCTCTGGTCAACGTCAATTAAAGTTGAAGTAACTGTACACAATGGATGTGTGCAGGGTATCAATCCGCTCGTTCTGTCCCGGAGGAGGCGTGGAGCGCCAGGTCACCATGTCCATCCTCTTCACAAAGGTCCGGTAGTTGACGACGAGGTTCACATTGCTCGTGTCGACATAGCTGACGGTAAAATGCGTCGTGAACACCTTGCCCGTTGAGCCGGCTGCCCTCTGGAGCGTTGCTCCGTTGAAATCATCAAAGTCGTTAAACGTACTGTCGCAAGTTGCCGTCTCGCCGGACTCAATGCCGAGCATGGAAGCGGGAGTCAACGCGCCCGAATTTTGAAACGCGACGTCGGACGTATCGGTGACGTTATCGAACGCAAGTCCCTGCGCCATCTCCGTCCATGACGTTGCGATCGCAGTCTGGAGGATATCTTCCTGTCCCCTCGCGATGTCGTCTCCCGTATTGCCGACAATCCGGTAGAAGTTCGTCAGCATCGTCGTGAGCAGCGCCATTGCCAAAATCGTCTGTATCATGTGGCCGGTGTTCATTGCTATCCCTTATCGTTCAAACTACGTTGTCAACTTTGTACAAGTAGGAGATGCGCAAGAAACGTGCCGCGAACGAACCAGAAATTGCTGAGTGATAACGGTCAAATCTGGACGAAAGGAGAGTCTAGAACATCGGAAGGTGATTTTCATGTACAGACATCATAAGCGGTTTGAACGTGAATCTGTCACTCAATGAAATACCTACACGCGAAAAAGAAGTTGTTTCTTCTTCGTTGATTCCTTGGCTATTGCGGGGGATATCGGCGGCTGAAGATAAGTGAGGGGTGTCACATCAGCTAACAATCCCTTTTCTGAACCGGTTCGAGCTACGCGAACTCCTTGCGCCAGATCACGAGAGGGTGCATCGTGGAAGGATTATCTTTGAGGGAAGAATTTCCGTAAGCGTCCTTCACTTCAAAGTGCGAACGGCCGTCCCGAGCCAAAAAAATTCCCATCGGTCCGTGTTCCGCATCACATTTTTCACCGCAAATTCTGTTTCTGCCGAACCGATCGAAGGGCTTGCGCCCGCCCAAGCTCAGAAGCTCTCCTGTATCAGAACCGGAGGAGAAAGGAAGTGCCTTTTCCGGAGTCGGAGTTTACCCGGATCGAGCCGTTATGAAGGCGCATGATTTGGCGGGAAAGGCTCAACCCGATTCCTGACCCTTCGGGTTTGGTCGTGAAGAAGGGGACAAAAATCCGCTCCTGCATGTCTTTGGAGATCCCCGGCCCGCTGTCCCATACCTCGACTGTCACCCGGCCGTTATCACCGATTCGCCCGGTCATGGAAATCGACCGTGCGGAATGGCCGACGACTGCGTCGACCGCATTCCGGAGGAGATTGATCAACACCTGTTCGATGAGTTCAGGATCGGCGGTCAATTCCAAACTCTCCGGCTCAACGAAGGAGGAATAGGAAATGCCGTTTGACGAGAGATGTTCCTTCATGAGCTGTTCAACCCGATGAAACAGTGCTTCGAGCCGGATAATGCTAAAATTCGGCCGGGGAATGCGCGCCAGGTTTCTGTAGGCGTCGACGAAATGGAGCAGCCCCTTGCTTCGCTTTTCGATGGTCTCCACCGCCCCTCGGACGTCACGGATGGTTTCCGCGGGGACGGTTGCATTTGTTGAGGTTGCATCCGGATCCGGTCTGAGCATGTCATTGACCGTCGACGCCAGGGAAGAAATCGGCGTAAGGGAATTCATGATCTCGTGGGTCAGGACGCGCACAAGTTTCTGCCATGCTTCCATCTCCTTCTCGTCAAGCTCGGACTGGATATTCTGAATCGAGACCAGTGTCTGGAGCTGCCCGTGCACTTTCAGCTCCGTTGCGTTGATGATCAGCTGCAGCGCCTCGCCCTGCAATTCGAGCCGCGACAGTGCACGCTCGCCTGATCGGAGCCGGAAGAGGGTCGACACCAGCTCGTCGCTGAGGCGTCCGAGCGAGCGTATGTCGACAAGATGGTGAATGCCGAGGATCCGTTTCGCAGCGTTGTTCAGAAGAGTTACCTGACCGTCCGGCGTGAAGGCGATGAGGCCTACGCCGATATGCTGCACGATGGTCTGGAGGTAGAGGAAATGCTCTTCTTTCTCTTCGCGGATTTTCTGAAATTGTTGTACGACGTCTCCGATGGCGGCACTCAGCTCGTCAAACGCCTTCCCGCGCCCCTTCTGGGGAAAGGACTGCGAAAAGTCAGCATAGCGGATGGAAAGAAGGAACCTGCTGATTTCCCGGTTTGTCAGTTCGACGTAGTGGATCAGGGAGTAGACCTGGTACACAAGGAGAAGGGAGAGGACGATGGCCGAAGCGACAAGGGTCGTTTGCGAGAGAAGATACACCAGGAGGAGAAGGGTCGCGCCGAGGAGAAGAGCAACGCGCTACCACGGCAACCCGGAACGATTTAAAGGCCATATTTTTCCAGACGTCGATAGAGTGCGGTGCGCGTGAGTCCTAATTCCTTCGCGGCCTGTGTAATGTTGCCCCCGTATTTGGCAAGGGTCTGCTGGATAACGGTCTTTTCCATGGCGTCCAGCTTCGTTTCGATCGTGGCGCCGGCATTGGTGCTTTCGCCCGCCGAAGAGACGAAAAAATCTTCCGGGCGAAGGACGTCGCCCTCGCAGAGAATGAGCGCGCGCTCCACCGCATGCTCCAATTCACGGACGTTCCCCGGCCACGAGTAACGAGAGAGACTTTCGAGCGTTGCCTGCGGAATGCTCATCCCGGGTTTGCGATAGCGTTGTGCATACTGTTGGAGAAAGTGGTGGATCAGCGGCGGAATATCGTCCGTCCTTTCCCGAAGCGGAGGCAATCGGATCTCAACGGTATTGATCCGGTAGAGCAGGTCCTGGCGGAATTTCTTTTCCGCGACCATTTCGTTGATCGGTTGGTTGGTGGCGGAGATCAGACGGATATCGATACGCGTGGTCCTGTTCGACCCGATTCGTGTCACCTCCCGGTTTTGCAGGACCGCAAGAAGCTTTGTCTGCATCGGCAGGGGAAGATTGCCGATCTCATCGAGGAAGAGCGTACCGCCGGAGGCGGTTTCGAAGCGTCCTGCGCGGTCGCTATTGGCATCAGTGAACGCGCCCTTCACGTGGCCGAATAATTCGCTCTCGAAAAGCCCGGCGTTCAGGGACCCCATATCGACGGAGATGAAGACTTCGGATTCACGGGGAGATTGCCGGTGGATTTCCCGGGCAACGAGTTCTTTTCCTGTGCCATTTTCCCCGAGGATGAGGACGTTCGCATCAGTTTTCGCGACCTTCTGGATCGTGGCGAAGACCGCGCGCATCGCAGGGGAGTTACCGACGAAGCCCTGGAAGTGGTGATCGAGTTCTTCGCCCAGAAGTTGCTGGCGGGAGCGCAGCTGCTCCACCTGTTTGCGCGATCGGCGGATCATCATGGCTGCGGAGAGCGTGCCGAGGAGTTTTTCGTTCTGCCAGGGTTTCAGCACGAAGTCGGTTGCACCGGCTTTGATAGCACGGACGGCCATCTCGACGTCTCCGTACGCGGTGATTAAGACGACCACGGCCTGGGGGTCGATGGCGAGGATCTTGTCAAGCCAGTAGAATCCCTCCTGCCCGGTGCTGACATCGCGTGTGAAATTCATATCGAGCAGGATGATATCGTACTCGGATTCCTTCATCAGCGTCGGAATCCGGTGGGGGTCCTGCTCGGTATGGACCGTCGCGGCGTGTTGCTTCAGGTACAGTTGGGCGGCGAGAAGGACGTCCTTGTCGTCGTCGAGAACGAGAATATTACCAAGCTGCTGAGACATGGCGTTGGATGGCTTGGGGTAGGACGTAGGACATAAGAAGTAGGAAGAAAACGGGTGCACGTAGCAGAAGCTTTCTTCCTACGTCCTACGTCTTACTTCATACGCGATGTTGTGGGAAGTTCAATCCGAAAGCATGTCACTCGTTTGTCTCCCTCGCTGCCGGGTGGGTGTGCCGGCGCTGCCCGCTTTCGTACACCCAATGTAACGAAAACGGACGATATCCCCAATCACTCCCGCTTTCCTTTGGAATTTTGACGATTTTGCTTGGCGTGAATTTTGTCCCCTAGCAGGTTCAGATATCGTGTATTCGCTCCCTCACCCACTCGAAAACGCCTGACGTCGCACAATGGAAAACCCAATCCCCAAGTCTATCCACCATCTCCCGGAGGACTCTCTGAATCAGTCGGGGATGGATCGGAAGCTCGAGAAGAAATTTTGGAACCGGACCAGGATCACGTACGCTATCGGGGGTGCCGCGGTCCTCATTCTCATCGTCTATGTGTTGATCTCGACTTCCGGGGGCTCGCGGCTCAACGTCGACATCGACAAGATAACGATCTCAGCCGTCACGAAGGCACCGTTCCAGGAATATATCCCCGTCCAGGGGACAATACTCCCGATTCAAACATTCTACCTTGACGCCGTGGAAGGCGGACGGGTGGAGAAACGCTACATCGAAGCAGGGACCGTCGTCAAGCAGGGCGACCCGATCGTGAAACTCGCGAACTCGAATCTTCAACTTGATGTCATGTACCGCGAAGCATTGACCTATCAGGAAATCAACGACGCGCAGAACCGACGCCTGACGATCGAACAGAATACGATCGCCGTCAAGTCCACTCTCGCAGACGCGGAATATCAGGTGGAGCGTACCCAACTCGTGTTCCTGCGGGATTCGACGCTCTTCCTCAAGCACCTTGTGGCGGAGAACGACTATCTGCAGTCCCGGTACGAGTACGAGTCGTGGGTCCGGCGCCGCGTTCTTGCACGGCAGAACTACCTTCAGGATTCTGTCCTCCGCCTGAACCAGCTGGCCCAACTCGAAGGCTCGATTGCGCGATTGCAGGAAAACCTCACGATGACCAAGCAGAACCTCGAGAACCTGATCATCAAGGCGCCGATCAGCGGACAGCTGACTTCGTTGAACGCCGAGATCGGAGAGTCGAAGTCGCCCGGGCAACGGATCGGTCAGATCGACGTCCTGGATAATGTCAAGGTCCGTGCATCGATCGACGAGTTCTACATCGCCCGGGTCAGTCCGGGGCAGACGGGAGAGTTCGACCTGACAGGATCAACGTACCGTCTGAAGATCACGAAGGTCTATCCCGAAGTCACAAGCAATCACTTCGACGTCGATATGGAATTTGTCGGGGCGACGCCTCCCGGGATTCGCCGGGGGCAGACCCTGCAAATCCGCCTTGAGCTCGGTGAATTGGAGGAAGCGGTTCTTCTGCCGCGCGGCGGGTTCTACCAGAAGACCGGCGGTCAGTGGGTGTTTGTCGTGGACAAAGGCGAAGCGTTTGCCGTCAAGCGCAACGTCAAACTCGGACGCCAAAATCCCCAGATGTTTGAAGTCCTCGACGGTTTGCAGCCGGGGGAACAAGTCATCACCTCGTCGTACGATAATTTCGGCGATATCGACAGACTCATTCTCAAGCACTGATGCTGAACCACCATCTGACACCAGGATACCCGGCCGTGCACAGACTTTCGCGATTCCGATGCATGGAATGAGGCACGCGTTCTTGTGTGCGTGCTCCTCGATCTCAGCGGACGATTGGCGCGCCGAAGCGGGTTGCTGGTCGTTGCGCGGGCGCTCGAACATCATGCGGTATCATTGCTGGACAGTCTGGCACGGGGGTATGCGCAGGGCGGATGGGCTGGAGATCTGGAAGACGCCCGGCATGCTCTTGACCAACTGGAATCGCTGGTGCAGGACGTCCGTGCATCCGGAGCAATTGCCGCCGCCGAATACGGCCCTCTTGAGGAACGGATCGACCTCGTGATGCGCTCTTTGAACGTTCATCGTTACCGACACGCCATTGTTTCGCCCAACCACAGGAGATGGGAATGATCAAAACAAGCAATCTCAAACGTATGTACACCACCGACGAAGTCGAAACCACCGCCCTGAACAACGTCAATATCGAGATCGCGTATGGCGAGTTCGTGGCCATCATGGGACCGTCGGGATGCGGGAAGTCGACACTCCTGAATATCCTCGGCCTCCTCGACAACCCGACGAAGGAGAGTATCACTTTCTCGACCAGGAAGTCTCGAAGTTCACCGAACGACAGCGGGCGAATCTGCGCAAGGCGAACATCGGATTTGTCTTTCAGAGTTTCAACCTGATCGACGAGCTCACGGTCTACGAAAACGTCGAGCTTCCCCTCTTCTATCTCGGTGTCTCGTCGTCCGACCGGGAAAAACGGGTCAACGAAGTCCTCGAGCAAATGCAGGTCATGCATCGGAAGAACCATTTCCCGCAGCAGCTCTCCGGCGGCCAACAACAGCGCGTCGCCGTGGCCCGCGCCATCGTCGCCAAACCCAAGCTCATTCTTGCCGACGAACCAACCGGAAACCTGGACTCGGCAAACGGAAGCGAAGTCATGAAGCTCCTCACCGGCCTCAATGAAGGCGGAACCACGATTGTCATGGTCACCCACTCCACGCACGACGCCGAGTACAGCCACCGGATCATCAACCTGTTCGACGGGCACGTCGTCACCGAAAATATCAAAGAGAAATTCCGTGTCTGAAAAGGGAATTGGGCGATTGACATCGTGACGGAGAATTGCGGCGTGTAGGAACAAGTAGGAGAACGAAACGGGCATGCTTGCGAACTATTTCAGACTGGCACTCAGGAATCTGCTCCGCAACAAGAGCTATGCCGTTATTAATGTGCTCGGCCTTTCAATCGGGACCGCTTGCTGCCTGGCCATCTTTCTCGTGGTCAGATTCGAATTGAGTTACGACAGCTTCCAGTCGAAAAGAGCCCGAATATGCCGTCTCGTCACAGTATTGAACGAATCGGACGTTACCCGATATACCGCAGGCATTCCTTTCCCGGTCGCCGACGGCTTACGACTCGATTTCCCGCAACTCGAAGCGGTGGCGGCCATCGACGCAGAGGAAGAGGTCCAGATGACCGCGCTGGACCCGGGCAATTCGCAGACGGAACGGAAGTTCAAAGAAACGCGCGGGGTCTTTTGCGCCGAGCCGCAGATCTTCGATATCCTGGATATCCAAACGATCGCAGGCGATCCGAGGGCGGCCCTGGCCGATCCATCGAACGCCGTTCTTACGAAAGCGACAGCGGAACGATACTTCGGTGATTGGAGGAAGGCAATCGGGCGATCGGTTCTCTACCGGAATCGCGACCTCTATAGAGTAGCAGCCGTTATCGAGGACTATCCTGCCAACAGTGATTTCCCGTTCAAAGTGTTGCTCCCGTACGCTTCGCTCAGGACTCGACGCGCGCAATTATTCTCCGATTGGGTCAGCACCGACGGGTCGAACAATTGTTATGTGCTCCTTCCCGCAACACTGTCGGCGACGGAATTCAATTCAATGTTGCCTGCCTTCAACCGGAGGCACAAACCCCAGGAATATTGGAACGATCGCCTTGAAGTGCAGACCTTGTCCGCGATGCACTTTGACAGTCGCATTGGGACATACTCCGGCTCAACCTTCAGCAAGGAATTAATCACGGCGCTGATCCTCGTAGCGGTCTTCCTGCTCATCGCTGCCTGTGTGAATTTTATTAATCTTGCAACGGCTCAGGCATCGAACCGTTCAAGGGAGATTGGCGTTCGGAAAGTCCTTGGAAGCCACCGCAGCCAACTGATGTTGCAGTTCCTTTCTGAAACTGCGGTGATCTCCGCAATGGCAATTGCCGTGGCTCTTGCGCTCATGGAGATCGCTATCCCGCTGTTGAGCCAGTTGCTCGGGATCTCCCTCCAACGGCATGTTCTCGGCGACCCGGGTGTTCTCGCGTTTCTCCTCATTCTCTACGCAACGATGACGGTTTTGTCGGGAATGTACCCGGCCTTGATCCTGTCGGGATTCAGCCCGATGGCTGCACTCAAGAGCAGAATCTCGTCACGACGTGTCGGTGGAATTTCGTTGAGAAGAGGACTGGTGGTCCTGCAATTCGTTATCTCTCAGGTGCTGATCATCGGCATGCTTGTGGTCGTGCGACAAATGAACTACTTCAAAAACGCATCATTGGGTTTTGATAAAGATGCCGTCGTTCTCGTGCCGGTTCCGGGCGACAGCGTAAGCCAGACCAAGATTGATGCCTTGAAGTCCCGGCTTCTCGGGCAACCAGGCGTCAGCGGTGTGAGCTTCAGTGAGTATAGTCCCTCCGACAATGACCATTGGAGCAGTGATTTCATGTTCGACCGATCGACGGTCAACACCAAGTTCAGCGCCGACTTGAAATGGGCGGATGTGGACTATTTCAAAACCTACAATATTCAGTTCGCGGCTGGAAGACCCTATCTGCAGAGCGATACCGTGCGGGAGTTTGTCGTCAATGAGACGCTTGTGCACAAGCTCGGTATTCTGAACCCACAGGATATCCTTGGAAAACGGATCCGGTTCTGGAACGGCGAACTCTCCGCTCCGGTGGTTGGCGTTGTGAAGGATTTTAACTCAAGCCCTCTTCAGAAGCCGATGATGGGGGTGGTGTTGGGCAGCTGGAAGGACAACTACCGTCTTATCAATATCAAGATTCAGCCAGCCCGTGCGGCAGAGACGCTGGCAACGATTGAAAAACTTTGGAATGAGACATATCCGGCGTACTTGTATGAATATCAATTCCTCGACAATAAGATCGACCGGTTCTACAAAAAGCAAACTCAGCTTTCGGAAGTCTATCAGGTGTTCGCCGGGATTGCGGTGTTCATTTCATGCCTGGGGTTGTACGGACTCGTATCATTCATGGCGGTTCAACGAGTAAAGGAAATCGGGATTCGCAAGGTGCTCGGAGCTTCTGTTGGAAATGTCATCATGCTTCTCTCAAGGGAATTCACGCTCCTCATTGGAGTCGCGTTTGCCATAGCAGCCCCCACCGCATATTTCATCCTGAACGGGTGGCTCCAGGATTTTGCATACCGGATTGACCTCGGGGCCGGTCTGTTCCTTCTGGCCGCGTTCGGCACGATAGCCATCGCCTGGATGACTGTTGGCTATCGGGCGATCAGGGCGGCCCTGGCAAATCCTGTCGATGCGCTGCGATATGAATAAGGACCCTTATGTTCATCAATGATATCAAAGTCGCGCTGAGAGACATTCTCAGGACCAAAGGCTATTCGCTCATCAATATTGTTGGGCTGGCCGTGGGGATGGGCTGTTTCGTGTTGATCTCCCTCATGGTGTGGGATGAACTCACCTATGACCGGTTCAACACAAATGCGGATCGGATCTACCGGCTCACGCTCGATGCGGAACTCGGCGGAAAGCTCTTCTTGACGGCCAGGAGCAGTCCACCGCTCGCGAAGAGCCTTATGCGGGATATCCCGGGCGTGGAGGCTGCGACAAACCTTCGGGTTGTGGGCGACCATGCGTTGCGATACGAAGACAAGACTTTTAACGAGTATCGTCTGTACGTTGCCGACTCCATGCTCTTCCGGATCTTCAGCTTCACCGTGGTCGAAGGCGACGAGCACTCGTTTCTGACGAAACCCAACTCCATCGTGTTGACCGATGAAACGGCGCGGCGGTATTTTGGCGACACACCCGCCTTGGGGAAGACGCTCCTCATGGATGGGGCGGAACCATACATGGTGTGCGGCGTCGTCAAACGCTTGCCTGCGAACTCGCACTGGCGCTTCAATTCGCTCGTTTCCTCATGGCCGACATCCTTCGATGACGAAGAGAAATGGATCGGCAACAGTTGCTACACCTACGTCCTGCTAAAACCGGGTGCATCTGCTGCTGACGCCGAGGAGGCATTTCAACCGATCACCAAAACACACGTGGCTCCGCTTCTGAAACAGGCGTTTGCCGGAGCCTGGGACAAGGTCGAGACGCAGGGGTTCCACTACCGCTACAAATTCCAAAGGCTGACGGACATCCACCTGTACTCCCATCTGGACGAGGAATTGGATCCGACGGGATCGATCTCTACAGTGATGATGTTCATTTCGATCGGTGTGCTGATCCTGGTCATCGCATGCATCAACTTCATGAACCTCACGACGGCCCGTTCCGCGCATCGTGCCAAGGAGATCGGCGTACGCAAGGTGCTCGGTTCGGAGCGAAGCCAGTTGATTGCAATGTTCCTGAGCGAGGCAATGGTTCAGACCTTCCTCGCGCTGATCCTGTGCCTCGGCCTGGTGGAGCTTGCGCTCCCTTCATTGAATTCGTTCATCGGAAAGACCCTTTCGCTCTCAGCCATTGGTGTCCCGGTTTTGGCGGGATGCGCACTGGTGCTCGTGCTTGTCGTCGGACTGCTGGCAGGCGCCTATCCCGCGTTCGTGCTCTCGTCCTTTCAGCCGGTGACAGTCCTGAAAGGCGAGATACGGCGCGGCGTGCGCAGCGGCCGGCTCCGCGGGATTCTTGTGCTGGCCCAATTCACAATCTCCATCGGACTGATCATCGGTACGATCGTGATCTACCGTCAACTCCGGTATGTGCAGTCGAAGGACCTGGGCTTCGACAAGGACCGGATGCTGGTGATCGACAACACCTGGCTCCTCGGCAACAGGACACAAAGCTTCAGAGAGCTTGTACTCAAGCGTCCCGGCGTCGTCGATGCTGCCTATACGCAGAACCTCCCCGGCAACGACATCAACAGCGGTGCATACCGGCCGGAGGGCGGAGAAAAAAGCAACCTCATGATGTTCCGTCAGTTGTTCGTGGATTACGAATACCTTCAGATGCTCGGTGTCAGGCTCGTCGATGGGAGGTACTTCTCACGGGAGATGGCGAGCGATACGATGAATTCGGTGCTCATCAACCGGTCGGCTGCGAAGCGGCTCGGGTACGACCACCCGGTGGGCCGCATGATGTACGGGTATTTTCATGAAGGCGAGCGGCCGCTGCGGATCATCGGGGTCACGGAGGATTTCCATTATGAGCCGCTCCATCTTCAGATTCTTCCCATGGTGATCCTGGTGTCCCGCGGTTCGCCGACGCGCCTGGTGGCAAAGATCAATGGGAACATTTCCGGGATCATCGACGATCTGCGTCATCAGTGGAACGCCTTCAGCGGCGGGCAACCCTACACTGCGTACTTCATTGATCAGAGACTGGAGACCTATTATCGGCGCGATGAATCCGAAGGGATGCTGTTCGCCCTTCTTTCCGGCATCGGGATCCTCGTGTCGTGCCTGGGCATCCTCGGGCTGACGATGTATGCTGCCGAACAGCGGACGAAGGAACTGGGCATCCGAAAAGTGCTAGGCGCGAGCGGGACAAGCCTTACCGGGTTGCTGACACGGGAACTTCTCGGCATCGTTCTCCTGGCCAACCTGATCGCTTGGCCGGTGGCGTATGTCGCCATGGAGCGCTGGCTGCAGGATTTCGCCTACCGTGTCGACATTGCCTGGTGGGTGTTCGCACTGGCTGGAGGTGTGGCATTGATCATCGCCGCGCTGACGGTGAGCCATCAAGCGATCAAGGCGGTACGGGCAAATCCGGTGGAAGCGTTGAAGTACGAATGAGAACATACCCAGAGAAACGGTCCCCTCATGCTCATTAATTACCTCAAGATCGCTCTCCGAAACCTGCTTCGCCAGAAAGTCTATTCGCTGATCAACATTATCGGACTCGCCGTCGGGATAGGCTGTTGCATCATGATCATGTTGTATGTCCATGACGAATTGCACTTCGACGCGTTCAACGTGAACGCAGAACGTATTGTCCGGCCGACGCTGCGCGGTGTCGCCAACGGGAATCCCATTAATAGCGCGATGAGCCCCGTCGGCATGGGACCGGCACTCCTGAAGGATTTGCCGGAGGTCGTCGCGTATACGCGAATCAGGAATTTCGGTGCTCCAGTCCTCCGTTATGGCGATAAGGTCTTCAGCGAGAATCGGTTCCTCGGAGCAGATTCATCCTTCTGCTGACGTCTTCACGGTTCACTTCCTTGCCGGGAATCCAAGGTCGGCGCTTGTGCAACCGGGCAGTGTCGTGCTGACGAAGTCGACTGCAGTAAGATACTTTGGAACCGAAGACCCCATGGGAAAGATGCTCAAGGGCGACAACGGGCCGAGTTGGACGGTCACAGGCGTTGTGGAAGACTGGCCGAACAACTCCCACTTTCGGTTTGACTTCCTTGGTGCGCTCGCAACGGTGGACGACAGCAGAAACCCGACATGGCTGAGCAACAACTACCATACATACCTCCTTCTTCAGAAGGGTACCGACCGCTCTGCCTTCCAAAAGAAATTTGATTGCGAAGTTGCAGCATATGTGAGCCCGCAGTTGCAGCGCCTTGTCGGCATATCGCTCGAGCAATTTCAAGCGTCCGGAAACCGCTATGGGTATGTCCTGCAACCCCTGAGTTCGATTCACCTCAGTTCTCATCTGGACTATGAGCTGGAGGCAAACGGTGATGTAGCCTATGTGTGGATATTCTCGGCAATTGCCCTCGCGATCCTTTTGATTGCCTGCATCAACTTCGTCAACCTTGCAACAGCCAGGTCGGAGCGGCGAGCCCGGGAAGTCGGAATCAGAAAGACCCTTGGTTCGAACCGATCGAAGCTCGTGGGGCAATTCCTGGCCGAATCGGTCCTGATGAGCGTCCTCGCCGTCCTCCTGGCGATCCTCCTGGTCGAAGTCTTTCTTCCTTTGTTCAATGATATTGCAGGGAAAACCCTGAGACTGAGTCTCTCCGGAAGTCCGTTGACCGGTCTCGTGCTCGTTCTCCTTGCCATCGGCGTCGGGTTCACTGCAGGGAGTTATCCTGCGTTCTATCTGTCTTCGTTTCGGCCGATGGATGTCCTTGCGAAAGAGGGCCGTAAACGGAGTGCACGGTCAATGCTTCGGAGTGGACTCGTGATCTTCCAGTTTGCCGTTTCGATCGTCCTGTTCATCGGCGCCTTTGTCATCGAGTCTCAATTGCGATACATCCAAACGCGAAACCTCGGATTCGACAAGGAACAACTCCTCGTCATCAACCGTGCAAGTGATTTGGCTGACAGACTGCAATCGTTCGAGCAGGAACTGCGAAATGGGTCGAGAATCGCAGCTGTCACAAATTCCACCGCGATCCCCGGAGCCCAGGCGGGAGATGGTATGTATCAATTGGGCGGCCAGACCGCCCCGCAGTACGAAGATCTTCGCGCGATGTGGTGCGACTTTGATTTTGTGGAAGCGTACCGCTTGACAATGCAGGAAGGGCGGTTCTTCTCCCGGGAACATCCGTCTGACACGGCTGCGGTCGTCGTGAACGAGGCAGTCGCAAAGGCCTACGGCGAGAACACGGTGATCGGAAAGGACCTGACACGACCTGGATCTGCTCCAGGTAGTGCTCAACATTTCCAAATCATCGGGATGGTGAAGGATTTCAATTTCCAATCACTCCATGAGCCGGTCCGGCCGCTGGTCCTGCACTTTCTTTCGCAGAACAATTTTGTCGGTCAGTTCATAACTGTCCGTGTCAGACCCGGAGACCCCGGGGAAGTGCTTTCATTTATCGAAAGCGTGTGGAAGCGCCACGCGGGCAGCGAAAGCATCAGCTACACCTTCCTGGATCAGAACCTCGAGCGGCTCTATGCTGCCGACCAACGGACGAGCACGATTGCAAGGATATTCTCGATCCTGGCGATCTTCATCGCGTGTCTGGGAGTGCTCGGTCTGGCCGCGTTCGTAACGGAGCGTCGGACAAAGGAAATCGGCATCCGGAAGGCGCTCGGTGCCACCGTCCCCGGCATTGTCGGCTTGCTCTCGTCGGACTTTCTCAAGTGGGTCCTGATCGCAAACGTGATCGCGTGGCCGGCCGCGTACTATATCATGAACACGTGGCTCCAGGACTTCGCATACCGGGTGAGTATCCAACCGTGGGCTTTCGTGCTTGCGGGGACAATAGCGCTCGTCATTGCGATGATCGCCGTTGGGGTGTACGCCCTACGGTCCGCGAGGGCAAATCCTGTTGAGTCGCTGCGGTACGAATGATGTCCAATGGAGGGAGGACTCAATGCTTCATCATTATCTTCGCATGATGGTCAGGGTGGTTCAGAAGAACAAGACCACCTTCTTCATCAATCTGATCGGTCTCTCCAGCGGGCTTGCCTGCGTATTGCTGATCGCTCTCTGGGTGCAGAGCGAAATGAACGTCGATGCGTTTGATCGCAATGACGCCCGGCTGTATCAGGTTATGGAAAACTCGCAGAATTCGGACGGCATTACGACCCAGCCCTCCACGCCGGATCTTCTCGCGGACGCGATGGCTGACGCAATTCCGGAGATTGAGTATGCCACGGCGGTTACGCCTTCCTCCTGGTTCGGGAATTTCACCCTTTCGGCAAACGAAAAGAACATCAAAGCTATTGGCCAGTTCGCAGGAAAAGACTTCTTCAGAGTCTTCTCGTATCCTCTGACGGATGGGAACCCTGCGTCGGTGTTATCGGGTGACAATGCGATCATGATTTCCGACCAACTGGCAAAGCGACTCTTCGGGACAGCCGAGAACGTGATCGGAAAGCCGATCGAATGGCAGCTCCTCGGCTTCACGATGCAGTCCATGGTGACCGGAGTCTTCGTGGGCGTCCCGCCAAACTCGACCGAACAGTTTGACTTCGTCCTGTCGTTCGACCAGTGGCTACACCTCTGTACGCTGATCCATCGGTCGATCAATTGGGGAAATCATGGGCCGAGCACGTTTGTCCTTCTACGGAAGGATGTCGAGGTTGCACAGTGTAACCAGAAGATCGCCGGGTTTCTCAAAAGCAAAGCCTCGTACTCCAACGTGACACTCTTCCTCCGACGATTCTCCGACTCGTACCTCTACAACACCTATGAGAATGGCGTGCAGTCCGGGGGGAGGATCGAATATGTGAGAGTCTTCTCCATCATCGCCCTCTTTATCCTTCTGATCGCCTGCATCAATTTCATGAACCTCTCGACGGCAAAGGCGGCGGGACGAATGCGGGAGGTCGGGATCCGGAAAGCGATTGGAGCCCCGCGAAAGGCTCTTGTGTTCCAATTCCTGGGGGAATCTCTTCTCATGACGCTTGCAGCGTCGATCATGGCGCTCCTCCTGGTAGAGCTCGTCCTTCCGGAGTTTAGTGCGATCACGGGGAAGGAGTTGATGCTCGACGTTTCCGCAAGCGGGCTGCTCATGTATATTGGCATCACGCTTTTCACCGGACTCGTCGCGGGGAGCTATCCCGCATTGTATATGTCCGGATTTCGTCCGGCGGAGGTTCTCAAAGGGGGCCTTAAAGGATCCGGTGTTGAGCTCTGGGCGCGCAAGGGGCTGGTGGTGTTCCAGTTCGCTCTCTCGATCATCTTTCTGGTCGGTATCATGGTGGTGTATCGACAAATGCAGTTCATCCAATCGAAGAATCTCGGATATAACAAGGACAACGTTCTCTATTTCGCGCCTGAAGGCAGCGTCGCCCAACATTTGGACGCGTTTATTTCAGAACTCAGGGGAATTCCGGGAGTCGTCTCTGCCGCGAGCGTGTCGCAGAATATTATTGGGCTGAACAGTTCAACCTACGGTTTGGACTGGGAGGGGAAAGACCCGCGCTCCAACGTCCTCTTCATGGTTGTTCGCGTCGGCTCCGGCTTCATCGAAACGCTTGGAATTCACATGAATGCCGGACGGCCATTTGCGACGAATTTCGGATCGGACACGTCGGCGATCATTCTTAACGAGGCTGCAATCTCCGTCATGGGGCTCAAAGACCCCTTGGGAAAAGCGGTCACCCTCTGGGGCCGGAGAAGGCAGATTGTCGGGGTCACCAATGACTTCAATTTTGAATCGCTGCATGAACCGGTAAAGCCGATGATCCTCGTCCCGGAATCCCAGAACTCCCTCGTGATCATGGCACGAGTCCAGGCAGGCAGAATAACGGAGACGATCGACCGACTCCAAAAGTTCTATCGTTCGTACAATCCAGGGTACTCCTTCGATTTCAAATTTCTCGACCAGGATGTGCAGGCGCTTTATACATCGGAACAACGTGTGGCAGTCCTCTCTCGCTACTTCGCGGGAATGGCGATCATTATTTCATGCCTCGGCCTGTTCGGCCTTGCAACCTTCACGGCAGAAAGGCGGCTGAAGGAAATCGGGATACGAAAAGTTCTCGGAGCGACTGTCCTGGAACTCATCTATTTGCTTTCGAAAGACCTTGCGGGCTGGGTGGTGATGGCAAATGTTCTTGCGTGGCCGGTCGCCTATTATTTCATGAACGCATGGCTTCAAGGATTTGCATTCAGAGTAACGATGGGAATTGCTATGTATATCGTTGCCGGAGGTGCAGCATTGCTTATTGCTATCGCGACAATGAGTTTCCAGGCGATCAGAGCTGCCTCGGCGAACCCGGTGGAAGCACTCCGATATGAGTGAAAGGACAGATCGATGATCTACCATCATCTGATAATCATCCTTCGCAATCTCTGGCGGTCAAAAGTGTATTCGTCGATCAGCATCGGCGGATTGGCCGTCGGGATGGCGTGCTTCCTCCTCGTGCTCTTCTACGTGCGTTTCGAGCAGAGTTACGACGACTTCCACCGGAACGGTGACCGGATCTATCGTGTCGTGCGCGAATCGACCACGGACACGTACACTGAGAGACGATCAAACACCGGCCCGCCCGTCGCCCCGATCCTCCTGAACAACTTCCCCGGAATTCGGCAGGTCGTTCGGTTCACCACTTTTTTTGAGGGAACTGTGGGCGCCGGGGAGAAGTCATTCAGTGAACACGGGTTCATCTTCGCGGACAACGCTGTGTTCGATGTTTTCACGTTTCCGCTCCTGCGCGGCGATCCAACAACTGCCCTTCGGGATCCATCGACGGTAGTGCTTACGCCGGAAATGGCCCGGAAGTATTTCGGGGATGCGGACCCGATCGGTCGCGTCTTGACCCTCCAGGCCGGGTTCATGAAGGATCAGGCGGAGTTCACGGTCACAGGGATCGTACAGGACCCGCCCGCGAATTCCCATATCAAATTCGATTTCCTTGCATCGTACGCAAGCCTTCGATCGATCGTCGGTTCGGATTTTCTCGAGCACCGGTGGGAATGTCCCACATGGGTCTACGTTGAGCTTCGGCCGGGTCAATCCTCGGCAGACCTTGAAAAACAGTTCCCTGCGGTCTTCGACAAATACGTCGACAAGGCAAACTTCAAGTCCGTGAAGTTCACCCTTCAGCCGCTGAGGGAAGTATACTACCATTCCATCGGTATGGGCGGTATCTTTGGTGATTTCGGCATTCAGTTCATCTCCGTGACCCTGCTTGTTGTGGCCGGACTTGTCCTCCTGATCGCGTCGTTCAATTTCATGAACCTTATGACCGCCCGGGCACCGACCCGATCCCGGGAGATCGGTCTGAGGAAGGTCATGGGTGCCGACCGCCTTCTGCTTGCTGGACAGTTTCTCGGGGAATCGCTTGTCTCAAGTTTCCTCGCTGTCGTGCTCGCCGTGCTGATGGTCGAGTTGCTGTTGCCGGCATTCACGTCGCTCATCCGAGATGCGTTCCCGACCTTCGGCATCTTGCCCCCTCGAACCATTACATTCGGACTCTTCCGCAACATCCCCTTCGTGTTAGGCACGGGCCTCGTCGTCGGGATGCTCTCCGGCATTTATCCGGCGGTCTACCTTTCTGCGCTTCAACCGGCGGAGGCAATCCGGCAAACCGGCTCGATGGGGTCATCGGCACTGTTCCGGAAACTTCTCGTGATTGCACAGTTCGCGGCTGCCGCCGTGTTGATCACGAGCGCGATCATCGTCTACTCCCAGATCAACTACATGCAGCACAAGGACCTGGGGTTCGAGAAGGACTTCGTCCTCACGATTCCGATCAACGATGCGTCGGTCCGTGAGCACGTTGATGCCCTCAAAGTTGAACTCCTGCAACAGTCCGAAATCCTCGGCGTCACAGCGGCTTCCCAGGTCCCCGGGGTCGGGTCGCAAAACGGCATTCTCCTGGCCTCCGGCACTCGCCGTGATGTCGATCTTGGCATCATCTATGTCGATCAGGACTACGTCCGCACGCTCGGTCTTCACATGGCCGACGGTCGAGATTTTTCGCCGGCAATCTCTGCGGACAAGGACAACGCGATCCTGATGAATGAGACGGCGGCAAGACTTCTTGGCTGGGAGGGGGCACATGGCCAGGAGGCGCAATTGTACTTCAAGGAGAACGGTCGGGTTGTCCCGATGTATCGGACGAAGCTTGTGGGGATCGTCCGTGACTTCAATTTCCGCGACCTTACCACTCCCATTCAGCCAGTGATTCTGAAGATCGCACCGGTCAGGTGGACAACCCTCTTCGTCCGCATCAATCCGGCGGAACGCACAAAAGCGATGGCTGATATTGAAAAGAGTTGGTCGGGGTTCCACTTCCGGCAGGCGCTTCAGTGGTCCTACCTGAGCGACGAGATCGCAAAGTCGTTTTCGATCATCGACGTCCTCGATACCCTTGTCGAAACCGGATCGGTCCTTGCGTTCGTGATCGCGTGCCTGGGCCTGTTTGGACTTGCGTTGTTCATCATGGAACGCAAGACGAAGGAAATCGGGATCAGGAAGACACTGGGAGCCTCCGTCAGGCAGCTCGAGTTCATGTTGTCGCGCTCTTTTGTACTCTGGGTGCTTCTGGGGAATGTGATTGCGATACCGATCAGCTATTCCATCATGAATGAGTTCCTTCAGATCTTTGTCTATCGGATCGACGTTGGTCCAGGAGTGTATCTCCTGACTGGAGGCGTTACCTGCGTTCTTGCTCTGGGCACGGTCATGGTACAAGCAATCAAGACCTCCAGGGTGAATCCTGTTGACACACTGAGACATGAGTAAGTGGGGCGGCCTATTCCCTGATCATTGAAATTCGGAGAAACGCCATGTTGAACAACTATGGCAAGGTTGCAGTCCGAACCATGATGAGGAACAAAACGAACTCCATCATCAACCTTGCCGGACTGTCCGTCGGGGCCGCGAGTTTCATCCTGATCTTCTCGTATGTTTCCAACGAGATGACCTTTGACTCATTTCATTCTAACGCGGCCGATATCTACAGGATCTATACAAAATCATTGTCGCCGGGCAATACCACTGAGACGTTGCTGGCTTCGTCTCCGGACCCTCTCCCCCGGGCGCTGCAAACCGACTACCCGGGGATGTTCAAGGTTGCCCGCCTGTTCTCCCACGACTCCTGGGTGACGAGCGGTGACAGGTCGTTCAAGGAACTGGTCTATTACGGTGATCCCTCCTTCTTCGATGTCTTTCGGTTTCCGTTCCTCAAGGGAGACCGACGACATGCGCTGGAAAATCCCGGTTCGATCATTGTGAACAAAGGGGTTCGGCGAAAAGATGTTCGGCGGGACTGACCCGATGGGCAGGACGCTGACGATCAGCAACGCGGAGTACATGGTCGACGGGGTGCTGGAAGACTTCCCGGTGAATTCAAGCATCAACTTTGATGTTCTTCTCCCTGCAGTCGTGCGAAAGGGAGTTGATCCCGGGTTTGAAGAGAAATGGTACTCCTGGGGGACGTACACCTTCGTCGCGCTGTCCGACAGAATGACGGCGCAGGAACTGCGTGACCAGTTACCGAAGATCGTCCAGAACCACATGCCGGATTTTCTGAAGAAGGGGACGACCCTGGTCCTTGAACCGCTGACGGACACGCATCTTAATTCCGCCGTGCAATACAACATGGTCCCGCCGGTCTCACGGCGTTTTCTCCTCGTCCTGATGATCATCGCCGGGGCAATTCTCCTCATCTCGTGCGTGAACTTCGCCAATATCGCGATTGCGCAATATGCCGATCGGGCGAAGGAAATCGGCGTTCGCAAGGTCCTGGGAGCAAGACGGGTGCAGGTGGCTGTGCAATTGCTCGGGGAATCCGTCTTGATGAGCTGTGTGTCGCTGGTGATCGGGATAGCGTTGGCGGAATTGTCGCTGAACGAATTTCGATCGCTGACGGGGAAGCAGGTCGACCTCTATCCGCTCTTCACAATTGCCGGGAGTCTGAAGCTTCTCGGGTTCGGCATCCTGACCGGCCTGGTTGCCGGAAGCTATCCCGCGATTGTTCTGTCCGCTTGCCGGCGTTCCCACGGGGTGGCGGGTTCCTTCTCGGTCCGCAAAAGCGGGATCGTCAGAAATCTTCTGGTGGTGGGACAGTTCATCATCGCCGCGATTCTCATTACCAGCATGATAGTTGTCAGCCGGCAGATCGCGTTCATGAAAAACCACGATCTGGGATTCCGGCCGGAACACGTCATTGCGGTGTCGTTGAGGACGCCGGGGCAGGTCAATCGGTTTGACAGGATGCAGGCGTATCGGAATGCGGTCACGAACGGAATGTCTGCCCATGGAATAGCGTCCGTGGGGGTGTCGGAAAATGTGCCGGGTGACTACTTCAACAACACGTTTCGAGTCGCCCCGGTTGGAGCAAACGATGCGCAGGCCATTGCCATGACGGTTTCGTCCATTGATGAGAACTTCCTCGACACCTACTCCGCGTCGCTGGCCGAAGGACGGAACTTTTCTCCGGATCGTGGAACGGACAAGTATGACGCCGTGATCATTAATCAGAGTGCTGCGAAGTTACTCGGTTGGAGGGACGCGGTAGGCAATCAGCTTTGGTACATCCACGAACATCACCCCCTGCGAGTGATTGGCGTTTTGCGAGACATGAATATTGCGTCATTGCAGAATAGCATCGACCCGATCATCTACCGGTATGCCGCAGACGAATATCAATCTGCGTTCATGTCAGCCAGGCTCGACCCGACGAGGATGGCCGACGGTCTTGGATTCCTGGGGGAGCAATGGAACAACATCTTCCCCGGGTCGCCGTTTGAATACGTTTTTGTCAAAGAGCAGTTTGACGCAAAATATGCGCCGGAAGAGAACGTCGGACGGATCACCGAAGTATTTTCCGTGCTGGCCATCGTGTTGGCCGGCCTGGGGTTGTTCGGGCTTGTTTCGCTCAAAGTGACCCAGAGAACGAAGGAGATCGGAGTCCGCAAAGTCCTCGGAGCCACGATACCGGATATTCTCCAGCTTTGCACGAGGGAGTTCTTGCTCCTTGTGTTGATCGGCAATGTCGTTGCCTGCCCGGTGTCAATTCTCTTGTTGAACAAATGGCTGCAGGATTATGCGTACAGAACGAATATCGGAGTCGAGTCTCTGATTGTCACCGCCGTTGTAACCGTGCTGATCGCATCCTTGACCGTGATCGTCCAGGCCCTGCGGGCGGCGAAGGCGAACCCAGTTGAGTCACTGCGATACGAATAGGGACCACATCCCATGGATGCGGCTCTGACACCACGGTTGCCCCTGCGAACACACGAGGAGTGAGGAATGCTCAGACATTCTCTGAAAATGATCGTTCGGAATCTCTTCCATCATCAAGTGTTCTCGTGTATCAATATCTTCGGCCTCGCCATCGGAATGGCCTGCACCATGCTCGTCCTCCTGTGGGTCTTTGATGAACTCAGTTATGAGAAGATCTTCCCTGACGCGGAACATACGTATTTGGTGTTGCGGGGAGACAATTCGGGAATGACGGCCGTAACGTCGAAAATGCTTTCACGCGTGCTGAAAGAAGAGTTCCCGGAAATCTCCGACGCGACAGCCTTCATGCAATTGCCGGAGAGCTTCAAGTTTACTATCCAACGCGGCGAGAAAGGGTTTGAAGAGAACGTCCTCCTCGCAGATTCGAATTTCTTTGAGATGTTTCCGTTCGCGTTCAAAGAGGGGAATCCGGTGGCCGCGTTGTCCGCCCCGAATGCAATCGTTATTACACGGGCGATAGCGACGAAATATTTCGGAGATGAGGATCCCATTGGGAAACCCCTCAACGTTATGGCGTTCGGGAGCAAGACCACCGCAACGGTTAGTGGAGTCCTCGAGAGCATTCCCTTACAGACGCAAATCCAGGGTCAGATCATCCTTCCCTCGCGCTGGTTTCAATCCGCAGGGATCGATTTTGACCGGTGGGAGGATCAATCGTTCCAGACGTACATTCGCGTTCTGGGGAACGGGGATCTTCAGAGTCTCTCCGCGCAAATTACACAATGCGAGATACGGCACTTCCCAAATCAAAACACGACCAGCCTCCACTATTCGCTCCTTCCCCTGACAAGAATCCATCTGTATGGCGGCTCCGTCAAGTTCCTGGAAACCACGGGAAACATAACCTATGTACAGATGTTCGTCGTCGTCGCGCTAATCATTCTGCTGATCGCAAGCATCAACTATATGAATCTTTCCACGGCGTTGTCGTTGAAACGCACAAAGGAGGTAGGAATCAGAAAAGCAATCGGCGCGAGCAGAGGTGCCCTCGTCCTTCAGTTCTTTGGAGAGAGTTTCCTTCTCTCCTGTGTCGCGTATGGTGTTTCCCTCCTCCTCGTTGAACTTTGCCTGCATGAATTCAACCTATTGGCCGGAAAGGACCTGGCAATCCGGTTTGCTGAACCTTCGTTTCTTGCCCTCTCTCTCACGGTGATAGCAATAACCGGCGTCGTGGCGGGGAGTTATCCAGCCCTCCTTCTCTCGTCATTTTCGCCGGTCCAGATTTTGAATGGGAAACTGAGGCTCGGCGTCGGGAGTCTGTTCACGCGAAAGGGTCTAGTCGTCTTTCAATTCGTCGCGTCGATCGTCATTATCGTGTGTACTATTGTCGTCGCGGCTCAGCTGTCCTTCATCAGGAACAACAATCCGGGATTCGACAAAGCGAATCTGCTTTGCATCAAGATGTCTCGCGATGCGAACAGCCGGTATGAGGTGCTGCGGAATGAGTTGCTCAAGAATCCGGACATTGAAAGCATCTCCCGTTCGGAGCCGGTGGGAGGTGCTTTGACAAGGACCACAGGCGTCGATTGGACGGGGAAACCGGCGAATGAAGAACGGCATTTCTGGGTGCTCCATACGGATTGCAGTTTGGCCAGGACCTACCGGTTCGAGATGATGATGGGAAGATTCTTTTCAGAGAAATACCCGTCCGATCAACGCGACGCATTTGTCATTAACGAGGCGGCCGCTAAGTCGATGGGGTTCACCCAGCCGCTTGACCAGGATATGCAATTGTGGGGAAAACGAGGAAAGATCATCGGTGTGGTCAAGGATTTTCACTTCGCGTCATTTCACTCGGCAATAGAACCATTGATCTTCACAATGCCCGATAGCAGCCAGCAAGCAGCTCGCTTCAGAGTCATCACCCTCCGATTTACAACGGGGGCGGCAGGCAACCTGCTGTCGTCTGTCGAACGACTATGGCGTGAACAGATGCCGGGTAGTCCACTGGACTACCATTTCTACGATGTGGCATTGAATGCGCAATACACGTCCGAAACGCGAATGGGAACCATCTTTGCGTATTTCTCTTTCGTTTCGATCATGATTGCATGTCTCGGATTGTTTGGTCTCGTCTCGATTTCGGTCGAACAGCGCACAAAAGAGATCGGTGTTCGTAAGGTGCTCGGGGCTTCGGCCTGGAATGTTGCATCGATGATTTCAAAGGACTTCCTGACACTGGTGATTGCGTCGAACATTCTCGCCTGGCCCCTTGCGTATTACTTTATGAATGCATGGCTTCAAGGATTTGCGTATCGCATCGGCCTGGGTTGGTGGATGTTTGTGATTGCGGGTGGAATTGCGCTGATGATCGCACTGCTCACGGTGAGCTATCATGCAATCAAAGCAACGACGTCCAACCCGGTGGATGCGCTGCGGTACGAGTAACGCCCGAACTCAACCCTGGCCCCTCTTCCGCGACAAAGTCGGCGGGTCTTCGACTTGAGCAGACCGGGTGATGGAGATGAGTTCAAAATACTGACGGTGTCCATGACCAAAAGCTTCATCACCATCGCTTTTCGAAGTCTCGCCAGGAGGAAGCTTCATTCCTCTGTGAACATTCTTGGCCTTTCCGTCGGGCTGACGGCGTTCCTGTTAATCTCCCTGTGGGTGCAGGATGAATTGAGCTACGATACGTGGATAGAAAATGCGGATCGGATTTATCGAGTAGTGACCTCGATCAACGATTCCCATGGCCCGTTGGAAATGGCTATGACGCCGCCACCGACGGGGGCCGCTCTGCGGACGCTTCCAGGTGTCGAAGAAGTGACACGGTTGATTGGTCCTGGGAAAAGTGTTGTCGTGAGAGTCGGGGACGACGTGTTCAATGAACAAGATTGCTTCTGCGCGGATTCGACGCTGTTTTCGGTGTTCGCGCTTCCGTTTGAGGAAGGCAACCCACGAACAGCGCTTTCAACGCCGAATTCTGTCGTTCTCACCGCACCGCTCGCGAGAAAATACTTTGGCGATAGCCCGGCCATCGGAAAGACCCTGAACATCGAGTGGTACGGAGCGAACGTTGATGTGGTTGTCCGGGGAGTGATGAAGCCGATGCCCCGCAACTCTCATTTCCACCTCAGCCTGGTCATGCCAATTGCTTCCCTCGGTGCGGAAGAACTCCCGCCGGTCTGGCTCTCCGTATCGGTGTATACCTATGCGCTCCTTGGGTCGCACGTTCTCCCCTCAACTGTGGAGAGTGACTTGCCCCTCCTTCTCCGGGAACACATGGACACCGCAGTGCAGAATTTCTGGTCGCTTCACGTCCAGAGCATCGAGGGCATTCACCTGCATTCCCACCTGCTTCTGGAGATGGAACCGAACGGCGATTTCTTCACTGTGCTGATCTTTGGTTCCGTGGGAATTCTCATTATTTGTATCGCCGTCATGAACTTTGTTTCCATGACGACTGCGCGTTACAACGATCGGGTCAAAGAGGTCGGCGTGAGGAAGGCGCTTGGCGCTGAACGTAGAGATCTTATTGTCCAATTCATGTGGGAATATGGGACGGTGGTGATTATTGCGATGATCCTCGCCGCTACCGCAGGGGAATGCGTTCTACCAGGATTTTCCCAGCTGGTTGGGAAAACGCTTGTTGTCATGCCTGTAACCCTCGCAATCATCCTTGTGGCCGGGTTGGCGATCGCTTCTCTCGGCATATTCTATCCGGCCATCGTTCTCTCGTCCTTGCATCCGGGAACCGCGTTGAGGAAGAGTGTAATCCCGCTCTCTGCCGGCACATCGCTCCGAAAGGTCCTGCTTGTTTTGCAATTTGCCATCGCCATCGGCCTTATCGCCATCGCTATCGTCGTAAAGTCTCAAATGGCGTACGTCCGGTCCAAAGATCTCGGCATCAACGTCAATCACACTCTCCTTATCCCGCTTCGTCAACCGGAACTCCGGGCGAAGTACGAGACACTCAAGCAGGAATGCTCACGAATTCCCGGTGTCAGCGGCATCAGCGCGTCTTCCAGCCCCCCGTCCGATATGAACGCCATCAACTCGCTCGCCTATCATAACGAGTCCATTCTGAGTGTAAGGAGTCTTGCCGTTGACTACGACTTCCTGAAAACGATGGGGGTCCCGATGGTGTCCGGGCGGGATTTCTCAAGGGATATGCCCTCGGATCTCCAGGGCGGCATTCTGGTCAACGAGAGCGGCGCCAAGCAGCTTGAGCAGGAGCACCTGCTCGACAAGCCGTTGGAGTTCGATGTGAGCAGGCTTGGACGAATCCACAATACTGTCATCGGAGTCGTAAAAGACTTCCACTATCGTCCGCTCTACTATCCGGTCGAGCCGGTCATGTTGTACCTTCATCCGGCCGACCTTCGATTCATGCTTGTCCGGGTTTCTGCGCAGAATTCGGAGGTGGTGTTGCATGAATTGGAGCAACGGTGGAAAGCAATCGTCCCGGCCTATCCTTTCGAGTTCTCATTTCTCGATCAAAATCTGGAACGCACGTACGCAAGCGTCGCGAGAACGCAGAACATTTTGACGCTCTTCTCAGGGCTCGCGGTGTTCATCGCGTGTTTGGGCCTCTTCGGTCTGGCTGCCTACGATGTTGAGAAGCGATCCAAGGAAATCGGCATTCGAAAAGTTCTCGGAGCCTCTGTGCACCATATTGTTGCGACGCTGGCAAAAGAATTTGCATTGATGATCGTCATTGCTGGCATTATCGCCATACCGCTGTCGTATTGGTTCGTTCACATATGGCTGGATATGTTCTCGTACCGAATCAACCCCGGTGCGTGGGTATTTGTCCTGTCAGTTGCAGGGGTGTTTGCTGTATCGATGGCGACAGTGGCGTATCAGGCAAGGAAAGCGGCGACGGCTAATCCTCTTGATTCGTTGCGTTGTGAATAAAGGAACTCAGGGCTTCCTCGGACCGGAATTCTCTCAAGGAGATGCAAAATGAATCTGCGCACATCAACAAAGATTGCACTCGTTGCCCTGCTCTTCCTAACAGCATATGCGATCGCCCAGCAAACGCCAACTGCGCCGGATTTGGCAAAAATCGTTCAGCATGAGGGGTGGAAGGTCGTCAATCGCACTGCACAGATGGTGCAGGGTGCACCAACCCCGACGATCTCTTTTGACGCACAGCCGGGAGACGGGGTGGCCTGGCTCGATGGTTGTGATTTCAAGAACGGCATCATCGAAGTCGACATCAAGGGGAAGGACGTCCAGGGGGCGAGCTTTGTCGGGGTCGCCTTTCGCGGCGTGGACGATAAGACGTTTGATGCAGTGTATTTTCGCCCGTTCAATTTCTTGAGCACCGATTCTGTCCGGCGAGGTCACAGTGTGCAATACGTTTCGTATCCGGACTATTCCTGGGAAAAGCTCCGTCAGGAACATCCCGGAAAGTACGAGAATCAGATCACCAGTCCGCCTGATCCCGGATCCTTCTTTCATGCAAGAATCGTCGTAGAACGGCCGAAGATTGCGGTCTACGTGAACCACAGTATCGAGCCGTGCCTCGTCGTGGAGGAACTGTCCGCCCGGACCGGTGGATGGGTCGGGCTTTGGACGGGGAATTATTCCGATGGCGCCTTCACAAACCTTATTATTACGGAGAACGAGTGAATTGATGAGACCGGAAGTTCCGGTCGATCCTCTGCGCAGCACACCGGTGATTCCAGGGAACAGGGAAATGGTAAACAATCTCCTGAAAATTGTGTTGAGAAGCCTCACCCGTCGCAAGGGATTCACGTTCATTAACATTCTTGGCCTTGCCGTCGGTATGGCGTGTACTATTCTCTTCTTGCTATGGGTCCAATATGAATGGAGCTTCGACAAGTTCCATGAAAACGCCGACCGCCTGTACCGGGTGGTCTTCACGGCGGACGAAGGGTCCAAAGGCTACTGGCAGCCCGGGCCGCTGGCGGAGGAGCTGAAGGCCCGTTTCCCGGAGATCCTCCAAGCAACGAATTTCAGTGCATGGCAATCGAAAGTCTCCTTCGAACGACGCGGCTTTTTCTGTACGGGAAGCCTTGTCGACTCTGCCTTCTTTGAAATGTTTTCCTTTCCCGTGGAACGTGGTGACCCGAGAACCGTTCTGGTCAATCCGTGGTCCATCGTGATTTCCAGCTCGATCGCACGCAAGATGTTTGGGGCGGGCGATCCCATCGGGAAAAGAGTCCAACTGTTCGATCAGGCAGAGTTTGTGGTCACGGGCGTCTTTCGCGACATCCCGGAAGTGTCACACCTGCAGTTTGATTTTGT
Organism: Nitrospirota bacterium; assembly: GCA_963769335.1. GTDB lineage: Bacteria > Nitrospirota > UBA9217 > UBA9217 > UBA9217 > JAJYKN01. The sequence goes on along the minus strand of CAVYLT010000044.1, from coordinate 4,291 downwards.
GATCCCTTTCGCGGCCGCACCGGACTTCATGCGGATGTGGGACCGAAAGTGCGTTCAGACGTATGTCCTCCTTCAAGAGAACTGTTCGTTGGACGACATCAACAGAAAGATCTCCGGCGTCATGAACGAGCACAACCCGAGCTGGAAGAACACACTGTCACTGACACCCATGACGAGAAGTCACCTCTATAATCTTCGGGGCGGGGGCCTCATCACGTATCTGTATGTCTTCTCTCTCCTCGCCATGGTGATCATGCTTGTCGCCTGCATCAACGTCACAAACCTGTCGACGGCACTCGCGGAGAGGCGCGCCAAAGAGATCGGAATAAGGAAAACCATGGGCTCGTCACGATGGAACGTGGCGGGTCAATTCCTGATCGAAACGATCGCTTCCTCGGTAGCCTCGCTCGTTCTTGCGGTGCTTATCACCGAGCTCCTTCTACCGCTTCTCAACGGCATGCTCGGCACGCGCATTGTAATGACCTTTTCGGCCACCACGATCACCGGTTTGCTGGTTCTTGCCCTTCTCACCGGCATGATTGCCGGGGGGTATCCGGCCCTGGTGCTTTCGTCATTCGGCCCGATGGCGATGCTCAGGCGGAGGAGCGGCCCGATGTCCGGACGACGATCGCTCACCCTCAGGAGGATCCTCGTGATCGCGCAGTTCGGCTTCTCGATCTTCACGATCACCTGTGTCATGTTCATCCGGAGTCAGCTCTCCTTCATTCAATCCAAGGACCTGGGGTACGACAAGGAGAATATTCTTCTGATTAGGACCAGTGGCGAGCTGCAGGGGAAGTGTTCTCTTGTCAAGAATGAACTCCTGAAGTCGCCGAATGTTCTCGGCGCGTGCGTCTCGACCGACAACATGACGACATTGTCGAACACAGGTCCCATCGAATGGGAAGGGATGCCGCAGGGCAAAGTTCTCGAGGTGGCATTCAATTCCGTCGACGAAGATTTTGCCGGGACGTTCCAGGTACCCATAACGCAAGGCAGATTCTTTTCGAAGGAATTTCCGACGGACGGGGAAGCCGCTTTCGTCGTAAATGAAGAGGCGGTGAAGGAAATGAACATCACCAATCCCCTCGGAAAGCGTTTGAAAACCTGGATGGGACGAGAAGGAAGAATTGTCGGGGTCATCGCTGACTTTCATATGGAGTCGCTCCGCACGGGTCTTGACCCGCTTGTCTTGATACCGACATCGACGTCGAACTTCCTGTGCGTCCGGATTGCCCCCGGCGATGTTGCGGCGACGGTGCAGGCAGTCGGTGCGACCATTAAGCGCGTCGTCCCGAGTGATCCATTCGAGTATCACTTCCTTGATGCGGAGATCGATCAACAATACCGTACCGAACAAATGACAGGCAAGCTGGCTGGCTCCATTGCCACTGTCGCGGTGGTCCTCTCATGTCTGGGACTTGTCGGCCTCATCGCGTTTGCGGCGTTGCAGCGAACCAAGGAGATCGGTATTCGCAAGGTCATCGGAGCGTCCGTTTCGGGGATCCTGATCATGCTGACGCGGGACTTCACCTACTGGATCATCATCGCGAATATCATCGCCTGGCCTGCCGCGTATTACGTGATGCGGGCATGGTTGCAGGACTTCGCCTACCGGATCGATCTGACCATCTGGCCGTTCCTGGCCGCAGGTTTGGGAACGTTGTTCATCGCTCTTGCCGTGGTCGGCGTTCAAGCGCTCAGGGCCGCGAGGGCGAACCCGGTGGAGGCGCTGCGGTACGAGTAGAGGATCAATGGGCAATAGTCAATGGACAGTAGAGAATAGACAATAAGGCAAACACGACAATCACGATCGGCCATGATCAAACTCTCGCACATCACCAAGTGGTACACGAACAGTTTCGTCAAAACGTACGTCCTGCGTGACGTCAATCTCGACGTGAAGCCAGGAGAATTCATCTCCATTATGGGGCCGTCCGGATCGGGAAAATCGACGCTCCTCCACATCCTGGGCATGCTCGATGAAGAATCGGAAGGCGAGTACTACTTCTTTGACGAGGCGGTGCACACGCTTAACGGGAAACAGAAATCCAACCTGCACAAGAACAACATTGGGTTTGTCTTCCAGAGCTACCATCTCATCGACGACCTGACCGTCTATGAGAATCTTGACACACCGTTGCTGTATAAGAAAATCAAATCGGACGAACGGAAGAGCCTGGTCAGTGACACCCTCGACCGGTTTCAGATCGTGGCAAAGAAAGATCTCTTCCCGAACCAGCTCTCGGGCGGTCAGCAGCAACTCGTCGCCGTTGCGCGCGCGATCATTACAAAGCCGAAGCTGATCCTGGCGGACGAGCCTACGGGGAATCTGAACTCCGCACAGGGGGAAGAGATCATGGACCTCTTCAAGAAACTCAATGGCGAAGGAACAACGATTGTCCAGGTGACGCACTCCGAGAAGAATGCGACGTATGGTTCGAGAATCGTCAACCTCCTGGACGGGAGGGTCGTCCACCAGGGAGGTTCGTCTTGATGAGCAGAGGAATGCAACATCGCCGGCCGTTCTTTCGTAAAAATCTTTACGGGTTCGACCAACGATCGCTCATTTTGTATCTTCTGAGTCACGTATTGAGTATCTTTGATCGGCCAATGTGAGTCGTCGTTCTTCACCCCTCAAGCCTCTGTTGCTCCCTGAGTTTTAATTCGCACTTCTCTTTGTGGCATACTTCGGAAAGTGAAGTGCCGAATGTGCCGGACGAACCCGGGGAAGACCAAACGTTTTTCGTTCTTTCAACCCTTAAGGTCATAGTAAGGAATCGCTCATTGAAGCACTGTCACACGTACGCCCTTGGGTTGTTCGCGCTCCTGTCGCTCTCCTGCGAGACGATGATGCTCGGGCCAGACGGCGTACAGCCACCTCCGCCAATCGTCCATAGTTCGAGGCTCGCAACGGTTCTCGATTCGCTCAGGTTTACCCTGGACCTGCCGGCGCTCGCAGGTGCCATCGTTACTGACACCGGCGTCATTGAGGCACGAGCAGTGGGTTGCCGCCGGTACGGCGGACCGCTGAATGTCACCGACGCTGACAGGTTTCATCTTGGCTCGTGCGGGAAGTCCTTCACGTCAGTAATGATCGGGCTTCTTGTTGATGAGGGCCGCGTTCAATGGACGACGACTCTCCCTGAAGTGTTTCCAGAGTACGCGGGTTCGATGCGGTCCGAATATCGCGATCTCTCCGTGCGCGATCTGCTGTCGCACTCCGCGGGTTTCGTCAGGGACGCGGATGTCGGGCTGCATGCGTCGTCCCCGGTTGAACAACGACTGGAAATCGTGGACTGGGCACTCCGGCAGCCTCCCGCTCAGCCGCGAGGAACGTATCTCTACAGCAATCTCGGATATGTTATCGCGGGGGCGATCATCGAGCGCATCACCGGGCGTCCGTATGAAGAGGTCGTCATGGAACGTGTCGTTCGGCCGCTCGGACTCACAACTGCCGGTATTGGTCAGATGGGATCGCCGGGTCTCGAAGACCAGCCTCTGCAACATACGCCCGAACATGCGCCGATCATCGCAACCGCCGATGCTCACCTTGCCTCCAGCTACGATCCTGCGGGGATGCTCCACATGTCCGCAGGCGATTGGGGGAAATATTGCCAATGGGTTCTTGCGTGCGAAACGGGTCGGGCCACCCTCCTACGTCCCGAGACCGCGCGGATGATTACGACGAGCGTGGTGTCGACCGGCGGTGGGGCTGGCTACGCGCTTGGCTGGGGTGTGATGTATCGTGCCTGGGGTGGGGGGAACGTGCTTTCACACAGCGGGAGTAATGGATACAATTACGCCGAGGTTGTGCTCGCTCCGGCCCGCAAGTTTGGCATTCTTGTGATGACGAACCAGGGTGCGGGCGTGATTTCTGTCCCCACCGACCCGGCCGTTACGCGGTTGATCGACTTCTACCTGACCGGACACTAAATCGAGAATATGCAATGTCAGGATTTCAGACGGCCCTGCTTATTGTATTCCTTCAGCACTTCGTAGCGGCGTATGCGCTTGGGCAAATGATGCCGCTGGACACACTCGCCGCACCCCGAAACTCGCTGGGCGCGAGCGTTGGGTTTGCCGATTTCCACCAGAAGGATACGTACCTCTCCCCCAGGATATTCGGCGGTGGCATGTTCACATCGAAGCTCTCTTACGTCTGGAGGGGATCGGAGAGCAGACACGCGATCGAGGCTTTCTTCAGCACGGGTGGGATCAGCGCGGATCTTCAGGCAAGAGATGGTACTCAGTCCATTGGATATCTTGCGTACTCCTATACGCACGCGAT
>CAVYLT010000043.1:0-16284 GCA_963769335.1 Nitrospirota bacterium | reverse complement strand
GAATTGCGTAAGGCTGAAAAAGTATTATGCCATCCTGTGGTAGGGGGCAGTCCCGCGTTGTTTGCCTCAGCTTGCTGCAATGTTTCTTGGGAGTTTTCTGATCTCAATCATTCCCCCTGCTTTGACGAAAGGGTTTCGATAGCTCGTTTCGGCCAGGTGCTGTCTGAAGGATTGCCCTTCCAACGCCGATCAGGTCAGCTTTTTTCTCATCCAATAATTTCTCCGCTGCGATTACATCGGTTATTCCTCCCGTAAGGATCACGGGAATGGGAACAACGCTCTTAATGGCTTCACTGAGGGGAGCAAAATATCCCTGACCGGTGAGGCCGGGGGGAGTATATCCAACAAAATCGCCAGAGATGTGAATCATATCCAGCCCTGCTTTCTCAAAGGCCTGGGCGGCAATCATGCTGTCTTCAATTGTCATTCCACCTTCTGTACAATCCGAGGCGCCTAACCGTATCTGAATCGGGAAGTCCGGCCCAACTTGCCACGTCATCGCAAACAGAAAGTTGACTGTTGCTCGCCTTGCCATCCGGGGTTATGTAGCTGTGCTCAATGATGATCAAAGCAATATGGCCGCCGCTGGATTTATCATCATAGTAATCGAGAAGCGCTTGGCTTACTTTTCCATCAGACTCGGCTTTTGCGGTAGCCATCGGCGGCATAACCAGGCGGTTGGCCAGGTTCATTGAACGCACTTTTACGGTGAAAGGAGACAGGTCATGGATTAACGACCTCCGATACGCTCTTCACTATTTCAGTTGAATTTTTTACGATGGCGACCCGTTCGAGGTTTTTTAAAGAACGTTCATGCGCATCCCGGTCCATCGAAGAAACGCAATCAGACACAACCACCGGATAGAACCCTCTATTTGAAGCATCACGCGCTGATGACTCGATTCCTGCCTCAGTTGCTATGCCGGTGAATATCAGCGTCGTTATCCGCCTGTTTCTCATCATAAGCTCGAAATTCGTCCCGATGAAAATGCTCGCAGTTGCCTTATCCAGAAGAATGTCTCCCTTCTCAGACTTCACAGCCGCGGGGATTTCTCTTTCTCGTGAACCGGGCAACATGAAATTCGGCAGTTTGTCAGGCTCCTTGACATTATAGCGCCGCATCATATTGAAAATGCCCCAGGAAGACTGAAATTCCATGGGAAGGGGCGTGATCAGGGTATAGACAACAGGCATTTTATTTCTCATACTTTCCACGAGACGTTTCAGGTTGCTTATAAATTCCTCCTTGTTGAATATTCTGTCCACTAGCCCGTTTTGGACATCCCAGACGATGAGGCACGAATGACCGGGATGGACTATTTCTTTCATATCCTCATATATGGTAAGACCATTTGCATTTATCATCATTGACTCCTTTCTATAGAAAGCATACCGTGACGTTATCAGGCTATCTTTTTTGCACATAATTATTGGAGTAATGGTTGTGTTTAACCTTGTTGTATGCCAGCTCGCTATCTGGAATTGGATTCTTAGTTTCGTTTGGGTAGCCAATGCTCACCATACATTCAACCTTGATATGTTCGGGCAGTCCGAGCAGACTCTGTATATATTGCTCAGCAGACATTATCTCTGAGTGGTTACGATTCCTAATTTGTATCCAGCAGCAGCCTAAACCTAAAGCGTGAGCGGTCATCTGAACAAGTATGGCTGCAATGGAACAGTCCTCAACCCATACGTCAGATTTTCCACTGTCGGCACACACTACGACCCCCAATTGAGCATCCCGCAGGTGATGAGATCCTTGTTCTCTGGCCTTCGATAGATTAGACAGGAGCTCCCGATCATCAACAACGATAAACTCCCATGATTTACCGTTTCGCGAGGTCGGTGAACGGAGTAATGCCTCTATAAGTACATCAATGATTTTGCTATCAATAGGCGTTTGAGCATATTTACGAATACTTCTGCGTGTGCGTAAGAGATCGATCATGTTGTGTACTCCTCATGGTAAAACACAGCGGCGATGTAGTAACCGCTTCTTTGACCCTTTTCGCAGAGAGCGCCTACTTGAAAATCTCGCTGAAGAAGCTTTTCATCGCTTCCCATGAACGCTTATCCGCTTTTTCGTTATATGCGACGCCTTTCGATTTGTCCGTCCCGCTTTCAGGATTGGTGAACGCATGGACGGCGTCAGCATACGAGACCAGGTACCAGTCGACGCCAGCTTTGCGCATTTCATCTTCAAAGGCAATCACCTGTTCCGGCTTTGCATAGGGATCGTCCGCGCCGGTGAGAACCAGTACTTTACTTTTGATGTTTTTGGCATCCGCCAGGTTCGGCGTAGTGAGCCCCCCGTGAAAGCTAACGACGCCAGCAAGGTCAGCACCGCTCCTGGCAAGTTCCAATACCGTAGTCCCGCCGAAACAGTACCCGATTGCTGCGACACGTTTTGAATCAACCAAGGGGTTCTTCTTCAGGGCTTCAAGCCCTGCGTTCACTCGGGCGCGCAATAGATTACGGTCGTTTCCGCCAAGATACTTGCCTGCAAGCGCCATAGCCTCCTGTGGTGTCTTCGCCCGGTTGCCTTTTCCGTAGATATCGGCTGCAAAGGCGACATACCCGAGCTGCGCCAGCTGTTCAGTGCGCTTCCTGGCATAATCGTTGATGCCCCACCATTCATGGACAACGAGGACGCCGGGACGAACGCCCTTGATCGCATCATCATAAGCCAGGTATCCTTCCAGCACCGCGTTTCCCTGTTTATATTCAACCAGTTGGGTATGAACGGCGGCATTCGCCCTTATCGCGAGCAGCATGAAAAACAGACCTGCGATCACAAATTTCATTTTATCCTCCTGTTGATCTGTATTTGAACTTATTGTAAATCATATTTGATTTAGGCCATTCCTTGATATGGTAACCGTTCTTATCCTTTTGCGGCAAGGCGATGTCCTAAATCAAAGGCTTTCTGACAGTCAATTGGGAATATTTCTTTACGTCTCAAAGCCTTCTTAGCAGGATCAAAGTGCTCCATGATGACTTTTGAATAGTCAGGGAACTGGTATGTGTCATAGGAGCACAAGGTTTCGGCCTCGCCAAAGATCCTCTTTAAAGATGCTTCGGTTGCGCTCATCATTGCCTGGTAGCCGATCTGCTTGCTCATTTCCTCGGGAACGTTCATCGTGTAGATCATCGCCGTCCGCAGTTTGCGCGGAAAAAGAGATCGTGGAGGTTGGGAATACACAAGAGGGGCAAAGAGGAGGCGTTCCATGCATGATTTCAGCTCTCCGGACATGGACCCGAAATATACCGGAGTTCCCAGCACCACTGCATCGGCCTGATCCTCGATCCGTTTTAAAACAGGGGTGAGATCGTCTTTCATGGCGCAACGACCCTTGGCGGGCGAGTCGATCATTTTACAGACGAAGCAACTCGTGCAGCCTTTGAAGGTGAGATCGTAGAGATGTATCAGCTCGGTTTCTGCTCCTGCAGCCTGCGCCCCTTCGATTGATTTTTTCAGCAGCGTTGCGGTATTCCCGCTCTTTCTCGGACTGCCGTTGATGGCGATCAGTTTCATGTCGTGTTATCTCCTTATAAAGAATGACTGTAATATCTGCTGCATGGCTCCGGCTCAAGGACGCGTCATTCTTGCTGTCATCTCAGTGTAATGGCTTTCTCTGGACACATTTCCTGGCAGCAAAAGCAAGCAATGCAAATGTCGGCATTTACCATGGGGATATCTTCAACCATGGCTAAGGCCGATACCGGGCAATGCTCAACGCAGGTACGGCAGCTTGTGCATTTCTCCGGGTCCGCCTGAGGGCGCAGGATTGCCCGCCCATGGATCATCGACTGCATAGCCTCATTGCGGAATATTGCTTCTCCGCCCAACGGGGGCAGTTTGAAATCAGGCAGCGTTTTCAACTCTCCGATGATTTCGATCGTCTTGAGATCGTAGTCGCCCAAGTCTGCCTCTTTCGCCTTTTGAAGAAATCGTAGTTTTCCCGGATCGCATCCCATCATTGCAGCAATAACAGAGTCAACGGCAACAGCATTGTCTGAAGCGAGGATCATGCCGATATTTCTGAGGTCAGGGGAGGCTGGGCCGTTGCCTTCCATCCCGACGACGGCATCAACGATGAACAAATCCGGCACCCGAAGCTTGAATACCTCTACAATCACTTCATTAAAATCCGTTGGGTTGCCTGCAGCCTTGTGCAGCATGGCTTTCTGCGCGCCAGGCAATAAACCGTAACTGTTCTTGATCGCTCCAGTCAGAACTGTCAGGCCGTGGGTTTTGAATTTCGGAAGACTGATGACAATATCAGCATCCAGCACGTCTTGTGAGACGCTGACAAAGGGCATATATTTTGGATTGAAGGCTACTTTTTGAGAGTCATTTCCGATGTTTTTGTAGTGGCCTTTGGCTGCGTCCATCAGGCCGGTTTTGGAAAAACTCTCCTCGTTTGCGCCGTAACTGAACAGGCCTGGATTATCTCCCACAATGATGGAGGTGGGTCCCATTGTCTCAATTTTTTCCACAACAGCGCGAAGGACGGCGGGATTCGTGACAATGCCATCTTTTGTTTCTGAGCTTCGGAGTACGTTTGGCTTGATCAGAACTTTTTTCCCCGATACCGTCATAGGAAAGAGTTCAAATGCCCGGTCTACGGCTTGACGGACATTCTCATAATTGGCAGGATGAATCATGACTTTTGACATAGTTTTATTCCTTTTTCCCGATCGAAAATGCCTTGCCAATACGCTCACCAATGCTGTAGTAGACTCTTTGCCCTGTATCAAAAACGATCGGATTGACCTTCTGGATATCCGGCATCCCCTGTTCGCCGAGCGCCGACTCTTCAGCCTTGATGTCCATGATCTCCGCGATGAATTGCGTGTGAAGACCGATTTCCAGCGTGTGGATCACCTTGCACTCTATTACCAAGGGAAATTCTTTTACGTACGGAGCGTCAACGAGCTCGCTTCGAACAGGGGTCAGTTTCAACATCGCAAATTTATCGACATTTTTTCCCGAAGTCGTGCCCACATAGTCCACCTCTTTCACCATCGCAGCAGAAGGGATGTTAATAGTATATGCTTTGCGTTCCTTGATGCATCCATATGTGTAAGTTTCCTTGCGCAGGGAAATAGGGACGCAGGGAGGTTGTGAGCAGCAGATCCCGCCCCATGCAATAGTCATCATGTTCGGTTTCCCCTGCGAGTCATAGCTTCCGACAACCCAGACGGGTGCCGGCTGAGCGAGTGTTTTGGCGCCTAACGATTTTTTCAAAGTCACCTCCATAAAGAATAATGTCTCAATGGGCTGAAGAGCTCTAATCCCGATTGGATTATTTACACTGCTATGCACCGATGCCATTCGAGGCCGGTACGCCATCGGCATTTTCGAGAGACCATTCTGTTGCTGTAAAGCGCCTGCCGGTGATTCTCCGTCCCTCGTCGGATGCGAGAAAGACGGCAACAGGAGCGATGATCTCCGGCTTGAGCAGGCGCGAGCGGAGATCGTCGGAAATGCCGGATCGGATCATGCCTGTATCGGTAGCGCCGCCGGGAAGGATCTCATTCACCGTTATACCTGTGCCTTCCAGGTCCTGGGCCCAGATGATCGTCTCGGACTCAAGGGCTGCCTTCGAAGGACCGTAGGGCGAGAAACCTTTGCGCTTCATAGTCTCGTAGTTCATGGTTACGTTGATGATCGCCCCGCTCTTTTGAAGCAGCATGTGCGGCACAACTGCGCGGGCCATGTAGAAGGGACCATTGACGTTCGTGTCTATGACCATCTTCCATGTTTCAGGGTCTGTTTCCCAGAAGCGAGCCGGTTCGGTCATGAAAGTCGGGGAAACGTATTTCATCCCCCGGCCGGCATTGTTCACGAGCACATCAATGCGGCCGAAGCGGGAGATTGCTTCTTTTATAACGGCCTCACAGGCACGGTAATCAGCAACATCCGCCAGAAGGGCAAGGGTCTTTTCTTTACCCCATTTAGACACAAAGGAATCGATCTCTTTCCGTTCTCGGGCCGCGATGACTACCACACGGCAGCCCTCCTCCGCGTATCTCTCGGCAATGGCCCTGCCCATTCCACGGCCTCCGCCGGTCACGATCGCTACTTTCCCATCTAATTTGCCCATGATAACCTCTCATATTTTAATAATTTCTCTATTGGACAAAAAAACCGGAAGCTCCCATCCTCAGATATGATCTCAGCGTAGGATACGCCGAATATCTTATATCATCATGAATATATTCCCGATTTCAGGTTATGTCAATAATGTCAGCGGGAGGCAAACCTGATAGGGAGAAGCTACGGAGATAATTGTAGCGGAAAAAGAGTCAGAAGGGGGACAGAACATCGTTTTCTGCATTAACCAATCATTGACAATGGGAAATCCACTGTGATATATTGCACACGTTGCTGCTGGGATTCGTGCACCTCAAGCTGGGGACCCTTCCTTCGGCACCAATTCTAATCCCGCTATCCAAAGATTCTCGAACAACGTGACGCAGCAGGTAGCTCAATTTAGAATAAAACTAGTCGAAACCCCTGAGCTGCGAACTCTACGGAACAACCTCTCATGATGAAAAAAAATATTCTCATAGTATTTCTCTTTCTCTTGCTTGCCGGATGCGCTGCAAAAGAACCGCCTTTCGACGCGGTACGCGTGTTCAGTGATGCTGAACAAAATATGCGCGACCAGAACTACGAAAAAGCTCGTAAAGACTACCAGTCAATCCAGGAGAAGTCTCCCGACAAAAGCTACGATGCAGTCCTCATGCTTCGCGTCGCCGATACGTACTACGGGGAAGAAAAATACAGCGAGGCGCTCGTGGAATACCAGAACTTTTTGAACTACCACCCAGTGCATAAGGACGCTCCCTATGCCCAATATCAGATCGCGATGTGCAGCTACAATGAACTGACTACCATAGACCGTGACCCGACACCGGCCCATGCGGTAATCAGGGAAATGAAAAAACTTCTCGAGAAGTATCCCAAAAGCGGATATGAAGAGCAGGCAAAAAAATACATCGCCATCTGCCGGAACTGGATCGCGGACTACGAACTGTATGTCGCGCATTTTTATTATAAGACCGATGAGTACAAGGCAGCCGTCGGCAGATGTGAAAAACTGTTGAAAGATTACCCGGGATCCCCGGCCGAGAAGGACGCTCTCTACTATGCAGGACTGTCATACATGGAACTGGGAGAACGCGACCAAGCCCGAAGCAAGTTCGAGGCTCTTGCGCAGAAATATCCGGCCATGAAAGGAACGGCCCTGGCCCTTCTTCGAAAGCTTCCGACGCCATGAAGTACTACCCCGTCTTCCTGGACCTGAGGGGCCGGCCCTGTTTGGTCATCGGCGGGGGAATGGTGGCGGAACGCAAAACACTTACCCTTTTGGAAGCGGGGGCTGACGTAACAATCGTGAGCCCCACACTCACCTCGACACTGAAGGAACTCTCCCGGTCAGGCAGGATAACACACCGTCAAAAGAACTTCGAGGAAAAAGACCTTTCCGGCGAATTCCTCGTGATCGCGGCCACCGATGCGTCGGACATGAACAGTAGTGCCGCGCGGGCCTGTAAAAAAAATAATATTCTTGTGAACGTCGCCGTGCCGCCGGAAGAGAGCAGCTTCATCGTTCCCTCGGTAGTCGACCGCGGCGATCTTTTGATCGCTGTGTCAACAAGCGGAATCAGCCCTGCACTCGCGAAGAAAATCCGGCAGGAGATTGAATCCCGGTATGGGGCGGAATATGCACTCTTTCTCGAACGGCTCGCGAAGATCCGGCAGCAGGTCCTCGAAGAAGTGCCTGACGAGCAGCAGCGAAGAACGATTTTTCAAAGAATCGTGGATTCAGACGTGATCAATTTATTGCAACAGGGAAGGGAACGCGATGCCGACCTGCGAATAGCGGAGATTTCGGCTTTAAAAACTTTGGACAGATGAATTCCCCAAAAGGGAGTATCAGGGGTTGGGATAGTACGTCTTCCTTATCTTCTTTCGGGGAGGAGTGGTGATGCAGGTCCCGAGGGTCATCCTGGATGAGAATGTTGCAGCACGGTGCGGTCGATCCAGGATTCCAGCTCGGCGTGCTGTTTCGGAGCGCCGTCGAAACGCGCGAGCTGCTGACCGTTCCGATAGATAATGAAGGTGGGGGTGGCCTTGATCATGAAACGCCGTGCCAGGACCGGCTCGGAGTCCACGTCTACCCTGATGATCTTCAGACGACCGGCCCTTTTGAGGGCAAGCGAATTGATAAACGGTTCGATCGAACGGCAATACCCGCACCATTTGGCCCAGAATTCCGCAACGAGGACCTCTGGCCAGTCCCTCACCTGCTGGTCGTAACTCGCTGTCGTCACGTTGATTGGCGCATGCGGCACTTCCAGGAGCGATTTGCACTGGCCGCAGACCGGATGGCTCTCGAGCTTGCCCTCGGGGATACGGTTCATCGTTCTGCAGGCTTTGCATCGTACGATAATGGGATTATCCGTCATGAAAAATTGTCCTTTGTTCACCTTGACGTTCGGCGGCACAGTATAACAACAATTCGGGAAAAATGAAAGGCCGGTGCATTGTTTTTCCTTGCACCGGCCTTTTTAGGCTGCGATCATCCGGCAGAGTTTGCTGTTACTCCATCGCAGGAGAGGCCGGGGCTGGAGATGACCGCTTTTCTATGCTCCTGCGCTGACCATGATCTTTCTGGTCTTTGCTGCGGCTGCTTTGTGCATGACGAGCCGCAGAACGCCATTCTTTATTGTTGCATGGATCCGCTCCTTGTCCACCTCGTCAGAGAGCGTGAAGGCGCGATGATAGTCGCCGATGCCATATTCCGAATAGGCCATCCGGTACGGTTCGGGCACTTCCGATTCGAACCGCCCGTTAATCGTCAATACATTCTTTTCCAGCGTAATATCCAGTGATTTCTCATCCACTCCCGGCAGATCAGCCGTCACAACGATCTCGTCCGTTCGTTCCAGAATATCTACGTTCGGCGTATACACTTTATGGGGCCGCGTGCGCTCCACTCCTTCGGGCGTGCTGGCCTCCTTTTTCGTAATTTCCCTTGGTGACTCCGTCATGGTTACAACCTCCTTTGTCCTATTCGAACTTGACAGCGATCTTTCTCGGTTTGTCAGCTTCTGCACGGGGGACGGTTAAGTGGAGAATGCCCTTATTGAACCGCGCCTCCACTTTCTCGGTATCTATGAGATAAGGGAGGTCGATAGTCCTGGTGAACTGACCGTGCCATCGCTCCTGCCGATGATAGCATTCTCCTTCACAGGCGTCCTCTGACTTTCGCGAACCTCTTAGCGTGATTGACTTGCCATTAACCGAAATATCCACCTTTTCGGCATCAATGCCCGGCAACTCCGATGTAATGATGGCCTTGTCAGTGTCGGCCCAGACATTGACAGCCGGAAACTCACTCGTTGGCTGAGTGAGCATCCCTGAGGCTGCGCGGTTTAATTTCTCCAAAGTGCGCCAGGGATCAAGTAAACCAAACCTGCTAAAATCAGTACTTAACATGTGTGTCTCCTCCTTCTTTCAGAAAAGTTGTTGATGAATAAAATTAGCACTCTCTCACATAGAGTGCTAATGATTAAATGTACCAAAAAAATATTAAAAGTCAAGCCATTGAAATAATATGGTATATATATCTTAAAATAAGTGCTTATATTATTAAAAGTTGTATTTTTTTATGAGCTTACTAGTTTTACAGAATAAAACATTTTTTTACTAAAAAAAATCGGTGGGCTGTTTTTTTGTTTCTTCTGTTGAACATCTGAAGAACCTCCGTACAACTAAAGTCCCTCGTGAGTCACAGGGAGGAAATATCCTTGTCCCACATGCCGTCAAAAGGAGTCCAATGCATCGACGGTTCTTACGGTGAAGGCGGCGGACAAATCCTGAGAACCTCCCTGGCGTTGGCATGCGCGCTCGGCAAGCCGATAGAGATCATCAACATACGGAAGGCTCGGAAAAAGCCGGGGCTGCAGCCGCAGCATTTGACCGCAGTTAATGCAGCGGCCGCGATCAGCCGCGCTCGTGTTGAAGGTGCGGAGCTTTCATCTACGTCGATCCTGTTTCTGCCCCGTGCGCTTGTCGGAGGCGACTATCAATTCGACGTTTCTGAAAAAAAAGGGAGCGCGGGCAGCACGTCTCTCGTTATCCAGACAATCATGCTCCCGCTTTGTTTTGCCGAGCAGCCGACGAACGTCACCGTCCTCGGCGGCACCCATGTACCCTGGAGCCCCACGTTTCATTATCTAAAATATATTTTTTTGCCGCTGCTCTCGCGGCTCAACGCAACGATCGACATCGCGATCAAAAAATGGGGTTGGTATCCCAAGGGCGGAGGATCGGTAATGGCAAGAATCGTTCCCTGCGAAAAAATTCTTCCGATCAGGATCCCGAGTCGCGGCAGGTTACTGCGCGTGTCCGGTATCTCGGCAGTCGCGAATTTGCCGACAGAGATTGCCGTGCGACAACGGAACAGGGCTGTTCATATGCTCCAGGAACAAGGCATAGCTGCGAATATGGAAGTCGTCGATGCGCCCTCCCCTGGCAAAGGTACCTTTGTTTTTCTGAATGCTGAGTTTGAGAACATTACCGTTGGGTTTGACGCACTCGGTGCGATCGGCAAAAGGGCTGAAGAAGTCGCGGACGAGGCCTGTCAGGATTTCTTTACGTACACAGCATCGAGGGGCGCTCTTGATCCTCATCTTGCAGATCAGATCATGCCTTATCTCGCGCTCGCTTGCGGAGATTCGGAATTTACAACGAGCTGCATAACGCGGCATTTGCTCACGAACATTTGGGTTGTGAAACAATTCCTCGATGTTGATGTTCGGGTTAAAGGCAAGGAAGGAGAGGTCGGGCATATCGAGATCAAAGGCTAGCCCGGGTCACCAGGATCGTTCAAAAACCAGTTCTGTCCCTCGATTCCTTGTGATGCCCATGCATTTAACTATGTTTTACGTGTTGATTCCAACGATCATGCATACTTTTGACTGATACCTGTTTGCTTGTCCAGGTGGTAAACTGAATATAGTATGAAGAATGAAGAAAAATTTATGAAAAAAACGGACCAATTTTGAAAAGGAGGTCACTCTCATGATAGTTCGTACTTCTGAAGCCCTATGGGAAGGGGACCAAAAAGGAAAAGGCAGGGTGAGGCTCGGCAGCGGTTATTTCGAAGGGAACTATTCTTTCGGTTCCCGGTTTGACCATGCCGCAGGCACTAACCCCGAAGAATTGATCGGAGCGGCCTATGCAGGCTGCTTCAGCATGGCTTTTGCCCTGATGCTGGGGCAGAAAGGTTATACAGTCAAACACATCCACACTGTCGCGAAAGTGTCTATCGATAAGGTTGGCGAAGGGTACAGGATCCAGACCATCGAACTTGACACAGAGAGCGATATACCGGGCATCGACGAGAAAACGTACAAAGAGATGGCGGAACAAGCTAAGAAAAATTGTCCGGTTTCTCAAGCTCTGACTGGCGTGGAAATCAAGCTTGTACCTAAGTTGGTACGACAATCAAAAGCGGCGTGAAGTGAAATACTAACGCTACCTCCCCGGGACGCGGAGAACCTTCTCCGCGTCGCTCTTTTGTCTCGGACATTTTAGTATGTAGTCTGAAGCGGGTAAACTTGCCGCTCTTCCCGCCGAGCAGTACATCCCTTCGTAATTGCCAAACGATGCGCCTTCAGACGCCCTTTGTGGTTGACTTTAGGGCGAATATTTAATACAGTTATTCGAAGTACAAGTTATTCTAAGCCATTCTTTGTTTCAGCAAATTAGTTCCCAAGGCCGCTCTTAAAACCGCTTCTGTTACGGCACAGGAGACTGGCCCGCGAAAGCATAAAGATGCGTTGTTTATTATCCAGCGAGGGAGGAATCTATGGATCTATTCGAGGCCATGAAAACGAGAAGAAGCGTCCGCAAGTACTCCGACAAGCCGGTTGAGGAAGAGAAACTCCAGCAAGTGCTCGAGTCTGTCCGCATGGCTCCGTCGTGGGCAAACTATCAATGCTGGCGTCTGATCGTCGTGAAAGATAAGGCGGTGAAAGAAGGGATCAGCGCGCTGTCCTATGTGGAATCATATTTCGCGCCCAAAGGCTACAAGTCGAACCCCTCGAAGAAGGCCCTAGCCGACGCGCCGGTGGTCATCGTCCTGTGCGCCGACCCTGAACAATCGGGCCTCATCTGGGGTCAAAATTACTACCTTGTTGATGCCGGTCTTGCGGCCCAGAACATGATGCTGGCTGCACGGGGCCTCGGACTGGGAACGGTGTTTGTGGGAATCTACGATGAGGAAAAACTCAAAAGTCTCCTGCACATTCCCTCCGCGATAAGGGTTGTAGGACTCTTCCCGCTGGGATATCCTGTAGAGGAGAAAAAGGACGGGCCCGCGAGGAAGCCGCTCCAGGAGATCTGTTATCCCGAGCACTGGGGAGGGAAATAATACCGATGGGGCTGCAACAAGGGCTGGGACTATTACCGCGTGAGGAGGCCGCAGCATGAAGATCACCTGCTGGGGGGCCAGAGGCTCCATTCCGGTATCCGGAAAAGAATACGTGAAGTACGGCGGCGATACGACCTGTGTTGAAATCAGAAGCAAGGACAACGATGTCATCATCATTGATGCGGGCACAGGCCTCAGGAAACTGGGGAACAGGCTGCTCGCGTCGGACCTGCGCACGTACAATATGCTCTTCACCCATGCCCACTGGGACCACCTGATGGGGTTTCCATTTTTCAAGCCCATCTACATGAAAGGAACAAAAATCAGTCTCTTCGGTTGTCCCTTATGCTCAGCCGTCCATTGGGGACATTCTTGCAAAATCCATGATGGCCCCGTATTTTCCCGTAGAGTTCGGGCAACTGCAGGCCGAGATCGTGTCCCACGGGGTATGCGAAGAAGCGTTTTCCATCGGGCCCATAAGGATCACGCCGATTCCGCTGAGTCATCCAAATCGGGGGATTGGATACAGGTTTAAGGAGGACGAAAAGAGTTTCGTCTTTCTCACGGACAACGAACTTTCCCATCGTCATCCCGGAGGCGGCGAGTACGGGGACTATCTCCGTTTTGCCGAAAACGCTGATTTTCTGATTCATGACGCCGAATACACGGAGGACCAATATAAGGTCACCAAAGGATGGGGACATTCCCTGTATACCGATGCTCTCCAATTGGCCTTGGAAGCGAAGGTGAAGCAATTTGGGCTTTTTCATCACAACCAGGACAGGTCAGACGCGGAACTTGACCGCATCGTTGACGGCTGCCGCAGCATGGTTCAGCAGCACCGTCCCGACACCTCGGTCACCTTCTCGGCGGTGCTCAGGCCCGGCAGCCAGATGAGCTGGTAGATCTGCTGCGGCGTCATGCCCTCGGCGTCGGCGGCCGAGACGAGTCCCTTTCTCGACGGCCTTGCGCGCGGATGCGGTCGGCGTCGAGGCCGCGGCCGTCGTCCGACACGCGGATGACGATGTTGCTGCCGCGATGGAAGGCGTCGAGCGAGATCGTGCCTTGCCGGGGCTTTCCCGGCGGCGGCGCGGGCCTCGGGCGATTCGATGCCGTGGTCGGCCGCGTTGCGGATCATGTGGATCATCGGATCGCCCAACTCGTCGATCATCCGCTTGTCGAGTTCGGTCTTCTCGCCGCTGATCGCCAGGCGGATGTCTTTGCCGTTGGCGCGCGTGATGTCGCGGATCACGCGATGGAACCGGGTGAACAGCGGCCCGATCGGCAGCATCCGCATGTCCATCACGCTTTGCTGAATGCCGTCGCTGACGCGGTCGAGCAGGTGAATCGTCTCGAAGAGGTCGTTGACGAGGTCGCGGACCGGCCTTGTCGCCGGCCACGGCCTTCTTCAGCTTCTCGCCGATCTGCGCGATGCGCGCCTTGCCGATGGCCAACTGGCCGGCAAGATTCATCAACTGGTCGAGACGTTCGATGTCCACCCGCAGGGTCTCGGCGGGCTTGACGCGTCGGATTTCGGCGCGACCTGGCCGGTCGCGGCCCGTGGCGGCGGTGCGTTCCGCCGGCGCATCGCGTGCCGGCCAGCGGCTCGATCGCCATGCTGCTGGACGCCCGCCAGCCGCAACAGGCGTCGCACGGCTTCCGGCGATTTGTCCGTGACGACGCCGAAGCGACGGCGTCGAGCTCGTCGCGGGTCTCGATGTCGTCGGCCGGCGGATCGAGGTAGCGGATCTCGCCCAGGTTCGACAGCTTGTCGTACAATCAGCCGGGCTTTCAGGCCGACCAGCGGAAGATCGGGCTCGAAGACGACCTGGCCGACCAGCGCCGTGTCGCGCTGCTCTTCGCGCACGCGCGGCGGCGACCCGCTGGTGCAAGTCTGCCGGGCCAGCGAGGTCGTGCCACGGCTGTGCTGTCCGGGGCGTCCGCTGCGGCACGACGTGCTCGCCGATCGTCGCTGCCGTCGCGACCGCTTTGCCGCTCGAACGCGCCGGTCGCGGCCGCCAGCAGTTGCTCGGGCCAGGGCGTCGAAGTGGTCTTCCTCGGGCCGGCCCGCCTTCAGCGCGTTGACGTACTGCCGCAGCCCGTCGGTGCACGACAGCAGCGCGTCGGTGATCTGCGGCGTCAGCGTGCGGCCGTTGTCGACCAGGTCCTGCAGCAGGTCTTCCATCAGGTGGGCGAGCTTGGCGATGCGGTTCAAGCCCGATCGAGGCGGCCGAGCCTTTCATGCGGTGCGCGGCGATGAACAGTTGCTCGACGTTCTCGCGGCCGCCGCCCGCTTCCAGGGCCAGCAGGGCCTCGATCAACTCGTCGAGCGTCTGCTGGGCCTCGTCGATGAAGATCGAGAGATAGTGCGACGCGCTCTCCCAGTCGTCCTCCAGACCGGCGAAGCAGGTCGTCGCCGGCGATCGTTTCGGTGTTCGTCATGGCCGCGCTCGCCTAGCGAGATCGGTTTGCGGAACAGCCAGGGTTCGAGCCGCTGGAAATCGCGGAGCATGTCGGCCACGCCTTCGGCGGTGCCGGCCATCAGCAGTCCGCCCGGCCGCATCGCCGCGCGGACGTTGTGCGAGCACCGTGGTCTTCGAGGCCGCGTCGAAGTAGATCAGCACGTTCTTCAGCAACACGAGGTCGAACGGCCGTTCGCGCAAGCGGCTCCAGCAGGTTGTGCTGCCGGAAGGCGAGCATGTCGGTCAGGATCGGCCGGGCCTGCCAGACGCTCGGCGTCTTTGGCCTTGGTGAAGAAGCGGCGGCGATAGTCGTCGGGCACCAGCCGCATGGCCCGCTGGCCGAACACGCGCCGCCTTGGCCTGCTCCAGCGCGCCGAGGCCGATGTCGGTGCCCAGGATGTGGATCTGCCATTGCGCAGAAGTCGGGCAGGCAGGCGGCGATGCAGCAGGCCGCGGTGAGCGGCTCGTCGCCGGTGCTGCACGCGGCCGACCAGATCCGCAGCGATCGCGGCCGTCTGCCCTGCCGCGCCGCGGCCGCGCGCTCGGCCAAGAAACTCGTTGCGGAACCAATCCCATTGCGCCTCGTCGCGGAACAGGTACGTCTCGTGGGTGGTGATTTCCTGGCAGAAAGGCGTCCCATTCGGGATCGTCGGCGCGCAGCCGCCGCAGGTGGTGGTAGTAGTCGCCGAAGCTCTCGATGCCCGTCTCGCGCAGCCGCCGCCGCAGGCGGTTCGACAGCAGCATCTTCTTCTGCGGCGAAACGCGAATCCCCGTCCGCCGATAGATCAACTCGGCGAACTGGCGCAGTTGCGCGTCCGTCACCTGGGTCGACGCGGATAGGGCCGAGCGTCGGCGGTTGGAGTTCGGTGATCGGACCATGGTGCTTCCGATGCAGGCGATTCGCCTGCGGTCCGAGTGCAGGCGATTGCGTCTGCGCCGAATACGTCACTGCTTACGGCAACGGCCGCGGCCGCATCACGGCGGCGTCCTCGTCGTCGCCCAGAATCTGGTCGATGTCCAGCAGGATCAACAGCCGGTTGTCCAGCTTGACCAGTCCGGTCAGGTACTCGTGGCCCAGGCCGGCGACCGTCGGCGGCGGCGGGACGATCTGATCCTGCGACACCCGCAAGCACCTCGCTCACCGCGTCGACGATGATGCCGAGCGTCTTGCCGCGCACGTTGACCACCATGATGCGCGTTTCGTCGGTCGGCTCCTCGCGCCGGCAGGCCGAAGCGAAGACGCAGGTCGACCACCGGAATCACCGTGCTCCGCAGATTGATCAATCCCTTGATGTAATCCGGCGTCTGCGGCACGCGCGTGATCTCGCCCAGCAGAATGATCTCCTGGACCTTGGTGATCTCGA
>CAVYLT010000042.1:0-3146 GCA_963769335.1 Nitrospirota bacterium | reverse complement strand
GATCGATGATATGAAGGGCAGAGGGGATATCAGTCAAATCCTGCCGCATTGTTAAACAGTCGACCGGTATAATACAGGATTATCTGGAAATAGCAAGAACTATTTTTGACAAATGTCACAGCGGCATGGTCGGCCGGGGGTTCAGATCCAGGCTTGACCGTTCGCCCCGCTTGAAGCGGAGGTACCCGGCAAGAGCGATCATCGCCGCATTATCAATACAGAGGCCCATGCCCGGCAAGCGGAGGGAGATGCCTTTTTTTGCCGCTTCCTCGTCCATTCTTTTTCTGAGAGAACTGTTTGCCGCCACGCCGCCAGCAATGACGATCTTGTCCACTCCGGTCTCCAACGCCGCGAGCACGGTTTTTTCGACGAGCGTCTCGACGACCGCGGTCTGAAAGCTTGCCGCGACATCTTTGATATTAAGCGCCGGGTCCATGCCTTTGTCCTTGCTCAGGAAGAGCGCAACGTGGTTCCTGACCGCGGTCTTGAGGCCGCTGAAGCTGAAGTCGTAACCCGCAAGAAGGCCGCGCGGAAACGTCACCGTGCCGGCGTTGCCCTCCCGGGCGAGGCGGTCGAGGACCGGTCCGCCGGGATATTCAAGACCCAGGAGCTTCGCGACCTTGTCGTAAGCCTCGCCTGCGGCGTCGTCACGGGTCTGGCCGAGCAGGCGGTATTCGCCGAGCCCTTTGACGTGATAGAGCGCCGTATGCCCGCCGGACACCAGGAGCGCTACATACGGATAACCGATGCCGGGATATTCAATGTGCGCAGCAAGGATGTGCCCTTCGCCGTGATGCACGCCGATGAATGGGATGTCCTGCGCGTAGGCGATGGCTTTTGCAACGGACACGCCGACGAGCAGCGCGCCGATCAGGCCCGGCGCATAGGTGACTGCGATGAGACCGATGTCCTTGAGGGAGACCGAAGCGGCGGCAAGGGACTCGCGGATGATCGGCATGATGTTTCTCAGGTGTTCCCGCGAAGCGAGTTCAGGCACGACGCCGCCGTATTTCTTGTGGATGTCGATCTGCGAGGAAACGACGTTCGACAGTACCTTATCGTCCCGGAGCACGGCCGCGGCGGTTTCATCGCATGAGGTTTCTATTCCGAGGGTGAGCATAGGATTTAGCGGCGGGGATAGGGGCCAGGGTCCAGGGGCCGGTGAAGGAACTTGTCTTTTCTTACTGTACCCTGCACCCGGGACCCTTTCAGTTCATGAGCTTCGACACCGGTACGATTTCGACGCCCGACGTTTTTGTCTCCGTGAGCCACTTCCGCAGTTCGCTGATGGTTGCGGGATGAGGATGTCCGATGCCGATGGCCTTGCCGTTTTTCCGGGCGATCTCGACAAGTTCGTCAAGCTGCTGGCGAATCGAGGCAGGGTTGTTGCTGTCGTTGTCCAGGAACACATCGCGTTTTCCCGACCTCAGTCCGAATTCTTTTGCCGTGGCATAGGCTACGCTATTTGGGCTCGTGAAGCTGTCGAGAAACATCAGGTTGCGGGCCTTGAGTTCCGCCATCAGAAACTTCATTGCTTCCTTGTTTTCCGTGAGAGCGGAACCCTCATGATTGTTGATGCCGTCAGCCCCGGGCACCGATTCGACGTCGTCGCTCACGGTCGTGAGAAATTCCATGGGAGTCATGTCGGAACGAAGCATGCCGGGAGCGGGTTTTCCGTTCTTACTCCGATACTCCATGGGCAGGTGGAGCAGTACCTCGCGATTATTCTGCTTCGCCAACTCGGCCACTTTTTTCGATTGGGCCAATCCCGGCATGACGGCGAAGGTGATCTTTGCGGGCAGCGAAACGATCTCCCGGGCCTGCTTGAGGTCCTGCCCCAGATCGTCGATCACGATGGCCACCCGGACGGTTTGCAGCGGTTGGGCCCCCCCGAACAGCGCCGGTCCTTTTTCCTGTTTCAAATGGCCTTGCTTCGCCGCCGGCAGTGAGGGTTTTTGTGACAATGGTTTTGCCAGGGGAGGCGCTACCTGCTGCCTGACCTGCCGGTGAACCGCCGTCGATCGAAATTTGCGCAGCGGGCCCCAGAGCGCGAGTACGATCAAAACGAGGGAAATAATAATTCCGGCGAATATCCAGCGGTCGAACCTGTTGCCTTTCCCTTTTTTTGCAGGTAACTTTTTTGCCATGGCATGCCTTTTATACAATATTATGGTGAAAAAAACCAGATGTTTTTTAGCCGGTTCTGCCAAAGGAAAGGGCCGCGGGAAGCGGTTTTTTGGCTTGACTTAGGTAGGGCCTGCTTTTATACTGCGAATTGCTCACGCAGAGACAAGGATGGTTGCAATAAGGAGGCTGAGAAAAATTATGGGGTTCGAATACGTCCGACCGATACCCAGGGCGAAGGAGATCATCGAGAAACTTCCTCTTTCCGCGGAATTGAAGAAGATCAAGAAGGAGAAGGACCGGGAGATTCTCGACGTGCTTACGGGCGAGGTGGACAAACTCGTCCTCATCATCGGACCCTGCTCAGCCCATGACGAAGACGCGGTGTGCGATTATATCGCGAGGCTGGCCGGGGTTCAGGACGAGGTGAAGGACAAGATCGTCATCATTCCACGGATTTACACGAACAAGCCGCGCACCACGGGCATCGGGTACAAGGGCATGGCCCACCAGCCCAACCTCAAGAAGGAGCCGAACATCGTCGAGGGAATCAAGGCAATCCGGACAATGCACATCCGGGCGCTCAAGGAGTCCCACCTTCCCGCAGCGGACGAAATGCTCTACCCCAACAACTATGCCTACCTCGAAGACGTCCTCTCGTATGTTGCCGTGGGGGCCCGCTCCGTCGAGAACCAGCAGCACCGTCTCACCTGCAGCGGTCTGGACATCCCGGTCGGCATGAAAAACCCGACCTCCGGCGATTACGATGTGATGTTCAACGCAGTGCATGCGTCCCAGGCGCCGCACGTGTTCAGCTACAACGGTTTCGAGGTGAAGACGTCGGGCAACCCGCTCACCCATTGCATCCTGAGGGGCGCGGTGAACCAGTTCGGTCAGAGCAT
This sequence comes from Nitrospirota bacterium, assembly GCA_963769335.1. Classification (GTDB taxonomy): domain Bacteria; phylum Nitrospirota; class UBA9217; order UBA9217; family UBA9217; genus JAJYKN01. Next base: position 120 of record CAVYLT010000042.1, on the reverse strand, counting down.
CCCCAACTATCACTACGAGGACCTGATCAGGGTCGCAAAAATTTACAAGGAGCGGGGTTTCGCCAATCCCGCGATCATTGTGGACACGAACCATGCAAACTCGAACAAGCAGTACAAAGA